>JADZAI010000076.1 GCA_020852655.1 Alphaproteobacteria bacterium
ACGGCACGCAGCAGATCAATCAGGGCCAGATGGACCGCTGGTCTATCGTGACGACGCTGAATTATCTGGCGCACGACAAGGAAGTCGACATCGTCCTGGCCAAGACCAAGGCGTACCAGACGCCCGAGGGCAAGAAGAAGATCGCCGCCATGGTGCGCGTCGCCGACCTCACCCGTTCGGCCTTCATCAACGGCGACATCTCGACCGTGATGAGCCCGCGCACCGTGCTGACCTGGGCCGAGAACGCCCAGATCTTCGGCGACATCGGCTTCGCCTTCCGCGTGACGTTCCTGAACAAGTGCGACGAACTCGAGCGCGCCACGGTCGCCGAGTTCTACCAGCGCTGCTTCGGCGAGGAGCTGCCCGAAAGCGCCGCAAAGGTGCTGGTGGCTTAGTCTTTCCGCGCCTTCCCGTCCTCTCATAGGCGCAAGATTTCATCTTGCGCGAGGGGAGTGTCAGAGATGATCCGCACGAAGAACGTCCATGATCCTATCGACCGTAAGAAGGACGGCCTGAGGATTTTGGCGACCCGCAGTTTGGGTATGTATCTGAAGTCGTCACGGTACGACGTCTGGATGGCCAATTTGGGTCCAACTGACACCCTAAGAAAGTCGCTCGCGGCGGGGACAATATCGTGGGGAGCGTTCGCGCGCGCCTATCGTGCCGAGTTGAAGGAAAGCGACACGATCGACCGGCGTAACGGAAAGATCAAAAACCAAGGACAGAAGTTCACCCTCCGTCTGTTGAAAGAACTCGGCCGCAAGGGGCCGGTTACTCTCATGTGCCATTGCGAAGACGAGGACCGCTGTCATCGCAGTGTCCTGAAGAAGGTACTCGCCGGCAAGGTTTGAACGCGCAGCCGCTTAACCGGCGCGCGCATCTTCTTCCAGCGTCGCTTTCAGGGCGGCGACGCCAAGGTCCATCTGCTCGCTGATATAGGCGCCGATCTCCGCCGGCACGACATGCGTGGTCCACACGAAGCGGGTCGTGCCGTCGGCATTGGCGCTGACTTCGGCGGAAGCGCGGTGCCAGCGCATCTGGGCGCCTGGGATCGTGTAGACGAGGCGGCGGCCGGCGTCGTCCCACTCGACCAGCTCCTCGCGGGCGACCGAACCATTCGCGAAGGTCACGATGCGCGCGGTGCCTTCGAGGCGGCATTCCGTCACGAAGCCGCGCACCAGGCGCGTCGTCAGCGCGCCGAAATCGCGCAGCGCCGACCAGACGAATTCGACGGGCGCGTCGACGGTGAAGTCCTTGCGGACGGCGATGGCGTTTTCCGGAATGGGTGTCGTGGCGGTGATCGTGGGCATCGGTCTCTCCTTGCGGTGCGGGAGAACGATGCTTGCCGGTCAGCCTCCGGTCTGGCCGTTTTCGGACGAGGTCATCTCTGCCGCTCGGCCAAGGTGCGCAGGCGCGAATGATGGCGCCCGTAGAAGGCGTAGATGGCAAGGCCGATGCCCAACCAGATGATGAGACGCAGCCACGTATCGAGCGGCAGAAAATACATGAGCCCCAGGCAACACAGGATGCCGAGTATCGGCACCACCGGAACGCCGGGCACCCGGAAGGGACGAAACCGGTCGGCATCGCTTTTGCGGAGATAGATGACCGCGCCGCAGACCAGCATGAACGCGAAGAGCGTGCCGATGCTGACCAGTTCGCCCAGGATGTCGAGCGGCGCCAGCGCGGCGGCGATCGCGACGAACGCGCCGATGACGATCTGACTCAGCCACGGCGTTCTCCAGGACGGATGAATATGCGCAAACAGGGGCGGGAGCAGGCCGTCATGCGACATCGTGTAGAAGATGCGCGTCTGACCGTAGAGCGAGACAAGGATGACGGTCGTCAGCCCGGCCAGCACGCCGATATCGATAATGAACGATATCCAAGGCAAGCCGAGGACATCGACGGCGAGGCCGATCGGCGCGGCGACGTTGAGCTGGGTATACGAAACGAGCCCCGTCATCACAGCCGAGACGGCCACATAGAGCAGCGTGCAGATCGCCAGCGACCCGAGAATGCCAATCGGCATGTCTCGCTGGGGATTTCGGGCCTCTTGAGCAGCGGTCGAAACCGCGTCGAAGCCGATGAAGGCGAAGAACACGACGGACGCGCCACGCAACACGCCGGTCAACCCGAACTCTCCGAAATTGCCGTGGTTCTCCGGAATGAGCGGACTCCAGTTGGCAGTATCGATCGCGCCGACGCCGAGGGCGATGAACAGGAGTACGACGGCCAGCTTCACGCCGACCATGATGGTGTTGGTACGCGCCGATTCCCTGGTGCCCATGACCAGGAGCGCGGTGATGATGACGACAATCAGCGCCGCGGGCAGGTTGAGGATGCCGTGAACGATCGTGCCGTCGGCCAGCGTCACCGGGTCGTCGAACGGCGCCATCGTCCAGGCGTGCGGCACGCCGATCCCGGCGCGGGCAAGCAACCGCACCAGATACGCCGACCAGCCCACGGCCACCGTCGAGGCGGCGACGGCATATTCGAGCACCAGATCCCAGCCGATGATCCACGCGAACAGCTCGCCGAGCGTGGCATAGGTGTAGGTATAGCTGCTGCCCGAGACCGGAATGAGCGCGGCCAGTTCAGCGTAGCACAGGCCGACGAAGGCGCAGGCAATGCCGCAGATGACGAAGGAGATCATGATCCCGGGCCCGGCATATTGCGCCGCGGCGGTGCCGGTCAGGACGAAGATGCCCGCCCCGATGATCGCGCCGATGCCCATGGCCGTGATCGAAACCGGCCCCAGGGCCTTGTGCAGCCCCACACCCTCCGCTTCGCCGCTGGCGCGGATGTCATCGACGGACTTGCGGGCGAACAGCGGTGAGCGCGCCATTGACGACTCCAGGCGGTTGTCGGCCACGAAGCTAGACCGCCCCATGTCGGCGTCAACGTCTTGACGTAGGGTCTGCGCTGGACCCGCCGGCCTGCCCCGCCGCCCCCATGACACCGGTCCGCTGCCCGGCTACAAAACCAGCGTCATGAAATCGGAATCCCAGATCGAACGGTTCAAGCGGGCGGTCGCGCAGACGACGCGGTCGATCGCTGCCGAGCCGGAACTCACCGTCACCTTCGGCACCGAGCCGCCGGCCCTGAAGGGCATCCGGGCCCGCCTGCCCGTCCCGGCCCGCGACCTGCCGGCCCAGGACGTCGCCATCGTGCGCGGCCAGGCCGACGCCTTCGGCCTGAAGCTCGCCTTCCACGACGAGAAGACGCACCAGCAATTCGCGCCGACCGGCCCGAACGCGCGGATGATCTTCGACGCGGTCGAGACGGCGCGGGTCGAGGCGATCGGCGCCAACGCCATGGACGGCATGGGCGCCAATCTCGCCGCGGTGCTGGAGAGCAAATATGCCGGCAAGGGCTACGCCAAGGTGCGCGAGCGCGCCGACGCGCCGCTGCCCGACGCGCTGGCCCTGCTGATCCGCGAGAAGCTGACCGGCCGCCCGATTCCCAAGTCCGCCGAACGCATCGTCGATCTCTGGCGCCCGTTCATCGAGGAGCGCGCCGCCGCCGACATCGCGCGCCTCACCGGGCAGGAGCACGACCAGGAAATCTTCTCGAAGATCGTCCGCACCGTCCTGCGCGACCTCGACCTCGGCGACGAGCTCGGCGACAACGAGAGCGACGAGAACCAGGACAGCGAGAACGAGACCACCGAGGAGCAGCAGCAACAGCAGCAGGACTCCAGCGATTCGGAAGAGCCGCAGGGTTCGTCCTCCGAGGAGGTCGAATTCCAAGAAGGGACGCCGGAAGATTCCGAGCAGCAGATGGTCGAGGTCGATGCCGACCAGCAGCCCTCGGACGACGAGTCGGACGCGCCGGAGGACGGGACGCAGCCGATGCGGCCCAACCAGAACACCCCGGACCGCCCGAACGAACCGCTCTACAAGATCTATTCGACCGCCCATGACGAAGTGATCGGCGCCGACGACCTCTGCGACAGCGATGAGCTGACACGCCTGAGAGCCTATCTCGACCAGCAGCTCTCGGCGATGCAGGGCGTCGTCTCGCGCCTCGCCAACCGGCTCCAGCGCCGGCTGATGGCGAAGCAGCAGCGCAACTGGGAGTTCGACCTGGAGGAAGGCATCCTCGATGCCGCGCGCCTGACGCGGGTCATCATCGATCCGACCAATCCGCTGTCCTACAAGGTCGAGAAGGACATGAAGTTCCGCGACACGGTCGTGACGCTGCTGCTCGACAATTCGGGTTCGATGCGCGGCCGGCCGATCACCGTCGCGGCGATGTGCGCCGACATCCTCGCCCGCACGCTGGAACGCTGCAATGTGAAGGTCGAAATCCTCGGCTTCACGACCAAGGCGTGGAAGGGCGGCCAGGCGCGCGAGAAGTGGATCCAGGACGGCAAGCCGGGCCAGCCGGGCCGCCTGAACGATCTGCGTCACATCATCTACAAGGGCGCCGACTCGCCGTGGCGGCGCGCCCGCCGTTCGCTGGGGCTGATGATGCGCGAGGGCCTGCTGAAGGAGAATATCGACGGCGAGGCGCTCATCTGGGCGCATAACCGCCTGCTCGCGCGCCAGGAGCAGCGGCGCATCCTCATGGTGATCTCGGACGGCGCGCCGGTCGACGATTCCACCCTGTCGGTGAACGCCGGCAACTATCTGGAGCGCCACCTGCGCACGGTGATCGAGGAGATCGAGACCAAGTCGCCGGTCGAACTGCTCGCCATCGGCATCGGCCATGACGTGACGCGCTACTACCGCCGCGCCGTGACGATCGTCGACGCAGAGCAGCTCGGCGGCGCTATGACCGAGAAGCTCGCCGAACTGTTCGAGGAGGAAGGGCCGCGCAAGCGTCCCGAACCCGCGAACGATACCGGCCCCTCGGCCTTGCGCTCCGCGACGCGTCCCGGCCTCGCCAAGACCAGCCTCCAGGCCGTGCGCGCAAGCGTCAGCTAGAACCGCCTCACCCGGACCGAGGGCCATGTCGAAACGCACCGCCATCGCCATCGCCGTCGTGTTGGCCGGCTGCACCCAGGCCGAGACGCCCGCGCCGCCAGTGCAGGAAGCGGTACCGGGCGTCTCGGTTGCCGTCGGTGTGATGGCGGTCGAACTGCGTTCCGCCGATCCGAAGGACCTCCGCCTCGGCAGCCTGCTCTATCGCGGCGGCATCTCGATCGTGCCTTCCGACCACGGCGACGTCTTCGGCGGCATCTCGGGCTTCAGGATCAGCCCGGACGGCACACGCTTCGTCTCGATCAGCGACCAGGGCCACTGGATCACCGGCAGCATCACCTATGCCGCCGATGGCGATCTGGCGGGCGTCGCCGATATTCGCGCGGCGCCTATCCTCGACGCCGACGGCAATCCGCTGGAAGGCAAGACCGAAGGTGACAGCGAAAGCCTCGCCTTCGCCGATCCCCATGACCTCAAGGGCGACGCTTTCGTTGCGTTCGAGCGCGACCATCGCATCCTGCGTTTCGACTTCGCGAAGGATGGCGTCGCGGCGCGCGGAACGCCGCTGACGACGCCCGATGCCGTCAAGTCGCTGGGCGGCAATGAGGGCCTTGAGGCCCTGGCCGCTCTCGCGGATGGCGGCCTCGTCGCGATCGCCGAGCAGGGGCCGGAGAGCGACGACGCCGACAGTCCGGCATGGCGCCGCGATGCGTCGGGAGCATGGTCGAGCTTCACCGTGAAGCGCGTCGTGCCCTATGCGATGACCGACGCGACGCTGCTGCCCGACGGCCGCCTGCTGACACTGGAGCGCCGCTTCTCGCCGATGACCGGCCCCGGCGCCGAACTGCGCGTGTTCGATGTCGCCGCGCTGAAGCAAGGCGCTCTCGTCGACGGCAAGCTGATCGCCACGCTGTTCGGCGGCGTCACCGTCGACAACATGGAAGGCCTCGCGGCGCGCCGTACCGAAGACGGCAGGACGCTGATCTACATCGTCTCCGACGACAACTTCCAGCGCCCGCTCCAGCGCACGCTCATCATGATGTTCGAACTGGCGGAATAGCCCGCTGCCCCGGCCGCCGGCTTCAATACACGTAAGGAATGAGCCGATAGGGCACCTGCGCCATGAAGGCGCGATAGGCCGGGTCGTCCTTCAGCAGCCGCTCCTCGGCTTCGATGCGGGCGATCTGCACGGCTGTCAGCACGGCGTACAGCGTGAAGTTCCATAGATTGGGGCCGGCCAGCAGGAACCCGACATGGGTCAGGGCATAGCCGGCATACATCGGGTGCCGGATGAAGCCATAGGGTCCGCCGATCCGCACGCCGCGATTGGCGGCCACGACGCCGAAGCTGCGGCGCAGCGTCAGCTTCGCCGACAGATGCAGGCAGAAGCCGAAGGTCATCAGAGCGACGCAGAACGACTCCGCCGCGAGGGGATGGCCCTGGTCGGGCTCGACCAGCAGCGGCAACAGCGTGCCGGCACAGGCGAGAGCCCAGTCCTGGCCGCGCATCGACATCGCCTGCGTCCGGCGGCGTATCAGGATGAAGAACGCCATCGCCGCCTCTGAGGCGAGCAGGACGATGTTCGAATAGTCGCCCGTCGCGACGGCCGTCATCACGGTGCGATAGGACAAGGCGGCGAGCAGGGCGGTAACCGCCACGCGCTCCACGACATCGTAGTCGACCCAGACCGCGGACCGCTCGAGGATGCCTGCTGCCGCCATGATGCCTTCCGATTTACGGCAGCATCCCGATAGCGCGGGCCTGCTTGGTTCCGCGCTAACAAACAGGGTTAGCCCGCGTTAATCCGCGTTGCCCAAATGCAAAAGGCCCCGCCGTTCCCGGCGGGGCCTTTCATAACCTTCAGGCGCTGCTTCAGGCTGCGGCGGCGGCCGGGGCTGCCTTCTTCGCCTTGGCGACGTCGCGCTTGATGCGCTTCGCCATCGGCGAGAGGTCGGCTTCGCGGGCCTTGGTCAGGAAAGCGTCAAGGCCGCCGACGTGATCGAGCGAGCGTAGCGCGTTCGCCGAAATCTTCAGCTTGAACGATTTGCCGAGCACGTCCGACGGAACCGAAACCTCGACGAGGTTCGGCATGAAGCGGCGCTTCGTCTTGTTGTTGGCGTGGCTCACATTGTGGCCGACCTGGACATCCTTGCCGGTCAGTTCGCAGCGGCGGGCCATGGCGGTATCCTCAACTCTTCCATTTCGCGCGATGACAAACAGGCCGCTGCGGTTCCCGCGCGGCCCGTCATCGAAGTCGCGCGGGGTGTATTGAAGCGGCCTTTGCCTGTCAAGCTTTTCGGAAGAGCCGAAGGAGCTGCTGCGCGGCCTGCGGCGGGGGCAGCTTCCCGGTTGCAACATCGCGCTCAAGTGTCTGAGCTGCCTTGGAAATTTCCGGATCATCTGAGAAGGCCTGGAGCAGGCCGTCGCGCACGTCGGACCACATCCACGCCCGTGCCTGGTCGCGCCGCGCCGCCGCCAGCCCGGCCGGCCCGAGCGTCGCCTGGAACGCCTCCACCGCGGTCCAGACCTGCTCGATTCCGCGCGGCGCGAGGGCCGAAACCTGGAGCACGGGCACCGTCCAGCCGGGATGCTTGGGGCGCATCAGATGCAGGGCGGCCTGGAGATCCGCCGCCGACCGCCGGGCCGCCGGCAACAAATCGCCGTCCGCCTTGTTCACGATGACGATGTCGGCAAGTTCCATGATGCCGCGCTTGACGCCCTGGAGTTCGTCGCCGCCTCCCGGGGCATGAATCAGCGCAAAAAGGTCGGTCATGTCGGCGACGGCGGTTTCCGACTGGCCGACGCCCACCGTCTCCACCAGCACCGTGTCGAAGCCGGCGGCCTCCACGGCGAGGATCGTCTCGCGCGTGCGCCGCGCGACACCGCCGAGTTCGCCGGACGAGGGCGAGGGCCGGATGAAGGCTGCCGGATTGCGCGAGAGCTGTTCCATGCGGGTCTTGTCGCCGAGGATCGAGCCCCCCGAGCGGCGCGACGAAGGATCGACCGCCAGCACCGCCACCCGCCGGCCGAGGCCTGTCAGATACTGGCCGAACGCCTCGATGAAGGTCGACTTGCCCGCGCCGGGCGTGCCCGACAGGCCGATGCGGATCGCCTTGCCCGTCGCCGGCAGGATGGTCGTGAGAAGGGCTTCCGCAGCCGCGCGATCCGCCGGCCGCGTGGACTCGATCAGCGTGATCGCCTTGGCCAGCGCGCGGCGGTCGCCGGCCAGCAGCCGCTCGGGCAGATCATGGGCTTGGCGGGTCACAGCGCTCTGGTTCCAGTCCCCGGATGACGGCGAATTCAGTGGCCCGCCCGGAACGGCCCCGCCACATTCACCGCGCATTCAGCCGCTATGCGACTGTTTGGCCTGTGTAGCGGCGAGCCATCCGGCGCTCAACGACGAGGACACGCAGACGCGATGAAAAAATGGACGAATGCCGCTCTGGCGGCTGCGCTTGCCATTGCCGCTGCGGGAGCGGCCCCGGCTCCCATGCCGGAGCCGTCCGCCGTCCCGGCGCCGGACGCGGCGCCGACGACCATCGATGTCACCTATGACGTATCGTTGCTCGGCCTCTCGGTCGGTTCGATGAAGATGAAGCTGGACCTGGAAGACGGCCGCTACCGCGCCGAGGTCTATGTCCAGCCCGAGGGCCTTGCGGCGACCTTTGCGCCGAACACCATCAGTGCCGTCGCGACCGGGCGCGCCGAAGGCGGGCACGCGCTTCCGGACCAGTCCTGGGTGCGCCAAAGCAAATCCGACGGCGCTCGGATCGTGCAGATCACCTATGCGGGCGGCGAGATCGCCTCCATGAGCGTCGATCCGGCCTACAAGCCCTTCCCCTACGCTCCTTCGGAATCCGATCGCCGGGGCACCACGGATGCATTGAGCGGACTCATCTCCATGCTTCTGATGCCGACGGTCGCCGACGCGTCCAACACCTGCGGCGACACGCTGCACATCTTCGACGGCAAGCGGCGTTACGACTTCATGCAGTGGTCCGGCGGCGCCCGAACGGTGGCCAAGGGCGCCGGCGGCTATCGCGGGCCGGCGATCTATTGCGTGGGGACCTATCGGCGCATCGCCGGCTGGCGGCCCGATCGGATCAGCCCGGAATACGACACCAAGATCCACGGCTGGTATGCGCCGATCGGACCCTCCGGCGGCACACCGGTGGTGTTCCTGCCGGTGCGGCTCTGGGGGGAATCCAATGTCGGTGACGTCGTCGCCGTGCCGACATCCGTCGCCATCAACGGGCGTCCCTGGCAGGAATTCTTCAGCGGCGGCTAAGCGCCGATGCGGGCAACGATCTTCCCGATGGAACGGCGCCCGTCGACATCGGTGATCGCCTGCCTGATCTCGTCGAACGGAATGACCTTGCCGGGCGCGAAGCTGAGTTTGCCCGCGGCGAACCAGTCGAAGAGCTCCTGGAGATTGGCCTGCGCCTTCGCCGGCTCGTGCATGTTGCCGAAGCGCGCGACGTCGACACCCACCAGGCTGGCGCCCTTCAGCAGCGCCAGGTTGATCGGCAGCGCCGGGATGGTGCCGGAGGCGTAGCCGACGACGAGATGGCGGCCCTTCCACGCCAGCGAGCGGAAGGCCTGCTCCGTCGTCGCGCCGCCGACGGGGTCGAAGACGACGTCGATACCCTTGCCGTTCGTCAGCGCCTTCAGCGCCTCGCGCCATGCCGGGTCGGTGTAGTCGACCGCCTCGTCCGCGCCGAGCTGAAGCGCCGCGGCGCGTTTCTCCGCCGTCGACGCCGCCGCGATGACGCGCGCCCCGAGAATCTTGCCGACCTGGAGCGCCGCCGTACCGGTGCCGCCCGCCGCGCCGAGGACGAGCAGCGTCTCGCCCGGCGCGACCTGTCCGCGGTCGCGCAGGCCGTGCAGCGCCGTCGCGTAGTTGGTGCGGAACATGGCGCCCTGTTCGAAGGACATGTTCTCCGGCATCCGGCGCACGGCGGCCGCGGGGCATAGCACATACTCCGCCCATGCCCCGGCAAAGCCGCCGCCGATCACCCGATCGCCGGGATGGATGTCGCCCACGCCCTCGCCGACGGCCTCGACGACACCGGCCAGTTCGCCGCCGGGCACGAAGGGCAGCTCCTGCTTCACCTGATAGCGGCCGAGCGCGCCGAGCACATCGACGAAGCCGATGCCGACCGCCTTCACCGCGACCAGCACATGGCCCGGCTTCACCGGCGGCTTCGCCGTCTCGCCCAGCCGAATATCGTCGAGCGATCCGAACTTCTCGACCAGCACCGCGCGCATTTACGACTCGCCCCGCTCTTCTTCGCCTTCGTCTTCGTCCTCGGCTTCAAGCACGAACGGCGCAGCGCCGTCGACATGGCTTTCCACCTCGCGCAGGCGGCGCGTCACGGCTCGCGTCCGCACGCCGGCGTCATCCACCGTGCGCTGCACGGTCTCCAATTGCTTCTTCAGCCGGTCCCACACGCCGCCGTATTTTTCGAACTCCGCCTTGGCTTCGCCGAGTACCCGCCAGACCTCGCCCGAACGCTTCTGGATCGCCAGCGCGCGGAAGCCCATCTGGAGCGCGTTGACGAGCGCGGCGAGCGTCGAGGGACCGGCGATCACGATGCGATGGCGCTGCTGCACGTCGGCCATCAGGCCGGGCCGGCGCGCCGCTTCGGCATAGAGACCTTCGGATGGCAGATAGAGGAAGGCATACTCCGTCGAATGCGGCGGGCAGATGTATTTCGTCCCGATGCGCTGCGCTTCGCGCCTTATCGCCGCCTCGACGCCCCTGGCCGCCGCTTCGGCGGCCACCGGGTCGTTCTCCTCCTGGGCCTTCAGGAGCCGCTCATAGTCTTCCAGCGGAAACTTCGCATCGATGGGGAGATGCATGCGCTCGCTGCCTTCGCCGGGCAGCAGCACGGTGAACTCGACCCGCTCGCCGGAGCCCGGGCGCACCTCGACATTCGACGCGAACTGGTCGGGCGACAGGATCGAGCCGAGCAGCGTGCCGAGCTGCACTTCGGCCCAGCCGCCGCGGGTCTTCACATTGGTCAGCACGCGCTTGAGATCGCCGACGCCGGTCGCCAGCATCTGCATCTCGCCGAGCCCGCGATGAACATTCTCCAGCCGCTCGCTGACCAGCGCGAAGGATTCGCCGAGACGCTTTTCGAGCGTGCCCTGGAGCTTCTCCTCGACCGTCGCCCGCATCTGCTCCAGCTTCGCGTCGTTGCCGGCACGGAGATCCTCCAGCCGCTTCTCGACCGTCTCGCGAAGCTGCATCTGGCGCTGCTCGTTCGACTCGATCAGCGCCCCGACGCGTTGCTCCACCTGGCCTAGCGCCTCGCTCGTCGCCGCCTGCAAGGTCGCCTGGCTGCGGGAAAGCTGTTCGGTGAACCCGGCAATGTCGGTCTTCAGCGACTCTCCGAAGCCACCGACCGCCGCGCGCACTTCACTGCGCAGCCGGTCCGCCGCATCCGTCTGGGTCTTCGCGAACGTGTCCATGCGGCCCTCGACCGCGCCCCGCGTCGCTTCCAGCCCATCACCGAGCCGGCCGCCCACGAGCGAAATCTGGTCGCGCACCTCGCCCCGCAGATTGCGCCCGCGGGCATCGGCTTCGTCGCGCATCCGCGAGGTCTCCTCGCGGATCGCCCGTTCGGTGTGCTGCACCTCGTTGGCCAGCACCGACACCGAACTGCGCGTGAACTCGGCCGCTGCCCGCACCATCTCTCCGCTATGCGCGCTGCGCCGCCACGCGAGCAGCGCGAACAGCGCTGCGATCCCGGTGAGCACCAGGGCGGCGGCCAGCGCGCCCAGCACCACCATGTCGTTCATCTCCAGCCAGCCATGCTTGCTGTCGGGCGCCGCCGTTGCCGCCGTTGTCTCCGGTGCCGCCTGCGCCGGCGCTGCCGAGGCCGGTTGGGCGGCCGGCGGCAGGGCCGGCGGCGCAGGCTGGGGCGGGGTCGTGTCGACGGCAGGCACGGCGGGTGTGGGCGCTACGGGCTCCATCTGCGGCTCCAGGCGCGGCGGCTTGGGGTGGGGCGGCGGCGGATCGGCCACGACGTCAGGCGGCGCGGGCGGCGGCGCCGGCTGGGCCGGCGGCTGAAGGCGGCGGCGTGCCATCTAGGGTTTCTCCCGCTCGCGGCCGGCCGGACTCCGCCCGCCGATCACGGCTTCGTGTAACTGGTCAAATTGCGTCGGGCCAGAAGTCGGGCAATTCGTTGTATCATGCGGGGGATGGATCGGCGCTGCCGTATTCCAGGGAGAGAGCACATGCAACGAGTACTGACCGCCACGCTTCTTTCGGCTGCCATCCTGGCCGCTGGCCCGGTGCTGGCGGGCGAAGCCAACGGCGAAAAGCCCAAGCTCGACGGCTTCACGCGCACGGGCGAGATGAGCAATTGCATCTACGCGCGCCAGCTCGACCAGGTGAAGATTCTGAACAAGCATCAGATCCTGTTCGAGATGATCAACGGCAAATACTACCTCAACGAGCCCGAGAACTGCCCCACCCTGCGCAAGCGCTACGCGCTCAAGTATGACGCCACGATCGGGCAGATCTGCAACACGACGCTCGTGACCCTGCTCGACACGGCGTCGGGCATCCACAATCAGGGCTCGTGCGGCCTGTCGCAGTTCGAGCGGGTCGAAAAGAACGTCGCCGCGAAATAGTCCCTCCGCGCGGGAGCGAGGCCGGCGCGCCGCCTCGTCTCCCGTGCCCCGCCGTCCCCGGCGCGGCCGGCTATTTCTTTTGTCCGCCTTATTCCTATCGGCACAGTTCCTATAGGCACAGCGCGGATTGCGCGCTAGCGTCCCGCAACCAGTACGGCGTCGGGGGCGTCATGAGGCAGATTCGGCGTGCGGCCATCGGCTGCGCAGCTTCCATAGCACTGGCGTTTTCGGTGTGGGTGGGGCCAGCCGCCGCAGCACCTCCTGCCGAGGCGTTCGCGCAACTGCCGGACTTCACCAGCCCGCTCCTGTCGCCCGACGGCAGATACGTCGCGGCGCTTCAGACCCTCGAAGGGCGCATCGCCGTCGTCATTTACGAGGCGGGCAAGGACCCGGTCGTCTTGCCCTGGGTCGAGGGCATCAATGTCGGCGGGATTCGCTGGCTGAAAAATGACCGGCTGGCGATTTTCGTGACGACGGGCAAACGCGTCGATTGGGACCCGCAAAACATGCTGCGCACGTGGGCGCGCACGGCAGTGGTTTCGCCCGACGGCTCGGATCTGGTGATCCTGCTCAACAGCCGGGATGACTCGAGCTTCAATGTCGGCGTCGCGAGCATCGCCGACGTCTCGCTCGACATGCCCGACCACATCTTCATGCCCTTCTACAGCCTGAACGAGACGAACGGCATGTTCCGCCACGATCTGCTTCAGGTGAATGTCCGCAACGGCCGCGGCGCGCTGTTCATGAAAGGCACGCGCGACACGCGCGAGTGGATCATGGACGGCCAAGGCCATGTCATCGGTCGGCTCGACCTGCGGGACAAGGAACTCAAGGAAACCCTGCTCGTCCGCGACGGCGACGATTGGCGCACGATTTCCACGTATGACATTGACAAGGACGAAGGTGCCGGCGTGGTCGGCCTGACGGCCGACGGCACCTCGCTGGTCCGTTACGCTTCCAACGGCGGCACCTACGGCCTGGTGAAGATGGATATCGCGACAGGACGCCAGAGCGTCCTGTTCCACGAGCCTGCCTACGACGTCAGCCAATACTACACGGACGACTGGACGGGTCGCGTCATCGGCGCCAGCTACATCGCGGACAGCGAGCAGACGGTCTATTTCGACCAGAACTGGCAGTATCTCTACAACGGCCTGCGGAAGGCGTTTCCCGGCCTCACCGTCAATGCCGTTTCGGTCAGCCGCGACCGCAGCAAGGCCATCGTCTCGACCATCGGCCCGCAATCGCCGCCGCGCTTCTATTTCCTCGACCGCACCGCGCATGAGGCGACGCTGCTCGCCGAATCCTATCCCGGCCTGAAGACGGAGGACCTGGGGCCGGTCCAGCCCTACCCCTATGCGGCGCGCGACGGACTGCCGATCCACGCCTATCTGACGCTGCCGCCGGGCAAGTCGGCCAAGAACCTCCCGATGGTCGTCATGCCGCACGGCGGCCCCGAAGCCCGCGATTCCGTCACGTTCGATTGGTGGGCGCAATTCCTCGCCAGCCGGGGCTACGCCGTACTCCAGCCGAATTTTCGCGGCTCCCGCGGCTATGGCGCTGCCTTCCAGAAGGCAGGGCACGGCCAGTGGGGCCTCAAGATGCAGGACGACATCACCGACGGCGTGAAGAAGGCGATCGCCGACGGCATTGCCGACCCCAAGCGCATCTGCATCGTCGGCGCGAGCTATGGCGGCTATGCGGCGCTTGCCGGCGCAGCTTTCACGCCGGACCTCTATGCCTGCGCGGTGAGCGTCTCCGGTATCTCCGATGTCGGCGACCTGCTCCGCTACGACCGCAAGAAATTCGGCTCGAACTCGGCCGAAGTCGCAGACATCGCGCGGCGCCTCGGCAGCGATGATCCCGGCTCGGACAAGCTCGCAGCCGCCTCGCCGATCAACCGCGTCGCGGACGTGAAGTGCCCGGTGCTGCTGATGCACCCCAAGCTCGACACGACGGTGCCGAAGGCGCAGAGCGAAGACATGGCCGATGCGCTGGAGGACGCCGGCAAGACCGTCAGCTATGTCGAACTCCCGGGGGACGATCATTATCTTCAGCTCGGCGCAACGCGGCTCGAGATGCTGAAGCAGCTCGACACCTTCCTTGCCAGGTATCTGGGCAACTGAACGATGCACCGCATGCGTACCCTCGCCGCCGCCATCTTCGCCGTGGCGGCGGCATTCACATTCCCCGCCTCGGCCAAGCCGCCGGTCGAGGCCTTCGCCGCGCTGCCCGCGATGCGCGGACCGCAACTGTCCCCCGACGGCCGTTATCTGGCGGCGGTACAGCCGATCGACGGCCGTCCCGGCGTCACCGTCTACACGGTGGGCGCGCCGCCCGGCACGCAGCCAGCGGCCGTCCGCTTCACCGGCTGGATCGTGCGCGGCGTGCGCTGGGTCAGCAACGACCGCCTGATGGTCGTCGGAGGCAAGACGGACGAAATCCAGCGCGATCTCTGGACGATCGCCCGGGCCGTCCTGATGTCGCCGGACGGCAGCAACACGGTGCGCGTGCTCGACAACATCCCGTCGCTTCAGTTCAACGGCAGCGGTGCGGCCATCGTCGACCTGACGATCGATGATCCGGCCGACATGCTGATGGCGCTCGGGGCGCGCTCCGGCGGATATTATTTCCGTCGCAGCCTCTTCCGCGTCGACCTTCAGACCGGCGCGGGCAGGAAGCTCAACGTCGGCGGCGCCGACACCGGGTGGTGGCTGACCGACGGCAGAGGCAGCGTGCTGGCGCGGCTGGACTTCACCGACAATCCGCTGCGCGAGCATCTGCTCGTGCCCGACGGAGACGACTGGCGCGAGATCGCCTCCGAAGCGGCCGACGCCGACAACGGTCTGAACATCGTCGGCATCGGCGAGGATGGCCAGGGCGCGATGCGGATCGTCCGCGTCGACGGCCGCGATGCTCTGACGCGGATCGATCTGAAGACCGGCGCACAGACCGTCGTCTACGCGCACCCGAGCCGCGACGTCGACACTGTCGTCCGCGATCCCTGGACCGGCCTGGTGGTCGGGGTCTCGGCCGCCGATGGCGCGCCGGTCTATTTCGACGCCGACCGGCGCAAGGCACAGGCGGCCTTGCAGAAGGCGTTCCCCGGCGAGGCCGTGTTCCAGGCCTCCGAGACCCGCGACCGCACCAGGCTGGTGGCGGTCGTCGACAGTCCGCGCGTGCCGGCGACCTATTACTTCGTCGACCGGAAGACCAAGCTCGTCACCGAGATCATGCCGTCCTATCCTGATCTCACCGAGGCCGATCTCGGCGAGATGAAGCCCTACGACTACACTGCGCGTGACGGCCTCCACATACCGGCCTTCATCACCCTCCCGCCCGGCAGGACGCCAAAGAACCTGCCCGCCATCGTGATGCCGCATGGCGGGCCGGACGCGCACGATTCGCTCGGCTTCGACTGGTGGGCGCAGTTCCTCGCCAATCGCGGCTATGTCGTGCTCCAGCCGAACTATCGCGGCTCCAGCGGCTACGGCCGCGCCTTCACCGAGGCCGGGCTGCACGAGTGGGGCCTGAAAATGCAGGACGACATCTCCGACGGCGTGCTGAAGATGATCGCCGACGGCATCGCCGACCCCAAGCGCGTCTGTATCGTCGGAGCGAGCTATGGCGGGTACGCCGCGCTGGCTGGCGCGACTCTGACGCCTGACCTTTACGCCTGTTCCGTTGCGGTCGCCGGCGTTTCCGATCTCGCCGAGATGCTTGCGGACGCCAGCAACGACGCCGGCGCAACATCCAGCCTCGTCTCCTTCTGGACATCCCGCATCGGCGACCTGCGCAAGGATGCGGACAAGATCGAAGCCACGTCGCCGGCGATGCAGGCGGCGCACGCGAAATGCCCGATCCTGCTGATGCATGGCGAGAACGACACCACGGTTCCGATCGAGCAGAGCGAGATCATGGCCGACCGGCTCGAGGCGAACGGCAAGCCCTACAGCTTCGTCCGCTTCAAGGGCGACGACCACTATCTCCAGCTCGCCGAGACCCGTCAGGTCATGCTGACCGAGATTGAGAAATTCCTGGAAGCGAACATCGGACACTGAAGGCCGGCCATGCGCACGCCCTCTTACGTGATTGCCCTGCTGCTGGCCTTCGCAGCGCTGGC
Organism: Alphaproteobacteria bacterium; assembly: GCA_020852655.1. GTDB lineage: Bacteria > Pseudomonadota > Alphaproteobacteria > Micropepsales > Micropepsaceae > JADZAI01. The sequence continues at coordinate 16,693 of JADZAI010000076.1, forward strand.
CGGCGCTTCATCGGCCTGGGCGAGGCCGCCCGTCCAGGCCTTCGCCAGCCTCCCGCGGGTCAGCGATCCGTCGATGTCGCCCGACGGCACGCGCTTCGCCTCGGTGGAGGAGATCAACGGCCGCCCCGGCGTCATCATACGCCCGCTCTACGGCAACGGGCAGGCGGTCGGCATCCCGTCCGACGACTGGATCATCTGGGGCGTCCAGTGGGCCAGCAACGACAAGATCGTCATCATGGCCGGCAAGGGCACGAAGATGCCTGGCGGCCGTGAATTGTGGACGCTGAATCGCGCCATCGTCATCGGCGCCGACGGCAGCAACCCGCTGCCGCTGCTCCAGAATGTGAAGGGACTCGCCAGCAATTCCAGCGGCGTCAGCATCGTCGACGTGGCGCTGAACGACCCGGCGCATATCTACATGCAGCTCTTCACGCTGGATTCGCGCGGCGCGACGCTGGACGTCTACCAGGTCGATCTCGCGACGGGCGACGGCGCCCGCTTCATGCGCGGATCGCGCAACACCGCCGGCTGGATCATGGACGGCCAAGGCCATGTCGCCGCCCGCATCGACCGGGACGACGACGCCGAGCAACTCTGGGTGCCGCGCGGCGAAGACTGGGCGCAGGTCGCACAGGCCGGCGCCGCCGACGGCGGGCTCCGCGTGCAGGGACTGACCACCGACGGCGCCGGTATCGTCCGCGTGAACAAGGCCGGCAAGCGCACGGCGCTGACCCGCATCGACATCGCGTCGGGACAGGAAACCGTGCTGCTCGCCGATCCCGACTACGACATCGTCGGCGCCGTGACCGACGATTGGTCGGGCCGCGTGATCGGCGCCCTTGCAGATCTCGGCGGCAGCGTCGGCGGCAAGTATTTCGACACCCGCCGCCAGGACGATCTGGCGCGCGTCATTCGCAGCTTCCCGGGCTTTTCCGTCCAGCCGATCTCGGCCGATGTCAGCGGCCGCCGCCAGATCGTCGGCCTCGGCAATGTGCGCATGCCGCTCGCCTATCAATATGTCGATCACGACCGCAAGGAAGTCTCGGAGATCGGCTCGACCTATCCGGGCCTCGCCGCCGCCGATCTCGGCGAGATGAAGCCCTACGACTACACGGCCCGCGACGGGCTGCACATTCCCGCCTTCCTCACCCTGCCGCCCGGCGGCGCGAAGAAGAATCTGCCCGTCGTGGTGATGCCGCATGGCGGCCCGGACGCGCACGATTCGCTCGGCTTCGACTGGTGGGTGCAGTTCCTCGCCAATCGCGGCTATGCGGTGCTCCAGCCGAACTATCGCGGCTCGACCGGCTACGGCGAGGCCTTCAACGCCGCCGGCCATGGCCAGTGGGGCCTGAAGATGCAGGACGACATCACCGACGGCGTCCGCAAGCTGATCGCCGACGGCATTGCCGACCCCAAGCGCGTCTGCATCGTCGGCGCGAGCTATGGCGGCTATGCCGCGCTCGCCGGCGCGACGCTGACGCCCGACCTCTATGCCTGCGCCGTCAGCATCGCCGGCGTATCGGACCTGCCCGAGATGATCCGCTACGAGCGGCGCGTCTATGGCCGCAATTCGGACGCGGTATCGTTCTGGATTTCGCGCATCGGCAGCCCGAGCGACGATTCCGACAAGCTGCGCGCCACCTCGCCGGCGCGTCTCGCGGCCAACGTCAAATGCCCGATCCTGCTGATGCACCCCGAACTCGACACGACCGTGCCGATCGAACAGAGCGAGCTGATGGAGGAGGCGCTGGAGGACGAGGACAAGCCCGTCACCTTCATCAAGCTCGAAGGCGACGACCACTATCTCCAGCTCGCCCTCACCCGCTATCAGATGCTGACCGAACTGGAGAAATTCCTGGCGGCGCATATCGGGCGATGACGCGCTGGACAGCAGCGAAGCGGCCCTTTGCCCCGGCTGAGGCAATTGTCACAGCCGCTAGTCTCGCGCGTCATGCTATGCGAACGCCATGAAAATCGACGCCTATCTGCGCCGGATCGGTCTTGCCACGCGCCCGGAACCGACCCTTGCCGGTCTCACCGCCCTGCACCGCGCGCATCTGCGCGCCGTGCCCTACGAAGACCTGGACGTCCAGCTCGGGCGCCAGGTCACGACCGATATCCCCGCGATCTACGACAAGATCGTCACGCACCGCCGCGGCGGCTGGTGCTACGAGATGAACGGCATCCTCGGCTGGGCGCTGGGCGAGCTCGGCTTCGACGTGACGCGCGCGACCGGTGCGGTGATGCGCGTGGCGATGGGCACGATGGCCGAGGGCAATCACCTCGTATTGCGGGTCGTCCTGCCCGAAGGTCTCTATCTCGCCGATGTCGGCTTCGGCGACGGTCCGCTCGAGCCGATCCGCGTTACGGAAGGGACCTTCGAGAGTGCCGGCTTCGGCTTCGGTCTCGCCAGGGCCGACGGCGACTGGTGGCGGATGACCAATCATCCCAGCGGCGGCGCGCCGTCGTTCGACTTCAACCTGGGGCGCGCCGACGAGGATCAGCTTGCCGGCGTTTGCCAGGCGCTTCAGACATCCGAGCAGTCGCCCTTCGTGCAGAACGCCGTCGTGCAGCGCCATGTCCCCGGGGGGCTCGCGATCCTGCGCGGCCGGGTGCTGCGCCGCCTGGCGCCGCACGGTCACACCGACCATCTGATCGCCGGCGCCGGCGAACTGGTGGATACGCTGGCGCGCGTCTTCGATCTCGATCTGCCCGAGGCCGCGGCGCTGTGGCCCAAGATCGTCGCCCGCCACGAGGCCGTCATGAGCGGCCGCGTCCCTGCCGGCCCGATGGGCCCGCCGGTGCCGGAGAACGGCTGACGGGTTCAGCTCAGAGCGGAGGTTAAGCCGCGATCTTCCGTTGGTCCCGGATCAGCCGGAGCACCTCGGCGGCGGCCTTGGGGATGTTGGTGCCCGGGCCGAAGATCGCGCTGGCGCCGGCCTTGTAGAGCGCGTCGTAGTCCTGCGCGGGAATGACACCGCCGCAGACGATGAGGATGTCGTCGGCGCCCTGGTCCTTCAGCGCCTTGGCGAGCAGCGGCACCAGCGTCTTGTGGCCGGCCGCCTGCGACGACACGCCGATGACGTGCACGTCGGCGTCGATCGCGTCCTTCGCGACTTCTTCCGGCGTCTGGAACAGCGGCCCGATATCGACGTCGAAGCCGAGATCGGCGAAGGCCGTGGCGATCACCTTGGCGCCGCGGTCGTGGCCGTCCTGGCCCATCTTGGCGACCAGCATGCGCGGGCGGCGGCCCTCTTCGGCGGCGAAGGACTCGATATCCTTCTGGATCTGCCGGAAGCCTTCATCGCCCTCATAAGCCGAACCGTAGACGCCGGAAATCGAGCGGATGTCGGCGCGGTGACGGCCGAAGGCCGCCTCCATCGCATCGGAGATTTCGCCGACCGTGGCGCGGGCCCGCGCCGCATCGACTGCGAGGGCCAGCAGATTGGCATTGCCCTTCGCGCCTTCGGTGAGCGCCGCCAGGGCCGCCTTGCACTTCGCCGCGTCACGCGTGTTCTTCACCGTCTTCAGCCGCACGATCTGCGCCTCGCGCACCGCGGCGTTGTCGATGTCGCGGACCTCGATCTGGTCCTCTTCCTTCAGGCGGAACTTGTTGACCCCGACGATCACTTCCTCGCCGCGATCGATGCGCGCCTGCTTGCGGGCAGCGGACTCTTCGATGCGGAGCTTGGGCATGCCGGCCTCGACGGCCTTGGTCATGCCGCCCATGTCCTCGACTTCCTTGATGAGCCCGCGCGCCGCATCGGCCAGCGCATGCGTCAGCGCCTCGATATAGTAGGAGCCGCCCAGCGGATCGACCACCTTGGTCACGCCCGTTTCGTTCTGAATGACGAGCTGGGTGTTGCGCGCGACCCGGGCCGAGGTGTCGGTGGGCAGGGCGATGGCCTCGTCGAAGGCATTGGTGTGGAGCGACTGCGTGCCGCCCAGCACAGCGGCCAGCGCCTCCAGCGTCGTGCGGATGACGTTGTTCAGCGGATCCTGCTCGGTCAGCGACACGCCCGAGGTCTGGCAATGCGTCCGCAACATGAGCGACTCCGCCTTCTTGGCGCCGAAGCCGGTCATGATCTCGCCCCAGATGAGACGCGCCGCGCGCAGCTTGGCGACCTCCATGAAGAAGTTCATGCCGATCGCGAAGAAGAACGACAGCCGCCCCGCGAAGGCATCGACGTCCATGCCCTTCGCCAGCGCGGCGCGGACATATTCGGCGCCGTCGGCCAGCGTGAAGGCAAGCTCCTGCACCGCCGTCGCGCCGGCCTCCTGCATGTGATAGCCGGAGATCGAGATCGAGTTGAACTTCGGCATGTTCTTCGCCGTGTACTCGATGATGTCGGCGATGATCCGCATCGAGGGCGCGGGCGGATAGATATAGGTGTTCCGCACCATGAACTCTTTGAGGATGTCGTTCTGGATCGTGCCGGCCAGTTGCTCCGGCTTCACGCCCTGCTCTTCCGCCGCAACGATATAGTTGGCGAGGATCGGGATCACCGCGCCGTTCATCGTCATCGAGACGCTCATCTTGTCGAGCGGAATGCCGTCGAAGAGGATTTTCATGTCCTCGACGCTGTCGATCGCGACGCCCGCCTTGCCGACGTCGCCGGCGACGCGCGGATGGTCGCTGTCATAGCCGCGGTGGGTCGCCAGGTCGAAGGCGACCGAGACGCCCTGCTGGCCGGCGGCGAGATTGCGGCGGTAGAAGGCGTTGGATTCTTCCGCGGTCGAGAAGCCGGCATACTGGCGTACCGTCCAGGGGCGGCCGGCATACATCGTGCCGCGCACACCGCGGGTGAACGGCAGGAAGCCGGGCAGCGAATTCGTGCCTTCCAGCGCCTCCAGGTCCGCCGCCGTGTAGACCGGCTTGATGTCGATGCCCTCGGGCGTCTTCCAGACCAGCGTGTCGGGCGAAGCCTTCAGCTCCTTCTCCGCCAGCTTCTTCCAGTCCTCGAGCGTCTTCTCGGCCATCGTCCAGTTCTCCGGCGAGCCAGGGGCCCGCGCGTCATCCAATGTTCGTACGCGCGGCACTTAATCCCCCGCACCGCAGAGGGTCAAACAGCTTCGCGCTTGACGTACCGCAACCGCCGCTCACGCGGCCCAGGGATCGAAGACCGGAACGCCGAGCGGCACGAAATCCCGCGCGTTGCGGGTGGCGACAGTCATGCCGTGCTCCAACGCCGTTGCCGCGATGAGCAGGTCAGGCATCGAATGGCCCCGACCCGCTCGCCGCGCGGAGGCCGAGAGCGCAAGGGCGCGCCGGATCACGCGCTCGTCAACCGGCATGATGTGGCGCGCATAGAACGAGCGGACGTCCTGGTGCAGCCATTTCGCCAGCACCTCCTGCTTTGCCGCTGGCGCGGTCTCGATGCCATTGGCAAGTTCGGCAAGCGTCACGGTGCTGATCCAGGCGCGCTCGACGGGCTGCGATCTGGTCCAGCGCAACACGGCGTCGTTCGCTCTCGGCTTCGTCGCCTCGCTGACGACGTTGGTGTCGAGCAGAAAGTCAGTCGTCAAACGAGAACTCGCGATGCGTGACGTGCACGCGCTCGGGCAGCGTCAGCTCCAAATCGATGCCCCGTGCCGCTGTGAGCGAGTAGAAATCGTGCAATGTCCGGGTCGTTTTCGGCTTTGGCTCATCGAAGATGCGGATTTCGGCGACGGCCTTTCCATGGCTGGTCAGAATCTGCGGCCCATCCTTCCGCGCGCGCCGGACGATCTCGGCAAGATGCGCCTTGGCTGCGGCCAACGGCCAGCGGGCTGCCTGTTCCGTCTGCGGCTTTTTCCGCGATGACTTGCGAGCGGTCATGAATCCTCCATCGGCAATATGGGTCCACTCTAGTCCAACCTGGACCATATTTCCATTCCGTAAATCCTAACGTGCGCCGGCAACATTTCAGCAACCTTCCTCAACGCCCTCGTCGTCCCACACCCGGCACACACCACATCTCGTGCGTGAACGAAGCTCGAAAATTTACACGTCAGTGATTCGGACATGCTCTGTTCCGAAACGGTTCCACCGGTTAACCATACGGGCCCGGCGGGCCGTTAACCCGCGCTCTTGGCGAAACCGGGCTGAGTTCGTAAACACCCTGCACTTTCGGCGGCAGCCGCCCTACTTCTCAGGCACATGACCCACCGTTCAGATCAAAGGGCGCCCGAGCGCGTGCTCGGCGTCCTCGGCCCCACCAACACGGGCAAGACGCATTACGCGATCGAGCGCATGCTCGCGCATCGCACCGGCATCATCGGCCTGCCGCTGCGCCTGCTGGCGCGCGAGATCTATGACCGCATCGTCGCCCAGAAGGGCGCCGACCAGGTCGCGCTGGTCACGGGCGAGGAGAAGATCACGCCCAAGGCGCCCGCCTATTGGGTCTGCACCACGGAATCGATGCCCGCCGGCCTCGGCGCCGAATTCGTCGCCATCGACGAGATCCAGATGGTTGCCGACCACGAGCGCGGCCATATCTTCACCGACCGCCTGCTGAACATGCGCGGCACCGCCGAGACGCTGTTCCTCGGCGCCGAGACCATGCGCGGCCTCATCACCCGCCTGGTGCCGCACGCCCAGTTCATCACCCGCCCGCGCTTCTCGGACCTCGCCTATACCGGCGCCAAGAAACTCACCCGCCTGCCGCGGCGCAGCGCCATCGTCGCCTTCAGCGCCAACGACGTCTACGCCATCGCGGAACTCATCCGCCGGGTGCGCGGCGGCGCCGCGGTGGTGATGGGCGGCTTAAGCCCCCGCACCCGCAACGCCCAGGTCGCGCTCTATCAGTCGGGCGAGGTCGACTTCCTCGTCGCCACCGACGCGATCGGCATGGGCCTCAACATGGATGTCGACCACGTCGCCTTCGCGGCGCTGGAGAAGTTCGACGGCCACACCACGCGCAATCTCCGCCCCCAGGAGCTGGCCCAGATCGCCGGTCGCGCCGGCCGTCATATGAATGACGGCACTTTCGGCGTCACCGGCGAGGCGCCCGAGATCGATGCCGGCGTCGTCGAGCAGATCGAGCAGCACCGCTTCGATCCGGTGCGCGTCGCCCAGTGGCGCAACGCCAATCTCGATTTCGCCGGCATCGACCGCCTGCTGAACAGCCTCGACGCCCTGCCCTCGCACAAGGGGCTTCAGCGCGCCCGGCCCGCCAGCGACCAGATCGTGCTCAAGATCCTGAAGGACGTCACCGAGATAGCCGCGAAGGCGACGAACCCAGAGGCGATCCGCCGCCTGTGGGATGTCTGCCAGGTGCCGGACTTCCGCAAGATCACCATCGACGAGCACGCCCGGCTGCTCGCCAGGCTCTACGATCATCTGTCTACGGATGAAGGCACGATCCCGGCCGACTGGATCGGCCCGCAGATCGAGGCGCTCGACAACACCGAGGGCGAGATCGACACGATCCAGGCCCGCCTCGCCCATATCCGCACCTTCGCCTATGTCGCGAACCGCCCCGGCTGGCTCGCCGACGGCGCGGCGTGGATGGAGAAGACCCGCAGCGTCGAGGACAAGCTCTCCGATGCGCTGCACGAGAAGCTGACCGAGCGCTTCATCGACCGCCGCACCTCGGTGCTGATGAAACGCCTGCGCGAAGACGACGACTTCGCCGCGACGGTCGGCGAGGAAGGCGAGGTCCTGGTCGACGGCGAGTATATCGGCCGCCTCGAAGGCCTGCGCTTCGCCGCCGACCCGCGCGCCGCGGGCCTCCATGGCCGCGCCCTCAAGGCTGCCGCGTTCCGCGGCCTTCAGGGCGAGCTCGCGGCCCGCGCCTTCGCCATCGCCAATGCCGGCGAGACCGATTTCAGCCTCACCGATCACGGCCGCGTCTGGTGGCAGGGCGCCGTCATCGCGACCCTCGAACCCGGCCCCTCGGCGCTGAAGCCGCGCGTCGTGCTCCAGGCCGACGAGCAGATCACGCCCACTGCCTGGGCCCGCGCCGAGTCCCGCGTCAGCGAATGGGTCGAATCGCGCATCGCCCATGTGCTGAAACCGCTGCTCGAACTTCAGGCGGCCATCGATGCCGAGGGCGAGAACGCCCTGCCGTCGCAGGCCCGCGGCCTCGCCTTCCGCCTGACCGAAACCTTCGGCGCGCTCGACCGCGAGATCGTGCGCAGCGAGCTCGATCGGCTCCCGCAGCCCGACCGGGCGGCGCTCCGCAAGCTGGGCGTCAAGTTTGCCCGCTACTCGGTCTTCCTGCCCGCTCTCATCAAGCCGGAAGCGGCCCGGCTGATGGGCCTCCTCGCGGCGGTCAAGTCCGGCAAGGCGGTCGCCCGCCTGCCCTCGCCCGGCCTCACCTCGGTCGCGACCGATCCCGACATGCCGGTGCCGGTCTATGGCGCCGCCGGCTACCGGGTGCTCGGCCCGCGCGCCGTGCGCCTCGACATGCTGGAGCGCCTCGGCGACACGATCGAGACCAAGCGCAGCCCGGAAACCAGGCAACTGCCGCCCTTCGCGATCTCGCCCGACATGCTGTCGCTGCTCGGCTGCGGCCCCGACGAGATGGCCGGCGTGCTGAAGGCGCTGGGCTTCAAGGCGGAAGGCGCGGTGATGGAGACCGGGGCGCAGATTCTGCTGTGGCGCCAGAAGCGCCGCAGCGACGATCCGCGCGCGCAGCAGCAACACCGCCGCCCGCCGGCCCAGCCCGCTGCGGCGGCACCGGCAGCCGAAGGCATGGCGGCCGAGGCGCCCGCAGAAGGCGCCCCGAAGCGCGAGGATGGCGACCGCAAGCGACGCCGCCGGCGTCCCAACCGCGGCGAGCACCGTGGCGATCGGCCGCGGGAAGCACAGGCCCGTGACGGCGCCCCCGGCGCTGAAGCGCGTCCGGCCGGCGAGCCGCGCCCCGAAGGGGAACGGCGGCACGACCGCCCGCGCGACGACCGCCCCCGCGGCGAGCGCCCCCCTCGCGAGGGCTCCAACCGCGAAGGCCCCAATCGCGAAGGCCCCAATCGCGAAGGTCAAGGCGATCGCGGCCCGCGTCCGCCGCGCGACGAGAAGCGCGGCGACCGCCCGCATCAGGGCGGACCGCAGGGCCAGCGCCCGCCGCGCAACTTCGAACCGCGTGGACGCCGCGAGAAGCCGCTCGACCCGAACTCGCCCTTCGCGGTTCTGGCCAAGCTGAAGGGATGAAGACGACGAAGCCGCCGCAGAAGAAAGGCCCCACGGCGTGGCGTGACGAGCCGCGTGATGCGAATGGCGCACGCAAGCCTTTTCCGGACAAGGCGGACTTCATCGAGCGTTTACGCGCGACCAATCGACCCACCGCCAGGGATCTGCGCATCCTGCGCGCGCTGAAGAAGAAGCCGGCCCTGCCGGAACTGCCGTGAGCGGCGACGCCCGTCCGTCGATCCGCATCGACAAGTGGCTGTGGCACGCGCGCTTCTTCAAGACGCGGCCGCTTGCGGCCGATTTCGTGGAAGGCGGCAAGGTGCGCGTGGACGGACGTGTGATCGAGAAGCCGGGCTATGCCGTGCATCCCGGAAGCACGCTCGTATTCCCGCTCGGCCCCCATGTGCGCAGCCTGAGGATTCTCGGCTGCGGCGAACGCCGGGGCCCCGCCCCCGAGGCGCGCACGCTCTACGAAGACCTCGATCCGCCCACGGTGCCGCATGCTTGACCGCATCAAGTCCCTGCTGGCCCAGGCCGGCTATCGGCACGAGGCGGCGCATCCGCGCTTTGCGGATCGGGACGTCGCCGTCGGTGCCCTGCTGATCGAAGCCGCATCGAGCGACGGGAACTACGGCGAGGCCGAGCATGTGACGCTGCGTGACCTCGTCATGCGCAAGCTGAAGCTCGCCGCCGACGACGCCAATGCGCTCCTCGAGGCCGCACGGCTGCGCCAGCGGGATGCCGTCGAGATCTTCTCCTTCACCAATGCGGCGAAGGCCGGCATGAACGAGGACGAGCGCATCGCTCTCGTTGAAATGCTTTGGGAGGTTGTCTATGCAGACGGCGTCCTCGACGAGTACGAGGACCGGCTGATCCGGACGATTGCCGCCTTGCTGCACGTGCCTGACCGGGCGCGCGCCGAAGCACGGCAGCGTGTCCTGACCCGGCGATCCAGTGGCACTTAGCAGAGGCGCGCGGCGCGCGCACAGGGCTTAATCCGATGACGTATGTGGTGACCGACGCTTGCATCAAGTGCAAGTACATGGACTGCATCGAGGTGTGCCCCGTCGACTGCTTCTACGAGGGCGAGAATTTCCTCGTCATCCATCCCGACGAATGCATCGACTGCGGCGTCTGCGAGCCGGAATGCCCGGTCGATGCCATCAAGCCGGATACGGAACCGGGCCTAGAGGCCTGGCTGGAGCTCAATCGGAAATTCGCGCTGAGCTGGCCCAACATCACCCACAAGGGCACCCCGCCCGCCGACCGGGACGAGTGGGCGAAGGTCGAGGACAAGCTCGCGGAACATTTCAGCCCGGAGCCCGGCAAGGGTCTGTAGCGTCCCCATATCTTTACCTGTTTCTTAACCCTGCCTACCGCCGCTAGGGTCGGATTCTCATGGCCGCACAAGGACTTGTCAGTCCCCGGAGGGTTTTTTAACCAATTAATCAAGGGCTTAACGATTTCGGCCCTTCCATTTCGCTGATTTTGTGTTATATGGATGACAGTCAGTCACCCGAAGCCCGAAGGTTCCCGGCACGCCACCAGTCCGGCGACGCGCCTGCGCGCCGTATTGCCTGAAAACTAGTCCGTCGCCGCCGTGCGGGAGTTCTGCACGGTCCGCTTGCTGCACCCGCAGCGGTCCGGTGGCCACAGTGGCGACACAGTGCCGTAGTAACTTCGAGACTCGGTCGGCGCGGAACAAGTCGGAGATCCCCATGAGCAAGACGAGCACCGCCAAGAAAACTCCGGTCAAGACCGCCGCCAAGCCCAAGACCGCTCCGAAGGCCGCCGCCAAGACGGCGAAGAAGCCGGCCGCTCGCCCTGCCGCCCACGCCAAGCCGGTCGCCGCGGCAAAGCCGTCGCCCGCAGCGAAGGCCCCGGTGGCCAAGGTGGCCGCGCCCGTCGCGGCCCCGGTCGTAACGCGCCGCGCGGACTTCAAGGTGAACGACCATGTCGTCTACCCCGCGCACGGCGTCGGGCAGATCGTCCGGATCGAGGAGCAGGAGGTCGCCGGCCACAAGCTGGAACTCTTCGTCATCACCTTCGAGAAGGACAAGATGACACTGCGCGTTCCCACCCCCAAGGCGAAGGCCATCGGCATGCGCAAGCTGGCGGGCGCCGACACGGTGCTGAGCGCCATGCAGACGCTGCGCGGCCGTGCGCGCATCAAGCGCACCATGTGGTCGCGCCGCGCCCAGGAATACGAGGCCAAGATCAACTCGGGCGATCTCATCTCGATCGCCGAGGTGGTGCGCGACCTGCACCGCGCCGGCGGCCAGCCGGAGCAGAGCTACTCGGAGCGTCAGCTCTACGAGGCGGCCCTGTCGCGCATGGTGCGCGAAGTCGCCGCCGTGGAGCGCATCGACGAGGACGCCGCCATGAAGCGCCTCGAGAGCGCGCTGACCAAGCACGGCGGTGCCGCAGCGGCAGCCGCCGCAGCTCCGGCGCCGGTCCCGGCCGCCTGAGCGCGCTGCTTTAAGTGAAGTTTGGCAAGGCCCGGGGGAAACACCGGGCCTTCTGCTTGTTGCGCCCTCAGGCGGGATAGCCCACGACCATCCGCAAGGCGCCCGGATATGCCGGGCGAGCGCGCCAACCGCCATAGCGCGCGTCCCAGGCGCCGGACGCGAGATCGGCCCCGAGCCGGTCCGCGAAGCGCGCCTCGTACCCTTCCGGCATGAAGCTCCACGACGACTGGGCCCGGCGCACGGCAGGATCGAGCAGCCGCTCCGGCCGGGCGTAGAAGGCCTCCAGGAAGCCGTCGGTGCAGTCGGCGGGGACCGGTATCGGCATTATCTCGCTGCGCGCGCCGATCATCCCCGCGATCGTTTCGAGCGGCGGAAAGCGCCGCTGCTCGCCCGCGATGAGTTCCGGCGCATAGGCGTTGAGCCAGAAGCCCTTCATGGCGTCCGCGTCGGCGGATACGACGACCACCGGACCGCGCGCCACGCGCCTGAGTTCGCTCAGTCCCTTCGCCAGGTCCGGCCATTGATGGCAGGTCAGCACCGCCATCGCCGCATCCATCGCTCCATCGTCCAGCGGCAACGCCTCCGCCACGCCCCGGATGCACGGCGCAGCAAGGCGCGGCCGTTGCGCCCGCATCATCGCCGACGGCTCCACCGCCAGCACCGCGCGGTCCTCCGGTTCGTAGGAGCCCGCCCCGGCGCCGACATTCAGCACGGTGCGCGCCGCGCCCAGCGCGCCGTGGATCACCGCCGCGATTCGCGGGTCGGGCCGCCGGTGCACCGCATAACCCGGCCCGCCCGCGTCGTAGTCTACGTCCCCCGCCGCCATATTCCTTCTCCTCACAGTCATCTGCGAGACCAGACCTAGGCCCCGTCCTATCTCGGAAGATCGAGAAGTTCTCCCGCACCCCGTGAGTTTTCTCCAACGACGCAGCCTTAGTCAGCGCTTCTTCCTGCCGCCATTGACGGCTTTGCCGCCTCGGCAGGTCCTGAGGGCGCTTTGCCTTTTCGCCGGTCATGCGCGATGGAAGCCGCCTCACAGGGGAGGCGACTCGTTCATGCGGTTTCGCGCAACACGGCGCGGCGTTCTGGCCGGTGCGGCGGGCTTCGTGCTCTGCGGCGCCGCGCGCGCCGCCGCACCGCAGCGCATCGTTTCGCTCAACCCCTGCCTCGACGCGATCCTGCTGGAAGTCGTCGACCGCAGCCGCATCGCCGCCCTCAGCCACTATGCCCGCGATGCCCAATCCTCCACCGTCGCCGCGATCGCCGAGACCCTGCCCATCACCTACGAGACCGCCGAGGAAGTCGCCGCGCTCGCCCCCGACCTCGTGCTGGCCAGCGTGCACACCTCGATCGCGACGCGGAACGCACTGGAGCGGCTGAACATCCCCTTCGCGCTCTTCGACGTCCCCGAAGCGATCCGCGCCAGCCTCGCCCAGGTCTCCGGCGTCGCGGCGCTGTGCGAGGCCGAGTCCCGCGGCCGCGAGCTCATCGCCGGCATCGAAGCCGCACTGACGGCCGCCGAGCCGCGCACCGCGCATCCGCCGATCGAAGCCGTCGTCTTCCAGGCCCGCGGCTTCGCGGCCGGCGAAGGCACGCTGCTGGACGAGATGCTGCGCCGCTGCGGCTTCGTGAATGTCGCGGCGCGCTACGGCATCCGGAAATGGGGCAATGTCGGACTCGAATCGCTCATCGCCGATCCGCCCCAGATGCTGCTCGCCGGACAGGCCTCTGCCGGCGCACCGACCTGGGCCGAGCGTGTGCTCTCGCATCCCGCGCTCGAAGCCATCGCCGGCCGCATGGCGCGCGCGACCTTTCCCGAAGCGCTGATGTATTGCGGCGGCCCGGTGCTGCGCCAGACCGCCGCCGCGCTCGCCGCGGCGCGCGATGCCTATTGGAGCGCACGCGCATGAGACGCGGCCCGCTGATCGCCCTTCTCCTCGTCGGCATCGCGCTGCTGGCGATGCTGTCGCTGATGTCCGGGCGCGCCCTCGTGCCGTTCAGCGCCTGGCTCGACCCGGCCGACCCGCGCTGGGCCATCGTCTTCGAACTGCGCCTGCCGCGCACGCTGCTCGCCATCATGATCGGCGCCGCGCTCGGCATGTCCGGCGCGGCGATGCAGGGCTACACGCGCAACCCGCTCGCCGATCCCGGCATTCTCGGCGTGTCGTCGCTCGCCGCGCTGGGCGCGGTGATGACGCTCTATTTCGGCTTCACCTCGGGCGCGACCTGGATCCTCCCCGTCGCCGCCGTCGCCGGCGCCGTGCTCAGCGTCTTCCTGCTGGTCGCGCTGGCCGGCTTCACCGCGAGCGTCATCACCTTCGTCCTCGCCGGCGTCATCCTGCAAAGCGTCGCCGGCTCGGCCGTCGCCCTCGCGCTCAGCCTGGCGCCCAACCCCTGGGCGGCGCAGGAGATCATGAACTGGCTGCTCGGCTCGCTCACCGACCGCAGCATCCAGGAGGTCAAGCTCGCTGCGCCCTTCATCGCCGCCGGCCTCCTCATCCTCTGGTCGACCCGCCGTGCGCTCGACGCCCTCTCGCTCGGCGAAGCCTCCGCCGCCTCGCTCGGCGTCAACCTGCCGCGCACCCAGCTCCTCATCGCCCTCGGCGTCGGTCTCGCAACCGGCGCCAGCGTCGCCGTCTCCGGCATCATCGGCTTCGTCGGCCTCATCGTGCCGCACCTCATCCGCTGGACGACCGGCGCGACGCCCGGCGCCCTGTTGCTCCCGAGCGCCCTCGGCGGCGCGGCACTGGTCCTCGCCGGCGACACGCTGATGCGCCTCGTGCCGCTGGCGGTCGAGATGAAGCTCGGCGTCGCGATGTCGGCCATCGGCGGGCCGTTCTTCCTTGCCATGCTGATCGCGATGCGCCGCCGCACGGCTTGAGGCGGAACGCCGTCGTTAGGGCTAACGGCCGTTAAGGCCATTCCCTAACAAACCATGCATCATTTGCCGCCAAACCTCTTCAACTTGAGGCGGCTTCGTTTACCCCGGGGGCCGTCGCGCCCGAAGGGTATGTGCATGTCGATGATCTCCCTGAAATGGCTGCGCGCAGACCGCAGGCCGGCGACGGACCCAGCCGGCCTCGCGCCGAAGGGGCACCCCGTCGTCGCTTTCTCGACGCTTGCGGGCCCCTCGGGACACTACGGAACGCTGAAACTGGAACTCGCCGCCGACATGTCCCTGGCGCCGACCTTTACCGTCCAGCCGGTGTTCACCGCCGACGGAGCCCGCGAACTTGCCGGCGCCCTGCTTGCCCTCGCGGACCGGCTGGAAGCTCCTGGAGAACGCCCTTCGTAAGCGCGCCTAACCCCGCGCTTAACCCTGCGCGATAGGCAGAACCGCAACAGGGCGGCTATCATGACCGGGACGAGCGGCCCTCCCGGCCGCGACGACCCGGACCCGGTTTCACGATGGCCTATCGGCTGAGCCTGTTGGACAAGAGCCTCGTCCAGCGCGGCGAGCATCCCGCCGCGGCGCTGGCCCGCACGGTCGCGCTCGCGAAGCATGCGGAGACGCTCGGCTATCACCGCTTCTGGCTGGCCGAGCATCACGGCTTCAAGACGCACGCGAGCTCCGCGCCCGAGATTCTGATCGCCCATATCCTGGCGCAGACGGCCCGCATCCGCGTCGGCTCCGGCGGCGTGATGTTGCAGCACTACAGCGCCTACAAGGTCGCCGAGACCTTCAACATGCTGGCGGGCCTCTCGCCCGGCCGCGTCGATCTCGGCGTCGGCAAGGCGCCGGGCGGCTTCCCGCTCTCGACCCGGGCGCTCCAGGCACAGGAAGGCGGCCACGCCGTCGACTTCGCCGAACAGCTCGGTGCCCTCGACGGCTATCTCGGCGCCGCGCCGGGGGCGCTCGCCATGCCGCTGCCGCAGGTCGCGCCCGAGCGCCATCTCCTCGGCGCCAGCGTCGCGAGCGCCGTGCTCGCCGGCGAGCGCGGCTGGGACTTCGTCTTCGCCGGCCAGTTCAACGGCGACAGCGACCTCATCGAAGCGAGCTTCGCCGCCTATCGCCGCTACAGCGACCGCCCGCCGATGCTCGCCGTCGTCGCCCTCGCCGCGCCGACGCAAGGCGAGGCGGAAGCGAAGGTCGCCGCGATGCGCATGTTCAAGATGCATCTGCCGCACGGCCAGAGCGTCAATCCGGGGAGCCCGGACCAGGCGGTGGAGTACGCGCGCCAGGCCGGCGTCAGCGACTACACGGTCGAGGAAATCCGCCCGAGCCTCCTCGCCGGCACACCGGATTTCATCCACGCCCGGTTCGAACGGATGCAGGCGCGCTTCGGCGTCGAAGAATTCATCATCGACACGCCGGTCGCCACCGAGGCGGACCGGCGCACGTCAATCGACCTGCTCGCACAACGACAGACGGCCCGCGTGCCGTGAGGGAGAAACCGCAGATGAGCCAACGCCAGGTGATCTTCGGGCTCATGCTCCAGGGTGCGGGGGCGCACATGAATTCGTGGCGCCACCCTTCGAGTCCCCCCGATGCGAGCGTGAATTTCGACTATTTCGTCCGCACCGCACGCCAGGCCGAAGCGGCCGGCATCGCCTTCGCCTTCATCGCCGACGGCCTCTTCATCAACGAGAAATCCGTCCCGCACTTCCTCAACCGCTTCGAGCCGATCGTCATCCTTTCCGCCCTCGCCGCGGTCACCGAAAAGCTCGGTGTCGTCGGCACGGTCTCGACCTCCTACAGCGATCCCTTCACCATCGCCCGGCAATTCGCCTCGATCGACCTCATCAGCGGCGGGCGGGCCGGCTGGAACGCCGTGACGACACCGCTCGAAGGCTCGGGGAAGAACTACGGCAAGGATCACCCGCCGCACGCGCTGCGCTACGAGATGGCGGCCGAGTATCTCGACGTCGTGAAGGGCCTCTGGGACTCCTGGGACGACGATGCCTTCGTGCGCAACCGGCAGACCGGCGAGTTCTTCGACCGCGCCAGGATGCACCGCCTGAACCACCAGGGCCGCTTCTACTCGGTCGAAGGCCCGCTCAATGCCGGCCGCTCCGCGCAAGGCCAGCCGGTCGTGTTCCAGGCCGGCGCATCGGAGTCCGGCATCGATCTCGCCGGCCGCCACGCCGACGGCGTCTTCAGCAATACCGGCAGCTTCGCCGATGCGCAGACGCTCTACGCGCGCCTCAAGGCCGCCGCCATCGCACATGGCCGCAAGGCCGGCGATCTCAAGGTCTTCCCCGGCATCGGCCCCATCGTCGGGGCGACCGAACGCGAGGCCGAGGACAAATACATGGCGATCCGCAGCCTCGTGAACATCGACGAGGCGCTGGCCTATCTCGGCCGCTTCTTCGACCATCACGACTTCACCGCCTACCCGCTCGATGCGCCGTTCCCCGAACTCGGCGCGATCGGCGAGAACAGCTTCCGCTCCACCACCGACCGCATCAAGAAGACGGCGCGCGACAAAGGCCAGAGCCTGCGCGAGGTGGCGCTCAACGTCGCGACGCCGCGCTCGGCCTTCGTCGGCACCGCCGACCGGATCGCCGACGAGATCCTGCGCTGGATCGACGGCGACGCGGCCGACGGCTTCATCCTCGGCTTCCCGGTGATCGCCGAAGGCCTCGACGATTTCGAGAAGCATGTCGTCCCGGTACTTGAGGAGCGCGGCGCTTACACCCGCACGCTCGCCGGCAGGACGCTGCGCGACCATCTCGGCCTCCCGTTCAAGGAAAGCCGCTATGCCGCCACGCCGATCGCGCATGGCGAAGCGGCGGAGTAACGCCCTGATGGCCGATGAATTCGTCTACACCACCATGCACGACCCGCGCGCACTCCCGCTCATCGAGGCGCTGAGCGAGCATTACGAGCGTCTCTATGGCGAGGAGTTCGGCGAAGAGGCGACGGGCGAGATGACCCGCTACCCCGCAGAGCGCTTCATGCCGCCGGAAGGCAATTTCGTGCTGCTGCTGCGCGACGGCGCCGCCATCGCGGGCGGCGCCTTCAAGTCCTATGGTCCGGTCACCGCCGAGATCAAACGCATGTGGACCCACGCTGATTACCAGCGCCAGGGTCTCGCGATGAAGATCCTTGCCGAGCTGGAGACCCAGGCGCAGCGCCAGGGCTATACCCGCTCCTACCTCACCACCGGCTATCTCCAGGCGCCCGCCATCGCCCTCTACCAGCGCGCCGGCTACACGCCCCTCTTCGACACCGGGGCGGACCTCAGGACCTACGGCGTCCTGCCGTTCGAGAAGACCCTGGCCTGAAACCGCCTGCGTCGGCGCGGCGGACAAATGGCGACCCCGGAGAGATTCGAACTCCCGACCCGCTGCTTAGGACGCAGCCGCTCTATCCTGCTGAGCTACGGGGTCATGCCGCGCGTCGTATCGCATGCCGCGCCGCGCGATCAAAGGCGGCAGCGCGGCCGCCCGCCGTTTTCTTCGCCTGTCGCTGCATCCGCGCACGGCGCAGCGCCGTAGTTGGCGATGTCAGCCGACGCGGCGGACGCGAAAACCACAGGAAGTCAGGCATGATCAGCACCTCCAACCTCGCCTCGCCGGCGCGCCGAGCCTTCATGGGCGGCGCGGGCAGGACCGTTCTGTCCGCGGCCGCGGTCGGCCTCCTCGCCAATGCCGCCGGGTTCGGCAGCCCCGCTTTCGCCAAGGCGAAAGCCGCGACCTCGGCGGATGTCGACGTGCTGAACGTCGCGCTGGGACTGGAGCACGAGGCCATCGGCGCCTACCAGATCGGCGCCGAGAGCGGCCTCCTGAAGCCGCCCGCCCTCAAGCTGGCGGTTCTGTTCCAGAGCCATCACAAGGGGCACCGCGATGCCCTCGTCGCGACGATCGGCAAGCTCGGCGGCACGGCGCTCGCCGCCAAGACCACCGCGGAGTATGCCGCCGATCTCGGTGCCGCGGCGATCAAGACCGACCTCGATGTCCTGAAGCTGGCCCAGAAGCTCGAACTCGGTGCTGCCAACGCCTATCTCGGCGTCATCCCGTCCTTCGAAAGCAGGGACCTGGCGCAGGTCTCGGCGCGCCTCGCGGCTGACGAGACGATGCATTGGACCGCCCTCTCCGGCGCGCTGGGCGACATGCTGCCAGCCCAGCCGCTGTCGTTCGGCGCCTGAGACCGGCGAAAGCCATGCCGCTGCGCGCCGCGATCCTTTTCAGCGCCCTGCTCACCGTCGCGCCGCCGGCCGTCGCCGGCGACGCGGCGCATGGTCAGGCGCTGTGGGAAGCCAAATGCATCGCCTGCCATGCGCTCGATGCCAACAAGGTGGGGCCGAAGCATCGCGGCGTGTACGGGCGAGAAGCCGGCACGGCGCCGGGTTACTCCTATTCCCCCGCCCTGAAGGCGAGCCACATTGTATGGGACGCCGCGTCGCTCGACATGTGGCTGAAGGGTCCCCGCGCCTTCGTGCCCGGCACGAAGATGACCTTCAGCCTCGCGCAGCCGCAGGATCGGGCCGACGTCATCGCCTATCTGAAATCCCTCTCGCCGGCTGCCGATTGATGCTGCCGCCCCGCCTCGCCTATTCTGCGCGCCTGGGGCGGGGCGGGAACGGCATGACGGCTAACCCGGCAGATCAGGAGGGCGCCGCGGCCGATCCGCTGGCCGCGCTGCTCGCGGCGACGGCGACCGGCGATCGCGCGGCGTTCCGCAGTCTCTACGACATGGCGGCGCCCGGCCTGCTCGGCATCGCCATCCGCATCCTGCGCAGCCGCGAGCCGGCCGAGGAGGCCCTCCAGGAAGCCTTCCTGGCGATCTGGCAGCGGGCCGGACAGTTCTCCCCCGCGAAGGGTGCCGCCTATCCCTGGCTGGCGATGCTCGTCCGGCATCGCGCGATCGACAAGCTGCGCGCCGGCAAGCGTCATGTCAGCTCGGGCTCGATCGACGACGTCGTGGACATGGACCCCGAGCGTCTCGCCTCGCCGTGGGCGCCGCAACCTTTCGCGCGTCCCGACGGCGACGGCCGCGACCTGCGCATATGCCTGTCGCGGCTCAACGAAAACAGCCGCCGCGCCATAGCGCTGGCATTCTATGAGGGGCTGACGCATGAAGAGCTGGCAGAGCGCATGGGCGCGCCGCTCGGAACCGTGAAGACATGGGTCCGCCGCGGTCTCCAGGCGCTGAAGGAGTGTCTGGAGTCATGAGCGGCGACGGCGAGAGACTCGATGCCGACCTCGTGGCCGGGGAATATGTCCTCGGAACGCTGGACCAGCGCGAGCGTGCGGCGGTCGAGACGCTCGTTCACAGCCGTCCCGAATTGAAGCGCGAGCTCGACATCTGGGAATCGCGGCTGGCCGCCCTCGCGACGCAGGACCCCGTCGCCCCCTCGCCCGATCTGTGGGCCCGGATCGAAGGCGGGCTGGATGGACTGCCGCAGCAGGGCGCGTCGCTGCTGCGCGCGGGCGACCGGCGCTGGCAGGACTTTCTCCCCGGCATCCAGATCCAGGTCCTGCGCAGCAACGAAGAGGACGGCACCCAGACCTTCCTGCTCAAATTCGCGCCGGGCGCCTATCTGCCGCCGCACGACCATCCGCATACGGAGGAATGCTACGTGCTGGACGGCCAGCTCAGGATCGATGCCGCGACCTTCGGTCCCGGCGACTACCTCGCCTACCCCGCCGGCCTGCCGCACCATGCCATCACCACGACGGCCGGGGCGACCGTTCTGCTGCGCGGCAATTACGGCTGAGGGCGCCCGAGCCCCCGCAAGAGCCGTTGCCCCGCCCACGGCAATCGCGCTTAAGTCTCCCCCATCGCAATCCAGGGAGACGCCTATGGCCTACAAGACGATCGAGATCCGCAAGGACGGCCCGGTGGACTGGGTCACGCTCAACCGCCCCGACCGGCTGAACGCGCTCAATCCGCAGCTCGTCGACGAGCTGCTGGACTATTTCCAGAACATGTATTTCGAGCGCAAGACGCGCGTCATCGTGATGAAGGGCGCCGGCCGCGCCTATTGCGCCGGCCTCGACCTGAAGGAGCGCGAGACGCCCGATAACGAGCCCGGCGGCGGCCCGCAGCGCGGCCTGCTGACCCAGCGCCGCATCAGCGAGATCGTGATGCGCATGCGCCGCTGCCAGCAGCCGATCATCAGCCTCGTGCACGGCCCGGCCTGCGGCGGCGGCTTCGCCATGGCGCTCGCCAGCGACATCCGTATCGCCGGCGAGAGCGCGCGCATGAATGCCGCCTTCATCCGCATCGGCCTCTCGGCCTGCGACATCGGCGTCTCCTATTTCCTGCCGCGCCTCGTCGGCGTCTCGGTGGCGAGCGAACTGATGCTGACCGGCCGCTTCATCAATGCCGAGCGGGCGCTGAAAGTGGGCCTCGTCAGCGAGGTCGTGCCGGACGACAAGCTGGAAGAGGCGGTGAAGCCCTATCTCGACGAGATGCTGACGACCTCGCCGCTGGGCCTCCGGCTCACCAAGGAATGCCTGAATTTCAGCGTCGATGCGCCCAGCCTCGAATCGGCCGTGGCGATGGAGGATCGCAACCAGATCCTCACCTCGCAGACCATCGACGTCGCCGAAGGCATGCGCGCCTTCCTCGAGAAGCGCACGCCCGTCTACAAGGACCGCTGATCCTTTTTTCAGCGCGGCAGCGGCAGGTCCTGGAGCAGGGCCCAGCGGCCGTCGACGCGGCCGAAGACCGGGCGGTCGATGGTGACGCCGCCCGGTCCGTCGTCGCCGTGGAACATGAAGCCGAGCACCGCGGCGCCATCCTTCCGCGACACCACCACGAACCGGTCGATCTGGCGGAAGGCGAGATCGGCCGCCGCCGGCACGGGCGCAAAGACGATCCCGCGCGCCTGCGCGTCCGTGACGATGGGCGCGAGATCGTCGACCATCGCCGCCGCGCTCATCGACGCCGCCTCCTCGGTCAGGAAGCGCGCCGCGTCGCGATTGCCGGAATAGCTCGAGAAGAGCGCCACCAGCCTGGTCGCGTTCTCCGCCTTCAGCGCGGCGATGACGTCGCGCTGGAACGCCGCCGCCACGCCCGCGATCTCGTCCTTTGCCGCATCGTCCAGCTTCGCCTTCGGGTCGGCCGTCCAGACCGCCAGCGCCGGCGTGGTCGGCGCGTCGAAATCGAACACGCGCTGCACCGGCGGCGTGAGCTGGCGGTCCAGCTCCGTCTTGATCGAGTCCGGCCCAGCCCCGGCGCCGTAGCTGCGCACCGTCACGGCGCCGGAGGCCTCGTGGCCGGGAAAGGCCGGCTTCAGCGTGATGTCGACCACGTTCCCGGCCGGCTTCAGGAAGGCATTCAGCAGCAGCTTGTGCGTCTGCTTGGCGTCCGCACGGATTTCCAGCACCGGCATGCCGTTCATCAGCACCGTCGCATCGGCATAGGCCACCGACAGCGTCAGCTCATAGGACAGCGGCGGCATCCGGCCGCGCGTTTCGATGTCGTGCGGCGCAACGAGGGCCGCGATCAGGCTGAAAATCCACAGCATCGCTCAGGCTCCGGCGAGGCCACGACACTGGCCCACCGGCCGTCAGCGAAGCGTTAAGGCGCCCGCCGGTTCGTTCAGGCCGCCGCCTGGCGCGCCTTCAGCTCCGCCCGATAGACCTCCGTGCGCCGCACGAAGGGCGCGATATAGTCGACCAGCGTCGGCACGCCGGCGGCGGGGATATCGTGACCCCAGCCGTCGATCAGCACGAATTCCGAGCCCGGGATGCTCGCCGCGGTGTGGGCGCCGGCCTGCCAGGGGATCAGCGTGTCCTTCGTCCCATGCAGCACGAGCGCCGGCCGCTTCAGCCCCTTCAGCTTCTCCGTCCGCGGCGGCGTCGCGACGATGGCGGCATATTGGCGCGCGACGCCCTGCGGATCGTAGGAACGGTCATAGGCCGCGCCTATCAGTGCAGCAACCTCGGCATCCTCGCTGACCCAGCGCGTGCTCGCATAGAATTTCCGGTTCTTCACCGAATGCGCGACCACGTCTTCGCGGGCCGGCGACGGCGGCGGGTTCAGCAGCACCGCCTGCGCCTCAGGGCTGGTGCGCGGCAGCGAGGGATCGCCGGTGCTGGAGAACACCGAAATCAGCGAACGCGACTTCTTGGGATGGTTCAGAACGGTGAGCTGCGCGATCATGCCGCCCATCGAGGCGCCGAGGATGTGGGCACTGGCGATGCCCAGCGCCTCCAGCAGGCCCGCCGCATCGGCCGCCATGTCATTCAGCGTATAGGGCACGTCGGGCTTGCGCCCCTCCGCCATCGCCTGGATGGCTTCGCGCGGGCTGGGCGCACCCTCGAAGCGCTGTGACAGGCCGACGTCGCGATTGTCGAAGCGGATCACCCGCATCCCCTGCGCCGCCAGCGCCTCGCGGAACACCGGCGTCCACGACGTCATCTGCGCGCCGAAGCCCATGATGAGCAGGATCGGGATGCCGTCCTTCGGCCCGATCTCGTCATACTCGATGTTGATGCCGTTCGCCTTGATCTGAACCATCCGCGTCTCTCCCACCCCGCGCCGAAGCGCCTACGCCGCCGCCTTGCGCGCCTCGACCTTTTTCAGGAACCCGCCGACATGCTCGATGAACTGCGGCATCAGCGCCTCGGTGAAATCATGCGCCATGCCGGGCACGACGATGAACTCCGAATTCGGGATCGCCTTCGCCGTGTCCTCGCCGCCGTCCAGCGGCACCAGCGGATCGTCCTTGCCGTGCAGCACCAGCGCCGGTGCCTTCACGCCCTTCAGCTTCTCGTGGCGCGGCTCCGACGCCATGATCGCCACCATCTGCCGCGCGATGCCGGCCGGGTTGTAGGGGCCGCGATTGACCATCGCGTCGGCGAGCGCCGCAAGCTCGGCGTCGGTGGCCGGGAAGCCCGGCGAACCGATCGTGCGGAAGGTGCTCTTGAAGGCCGCCGCGCGATCCTCCTTGCTGTCGCTCTTGGGCGGCGTGACCAGCACCGCCATCACCTCCGGCCGCGCCTGCGTCAGCCCGGGACGTCCGGTCGTCGACATGATCGACGTCATGCTCAGCGTGTGCCCTGGATGGTTGACCGCCACGAGCTGCGCGATCATCCCGCCCATCGACGCGCCGACGATATGCGCCGCCTTGATGCCGAGCGCGTCGAGCAGGCCGACGACATCCTGCGCCATGTCGTCGAGCAGATAGGGCGCCTTCGCATAGCGCTCGCCCGACGCTGCCGCCGCCATCGCGGCGCCCATGTCGGCCGGCCCCAGGTGGTCCATGTGGGTCGTCAGCCCGACGTCGCGATTGTCGAAGCGGATGACGCGGAAGCCCTTCTTGGTCAGGCCCTCCACGAACGACATCGGCCACATGATCATCTGGCCCGAGAAGCCCATGACCAGGACAACGGCCGGATCGCTTTCCCGCCCGTGGATGTCGTACTCGATCTCGATCCCGTTCGCCTTGACCCGTGGCATGCGCTTCCTCCCGCGGCCTGACCGCCGCCTGCCCGAAACGCTAGAATCACTTCGCGCAGGACGCAAACGCGGCGTGGTTCCTTGATACGGCTCATTGACACTACGTCATTCCTCCCCTCACTTGCTGCCGGTTCCAGCTTCTCCGCACCGATCTTGCGCCGCGATTTTTCTGCTCTTGGCCGGCTGAGTTTTGACGTCCTGATCGTCGGGGGCGGCATTACGGGTGCGTGCATTGCGCGGGACGCGGCGATGCGCGGACTGAAGGTGGCGCTGGTCGAGAAGAAGGATTTCAGCCACGCCACCTCGGCCGCCAATTCGAAGCTCGTGCATGGCGGCCTGCGCTATCTTCAGAATCTCGAATTCGGCCTCGTCAGGGAATCGCTGCGCGAGCGGCGGATCTGGCAGCGCATCGCACCGCATCTCGTCTATCCCCTGCCCTTCCTCATTCCCCAGCCCAAAAGCCGGAAGGGCACTCTGAAGCTGCGGCTCGGCCTCACGCTGTACGACCTGCTCAGCTACGACCGCACCTGGCTCGACGACAAGGACCAGCGCCTGCCCGCGCACCGCACGGTCAAGGCGGAGGAGTTGCAGCGGCGCGCCCCGGTGGCGATCGCCAGCGGCTATCCTTTCGCGCTGGAATACCAGGACTGCCAGATGTACGCGCCCGAGCGGCTTGGCCTCGGCTGCATCCAGGACGCCGCAGAGCGCGGCGCAGTCGTCGCCAACTATGCCGAGGCGATCGCGCTGACCAGGACGGCCGACGGCACCGTCACCGGGGCGCGCGTGCGCGATGGCCTGACCGGTGCCGAGGCCGTCATCTCCGCCCGGCTCACCGTGAACGCCGCCGGCCCCTGGGCCGACAAGGTGCTCGCGATGGCGCAGGACGGCACGCCGTCGCACCGCCTCATCCGCGCCAAGGGCATTCATCTCATCACGCGCCCGCTCACCGACGGCAGCGCGGCGCTCGCCATGTTCATCGACGGCGGCCATTTCTTCGTCCTGCCCTGGCGCGGCCACACCATCATCGGCACCACCGACGACGTCTTCGAAGGCGCCCCGGACGACGTCGCCCCGACGCAGGCCGACATCGCCAAGATGCTAGCCGCGGTGAACAAGGGCCTGCCCTCCGCGAAGCTGACCGCCGACGACGTCATCCACGCCTATGCCGGCGTCCGTCCGCTGATCGACGAGAGCGAGCCGGGCGCCAAGGGCGGCAGCTACAAGCGCAGCCGCAAGGCCGAGATCATCGACCACGCCGAGGACGGCGAGGCCAATCTCCTCTCCGCGCTCGGCGGCAAATGGACGACCTCGCGCCACGTCGCCGCGCAATGCGTCGACCTGATCGAGAAGAAGCTGGACCACCCGCATTTGCGCGTGCGCACCGACACGACGCCGCTCGGCGGCGCCTCCACGGGCAATTTCGCTGCCTTCGTGCGCCGCGCACAGAAGGAAAACCGCCGCGTCGATCCCGCCGTCGTTGCCAACCTGGCGCGCAACTACGGCGCACGGATGGAAGCGGTGATCGCCGGCACGAACGGCGACGCCCGGCTGCTCGAACCCTTGTCATCAGCGCTGCCCGACTGTGCCGCCGAGATCCTCTACGGCGTGCGCAACGAGATGGCGCTGATGCTCGAAGACGTGATCTTCCGCCGCACCGGCATCGGCACGCTGGGCAGCCCCGGCGAAGCGGTGATCGAACGCTGCGGGCGCCTCATGGCCGACCTGCGCGGCTGGAACCTCGAAGAGACGTCGCGCCAGATCGACGCCGTCATGGCGCATTTCCTGTGGGGCCGGAGGGACACCGCATGAGCACCTTCGCCGTCGTCAATCCGCGCTCCGCCGGCGGCCGCACCGCCAAGGCGATGGGCGAGATCGGAGCCGCACTCAAGGCCGCCCTCGGCGACGTCATCGTCGGCAGCACGCAGCGCCAGGGCGACGCCACGCGCCTCGTCGCCAAGGCGCTGGACCAGGGCTATCGCCGCATCGTGGCGATCGGCGGCGACGGCACGCTGAACGAGGCGGTCAACGGCATGTTCCGCGACGGTGCGCCGATCGCGCCGGACGCCGCCTTCTCCTTCGCGATGAGCGGCTCCGGCGGCGACTTCAAGCGCAGCCTCGGCATCGAACACGAACTCCTGCCCGCCATCGCCGCACTGAAGGATGCGGCGCCGCGCAAGATCGACCTCGGCCGCGTCACCTTCATCGGCGACGACGGCACGCCGGACACCAGGCTGTTCCTCAACATCGCGAGCTTCGGCCTCCCCGGCGAGATCGTGAACCGCGTCAACCGCGCCGGCCTGGCCAAGCGCTTCGGCGGCCCCTTCGCCTTCCGCTGGCACAGCACGGCGGCGGCGCTGACCTTCAGGCCGTGGCGCGTCCATCTCGCGGTCGACGACGGCTTCAGCCAGGACATCTCCGTCTCCACCGTCGCGATCTGCAACGGGCGCTATTTCGGCGGCGGCATGAAGATCGCGCCGGAGGCCGATATCGCCGACGGCCTGTTCGACATCGTCGTCATCGCCGAAACCGGCCGCCGCGCGATGATCGCCCGCATGAACGACATCTACAGCGGCGCGCATGTGAACCACCCGAACGTCAAGGTCCTGCGCGGCCGCAAGGTGACGGCATCGCCGCTCAACGGGCCGTGCTTCGCCGAGCGCGACGGCGAGGGCGGCATGAACCTGCCCGCGACCTTCGAAATCCTGCCCGGCGCCCTCACCCTCGTCATCTGAGCCGCGATTCCCCTCGCGGCCATTCTCCTCTAAGCACGGGCCTCATGACCGATCGTGCGAAACTCCGCTGGAACGCCTGGGGCACTGCGGGGCACCAGGAGCATCTCGCAGCCGCCAAACCGCTCTGGACCTTTCTCGGCGACGCGCTCTGCGTCGGCCCCCTGCCGCAGACGCCGGCGAAGACGCTGGCCGAGAGCACGCTCGCGCCCTCGCGCCTCGCCTTCGGCGACGTCGCGCCGTTCCAGCAGGCCGGCTGCGAGATCAGTTCGTCGGCCGAGGACCGCGCCTTCCACGCCCGCGGCGATTCCTACCGCGACCTGCTCGACCTGCGCGCCGGCAGGCTCGATCCGCTGCCCGACGCGGTGCTCTACCCCAGGACGCGCGACGCCTGCCTGAAGGCGATCGAAGCCGCAGCCAGGCTCGATATCGCCGTCGTGCCGTTCGGCGGCGGCACCAGTGTCGTCGGCGGCGTCGCACCGCTGGCCGGCCGGCATCGCGCCGTCGTCGCCATCGACACGACCCGCCTCGACCAGGTGCTGGCGATCGACCGGATGTCGATGACCGCGACGGCGGAGGCCGGCATCCACGGCCCGGCGCTGGAGCAGAGGCTGAACGCCGAGGGCGTGACCCTCGGCCATTATCCGCAGAGCTTCGAATTCTCGACGCTCGGCGGCTGGATCGCGGCACGCGGCGCCGGCCAGCAATCGAACCGCTACGGCAAGGCCGAGCACTGGCTCGTCTCGGCCCGTCTCGCGACGCCGGGCGGCCTCTGGTCGACCGAGGGCTACCCCGCCTCCGCCGCCGGCCCGCGCCTCACCGATCTCGTCGCCGGATCGGAAGGCACGCTCGGCCTCATCACCGACGCGACCGTCGCGCTGCACGCCGCACCCGAGGCGCGCGACTACCGCGCCTTCCTGTTCCACGACTTCGCCGCCGGTCGCGAGGCAATACGCGAAATCGTCCAGGCCGACATCCCGGCCTGCTCGCTGCGCCTCTCCGACGAAGACGAGACGCATTTCTACGGCGTGCTCGGGCGGTTGCAGCGCGAGCCGAAATTCAAGGACCGCCTCCAGGACTTCTATCTGAAGCGCCGCGGCTTCGACGGTCGGCGCTGCGCGCTGATCGCCGGTGCGGAGGGTGATCGCGCCAGCGTGCGTTTCGCGCACGCGCATGTCGCCGCCATCGCGCGGCGCCACGGCGCGCTCGCCGCCGGCTCGGGCCCGGCGGAAAGCTGGTACAAAGGCCGCTTCCACGGCCCCTATCTGCGCGATCCGATGCTGGACCGCGGCCTCGGCGTCGACACGCTGGAGACCGCGACACACTGGTCCAACGTCGCCGCACTGCATGGCGCGGTGCGCCGCGCGCTGCTCGACGCGATGCAGGCGCACTCGAACGGCAAGGGCATCTGCCTCGCCCATGTCAGCCATTCCTATCGCGACGGGGCGAGCCTTTATTTCACCTATGTCTGGCCCCGCGCGACCGGCGGCCTCGACGCCGAGATCGCGCAGTGGACGGCGATCAAGAAGGCCGCCTCCGACGCCATCGCCGCCTACCACGGCACCATCTCGCACCACCACGGCGCCGGCACCGACCACGCCGCATGGCTGCCCGCCGAAAAAGGCGCGACGGGCATGAACGTCCTCCGCGCCCTGAAATCCGCGCTCGACCCCACCGGCATCATGAACCCCGGCAAGATGGGGCTGTAGGCAACCCGCTCACCGCTATTTGCCTTGGCGCTCCACTCAGCGGAACGCCAGCCCCTCGAACGTTCCGGCGTTCCGCCAGCCGTCCAGATATTTGAAATAGGCCGTCGCCCCCTCGGGGTAGCCCACGGCGTATTTCGCGCCCGGCCCCGGATCCTGGCCCTCGTTGTTGTAATAGCCGGGCGTGCAGTCCGGTGCGCCGATCATGCGGCCGAAGCCGGTAAGGAGATGCGCGACCCAGGAATCCTGCGCCTCCTGCGTCACCTCGACCTCCGCCGCGCCGGCCTCGCGCGCATGCTTCACCACTGCGGCGATCGTCCGCCGGGATTCGGTGAGGTTGTGCGGTATGTTGGAGATCAGGTTCGCCCCCTGCGTCGGCTGCACGAAGAAGGCGTTCGGGAAGCGGTGCACATGGATGCCGTGCTTGGAGCGCATGCCTTCGCCCCAGGCCTCCGACAGCGTCAGCCCGTCGCGTCCCGTCACCTCGAAGCCGGCGCGGCGCTTGTACTCGGTACCGACCTCGAAGCCCGAGGCGTAGATGATACAGTCGACCTCGTACTCCGTGCCGCCCACCACGAAGCCCTTCTCGGTGATGCGCGCGACGCCCTTGCCGTCGGTGTCGATAAGCTCCGTGTTCGGAGAATTGAACGCCTGGAGATACTGGTCGTGGAAGCACGGCCGCTTGCAGAGCTGGCGATACCACGCCTTCAGCTTCTCGCCGGTTTCCTTGTCCTCGACGATCGTCGCGGCGCGCTGGCGGATTTCCTCCATCTTCTCGAAGTCGGAATCCTCATAGGCCGCCAGCATGTTCTTCGGCGTCATCTGGTCGCGCGGCAGCGCCATGATCCTGGCGCGGATGCGGCGCGAGAGGTCGGTCCAGCCGTCCATGACGAGGTCTTCGCTCGCATTGCCGCCCGCCTGGTTGGCGGTGAAATTCTCTAGCCAGCGCTGCTGCCAGCCCGGCGTCGCGATGTCCTTGAACCAGACCGGGTCGATCGGCCTGTTGTCGCGCACATCGACCGACGAGGGCGTCCGCTGCACCACGTAGAGCTTGCCGCAGGTCTTCGCGAGATGCGGCACGGCCTGCACCGCCGTCGCGCCGGTGCCGATAATGGCGACGCGCTTGTCGCGCAGCTTCTCCATCGGCGCGCCGAGGGGATCGCCGCCGGTATAGGCGTAGTCCCAGCGGCTTGTATGGAAGGAATGGCCCTTGAAGCGCTCGATGCCGTCGAGACCCGGCAGCTTCGGCACATGCAGCGGGCCTGTTCCGAGGCCGATGAAGTTCGCCGTGAAGCGGTCGCCGCGGTCGGTCGAGATCACCCAGCGCTTGTGCGCTTCGTCCCAGCGTATGTCCTCGACCACCGTGTGGAACAGCGCGTTCTCATAGAGCCCGTATTGCGTCCCGATGCGCTGGCACTGCGCGAGAATTTCCGGCGCGTGCGCATATTTCTCGCTCGGCATGTGCCCGGTCTCTTCGAGCAGCGGGATATAGACCATCGAGGCCGTGTCGCACTGCGCGCCGGGATAGCGGTTCCAGTACCAGGTGCCGCCGAAATCGCCGCCCTTCTCGACGATGCGGACATCCGTCACGCCCGCTTCGACCAGCCGCGCCCCCGTCACGAGGCCCGCGAAGCCGCCGCCGACGAAGGCGAAGGTCACATGGTCGGTCTTCGGCTCGCGCGGCGTGACCGGCGTGTAGGGATCGTCGAGGTAATGCGCAAAGGCGTCCTTGATCTGGATATATTGCGCATTGCCGTCGGACCGCAGCCGCTTGTCGCGCTCGGCGATGTATTTCGCGAGCAAAGCTTGCTTGTCGATCGCGGGCTTGGCGGCGGTGGCGGTGCCCATGGTCTTTTCCCGGAAACGCGCGCCTCTCAGCCCATCGCACCCTGAAGCGCCTTGCCGATGAGCTTCGATGCCTCGGCGGTCTGCGCGACGACACCGCCCATGGTGATGAAGCCGTGGATCATCGACTCATACTCCACCAGATCGACCGGCACGCCCGCCGCCTTCAGCTTCGCGGCATATTGCTTGCCTTCGTCCTTCAGCGGATCGAAGCCCGCGACGATCACCAGCGCCGGCGCGACGCCCGCCACGTCCTTCGCCGCCAGCGGCGAGACGCGCGGGTCGTTGAGGTCGGCCCCCGCATCGAGATACTGGTCGAAGAACCAGTCCATCCCGGCCTTCTCCAGGAAATATCCCGTCGCGAGGTCGCGCATCGAATCGGTCTGCGCGCGCGCCTGGGTCACCGGATAGATCAGCGCCTGGAACGAGAGCTTCGGTCCGCCCTTCTGCTTGGCCGCGATGGCGACCGCGGCGGCGAGATTGCCGCCCGCGCTGTCGCCCGAGACGGCCAGCTTGTTCGGATCGATCGAGAGCGATGCGGCGTTCTTCTCCACCCACACCAGCGCCGCATAGCTGTCGTCGAAGGCGGCGGGGAATTTGTTCTCCGGGGCCAGGCGATAGTCGACCGAGACGACGCGGCAGCCGCTGTCGTTGGCGATCATGCGGCAGGCGACGTCATGCGTGTCGAGATCGCCGATCACCCAGCCGCCGCCGTGATAGTAGATGACCGCCGGAGTCGTGCGGCCGGCCATGCCGACGGGCGTGTAGACGCGCGCCGGGATCGGTCCGCCTGGGCCGGGAATCTCGATCGCGTCGACCTTGCCGATCGCGACGCCCTTGGCGTCCATGATCTCGCGCATGCCGAGATACATCTGCCGCCCCTGCGGCGGGCTCATTTCCCACAGCTTCGGCGCGGGGTTTTCCGCCATCTGCTTCAGGATGGCGTCGATCGTTGCGTCCAGCATGTGCCCCTCGGGTATGTTTCCTCGGGGCCACGTTAGCACGAAAGAAGCCGCCGCAACGATCGGCGTCACCGGTACGCCGCCGCACCCGCGAGGCCGGCCGTCCGGCGCTGCGCCGCTAGTGCAGCGTCGGGCGCTTCTGCGGATCGAGCCGGCCGGCGATCATGTCGTCGGCGACCGAGCGCAGCATCCGCCACAGCTCGGCGCGCTCCTCGTCGCCCGCCATGTCGAGCTCGGCGATGGCGCGGTCCGCCCATGCCAGCGCGTCACGGCCGTGCGCGTCGATCAGCCAATAGGCCAGGTCCTGAAAATCCGATGCGTTCAACATGGCGTTCTCCAGACGACCCCCGGAATGCGTGGGAGCGTTGCCATGCCGACCATCTAGAATGCGCGAAGGTTTCCGAGCGATTAACGCCCCCCGCGTCAGCCCCGCGTCGCCGCGAAGAACGCCTCCGCCGCCTCGACCAGGCGATCGCCGCGCACGTCCAGGCCGGAGAGATTGGCGGTGACCGGAACGCCCGCCGGCACCGGCTTCGCGGGCTGGCGGCCGAAGGGGAACTTGTAGCGCGGCCTCAGGAAGCGCTCGGCCCGCATCGCCTCGATCTGGAGCATCACCTGCGTGCCCGGCTGGTGCCGGGTCAGCCGCTTCACCTCGCGCCACGGGATCGTCTCGCCGAGCCGCGTGTCGCGGAAGCCGCGCCCGTCGATGGTCACGACCGGGGCATTGGCCTTCACCTCCAGCCACACCTTGCGCAGCATCCAGGCGCAATAGAGCGCAGCGAGGATGCCGCCGATCGTCAGCGGCAGGGCGAGCCAGGGCACGAAGGAGCCCATCACCAGGCCGAAATAGAAGAGCGCGAAACCGACCGCCGTCGCGAAGGCCCAGGTCGCGATCCGCATCGAAGCGGCATAGGGCAGCAGATGGGCCTCCAGCGGAACGGGCGCGTTCGTGCCGCCGCTCTGCGATGCGTCACTCAAGATGCAAGGCTCCTGCTCCCTCGCGCCCAGGACTCAGGCGGGCGGCCGCTTCGCCGGTGGAAGGCCGCGGCGGCATGCCTTCTAGGGCCAAGCCGGGTCGAACGGAAGCGCGGGGGCACCTTCCGGGGCGGCAGGTCACGCCCCCTTGCCCCCGCGCGCCGCTATTGGTCTTGTGCGGCCACAACGAGATTTGTCGGGAGAGTCCCATGCGCGCGGCAATGTTCAAAGGCGTCGGTCGGCCGATGGAGGTCGAGACGATCGACGATCCGACGCCCGAGCCCCACACCCTGATCCTCAAGGTCAAGAATTGCGGCATCTGCGGTTCGGACCTGCACATGACCGACGCGCACTCCATCATGCCGCTCGCCGCGGGCAACGTGATGGGCCATGAGTTCTCCGGCGAGGTCGTCGCCATCGGCTCCGACTGGAAGGGCCGTTTCAAGGAAGGCGACCGGGTCGCCGCCTTCCCTTACATCAGTTGCGGCAAGTGCCCCGCCTGCCTCTCCGGCGGCGCTTTCGGCATGTGCCCCGAAGGCAAGGGTATCGGCCTCGGCCAGAGCCATGGCGGCTATGCCGAGCTCGTGAAGATCGCCGGCACCGGCGCGCACCGCCTGCCCGACGTCGTCTCCTACGAGGAGGGCGCGCTGGTCGAGCCGCTCGCCGTCGGCCTCCACGCCGTCGACAAGGCGCAGATGGCGCGCGGCGCGACCGTGCTGGTCATCGGCGCCGGCCCGGTCGGCCTCTCGGTGATGCTGTGGGCCCGCTTCCTCGGCGCGCGCCATGTCATCGTCTCGGAGCGCGCCGCCGGCCGCCGCGAGATGGCGGCAAAATTCGGTGCCACCGACATGGTCGATCCGTCCCAGCCCCTCACCGAACAGGTCATGAAGATCGCCGGCAAGGGCCCCGACATCATCTTCGAATGCGTCGGCGTCCCCGGCCTCCTCAACCAGATGATCAACGAGGCCCCGGTCGGCGCCACCATCCTGGTTGCCGGCGTCTGCCAGGAGATGGACCAGATCCTCCCCCTCACCGCGATCGTGAAGGAACTGCGCCTCCAATTCGTCCTCGGCTACCGCCCGCCCGATTTCGACTACGTCATCGACATGATCGCCAAGGACCGCGTCGAAGTCTCCCAGATGATCACCGACCGCGTCACCCTCGACCAACTCCCCTCCGCCTTCGAAGCCCTGCGCAAACCGACGACCCAGTGCAAGGTGATGCTGAAGAACTGATCATCGGTGATCCTCCCCTGCGCCGCAGGTGCGGGGGAGGGGGACCACGAAGTGGTGGAGGGGGTGACATGCGGCAAAACGTCCGTGCTGTTGAACCCTCCAGCCCGCGGTTATCGCCTGACACTCGACTGCGAAACGCTGAGCCTGTTGCCCCTGGGTCCCGGCTCTCCGCTTCGCTCCGGCCGGGATGACAAGAGAAGGAGAACGGGAACGGTATGACCGAACTGTCGCCCGTATTCCGGCCTCGGCTCACGCCTGAGCAGCGCCTCGCGAAGGCGGCCGCATTCATGGCGGCGCACGCCCCGGATGCGACCTTGGTGACGTCCGAATGTTCGGAAGGCCTCACGCGCGCCGTGTATCGCAAGGGGCCGGTCCTGATCGGCTTTAAATGGCGGCAAAGCGTGGGGACCTTGGGCTTCGCAAATGAAAACCAGCCGGAGGATTTCTGGCCGGTTACCGCGATTGCCTACGCCTATGCCTGGACGGCGCAGATACTGAGCCACATCGATCACGAGATCGACGTCGCCGGACCGCGCATGCTCGAACTCGAGCGGCTCTTCTCGAACGAAGAAATCACCAGAACGGCAGGGTGCCTTCACAAAGCATCGCACCGCTACGGGGATCAGTTCATGAAGCCGGCTCCGCGGCCCGAAACGCTCTTCAAGACGATCCGGCGTGGCTGGCGCGATCTGATGGACGAGATCGGCATCTGGTTCCGACGCGGCGTGAACGCGTCGGACCCCCAGCAGCGCCTGCGGGCGAAGCTGAAAGCCAAGCGCAAAGCGGCCGCCGCCGTTCCTCCAGCCGAACCACGCCTGTGACGCAAACGCTCACGCGTTCATGGCAATGTGGGTATAGAATTCGCAAATGACCGTCCTCACCCACCACCTCGTCGCCTTCAACACGGCGACCGAGAGCGAGAACAAGATCCACGACGACGAGATCGCGGGCCGTTTCGGCTTCACCGGCGGCCTCGTGCCCGGCGTCGATGTCTTCGCCTATATGGCGCATATCCCCGTCGCGCATTGGGGCCGCGATTGGCTGAGCCAGGGCGGCATGCACGCGCGCTTCGTGAAGCCGGTCTATGACGGCGACGAGACCACCGCCCATGCCGAGGCGGAAAACGACGACACGCTCGCCCTCTCCGTCACCGCCCGCGGCACGCTCTGCGCCGGCGGCAGCGCGACGCGCCTCGAGCCCGGCCCGATGCCCGCGCTGCTCCCCTCCGCCGCCATGCCAGACGCGGCGACGCGCCCGAAAGCCTCGCCCCAATCGCTCCGCCCCGGCCAGGTGCTGGGCACGCTGCACGAGGTCTACCTGAAGGACGCCGGCCTCCAGCACCTGAAGGACACCCGCGAAGACCCGGCGCTCTTCGACGATGGCGCCATCGCCAACCCGGCCTGGATGCTCCGCCGCTGGAACTATGTGCTGGCGCTGAACGTGCGCCTCGGCCCGTGGATCCACTCCGAAAGCCGCATCCGCCTGCACGGCCTCCTGCGCGACGGCGAGGCGGTGGAGACCCGCGCCGTCGTCCACGACAATGTCGAGAAGGGCGGGCACCTCATCGTCTCGCTCGACGTCACCACGAGCGCCCATCACCGCCTCGTCATGTCCGGCCGCCACTGGGCGATCTACGAACCCCGCCAGGTGCGCGAGAAGCGATAGTCCGCAGACGGATGAGTCGCGCCATCCCGTTTCCTCCCCCGTTTACGGGGGAGGTGGCGGCCGGCGTAGCCGGCAGACGGAGGGGGCGAGGCGTAGAGCGCCGCCCTTACTTCAATGCGTCCACACCCCGCCGGCATTGGTGCGATAGCCGAGCGCCTTGTAGGCGGCGTCGACCAGGCTCTGGCCGCGGTCGTTGAGCAGGATGCCGAAGCCCATCTTGTTCATCGAATAGCCGAAGCTCATCCGGCATTCGGGGTCGGCGAAGCCGATCGAGCCGCCCGCCCCGACATGCCCGAAGGCCGGGGCCGACATGATGACCGAACAGCTTTCGGAATTCTCCAGCCGCCGGTTGTCCATCGACTTCATGTAGCCGAGCGAGAAGCGCGTCGGGATCATCAGCGTCGCGTCTTCGTGCGTCGCCACCGACACCTGGCTCATGCGCGTCAGCGTCTCCGCCCCGACATAGCGCCGCCCGTTCAGCGCCCCGCCATTCGCCAGCGGCGCATAGAGGCCGGCGAGCCCGCGGGCGTTCGAGATGCCGTTGCCGGCGCCGATCTCGGCGGCGTGGCCGGCCCGGCTGTTCGGATCGAAGCCGCCGCCGTTGAAGAGGAAGAGCGCCGGCGGGCTTTCGCGATCCGCCAGCGCCGCCGCGACGAGGCGCGAGGGCCGCTCGGTCGGCGGCACCATCGCGATCATCGGGGCGATGCGCGGCTCCACCGAGTCCGGCGTGCCGATCCAGAAATCGATGCCGAGCGGCCTGGCGACCTCGTCCTGGAAGAACTGGCCCATCCGCTTGCCCGTCGTCTTGTGGACCAGCGGCGCGACCGTCCACGAGCACGAAATACCGTGATAGCCGTTGCGCGTGCCGGGCTTCCAGAACGGCTCGTGCCGGGCGAGCAGGTCGCACATATAGTCATAGTCATAGACCGCGCCCGGGGCGAGCAGCGGCTTCACATGCGGCAGCCCGACCGAATGGTCGAGCATCATCGATACGCGCGCCTCTTCCTTGCCGTTGGTGGCGAATTCCGGCCAGTATTTGGCGACCGGCGCGTCGAGATCGAGGAGACCGCGATCGGCCGCCATATGCGCGGTCAGCGCCTGTGCGCCCTTGGTGCAGGAAAAGACGACCGAGACGGTGTCGCGCCCCCAAGCGGGACCTTCCGCCGCCGTGCGGCCGCCCCAGATGTCCACCACGGTCTTGCCGTCGATGGTGATCGCGCAGCTCGCGCCCACCTCGCCCCGGCTGTCGAAATTCTCCACGAACT
This sequence comes from Alphaproteobacteria bacterium, assembly GCA_020852655.1. Lineage (GTDB taxonomy): Bacteria > Pseudomonadota > Alphaproteobacteria > Micropepsales > Micropepsaceae > JADZAI01. Next base: position 53,013 of record JADZAI010000076.1, read on the forward strand.
CGTCGACCAGTCCCAGGAACCGCTCGTCGCATTCCCCCTCGACGATGCCGTTCGGCACTCTCCGTTCGATCCGCTGCATCCACCGCTCCCTATGTTTCTATGGTCATGTAAAGCATCTCTTCGCCCGGATAGTAGCCGGGAAACACGCCGATGATGCGAAAGCCCGCCTTCTCATAGGCGCGGATCGCCCGGCCGTTCGCCGGATCGGGATCGATCTGGATTCGCCTGATGCCGTCCATCGCGCAGAGCCTGTCGATCATCGCGCGGGTCAGCCGTGGACCGAGCCCGCACTCGCGGCACTCCGCCAGGAACATGTCGAGCCCGAAGGTCTCCTGCGGCACGCCGAACGCCGTCCACCACGGGTCGCGATTGGCGTGATAGGCCTGGATATAGCCGATCGGCTGCCCGCCCAGCACCACGAGGAAGGGCGAGACGCAGTCGCTCTCGATATGGGCGCCGAGTTCCGCCACCTGCTCCGCGATCGGGCTGTCGTCATACCAGAATGCAACCTCCGGCTCGGCCAGCAGGCGGCCCATGACGTCGAGATCGCCGTGAACAAGCGGCCGCGCGGTCAGCCCGGCGCCGGCATCCAGGGACCAGTCGAGCTTCGACCGCACCATCATTCAGGAACGGTGCGGGCTTTCGCCGCGCGGCGTCAACGCCGGCCGCCGCGGGCGAAAACCGGCCCGGAATCGCGGCCCGCAAGATAAATCCCCGTTTTGCCGCGCCATCTGCTACACCTGCCCGCATGAAATACTCGATCTGCGCCCAAAGGTCCGGACTGGACGACGTTTCTGCCGGGCACGAGACTGCCGCCTCGGCGCTTGCCGGCCTGTCGCAACTGAAACAGGACGGCGTGGCGCATATCCAGATCTTCGACGTCCGGACCGGCCGGCTCATCGACGAGGCGGCCCTCGCCCGCGCCGACGCGCAGGACAAGCTGATGAACGCCCGCCGCCCGCCTTTGAGGCCGGTAAGGTAGACGCCGCGGGACGATTCTAGGCGGGCAGCACCCAGAAGCCCGCGCGCGGGAAATGCACCACGACCTCGCCGACTTCGGGGTGCTCCCGCCGGATCGCCACCTCATGCAGCGATGACGCGACCAGGACGCCGGCGATCGGATCCTTGCCGTAATCGTCGGGCATCACGTTGACCTTCTGCCCGGGCTTCAGGCCGTTGGGCTCGTTCGGGTCGGCCTGTTCCCGGGTCGTCGACGTCGCGCCCTTGGCGACCGCAAGTGCCTCCTCGCGCGCCATCTTCTCGTGCTTGCCATAGCCGATCGCCTTCATCCGCGCGGCCCATGCGTTCACCCGCGTGAACTCCTTGAGCAGCGGCTCCGCCACCTGCGGCACGAAGCTGGTGAGGAACCAGATGTTCATATAGGCCTGCGCGTCCAGCACCGTCGGCTTGCCGGTCAGGAAGTCGCCATGCGCGGCGAGCTGCTCCTCCACGAACCCGGTATGGGCGCGGAACTGCTCCCGCATCAACGGCACGGCCTGCTTCATCCGGTCGGTGTCGAACGGCGCGCCCGACATCGCCTCGCGGTCCTTCTTGAACGCCTCGCCGATCGTATCGCCGACAACCGAGAAGATCAGCGGGATGCCGGCCGGGAACCAGGCGCGGTCGGCCCAGAAGCCGAGCGGCGCCGAGATGCCGTTGGCTTCGCCTTTCGGGCCCGGGAAGCGGCGCTCGACCTCGCGCAGGATGAGCTGGCTGTCGCAATAGATGTCGGCGCCGATCTGCATCACCGGAATCTTGCGATAGCCGCCGGTCAGCGGAATGAGATGCGGCTTCGGCATGATCGTGGGCTGCTCGACCGAGCGCCACGAAATGCCCTTCATGCCGAAGATGTTGCGTACCTTCTCGCTGAAGGGCGAGGTCCAGTAATGGTGGAAGATGATCTCTGACATCGGGCGGCCCTATTTGAATTCGTGCGAGAAGCGGATGGTGTCGTTCTTGATGCCGTCTATCACGATCTCGGCGCCGCCCGAGCGCATCATCCACTCCAGGCGGTGATCGCGATACTCGCGCTTGAAGAGGCCCTGCTTCACCAGCGCCGCGACGTCGGTCATCGGGATCTGCACATTCGCGATGTCGGCGACGCATTTCTGCACGCTCGGCCGCGCGTTCGCGCGCGCCTGCCACGCCGCCAGCTTGGAGCCCGCCTTGGGCCCGTGGAAGCCGCTCGCGCCGTTGACGAACGGAATGACCGCCATGTCGCCCCAGCCGAAGCTCGCGCCGTTGAACCATGGCCTGTCGCCGAGCTGGCGCTCCAGCCAGGCATGCATGTTGTCGAGCTGGCCGCGCGCCCGGGCCTGCATCTCCTCGGCCTTCCTGCCCTCGGCGCGCTTGAAGACGCCGACTTCGCCCATCGCCCAGGTGATGCCCTCGTACTGGGTGTCCATCACCTCCTCCAGCGTGCGCGCCCTGGCCCGCTCATACGGGTCCTTCGGCATCAGGGGCGGCGCCGGCCAGCGGTCTTCGATGTATTCGGCGATGATGGAGGAATCGAACAGCAGCACATCTCCGTCGACAAAGGCCGGCACTTCGGCGCGCGGATTGGCCTTCAGGAAGTCGGCATCCGCATGGCCGCTGCCGATCGCGTTCGGCAGGCCGGATTCGAAGGGGACGCCCTTCTCGTGCAGCGCGATCTTGCATTTCTGCGCGTAGGGGCTGAACGGATGGTCGTAGAGAAAGATACCCAAGGCGCTTCTCCTGAAATGCGTTATAATTTTCCTCTTACAACTGCGACGCGCTCTCTGCGAGTCCCCGCATGACGCTTCCCGCGGATTTGAACGCCGCCGCGCTCGCCGCCACCGGCCTCTACGGCGCCGTCGCCGTTCGCCCGGTACTGCCGGGCGATCGCGCCGAATGGGACCGGCTCTGGGGCCTCTATCTCGCCTTCTACGAAACGACGCTCCCGAAGGCGCAATACGATCTTTCCTGGAAGCGCCTGTTCGATCCGGCGGAGCCGATGTTCGGCTATCTCGCCGAGGTTGCCGGCCAGCCGCACGGCCTCGTCCACATCGTCTTCCACCGCTCGTTCTGGCTCGACGGCCAGAGCTGCTACCTCCAGGACCTCTACGCCGACGCGAACCTGCGCGGCACCGGCATCGGCCGCGCGCTGATCGAGCATGTCTACAAGGTCGCCCACGACGCAGGCTCGACCCGCGTCCACTGGCTCACCCAATACGGCAACGCGACCGCCCGCCGGCTCTACGACCGCATCGCCGACGAGTCCGGCTTCCTCCAGTATCGCAGGAACGTCTGAGCCGCGGGCCCGCTCAGCTCTTCCGCCGCCGCGCCTTCTGCTTCTCGATGAAGCCCGACATGGCAGCACGCGAATCGGCGCTGGCGGCGGCCGCGTCGAGGGTTTCGACGGCGCCCGCGACGCCGGTGCGGTAGCCGCTGTCGATGCCGCGCAGGAAGGCGGCGCGGCCGAGGCGCATCAGCGCGGGCGACTTGCCGGCGAGGATCTGCGCCACCCGGCGCGCCTCGTCCATCAGCTCGTCCGCCCGGCACACGCGGTTGACGAGGCCGAGGCGCTGGGCCTCCTGGGCATCGATCGCCAGCCCGGTGAAGAGCAGCTCGAAGGCCCGGTAGCGGCCGACGATGCGGTGCAGATGCGTGTAGTGGATGCCGGGCAGCAGGCCGATATCGATCTCGGGATAGGCGAAATTGGCGCTCTCGTCGGCGAGGATCATGTCGCAGGAGATGGCGAGCGTCATGCCGCCGCCCCGCGTCGTGCCGGTCACCGCCGCGATCGACGGCTTGCCGAGCGCGAACTGCGCTTCGGTGAGGCGCGTATAGAGCTTCTCGATCAGCGCATGCTTCGACTCCGGCGCGAGGTCGAGGAAGACCGGCAGGTCCAGCCCGGCACTGAAGCGGCCCGGCACGGCGCTCCCGAAGATCACCGCTCGCACACCCTCGTCGCCGCGCGCCCGCTCCAGCGCCGCCAGCAGAGCATCGGCCAGCCCATGGTCGATCGCATTGACCGGCGGATGGTCGAGCAGGATTTCAGCGACGCTGTCGCGAACGGTGTAACGGATCATGCCCCTTCTATGCGCGACGGCCGGGCGAGCGCAAAGCGGCAAACGCCCCTCTGGGGGCCTACGCCTCCAGATGCCGCAGGCGGATGAGGCGGGCGCCGATCGAGTCACGGGGGCCGGCGGCGAGGGAGACGAGATAGAAGACGCCGGCGGTGAGCACGATCGAGGATTCGGGCGGCGTGCCGGCGTGGAAGGCGAAGACCAGACCGGCGAGCGCGGCGCCGATCGTCAGGGCGATGGCGACGGCGATCTGCCCCCCCGCGCTCTCCGACCAGAAACCGGCCGCGGCGGCGGGCAGCATCATCAGGCCGACCGCCATGAGCGTGCCGAGCGCCTGGAAGCCGCCGATGAGGTTCAGCACCACGAGGCTGAGAAAGGCGGTGTAGACGAGTGCGCCCGTCCAGCCGGCCCGCCGCAGGAAGCCGGGATCGAAGCACTCGGCGATCAGCGGGCGGTAGAGCAGCGCGAGCGCGGCCATGGTGACGGTCGCGATCCCGGCGATGGTGAGGAGCGCTTCGGCCTTCAGCTCCAGCACCCGGCCGAAGAGCACATGGACGAGTTCCTCGTCGGTCCCGAAGGAGGCGACGAGCAGCGAGCCGAAGGCCAGCGAGATGATGAAGAAGGCTGCAAGGCTGGCGTCCTCGCGGATCGCCGACATCCGGGTCGCGACGCCGGCGAGGATCGCCGTCGCGAGGCCCGCCAACAGCCCGCCTATGGTCATCCACAACACCGAGAAGCCTGCGAAGACAAAGGCGATGGCGACGCCCGGCAGGATGGCGTGACTGAGCGCGTCGCCGATGAGGCTGGTGCGGCGGAGGACCAGGAAGACGCCGATCGGCGCGCCCCCGAAGGCGAGCGCGATGCAGCCGGCCAGCGCCATGCGGACGGCCGGGTCGCCGAACGGGGCGAAGAGGAGATCGTGGATCACGGCCGGCACACCGCGGCATCGTCGTGGAACGCCTCGCACATGCGCCGCGCGGCGAGCAGGTGTTCGGGCCGCAGCGCCTCCTCGGTCGCGCCCCAGGCGACGCAGGCACGGGCGAGCAGCAGCGTCTCCGGGAAATGAGCCCGCATGAGCGCGTCGTCATGGAGCACCGCGATGACGGTGCGGCCCTCGCCGCGCCAGCGCTTCAGGATCTCGACGAGATCGGCGGTGGTGCCCTGGTCGATGGCGGCGAACGGCTCGTCGAGCAGGATCAGGCGGGCGTCCTGCACCAGCAGGCGCGCAAACAGCGCCCGCTGGAGCTGGCCGCCGGAGAGCGTGCCGATGGGCCTGTCCTCGAAGCCTGAGAGGCCGACCGTATCCACCGCATGATGCGCCAGCGCCAGATCGTCCCGCCCGATCGACCGGAACAGGCCGGCCCGCCGCCAGGCGCCCAGCGCCACCAGATCCAGCACGCTGACCGGAAAGCGCCGCTCGATCTCGGCGATCTGGGGCAGATAGGCGATGTCGCGCGGCTTCAGCCCGTCGAGCGCGATACGGCCGGAAAGCGGGCGGAGTTCGCCCGCGATGCCCTTGAGCAGGGTCGACTTGCCCGCCCCGTTCGGGCCCGCGATGGCGGTCAGCGAGCCCGGCGCAAAACTGCCGCTGACATGATGCACCGCCGGATGGCGCTGATAGCCGAGGGTCAGGTCCTCGAGCCGGACCGCGCCGGCGCTCACGGCCCGGCCAGCGCCCAGAGGACGCCGAGCCAGACGACCGCCGCGCCGGCCGCCGCGATTGCCAGCCGGACCGCCGCACTCGTCCGTAACAGCGAGAAAGCGGCGCTGGGCGAATGATGGTGGTGCGCGTGGTGGGTATGGCCGCCTGTCATATGTTACTTTATATCACTTCCGCGGGCGCCAATGCAAATCCCCGCGTGACCGGTCCGCCCCTACTTGCCGAGGGCCTTCTCGATTGCCGCCCAGGCCTCGTTCGAATCCCAGTCCGCCTCGCCCTCCCGGCGGGCGATCTCGCGGCCGTCGGGGCCGATCAGGATGGTCGAAGGGAGGCCGCCGACGCGCAGCGCGCGCATCATCTTCAGCGTCGGGTCGGCGAAGGGTTCAAGGCCGGACGCACCATTCTCGTTCAGGAACGCCGGCACGTTCGCCTTGCCCGGGCGGTCGAGGTTGAGGGCGATCACCGTGAAACCGTCGCTGCCGCGCTTCGCCTGGAGGCGGGCGAGCGAAGGCAGCTCCTTGACGCACGGGGCACACCAGGTCGCCCACAGATTCAGCAGCACCGCCTTGCCCTTGAAGTCGGCGAGCGTGACCTCCTCGCCCCCGCCGTCGAGGAAGGGTTCGGCCGGCAGGGCCGGAGCGTCGGCCTTGACGGCGAAGAAGGCCTTGGGCCGCGCCGGACCGGGCTCGGCCGCGGGGGCAAGCTGCACTTCCGGTTGACGCGCTTCCTGCCGGTCTTCAATGGTGAAGACGATGAGCGCGGCACAGCCGACAAGGGCGAGGCCGGCCAATACCGCAATTCTCCAGATCATCGGAGCGATGGGTCCTTGAGTACGAACGACATGTGGGGCGGCCGGTTCGCGGCGGGTCCCGACGAGGTGATGGCGGCGATCAATGTCTCCATCGGCTTCGACCGCCGCATGGCCAAGCAGGATCTCGAAGGCTCGCTTGCGCATGTCCGCATGCTGGAAGCCAAGGGCCTCATTTCGGCGGCCGATTCAAGCGCCATCCAGTCGGGCCTCGGCACGATCGAATCGGAAATCCGGGAAGGCCGGTTCCCCTTCCGCGAGGCCTATGAAGACATCCACATGAATGTGGAGGCCCGCCTCGCCGAGCTGATCGGTGCGGCGGCCGGACGTCTGCATACCGCCCGCTCGCGCAACGACCAGGTCGCGACGGATTTCCGCCTGTGGGTACGCGACGAGATCGACGCCGGCGTCGTGCAGCTCGACGCGCTGATCCGCGCCCTGCTCGACAAGGCGGAGGCGCACGCCGCCGACGTGATGCCGGGCTTCACCCATATGCAGAGCGCCCAGCCGGTGACATTCGGCCATCACTGCCTCGCCTATGCCGAGATGTTCGGCCGCGACCGCGGGCGGCTGCTCGACGCGCGCAAGCGGCTGAACGAGAGCCCGCTGGGCGCGGCGGCGCTGGCCGGCACGTCGTTTCCGATCGACCGGCACGCGACGGCGAAGGCGCTGGGCTTCGACCAGCCGATGCGCAACTCGCTGGACGCCGTGTCGGCGCGCGACTTCGCGCTGGAATATCTGGCGGCCGCAGCGATCCTCGCGATGCACCTGTCGCGCCTCGCGGAGGAGATCGTCGTCTGGTCGACGCCGCAATTCGGCTTCGTGCGCCTGTCGGATCGCTTCTCGACCGGCTCGTCGATCATGCCGCAGAAGAAGAATCCCGACGCCGCCGAACTGGTGCGCGCCAAGACGGGCCGCGTGTTCGGCGCCCTGATCGGCCTCTTGACGGTGATGAAGGGCCTCAGCCTCGCCTATGCCAAGGACATGCAGGAGGACAAGGAAACCGTGTTCTCCGCCGCCGATACGCTGGCGCTCTCGCTCGCGGCGATGGCCGGCATGGTCGGCGACATGACGATCGACGCGCAGCGTATGCATGCGGCGGCCTCGGCCGGATTCGCGACGGCGACGGACCTTGCCGACTGGCTGGTCCGTACACTGAACATCCCGTTCCGCGACGCGCATCACATCACGGGCCGGCTGGTGAAGCTGGCGGAGGGCCGAGGCGTCGACCTCACCGGGCTGACGCTCCACGACATGCAGTCGGTCGAGCCGCGCATCACCAACGACGTCTTCGGCGTGCTGACGGTCGATGCGTCGGTCGCCAGCCGCACATCCTTCGGCGGCACCGCGCCCGCCAATGTCAAACGGGAGGTCGCCGCATGGCGCGCACGTCTCGCACAATCCTGATCGTCGCCCTGATCGCCCTCTCGGCCGCCGCCTGCGGGCGGCGCGGCAAGCTCGACGCCCCGCCGGGCGCGATGCCGACCGCGCCCGACGTAACGACCCGCCAGCCGCGTCAGAAGCCGCCCGAGGTCACGCCGGCCGAACCGCAGCCCGTGCCGAAGCCCGAGACGGTGAAGGACGCGCCCGCGCCGTGAACCATTTCGAGTATATCGGCGGCATCCTGCACGCCGAGGACGTTCCGATCCCTGAGATCGCCGCGGCGGTCGGCACGCCGGTCTATGTCTATTCCACCGCGACGCTGGTGCGGCACTTCACGGTGTTCCGCGACGCGCTGCCGAAGGGTTCGCTGATCGCCTATGCGATCAAGGCGAACGGCAATCTCGCGATCATCCGAACGCTCGCCGCCGAAGGGGCCGGCGCCGACGTCGTGAGCCAGGGCGAACTGCGCCGGGCGCTCGCCGGCGGCGTGCCGCCCGAGCGGATCGTCTTCTCCGGCGTCGGCAAGACGGCGGAGGAACTCGCCTTCGCGCTCGACAGCCGCATCCACCAGATCAACGTCGAGAGCGAGAACGAGCTTGAGGCGCTGAACGCGATCGCCGCGGCGAAGGGTGTCGTCGCCGACATCGTCATCCGCGTGAATCCGGATGTCGACGCGCGCACCCATGCCAAGATCTCGACCGGCAAGGGCGAGAACAAGTTCGGCGTGCCGATCGACGGGATGCCGGAACTGGCGAAGCGCTGCGACGCGCTGCCCGGCATCAGCCTCAAGGGCATCGCGGTCCATATCGGCAGCCAGATCACCGATCTCGGCCCGCTGGAGGCGGCCTATCGCAAGGTCCTCGACATGCTGGTCGCCCTGCGCGCTGCGGGACATGCGGTGGACCGGGCCGATCTCGGCGGCGGTCTCGGGGTTCCCTATGTGATGAACGAGACACACCCGCCCGCGCCATCGCTCTATGGCGACATGGTGCGCCGCATTTCCGCCGGATTGGACCTGAAACTGGCCTTCGAGCCGGGGCGCCTGATCGTCGCCAATGCCGGCATCCTGGTTGCGAAGGCCGTATACGTGAAGAAGGGCGCCGCCCGCGATTTCCTGGTGCTGGATGCGGGGATGAACGACCTTATCCGCCCGGCCATGTATGACGCGCATCATGACATCGTGCCGGTGGTGCGCTCCGAAGGCGCGGAACACAGCTATGACGTCGTCGGTCCGGTCTGCGAGACCGGGGACACGTTCGCGCGAGGCCGCGTGCTGCCGCCGTTCCGCGACGGCGATCTGGCGGCTATCCTGACCGCCGGCGCCTATGGGTCCGCCCAGGCGAGCGAATACAACGCCCGACCGCTGGTGCCGGAGGTTCTGGTGAAGGGGCGCGACTGGTCCGTCGTGAGGCCGCGCCCGAGCTACGAGGAGATGCTGGGGCGTGACCGCCTTCCCGAATGGCTCTGAGCTGACCGGGCGCGACATCGCGCGCGGCCACCGGCTCATTGCCGGGAGCCGGCTTGCGCTGTGGTGGGAGAAGGCCTGGGGCGCTTCGTGGCGCGGGCTGACGCTGCTCGGCGCGGGCACGGTGCTGGCGCTGTTCGACGTGTGGACCTGGCTTCCCCCGGGGCCGCGCATCATCGCCCTCAGCGCGCTCCTCATCGCCGTCGTCACGCTGTGGTGGCGCGACTGGAAGGCAGTGTTCTGGCCGTCGCGCGAACAGAGCATCCGCCGCCTCGAAGACGCCAACGACCTCAGCCACCGGCCGCTTTCGTCCGCCGAGGACGCCATGGCGTCGGGCAAGGGCGATCCCGTTGCCGAAGAACTCTGGCGCCGCCACCTGATGCGGCAGCTCGGCGCCTATGGCCGCCTGGAGCCGGCCTGGCCGAAGCCCAATGTCGCCTTCCGCGATCCCTATGCACTGCGCGCGCTCGTGCTGCTCGGCCTCGCCGCCGGGGCGTTCGTGGCCGGCCCGGATGCGGCCCGCCGCATCGCCGCATCCTTCGCGGTCGAAGGCGAGCGCGTCATGCTGGCCTCGGGTCCGGCGCTCGATGCCTGGATCACGCCGCCGCAATATACCGGGCTCGCGCCCATCGTCATGGCACAGGCCAGGGCGAGCGTGCCGCTCGATCCGACGCGTGCCGTTTCGGTGCCGGCGGGCTCCAAGCTGACGCTCCGCCTCGACGGCGCCGAGCATCCCACGATCGAGCGCATCCCGCTCGAAGGCGAGGCGCAGGCGACGTCCGACGCGCCCGGGGCGGGCCAGGAGGGTGCGTTCGGCGCGGAATACGAACTGAAGGCGTCGGAACGCGTCCGCATCTTCGCCGCCGGGCGCAAGGTCGGCGACTGGGAGATCACCGTACTGCCCGACGCGCCGCCCTCGATCGCCTTCGACGGCGAGCCCGAGGCGACGGCGCGCCTGGCGACGAAGATCGCCTTCACCGCGGGCGACGACTACGGCGTCACCAAGGCCGAGGCCGTCATCCGCCTCGCGGCGGACGCGCAGGCCGGCGACGACCCGACCGCCGAGGAAGGCGCCGACGAGCTGACCTTCGCGCTGCCGCTGCGCTCCGACAGCGCCAGGCACGTGAAGGCGGCGGGCTTCGAAGACCTCACCGCACATCCCTGGTCGGGCCTGCCGGTGACGATCCAGCTCGTGGCGACCGATGCGTCGGGCCAGACCGCGGTGTCGGACGAGAAGCCCTTCACCCTGCCCGAGCGGGTCTTCAAGGACCCGCTGGCGCGGGCGGTGATCGAGCAGCGGCGCGAATTGTCGCGCGGCCCGGGCGCCATCCCGAACGTTGCGATGGCGCTTGAGGCCTTCACGCTCAAGCCCGAGCTCTTCGACATCAAGGCGCCGGTCTATCTCGGCCTGCGCGCCGCCTATTGGCAGGTGCTGAAGGCGACCAGGCATGCCGAGATCGTCGACGTGCAGGCGATGCTGTGGGACATCGCGCTGAGCCTCGAGGACGGCGGCTTCACGATGGCGGCCGACGAGGTGCGCCGGCTCCAGAAGGAGCTCCAGGCGGCGCTGGAACGCAACGCGCCCGACGACGAGATCGCCGAACTGACCGCACAGCTCCGCCAGGCGATGGACCAGATGATGCAGTCGCTGGCCCAGAAGGCGCCGGGCGAGACGGTGCCCATGATCGACGCCCAGACGCTCGATGCGCAGGACCTCCAGTCGATGCTCGACCGCATCGAGGAGCTCAGCAAGCTGGGCGCCAAGGACGCGGCGCAGGAACTTCTGTCGCAGTTGCAGAACATGATGGAGGGCATGAGCGGCCCGATGGCCGAGCCCTCCGAACGCGAGCGCCAGCTTGCGAAGACACTCTCGGAGCTGAACGACATCGTGCGCCAGCAGGAAAAGCTGCGCGACGAGACCTTCCGCAAGGACCAGGAGTTCGGCGACTTCACCGACGCGCCGCCCCAGGACGAACTCGCCGGCCAGCAGGGCGATCTGAAGCAGAAGCTCGACCAGGAAGCGCAGCGCCAGGGCGAGATGAAACCGCCCGAGGCGCAGTCCGGCGCGCCGGGCGAGCGCGAGAAGGATAGCCGGAAGGCGCCCGGCGAGCAGGGCGAACAGGGCGACAAGGGCGCCGGCCAGGAAGAGGCCGACATCGCCGGCAATATGGGCGAGGCCGGCCAGGCCATGGACAAGGCGGCGGGCGCGCTGCGCCAATCCGACACCGGCGAGGCGCTCGGGCAGCAGGACGAGGCGCTGGCGAAGCTGAAGGCGGCGCAGGATGCGGCGCGCCAGGCGCTGGCCGCCGAGCAGAAGAAGAACGGCGGCGTCCGCATCGGGCGCGGCATGGGCCGGCGCAATCCCGGCATGGACCCCGCCGGACGTCCGGCGTCCGACGGCAATATCGACAACGGCTCGGTGAAGGTCCCCACCCAGCGCGAAAGCCAGCGGGCCCGCGACATCCTCAACGAGCTGCGCAAGCGCTCCGGCGAACGCGAACGCCCCCAGCAGGAACTCGACTACCTCGACCGCCTCCTGCGGCGGTTCTAGGCGGCGCTGGATTTACCGGCAGTCCGACGCCACATTGGCGGCAGAGATTTTCAGGAAAGGACCAGCCATGTTCGGTCTGAAGAAGAAGACGGAAATGCCGAAGCCGGAAGACGCCCTGCCCGGGCGCACCGATCGGCAGATGCGCGTCGCGCCGGCCCACACCGTGCTCGGCAAGCCCTTGCGCGGACCGTGGCCCGACGGGATCGAGACCGCGATGTTCGGGCTCGGCTGCTTCTGGGGCGCCGAGCGCAAATTCTGGCAGGCGAAAGGCGTCCATTCGACGGCGGTCGGCTATGCCGCGGGCTTCACGCCGAACCCGACCTACGAGGAGGTCTGTTCCGGCATGACCGGACACAACGAGGTGGTGCTCGTTGCCTTCGACCCGAAGGCCGTTTCGTACGGCGAACTCCTGAAGCTGTTCTTCGAGAACCACGACCCGACGCAGGGCATGCGCCAGGGCGGCGACATCGGCACGCAATATCGCTCGGGCATCTACACCTTCAGCGAGGCGCAGAAGCGCGAGGCGGAGGCGGCGCGGGCCGGTTATGCGACGGCGCTGAAGGCCCGCGGCTTCGGTCCGGTCACGACGGAAATCCTGCCGGCGCCGACCTTCTTCTACGCCGAGGACTATCACCAGCAATATCTCGACAAGAACCCGGGCGGCTATTGCGGCCTCGGCGGCACCGGCGTCGCCTGCCAGATCGGCACCGGCGTCGCCGCGGCGGAGTAGCAGACGTTGCGCGTGGTTCGAGGCTCGGTGGCATGCGCCGCCGGGCACCTCACCATCACACCTTGCGTGAAATCCAAACCTATTTGCCATCCTGAGGGGCGCGGTCGCGTCCAGCGACCGGGCCTCGAAGGACGCACCGCGCTTCATCATGTTCATTGACGGACGCGCGCTGCCGGCGGGAACGGCGCTGGAAGCCGACATCGCCATCGTCGGCGCCGGCGCCGCGGGGATCACCCTGGCGCGGGCGCTCAAGGATTCGGGGCTTTCGGTCGCGCTGATCGAATCGGGCGGCCTGGAGTGGTCGGAGGAGGCGCAGGACCTCGCGGCCGGCGAACTCGGGCCGCAGACCTATGCGACGCCCGATACGGTGCGGCTGCGCTATTTCGGCGGCACGACCGGCCATTGGGGCGGCTGGTGCCGCGAGCTCGATGCGATCGACTTCGAGCCGCGCGACTTCGTGCCGCTCAGCGGCTGGCCGCTGAAGAAGGCCGAGATCGACCCCTGGTACGCCAAGGCGCAGAGCGTGCTCCAGCTCGGCTCGCCGCAGCGCTACGCCGACAGCGAAGGCATCGCGAAGGCGGCGGGCGCGGCGCTGCCGGTCGCCCGCGGCGGCGACATCGAGCCGATCCTCTTCGAATTCTCCCCGCCGACGCGGATGGGCGAGGTCTATCGCGCCGAGCTCGAGCAGAGCGCGGTGAAGACCTATCTCAACACCACGCTCGTCGACCTGCGCGTCGGCGACGACACCAGGACGGTGACGACACTGACGTTGGCGCGCGACGGCGGGCCGGCACTGGCGATGACGGCGCGCCATGTCGTGCTCGCGACGGGTGCGCTCTCGAACGCGCAGATGCTGCTCGCGGCGGACAGCCAGGTGCAGGGCGGGCTCGGCAACGGCGCCGACCAGGTCGGGCGCTATTTCACCGACCATCCGATCCTCATCGGCTATGCGGCGATCCTGGCGCTCGATCCTTCCGCGGGCGGCCCGTTCGCATTCGGCGACATCGCGGCCGACAAGCGGCGCTGGCGCCTCGCGTTCCAGCCGAGCGAGGCCTATCGCGCGGCCCAGAAGCGCCTCTCCTGCCTCATTACCATCGAGCCGCCGGGGCCGCGCTTCGATCCCGCGGCGGGCGCGTTCGACCGCAGCGACGCGAAGTGGTTCGGAGCACCGGAGACGGTGAATGCACTCGCCGCCGCGAACGCGACAGGCCCGGTCCGGCTGCATGTGCTGAACGCCGGCATCGAGACGCGGCCCAATCCGGACAGCCGGGTCACGCTGACCGGCAAGCGCGACCGTTTCGGCATGCGGCGGCTGAAGGTCGACTGGCGCCTCAGCGACGCGGACCTGGAACATTACCTGCTGAACCTCGGCGACTTCGCGAAGGCGCTGGCGCACTCCGGCACGGCGCTGCTGCGCATCCCGCCCGATGCCGCGGCGCGCTGGCCGGAAGAGACCTCGTGGGGTCATCACAATCTCGGCACAACGCGGATGGGCGACGATCCCCGGACCAGCGTCTGCGACAGGGACGGGCGGGTCCATGGCATGGCCAATCTCTGGGTCGCCGGGTCGTCGCTGTGGACGACGCCGGGGGCGGCCAACCCGACGCTCACCATCGTCGCGCTGGCCCTCCGGCTCGCCGACCGGCTGAAGGCGGAGATGGCGGCATGAGCGATCCCGTTGCCCGCGCCTGGGCCGTCACGCGGCGAACCTTCGGCGCGACTTTGCTCGGCGCGCTCGGCCTTGCCGCGGTCGAGACATGGCCGCGCTGGGCCTTCTGGCGCGGAGCCGCGTCGAGCCTCGATGCGCTGGCCGGGCTGCCCCAGGCCGCCGCGCTGAAGGCGCTGGGCCGGCAGGCGCAGGCCGCCATGGCGATACCGGCCGGCTATGCCGACACGCTGGCGGCGCGCCTCGGCGACGAGGGCTATGCGGGCGCCGTCGCGCGCGACCGCGCCGAAGGACGGCTCGTCAGCATCGACGGCTGGCTGGTGCCCGAAACGCAAGCGCTCGCGGGCCTGTGGCTCGCGAGCGCTGGGTAGGCCTGGGCTGATCTACGCGATCAGCGGAAGGTCGTGACGCTGGTCGGCTTTTCCGACGGGACGAAAGTGCCGTCCGTGTTGCCTTCGATCGAGGTGTCGCCCTTGCGGATGAGCGCAACTTCCGTCGCGCCGAGGCTCGAGGGCTTCGCCTGCGGGACGATCACGTCCACATAGGTCGGGGCCTTGGTCGCTTCGGCCGAAGCGATCGCGGTGCTGGCGCCCAGCGAAGCGGGCTTGGACTTCGGCACGATCGTGTCGACCAGGACCGGGGCGGCCTCGGCGACGGCCATCGGCGCGACCGAGGCCGAGCCGGCGATCGAGCCCGGCTTGGAGGCCGGCACGATGGTGTCGACATAGACCGGCGTGGCGCTCGCCAGGGCGACGGTCGCCGCGGGCTGCGCTTCGGCGGAGGCGACCGCAGCCGGGGCACGCAGCGAGGCGGGCTTGGAGGCCGGGATGATCGTGTTGACGTAGATCGGCTTGCGCGCCGGGAGCGCGTCGATGTCGGCCTCGGCGACGAGCACCGGCGCCGCTGCGGGCTTGGCCACCGGCTTCGCGACGGGCGCTTCGGTCGCCGCGACGAGAACCGGCGCCGCCTTGACGGGCACCGCGGCCGGGGCGGCCTTCGCCGGCGTCCGGACGACGGCCTCGGCGTACTGCACATTGCCGGCCAGCGTCGCGGGGACGTCGGCGAGGCTCGCATAGACGGTGGAATTGCCGCGCGCCGAGGCGGGCACGATGAAGCCGGAGACGCCGAGCGCGCGCTTGCCGTACGAGGCGCGCGGGCCGTTCCAGACCACGACCTTCGACCAGTCATTATTGGCCGAGACGTCCATGACCGGCTGGTCGAGATAGATCTGGCCGTTCGAGAACCAGTTCGAGTGGTCGATGACGATGGTGCGGCTGTCGACGACCTTGGTCACCACGCCGACATGGCCGCGGCGCGTCTGCATGACGATCACCGAACCCACGGCCGGCGCCTTGACGCGGACGAACTGGCCGGCGGCCTGCTTCCACCAGGTATTCGCATTGCCGCGGATGGCGACGCCCGAACGCTCGCGGGCGAACGGCACGCACTGGAGGCGGCGGCTGATATAGGCGACGCGCGGCTGCACGTCGGCCGAAGCCAGGATGCCGGCACCGGGCCGCGGCGTTGAATTGATCGTGCGGACGCTTACATCAAGCGCCGACGCCACATGCGCCAGCGCGGTCGAGGCCGGCGCGATGTCGGGCGCGCGCATGCCGGTCTGCACCGGAACGGGGGCGGGCTGACGTGACGCGTAATGCGGCGTGTTGACGCAGGCAGCCAGCGCGGTCATCGCACACAAGACACTCGTGCGCGCGAGAACTCCTCGTGCCGTCATTAATACCAGCCCTTTGAACTATCCCTTGTCATAATGGGTAATTTCGCGTGACAGGGGGGTCAACTTAAAGTTCGCGTAATGTTGCGAACACGGCAAGAACATCGACTCTAAGCCTTTGATTCTAAAAGGCCGTATTTATCGTAAAGAAGCCCTTAACAGCCCCTGTTCCACGCCGCCGGATGCAACCCAGCACAGGCCTAGCGCGCGTCGGCCAACAGGGGGTGTGGCAGGATAAAGCCTTCGACGTCGTAGATTCGCGCGCCGTACTGCGCGCCCGGTGCATACCATACCCGCACCTCGGACCAGTCGTTGCCCTCCGACACGTCCCTGACCGGCTGGTCGAGATAGATCTTGCCGTCATTGAGCCAGTTGGCGTGGTCGATCACGATTTCTCGATCGTCGACCACCGCCTTCACGACCGCGACATGGCCGCGGTCCGAGCGCTTGTAGCCTTTGAGCACCATGACGGCGCCTTCCTCGGGCGCCGTCTCGCGTTCGTATTTGCCGCGCGCCTTGTCCCACCAGGTATTGGCGTCGCCGTAGAGATCGACCCCGCTTTCCGCCCGCGCGAACGGAACGCACTGAATCCCCTTGTCGCGGCTGACGACACGGGGCGAACCATAGTCGCCCGTGGAGCCGCACGCGGCGAGCGAAAGCCCTGCGAGGAACATCGTGCCGGAGAGCGAAAATAGGGGACGCATGGTTCCTGAGCGATTGCCTCAACCGCTGAAACCATACGCCCGCGCCCCTAAATAAAGGCTTGAAGCACCGCCTTCCCAGCTTCCGTGTGCGGAGCGATAATGGCGCTGCGGGATTACCCCTTTGGGTCGGGAGTTAGGGCCAATGAGAACGACATCCACTGCCGCGGCCGCCGCGCTGTCGGCCGCCTTGATGCTGGGCGCCTGTGCGACCACGCCGCTCTACCAGCCGCAGGCGAGCGAACGGGGCTCGGGTTATGCCGAGCAGAAGCTCGACCGCAACAATTACCGCGTCACCTTCACCGGCCGCCGCACGACCTCGCGCGAACGGGTGGAGGATGCGCTGATGCTGCGCGCCGCCGAAGTCACCCGGCAGGCCGGCTACACCCATTTCACCGTCGATGCCCGGGCGACCGAGCGCGAGAAGCGGGGCGGCTACGTGCCCTTCACCGCCTCCCCGGGCTTCGGGCCGTATGGCCGCTGGGGGTGGGGCTGGGGCCGCCGCGCCTTCTACGACCCCTATTGGTACGACCTCGACTTCTATTATGACGCCGATCGCAACGCCCGCTACGTGGCGACCGCCAACATCTCGATGCTGACCGCCGAAGAGGCGCGCGGCCGGGCCGACGCGATCAGCGCCGACGAGGTGATCGCCAATCTGCACGACAAGGTCGACCCCGTCCCGCCGCCGCCGAAGTGATGCCGCTTCCTTGACGGATTTCCGCACGCACGGCTTGATCGGCCGTGCGTGCTTTGTGCGGATCAACCGTTCAGGAACCGAAGATGGGTTTTCTCGATACGCTCCGGCGTGAGGTCGGCTATCTCCGCACCGGCATGCGCATCAACGCGCGGGTCAAGGGCCTCGGGCCGGAAACCCCGCGCACCACCGCCGACCTTCTCGAGGAATGGGTCCGCAAGACGCCGGATGCGCCGGCGATCTTCTTCGAGGACCGTGTCGTCACCTGGAAGGATCTCGACCAGGGCGCCGCCCGCTATGCGCGCTGGGCGATGGACCGCGGGATCGGCAAGGGCGATGCGGTCGCCATCCTCATGGAGAACCGGCCCGAATACATCATGGCCTGGTTCGGCCTGCACAAGATCGGCGCGGTCGGAGCGCTCATCAACACCAACCTGACCGCCCTGCCCCTGGTGCATTCGCTGGGCATCTCCGGGGCCCGCCATCTGGTGCTGGGCGCCGAGCTCGCCGGCCACTACGCGAGCGCCGCGGACCGCCTGGAATCGCCGCTCACCGCATGGTCGACCGGCGGCGCAGCGCCCGGCACCGAGGATCTCGACGCAGCGCTCGCCGAGAAGAGCCCGGCCCCCATTCCGCGCACCTTCCGCGACGGCCTGACCGCCGGCGACAAGGCGCTCTACGTCTACACCTCCGGCACGACCGGCATGCCCAAGGCCGCCAATATCAGCCACCTGCGCATGCAGATGATGATGCACGCCTTCGGCGGCGCCGCGAACACGACCTCGGCCGACATCATGTATAACGTCCTGCCGCTGTATCATTCGGCCGGCGGGATCGCGGCGCTCGGCGTCTTCACCAATGGCGGCGCGCTCGCGCTGCGGCGCAGATTCTCCACCACGCATTTCTGGGAAGACTGCGTCCGCTACAAGGCGACGCTGTTCCAGTATATCGGCGAACTCTGCCGCTATCTGCTGAACGCCCCGCCCGGCCCGTCGGACACTGCGCATGTGCTGCGCCTCATCGTCGGCAACGGCCTCAGGCCCGAAATCTGGCAGGCTTTCCAGGACCGCTTCCGCATTCCGCGCATCCTCGAATTCTACGGCGCGACCGAAGGCAACGTCGCGCTGCTGAATTTCAGCGGCAAGCCCGGCGCGGTCGGCCGCATCCCCGGCTACATGAAGAAGCGCATGCCGGTGCGGCTGGTGAAGTTCGACGTCGAGAACGAACAGCCCGTGCGCGACCCGGCAACCGGCTTCTGCATCGAATGCGGCGTCAACGAGGCCGGCGAGGCGATCGGCCGGATCGACCCCGCCGATCCGCGCTCGCGCTTCGACGGCTATTCGAAGAGTTCGGAGACCGAGAAGAAGCTGCTGCGCGACGTCTTCCAGAAGGGCGACGTCTATTTCCGCACCGGCGACCTTCTGAAGCAGGACGCGGAAGGCTTCTTCTATTTCATCGACCGCATCGGCGACACCTTCCGCTGGAAGGGCGAGAATGTCGCCACCTCCGAAGTCGCCGAGGTGCTCTCCGTCTATCCCGGTGTCCGGGAGGCCAATGTCTACGGCGTCAAGGTCGGCGCCCTCGAGGGCCGCGCCGGCATGGCCGCCGTCGTCGCCGGCCCGGACTTCGACCTCGCCGGCCTCACCGCCCATCTGGAGAAGCAATTGCCCGGCTATGCGCGGCCGCTCTTCCTGCGCTGTCTTCAGGGCGAGATGGAGATCACCGGAACCTTCAAGCATCGCAAGGTGGAACTGGTGAAGGAGGGCTTCGACCCCTCCCTGGTCCACGACCCGCTCTACTGGTTCGACGCCGGGGCGAAGACCTATCGCCCGCTCGATCCCGACACCTATCTGAAGCTCGCCTCGGGCGAAGTGAAGCTCTGACGGGGCACAGCCGGGGGCTGGCATTCGCCGCCATCCTGCGCGACCTTCGCCCGTCGCCAGGGAGGCACGTCATGGATTTCCGCAAGCTCGGGCCCTCGGGCCTTTCGATCGCGCCGCTCGTCCTGGGCGGCAACGTGTTCGGCTGGACGGCGGACAGGGACACCTCCTTCGCCATCCTCGACGCCTTCCTCGACGCCGGCTTCAACGCCATCGACACCGCCGACGTCTATTCGCGCTTCATACCCGGCAATCAGGGCGGCGAGTCCGAGACCATCCTCGGCGAATGGATGAAGGCCCGCGGCAACCGCGCCCGGGTCGTGCTCATCACCAAGGTCGGCATGGACATGGGCGAGGGCAGGAAGGGCTTGAAGCCCGCCTATATCGCCCGGGCGGTCGAGGATTCGCTGCGCCGCCTCCAGAGCGACTATATCGACCTCTACCTCTCCCACGCGCCCGATCCCGAGACGCCCATCGCCGAGACGCTGGGCGCCTACCAGGCGCTGATCGTCCAAGGCAAGATCCGCGCGGCCGGCGGCTCGAACTACGATGCGCCGGGCCTGAAGGCGGCGCTGGAGGCCGGCGACGGCAAGACCGCGGCGCGCTACACGGTCCTTCAGCCGCATTACAATCTCGTCGAACGCAAGAGCTACGAAGGCGCTCTCGAAGATTTCTGCGCCGCCGAAGGTCTCGGCGTCATTCCGTATTTCGCGCTGGCGAGCGGCTTCCTCACCGGCAAATACCGCTCCGAGGCCGACCTCAAGAAGAGCATGCGCGGCGGCGGCATGAAGCGGCTGCTGGATGATCGCGGCTTCGCCATCCTCGCCGCGCTCGACGCCGTGTCGTCGCGCCATGCCGCGACCCCGGCCCAGATCGCACTCGCCTGGCTGATGGCGCGGCCCAGCGTCACCGCCCCGATCGCCAGCGCCACCAGCCTCGCCCAGCTCCACGACATCGTGAAGTCCGCCGCCCTGAAGCTGACCGCCGAAGACCTACGCGACCTCGACGCTACGGCGTAGGCGCCGCTCCCGGACCGGGCCGCACCTCGACGTCCCGCGCGCCGACCGGCGCCCGGCATTCCGAACACACCTGAACCGGATCGAAGTCGCAGCCGCACGCCTTGTGCCGGTGCAGCAGGGGGCGGCCGGCGCCTTCCGCCATATGCGTGTCGCCCCAATGGACCAGCGCCATCAGCACCGGATGCAGCGCCCTGCCCTTCGCCGTCAGGCGGTATTCGTGGCGCACCGGCCGCTGCTGATACGGCACCGCGTCGAGGATGCCCTCCGCCACCAGCTTCTTCAGCCGCGCCGCGAGGATCGGCCGCGTCACCCCGATCCGCTCCTGGAAGGCGTCGAACCGTCGCACGCCCAGGAAACAGTCGCGCAGCACCAGCAGCGTCCAGCGGTCGCCGATGACCGAAACCGTCCGCGCCACCGAACACGCCTCCCCCCCGATCGCACCCCACCGCATTCGCAATCACCTTGCCTTTGCCGTCATCTTATGTGAGTTTCGTTTTTGAACGCAATAGCGCGAGGCCCGCCCATGCAGCCCCGGAACGCGAGCTGCGCCGTCATCGGCGCGGGCGATTTCATCGGCGCCGCGATCGCCCGCCGCTTCGCCGCCGGGGGCTTCCTCACCTTCGCCGGCCGCCGCAACGGCGAGAAGCTCCTACCCCTGAAGGCCGAGATCGAAGCCCAGGGCGGCCGCCTCGAAGCCCGCACCCTCGACGCCCGCAGCGAAGAGGCGATCGCCGCGTTCCTCAAGGAGGCCGACGATGCCGCCCCGCTCGAGGTTTGCATCTTCAATGTCGGCGCCAATGTCCGCTTCCCCCTCACCGAGACGCCCGAGCGGGTCTTCCGGAAGGTCTGGGAGATGGCCTGCTATGCCGGCTTCCTTTCGGGACGCGAGGCCGCGAAGGCGATGCTCGCCCATGGCCGCGGCACCATCATCTTCACCGGCGCCACCGCCTCGGTCCGCGGCGGTTCGGGCTATGCCGCCTTCGCCGCCGCCAAGGCGGGCCTTCGCGCCGTCGCGCAGTCCATGGCCCGCGAACTCGGCCCGAAGAATATCCACGTCGCCCATCTCATCGTCGATGCCGGCGTCGACACCGATTTCGTCCGCGGACGGATAGCCGAGGCGCGCGGCGCCGAGGCCGCGGCCGGCATCCCGCCCGACACGCTCATGAATCCCGCCTCGATCGCCGAGACCTACTGGATGCTGCACAGCCAGAAGCGCGACGCGTGGACGCACGAACTCGACCTCCGGCCCTATGGAGAGACCTGGTGAACAAGAATCCTGAATTCCATTTCGACTTCGGCAGCCCGAACGCCTATCTCGTCCACAAGGTCATCCCGGAGATCGAGCTGCGCACCGGCGCGGCCTTCACCTATGTCCCCGTGCTGCTCGGCGGCATCTTCAAGGCGACCAACAACAAGCCGCCGATGGTCGCCTTCGCCGAGGTGAAGCCGAAGACCGCCTATATCCGCCTCGAGATCCAGCGCTTCGTGAAGAAGCACGGCCTCGACAAATTCGCCTTCAACCCGAACTTCCCAGTCAACACGCTCCAGATCATGCGCGGCGTCGTCGCCGCCGAAATGGAGGGCGTCTTCATGCCCTATGTCGAAGCGATGTTCGCCGGCATGTGGGAGACCGGCAGGAAGCTCGACGACCCCGCCGTCATCGCCGAAATCCTCGCTGCCGCCGGGCTCGACGCGCAGAAACTGATGGCCCGCGCCCAGGACCCCGACGTCAAGGCCAAGCTGGTCGCCAACACGGAGGCGACCGTCGCCCGCGGCACCTTCGGCATCCCCACCTTCTTCGTCGGCACCGAAATCTTCTTCGGCAAGGACACCCTCCGCGACCTCGAAGACGAAATCACCCACCAGCAACAGGCCGCCGCGGAGCAGGAGCCCGTCAGGGAATTTCCTTAGCTCACCGTGTTGTCATCACGATTGGTATGGTGAGGTGCGACCCCGGATTTGATCTGACTTGATCCGGGGGAGCCTCGAACCACGCACGATGTCGCAGCCTCTTGCTCACGATGTGCGCACCATCTTGCCATGGTGAGGTTGCGACCCCGGACTTGATCCGGGGGAGCCTCGAACCACGCACGCTGTTGCAGCCGGTCCAAGGCAGAGGCAACAACCTTGACCTGGCCCCGGAACACCCCATCCCTTACGCGATGATCAACGGCGCCTGGGTCCATATTCTGCTCTGTGCAGACGGCAGCTACTATGTAGGCTCGACCACCCAGGATCCGGACGTGCGCACCGGCCAGCACAACGACGGCACGTTTGGCGGCTACACGTCGGCGCGGCGCCCCGTGAAGCTGATCTTCCAGGAAGATTTCCCGGACATCGTCCAGGCAAAGGCCTTTGAATATCAGGTCAAGCGATGGTCGCGCGCTAAGAAGGAGGCTCTGATCCGTCGCGACTGGGATGTCTTGCAGGCGCTGTCCAGGCGACGGGCCGGGAAGTCCCGTCCGACACAGGCAAGCTGACCACCCCCCCTATCTTGCCATGGTGAGGTGCGACCCCGGACTTGATCCGGGGGAGCCTCGAACCACGCACGATGTCGCAGCCTCTTGCTCACGACGTGTTGTCGTATCCTGCCCACGATGTGTTGCACCATCTTGCCATGGTGAGGTGCGTGGTCGCGAAAGCGACCGCGCCTCGAACCACGCACGCTGTTGCAGGATTGCGTGGTTCGAGGCTCGCCTTCGGCTCGCACCTCACCATACCAGGAAGCGGAGAGGATCCAGGCGCTAGATCCCCACCGCCGCCGGCCTCTTGATCATCATCGAAATCACCGCCGCGACGACACCCGCGCTGCCCGCCAGCACGAAGGCCTCCAGATAGCCGCCGAACTCGGTGTGCAGCAGCCCCGCGCCGATCGCCGCCGTCGCCGCGCCCGCCTGGTGGCCCACCGCGATCCAGCCGAACACCACCGGCCCGTCGCGATCGCCGAACGCCTCGTTCGCCAGCCGCACCGTCGGCGGCACCGTGGCGATCCAGTCGAGCCCGTAGAACACCGCGAAGACGTTCAACGACACCAGCGAGAAATCCGAGAACGGCAGGTAGATCAACGAGAGCCCGCGCAACGCGTAATAGGCGAACAGCAGCTTGCGCGGATCGGCGCGGTCGGTCAGCCAGCCCGATGCCGTCGTCCCGACAAGATCGAACACGCCCATCAGGGCGAGCAGCCCGCTCGCCTGGAATTCGGTGAGGCCGCGCTCGGAACACAGCGCGATCATATGCGTGCCGACGAGCCCGTTGGTCGTGACGCCGCAGACGAAGAAGCCGCCGAAGAGCAGCCAGAAGGTGCGGCTGCGCGAAGCACGCGCCAAGGCCCCGAAGGCGTGACCCAGCGCACCCGAGCCCGAGACCCGCGGCGGCGGCACATAATCCTCGTCTGCGCCATAGGGCCACTGCCCGATCGCCTCAGGTGAATCCGGCACCAGCAGCCACACCGCCGGCGCCAGCAGCAGCGTCACGCCGGAGATCGACAGCACCACCGTCTGCCAGCCGAAGGCGTTCGCCGCATAGGCCATCAGCGGCAGGAACAGCAGCGTCCCCGTCGCGGTGCTCGCTGTGAGGAGGCCGAGCATCAGCCCGCGATTCCGCACGAACCAGCGGTTTACCACCGTCGCGCCCAGCACCGGGGCCACCGCGCCGCTGCCTATCCCTGAGAGCACGCCCCAGGTCGCGACATAGTGCCAGGGCGCCGACATCAGCGAACTCAGCGCCGTCGCCCCGCTCATCAGCAGGAAGGCGAGGCTCACCGTGCGCCTCACGCCGAACGACTGCATCAGCGCCGCCGCGAACGGCCCGGTCAGCCCGTAGAGGAAGATGCCGATGCCCGCCGCCGCCGAGATCGCCGCGCGGTCCCAGCCGAAAGCGCGCTCCAGCGGCAGCATCAGCACGCCCGGCGCCGCCCGCAACCCCGCCGCCGTCAGCAGCGCCACGAAGATCGCGGCGGCGACCACGAACGCATAATTCTGGCCGAACGGCCGGGTCGCACGCATGCGGGAAGGATCCGGAACGAAAGCTGCGCGCCCGATATGTCGCCTCGCCCGCCGCCCGGCAAGGGCAAAGCCCCATCCGTCCGGTCTTGACAATATTCCTTTTCATAAGAATATGAGCAGGGAGGAGGAAGCGGCGGGGATGACGACCACGGCACCTGAGAAACGCAAGCGCGGCGGCCAGCCCGGAAACCGCAACGCGGTCAAGACCGGCCGTCGCAGTGCCGCCGCCCGGGCCGAGCGCGCGACGATCCGCAGCTTCGTCCGCCGCGCCCGGCGCCTCTGCGCCCTCGCACGCCTCGTTGCGGCGCTCCGCGAGGCAAAAAAGCGACAAACGAATGCTCCGGCGCAGCCTCGGGCCGAAAATCGACAAACGAATACGCCCGCCCGTCCTTGCGAAAAGCGACAAACGAATGCGTCAGGGCGCGATCCGCTTGTCCATCACCCGGCGCCACAGCGGCGGCACGAAGGCGAGCAGGATGCTCCCGGCATATCCGGCGGGCAGTTCGCGCCCCTCCGCCAATGGCCGGAGCTGCTCGAACGGCACGGCGGGGCGGCGATGATGGTCGCTGTGCCGCCCCATATTGAAGATCCAGCGATTGGCGAAGCCGTTCGAGGTGTTCCAGCTATGCCGGTCGGTGAACGGCTCCCGCCGCCCGCCCGCCTCGCCCCGCATCAGCCCGTAATGCGCGATGTAGTTGAAGAGCTCCAGCACGATCACCGCGACCGCACTCTGCCCCAGGAAGAACAGCACGCCCCGCCATCCCGCGACGGCCCCGATCGCCCCATAGAGCACGGCATAAACAGCGACATCCTGCACCCCGCGATGCCGCCACCAGCGAAGCCCGCGCCGCGCCACGCGCCGGCTCTCGAAGCGCCACGCCTCGATCGCCTGCATCGCGACCGTGCGCCCGATGAACGCATAGGCGCTTTCGCCCAGCCGCGCCGTCCCCGCGTCGCGCGCCGTGCCCGCCCAGCGGTGATGGCCATAGATATGCGCCACGCGGAAATGCCGATACGTCATGCCGGTCAGCATCAGTACGCCCAGCGCGATCTCGCCGGCATGATGGCTGTGCACCATCTCGTGCGCCGTCAGCATCCCGAACACGCCCGCCGTCACGCCCACCGATAGCAGCAGCGCCGCCGCCTCCGCCCCCGATGCGCCCGGCTGCGCCGCCGTCAGCGTCGCCCAGAAAATCACCGCAAGCTGCGCCGGAATATAGACCCACGGCAGCGCGCGGAAGAAAAGCGCCGTCTCGGCCGCCGCAACCGGCGGCAGCGACGGCTTCCACCGCTCGCTGACCAGCAACACCGACAACAACGCCGCCACCGACAGCAGCGGCGCCGCCGGGCTCACCGCATGCAGCAGCGGTATCGCCGCCAGCAACAGGAACGGTCCGCAGAACGCGAACGCCATCAGGGTCTCAGCGCGGCTTCGGAGGTTCGGCCAGGGTTACCAGATTACCGTCCGGATCTTCGACCTCGGCGATCGCACCGAAATCGCCGCGGAATGTCTCGCCGGCGGCCACGCCGTTCCGCGCCAGCTCGGCCTTCGCCTTGTCGACGTCGGGCGTCACCAGCGTCATCCTGCCGCGCCCGGCCTTCGCCGGATCGAGGAACAATTGAAGTCCCGCGCCGGCCACGCCGACCCATTGGGCGAGCGTCGGCATCGGGCGATGATCCGCATCGCGTCCGACGATCTTGGCATACCAGGCGAGGCTGCGGTCCAGGTCGGTCACATAGACCGCTGCGAAGAGTCCCATGATGTCCATGCTGCTCTCCTGTCTATGACGGCGTCGATGTTATCCCCGCTTCACCGCCGCCGGAAACCCCGTCGGGTCCACCAGCGTGCCGTACACGATCATGTTATGGCTATGCCCCAACTGGTGCAGCGCGAAGGCCGCGTTCATCGCCCCGACGCGCCCCTGCGCATCCTGCGCGGCGTTCACCGACTCCTTGGCGAGCTTCAGCGCGAAACGCGGCTTCTTCGCGATCCGCTCGGCCAGCGCCAGCGTGAAGGACGACAGCTCCGCATTCGGCACGACATGGTTCACCATGCCGATCTTCAGCGCCTGTTGCGCATCGATCCAGTCCGACGTGAACAGCATCTCCTTGGCCTTGCGCGCGCTCATCTCCCAGGGATGCGCGAAGAACTCGACGCCGTTCACGCCCATGCCGACCGTATTGTCCATGAAGGCCGCATCCTCGGCCGCGACGATGATGTCGCAGGGCCAGATCAGCATCAGCCCGCCGGCGATCACCTTGCCCTGCACCTCCGCGATGGTCGGCTTCGGCACGTTCCGCCAGCGTTCCGAGAACCCGATATAGATCTCCTTCTCGCGCGCCATCTGCGCTTCCGAGCCCGCACAGCCGAAGCCGCACCAGGTGCCCACCGTCCTGTGCGACTTCAGCGCCGCGACGCCGTCGCTCTCGCGCAGGTCGTGCCCCGACGAGAAATGCGGCCCCGCCGCCGCCAGGATGATGACCTTGATCTCGTCATCCTGCGCCGCCCGGTCGAACGCCTCGTTCAGCGCGTAGAGGAAATGCGTATCCTGCGCATTGCGCGAACTCGGCCGGTTCAGCACCAGCCGCGCCACATGCGGCGCCGGCGTTTCGTAGAGCACATGATCGGACATCGGCATTTCCCTTCGCTGTTGTTCTCAAACCCCTGCCCCCACCCTGTCATGGTCCGCGCAGGCGGACCATCCACGCCTTGGCGGCGGCACCGTCTTTTGGCATTTGTGCCTCGCAAGGAAGGCGTGGATGGTCCGCCTTCGCCTTCGCGGACCACGACAATTTCGGGGAACAGGATGAAGCTCTATCACTGCAAGGGTGCGCGCTCGCTGCGCGCCGTCTGGATGCTGGAGGAAATGGGCCTCGCCTACGACCTCGTCGTCCTGCCGTTCCCGCCGCGCGTCTTCCAGAAGGACTATCTCGGCATCAATCCGCTCGGCACGATCCCGTGGCTCGAAGACGGCGACGTCCGGATGAGCGAGTCCTCCGGCATCTGCCACTATCTCGGCGAGACCTACGGCCCGACGCCGCTGGTGCTGAAACCCGGCGAGGGCGACTACGGCGCCTACATCAACTGGATGTTCTTCAGCGACGCGACCGCGACCTTCCCGCAGACCCTGGTGCTCCGCTACACGCAGCTCGAACCCGAAGAGCGCCGCGTGCCCCAGGTCGTCGAGGACTACACCAAATGGTTCCTCGGCCGCATGCGCTTCGTCGATGCCGCCCTCGCCGGGCGCGACTATCTCGTCGCCGGCCGCTTCACCGCGGCCGACATCGCCGTGGGCTACGCCGTCTATCTCGCCAAGCGCCTCAAAATCGACGCCGACCTCTCGCCCCGCATCCAGGACTGGTACGCCCGCCTCACCGCCCGCGAAGCCTTCAAGCGCGCCGATGCTCGCAAATAGCTCAGCCGACGATAGCGTCGATCTCCCTTAGGCTTGCGACCAGCGTCATCGGCTCGTGCGGCGTCGGCCGGAAGCCGAGCTTCGCGTAGAACGCCGCCGCTTCGGCGCTGATCGCATGAACGACGAGACCGCGTATGCCGACGTCCTGCGCGGCGCGGTGGATACGGAGCGCAGCATCCTTCAGAAGCCCGCGGCCGATGCCTTTTCCCTGCCAAGCGCGATCGATAGCGACGCGCGCCCAGATGGCGACCGGAATGGGATCCGGCATGTTGCGGCGAAAGGCGCCCGATACTTCCGCAGCCGCGATCGAGCCCGACGCAAGTGCGTGGTAGGCTATGACGCGCCCTTGATCCGCGACAACGAATGTGCGGGTGGCGCCTGCAATATGGTTGGCGAGCGCGCGGCGCTTGAGCCAGTCGTCCAGCGAAGGCTCGCCGCAGGAGAATGCCGCCAGATCGTGGTGCACCGCCAGCGGCTCCGGAGGCGCCAGCCGCATGGCTCAATCCCAGGGCGCCCGTGCCGTCAGGCTCTTGACCAGGTTGGGATTGGGTTTCGGGGGCTCGTCCAGCAGCCTGACGAACTCCCTGAACGCATCGGGAGCCATGGTGAAATAGGTGCGCTCCAGCAGCGTTTCCTCCGCCGCCTTGCGTGCAGCGTCGAGCACGAAATCGGTGCGCGTCTTGTTCGCGATCTTGGCGGCGCGATCGAGCAGGCTGCGCTCCGCCGGCTTGATGCGGATCGTCAGGCTTTCGCTGCGCAGGGTTGTCGATTTGGGCATTTGCAGGACCTCGCTGCAATGTAATGCTGTTGTCATTACACATCAACCGGGGCCATCACCCCGGCGCGAGCGAGCCGGTCAGCGACTTCCGCTGCGAGATCTCGATCCAGTTGCCGTCGGGGTCGCGCACGAAGGAGAAGCGCGCAACGTCGCCCAGCGTGATCGCCTCGCGCCCCGGCCGTCCGCCGCGCGCCAGGATGGCGGCTGTCGCGCCGTCGCAGCTCGCGACCTGCGCGGTCAGATAGCGATAGCCCGCCCCCTCCAGCACGGCATCGGCCGGCGCCGCCGCATCCGCCGCGATCCGCAGCACCGAATCGCCCAGCAGGAACGCGTCCGCATCGCCGCCGGCCTGCGGCAGCTCCAGCGCTTCGCCATAGAAGCGCCGGTGCGCCGCGACATCGCGCACGCCCAGCACCATGCCGATCCTGGTCACCCCGCCATGGCCCGGCGGCACCAGCGTGACGCGATTGCCTTCGGGATCGCGCAGGGGCCGCGGCGCCGTCAGGCCCTCGCGCGCGATCAGCAATTCGCGATAGCCGCTCAGCGGGCGCTCCGGCATGCCGTCCCGCGCGTGATTGATCTTCAGCACCGAACCGAGCAGGTCGTGCCGGTGCTGGTGGAGGCCGTTGCCGATCGGCAGGACGTGATCGAGCTTCAGCCCGATCTCGCCCTGCCAGAAGGCCAGCGCCGCCTCCAGATCGTTGATCGCGAGCCCGACATCGAAGCGCGGCTTGACCAGCTCCATTACGCCGCCGGCTTCTTGAAGCGGTAGACGAACTGGTCCGTCTTGCCGCGGATCTTCTCGTCGAACACCATCAGCTCGTGGGTGTCCGCGGGATTGCTCAGCACGAAGCTCTCGCCCTCGAACTGGAAGCCCGCCGCCTCGACTTCCTTCTTCACGATGGCCGGGTCGATGCGGTGCAGCTTCTCCGGCGCCTCCAGCCCCGATCCCTCGGCCGCGACATGGTCGACGACGATGAAATACCCGCCCGGCTTCAGCATGTCGTAGACGCGCTTGTTGAACGCCGCGACATCGGCGCCCTTCATGAAGCTGGTGTGCAGGTCGTGATAGTTCTGCGAGGTCCACACGATGTCGACATTGGCGATTTTCGTCGGCCCGTTCAGCGGCTCGATGACGGTCTCGACATTCTTGCGCTCCGCCGCAAGGGCCGTCGCGTGCGTGCCGATATCATGCTCCCCGGCGATCTCCTGCGGCACCCAGGCATAGACCTTGCCGCCCGGCCCGGCGATGTCTGAGAACAGCCTGGTGAAATAGCCGCCGCCCGGAATCCAGTCGACGACGACGCTCCCTTCCTGCACGCCCGAATAGGCGAGCAGTTCGGCGGGATGGCGCGCCGCATCGCGCTCCACGTCGTCCGCCGGGCGTGTCGTGTCGGCGATCGCCGCCTGGATCTGCTCCGGCGTCGCTTCGGCGAGGGCCGGTGCGGTGAAGGCCAGCGCGGCCACGGCCGCCCACACTATCTTGCGCATGCATCTCTCCTCTTGTCGGGCCAGGCTAGCCCGCCCGGCGCGCGGCGTCGCGCGCCGGGCGTTCACGTCTGCGTTCCTCAGCGCCCGGGGCCGGCGCGAAGCGCCGACGCCTTCACCACCGGAATCTCGTCGTCGGTGAGGGCCGGCATCCACTTTTTCCGCTTCATCGCCGCCTCGATATAGGGCGCCAGCTCCTTCGCCTTCTTCGCCTCGCGCTCGGCGACCTGCGCCTTGAACTCGGGCATGACGTCCTTCGCGAACAGCTCCAGCGCCTCGCAGATATGGGCGTGCTTGTTGAAGCCGGCCTGCTGGAGGAAAATCACCTGGTCGACGCCGGACGCCTGGAAGCCCTTGATGTGGTGGCGGATGTCGTCCGGCGTGCCGATGCCGCTCGCGTTGCGCTCCAGCCCCTTCACCGCGGCGATGATCTCGTCGTCATTTTTCGCCCGCGCCTTCTGGAAGTCCGCGAAGAGGGTCGAGCGGCCGGGCAGCACGTCATGCGCGACCAGCGCATTCACCGCATAGGCGAAGAACTCGAAGCCCTCCTGGCCGCGCCGGATGGCTTCAGCGCGATCGGGATGCACCGAGAAATTCGAGACCATCGCGAGGTTGGCATTCACCGCATGGCCCAGCGGCACGCATTCCTCGCTCTTGATGATCCCGTAATAGATCTCCGCCCAGTTCTTGGCCTCCTCCGGATTGACGAAGGCGAAGGCCAGCGCGCCGATGCCGTTCTGCGCCGCGACCTTGATCGTGTCGCGGTTGGTGCAGGCCATCCACATCGGCGGATGCGGCTTCTGCACCGGCTTCGGCAGCACGTTGCGGCAGGGAAACGAGAAGCTCTTCCCCTCGTAACCGGGGTAAGGCGTCATCGTCATCATGTTGGCGATCTGCTCGGCCGCCTCCAGCGCCATCGCGCGCTTTTCGCGGGCGGGAATCTTGAAGCCGCCGAGTTCGAGCCGCGTGGCGCCCTCGCCGATCCCGAAATCGAGGCGCCCCCGCGAGATGATGTCGAGGGTGCCGAGCCCTTCGGCCGTGCGTGCCGGATGGTTGTAGTTGGCGATCACCTGCCGGATGCCGTGGCCGACGCGGATATTCTTCGTCAGCGCCGCGCAGGCCGAGAGGAACACCTCCGGCGCCGAGGAGTGCGAATACTCCTCCAGGAAGTGATGCTCCACCTCCCACGCATAGTCGTAGCCGAGCTTGTCGGCGAGCACGACCTGCTCCAGCGCCTCGTGGAACAGCTTCGCCTCGTCGCCCTCCTTCCAGGGCTTGGGCAACTGGTGCTCGTAGAAAATGCCGAAGCGCATGATGATCCTCCGATGCTCTTATGGGCCAATGCCGGTTGACCGCATGATTGCGGCCCCGGGGCAGCCCGGCAAGAGGCTCAGGAGGCGGCGAGGCGCAGCCCGATCACCCGGCGCAACTGGTTGCGCCACAGCAACGTCGCGGCGAGCCCGTAGACCGCCGCACCAAAGACGATCGTCAGCGCCAGCTCCGTGGCGGTTGCCGCCGGCGGCAAGACCAGCATTGCAGCCGCCATGACGGCGGTCGCACCCGCCACCCGGGCCAGGTCCGAGGCCCGGAGATAATACCCGGTCAGCCGCGCCGCATAGGCATAGGAGAACAGCGCCCCGCCCAGCGCCGCTACGGCACATCCGGCCACCGCAGCCTCGAGCCCGCCGGTCAGCATGCCGATCGTGCACAGGATCACCGTCGTCGGCATCTCGACCATCGTCGTCACGATCGTCGCATGCGTCCGCCGGAACACCAGCAGCGACTGTTCCGACGCATGCTCGCGAAATGCCCTCAGCGCGCCCGCGCACATCGCGAGCGGCAGCAGCTTGCCCGTCGTCGCCGCGAATTCCGGCGCGACCAGAAGCTCTGCCAGCGGCCGCGCGAGCAGCATCACGCCCACCGTCGCCGGCAGCAGCAGCGCCAGCAGCAGCGCGCCATTGTCCGCAAGCTGCGCCCGCGCCTCCTCCGCCCCGCCGCGATCCAGTTTGGCGATCGCCGCGGCGAAGGTCGCACCGGTCACCAGCAGCGCGACGAAGGCCGCCAGCCGAAGCCCCAGCCACCACGCGACGGTCATCAGGCCGACGCCGGCGACGCCCAGGCCGGCCTCGACGATCAGGCGGATGCCATGGATCGACGGCCATTCCAGCAGGTTGGAAAGCAGCAGCGGCGCGCCGTACACCCAGGCCGACCGCAGCATCGCCCGGTCCGCATGCGGGCGGAGCGGGCGGAAGCTCATGAACGGCAGGCCGGCGATCAGCCCCAGTCCCTGCGCGATCGCCAGGGCGTAGAGCAGCGCTTCCGGCGTCGCCGACACATTCGCCAGCGCGAATACGCCAAGCGCCAGGCCCCCCGCCGGCCCGACCACCTGGAGAATCGTGAAGGCGATGTCCGACGTCTCCGCCCGCGCCCGCGCTGCGAAATGTGTCCCGAGATTGCGCGTTACGGTAAACGCCGCGGTCGCCACGACCAGCGACAGCGAGGGCCAGGCGTCCAGGATGAGCGCGATCGCGGCGCAGGCGATCAGCGCCTGGAGCAGGCCCGAGACCAGTTGCACCGCGCTCTCCGCCGCATTCAGCCGGCGGATGTCGCCCTCCGCCAGATGCGCCGCCGCGTGCCGCTGCACATAGGTCGACCAGCCCGCGACCACGCCGAAATACGCCAGTTCCTGCGCCGCCCACGCGAGCGCGTAAACGCCCATCGCCGCCGGCCCCAGCCAGTGCGTGAACGCCACCGCGCCGGCCATCTGGGCCAGCGGCCCGGCGACCTGTCCCGGGATGGTTCGAAGTGTATGGAGGAGAAGCATCTGGAGCCGTGTCGCCGCACCAAAAGGCGGGGCAAATCCTCATATGGCACGAGTGTTGAACATCCCTTGCACGTATCCGTCCACAACGTGCGGACGAGGGGGCTGGTCGCAGAATGGGACGGGTCATTTCGCGGGGGCGCATGATGCCCGGGGCTGCTGTATCCCCCTGGCGCGTCGTTGCGACGACGGAAATGGCGATCGCAGCGCCACATCTGAGGGTATGCGAAACGCTCGGCGTATCGACCGTCTTCCAGAGTGGCGAATGGCTGGAAGGATGGTACGCGGCCGTGCGCGGCACGGACGTCGCCCCCCTCTTCGTGCTCGCCTGCGACGAGACCGGTATCCCGGCGATGGCCTTGCCGCTGATCGTCGCGCAGGAGGAGGGCCGCCGTGTCATCCGCTTCGCCGATCTCGGCGTAAGCGACTACAACGCGCCGCTCCTGGGACCGTCAGCGCCCCGCACGCCCGCGGCGATGGCAACGCTATGGGGTGCGATCCGCCGCGCCCTGCCGCCGGCCGATCTCGTCCTGCTCGAAAAGCTTCCGCAGCGTATCGCGGAAGAGGTCAATCCGCTTCTGTGGCTCGGAACGGGCCTCTCCGCCCAGACACAGAGCGCCTGTCACCTTGCCGAGCCCTGGGCGCTCGCGCGGCTGCGGCTCCTCCCGCAGGACTTCCGGGAATCTCTCGACAGCCGTCGCGCCAAGCTGGCCCGCAAGGCCAAGGTCGCCTTTCGTCTCGTCGAGACGCCCGAGGAGGTCGAAACGGTATTCGCCGCGCTGCTCGCCCAGAAGGCCGAACGGTGCGCGGCGATGGGCTGGCGCAATCTGCTCGACAATGAGCGCTGGCAGACCTTGTACAAGCAGCTTGCGATGCAGGGCCTCCGGGGTGGCTTGGCGCGTCTCATGGCGCTCTTCATCGACGGCGCGCCGGCCGCGGCCATTCTGGGCCTCGAGCGCGACGGGCGATTCTGCGACGTGCTGGCCTCGTTCGACGCAGGCAGGTGGAAGCGGCACTCCCTCGGCCTGCTGGCCCTCGACGAGGCGATGGGCCTGATGGCCGCGCGCGGCGTCACGGTCTACGACCTGACGATCGGCGCCGAGAGCTACAAGGACAATTTCGGGCCGGCCTCCGAGGCGCTCTACGAATATGTCGAGGCCATCACCTGGCGCGGCATGACGCCGGCCATGACCATGCGGGCCAAATGGGCCCTGCGCCGCAACCCGCGTCTCGCCCAGTTCGCGAGGCAGGTGGCCACTTCGGCGCGGCTTTCCCCCGCTGCGACAAACCATCTCATCCAGCAAAGCCCCATCGGTGTCGCGGCAGCGACGCTCTAGCGAGACTTGCCGCCGGCTTCCTCTGGGCTAGGATTCATCCGATCCGGCACGCCAAACCGCGCCGGGTAAGGAGAAAGGCCCATGCCGATCCGCGTCCAGCCCATCTACCCGGACTTCGCCGCCGAGATCGGCGATATCGACCTAGCGCAGCCGCTGGGCGACCAGGATTGGGCGGCGATCGACGAGGCCTTCCACCGCTACGGCGTGCTCGTCTTCCCGGACCAGAGCCTCGACGGCGATCAGCATCTCGCCTTCGCGCGGCGCTTCGGCCCCATCGAGGACTCGGCCAAGGGTTTCGCGCCCGACAACGCGAGGCTGCGCCTCGCCCGCGGCATCGCCGACGTCTCGAATCTCGACCTCGAAGGCAAGGTCTGGTCGCCCGACAGCAAGGCGCGCGGCTTCCAGCTCGGCAACCAGCTCTGGCACACCGACAGCACTTTCAGGGTCGTCCCCGCCCGCGTCTCCCTGCTCTACGGCTGTGCGATTGCGCCGGTCGGCGGCCAGACCGAGTTCGCCGACATGCGCGCCGCCTATGACGCACTGCCGGACGGCATGAAGGCCAAGCTCGAGGACCTCGTCGTCGAGCATTCCATCACCTATTCCCGCGCCCGCATGGGCTATGTCGATTTCGGCCCGCTCGACCAGGGCGGTCTCGGCAAGGTGCCGCAGGTCATGATCCGCCGCAGCGAGCGCACCGGCCGCGCGGCGCTGTATCTCGCCGCCCACGCCGGCCGCATCTACGGCATGCCCGACGTCGAGGCGAAGGCGCTGATCGACGAACTCCTCGCCCACGCGACGCAGCGCCGGTTCCTCTATTTGCACCGCTGGCGGCAGAACGACCTCGTCATGTGGGACAATCGCTGCACCATGCATCGCGGACGCCCGTTCGAAGATTTGCGCTGGCGCCGCGACTTCCGCCGCGCCACGGTCTCCGACGAAATCCCGAGCTGCGAGCGGCGCGGCCTCGCCGTCGCGGCCGCCTGACGCCATGACCGACGTCACCGCGCAATTGCTGACGCAGTTGATCTGGCACCAGATTTCGGTCGCCTTCAGTTGGAACCGCGGCCCCAAGGGCGACATCGTCTTCCTGAACGAGCCGGTGACCGAAGCCTTCATCCGCGTCGCCGCCGGCCTGCTCAGCCAGCAGGCGAATCCCCCTCAGGCCCTGGAGGACTTCATCGCCCGCCTGCGGGAAGCCATGGCGGCCCCCGCACAGGTCGGCGTCACGCCCGAAATCCGCGCGATGATCGACCGCGTGCTGAAGAACAACGGCTAAAGCGGATAGACGAGCGAGTTGCGGATCAGCGCCGAGTCGCAGATCGCGATCTTCTCCTGGAAAAGCAGCGAACCGTCCGCCTGCCGCCTCAGCACATCGCGATAGCGCCCGGTGGCGAAGCACACCGTCTGCTGCCCCTCCAGCGTCTCGAACACCGCGAAATTCGCCCCGGCCGTGATCGTGGTATTTCCCTGCTCCAGCAGAAGCCCGGTGACGATGTGGCGGACGCGGCGCGGAATGGTGAGCGAGAGGTTCTCGATCGCGTGCACGCGGTCCTCGATCGCCGCCCGCGACTCCGCCAGCATCAGCGCAAGCCGCCAGCCGCGATCGACATTCTCGCGGCTGGTGATCTTCAGCAGCGCGTCGTCCGTGAACAGCGTCGGCAACGCCGCCAAGGGACCTTCGTCAATCAGCGCCACATAGCGTGCGTAGAGCGCCTCGACTTCGAGACGCAGCGCGAGGTCCGCCTGCATCAAAGCCCCATCACGCTGCGATAATGGCCATAAAACGCGCGGATTGCCGTCTCCGTGACGATATGGTTCTCGTCTTCGCGACCCCGCCCCCCCATCTCGACGAGCGCCGCACCGGCTTCGCCGTCGTGGATGCCGCGCTGCGCCAAATCCATCACCTCGCTGTCGTCCAGCGATACGAACCCGGCAGGCCCCATCAAATTGGCGTGCCGCAGCCTCCGCGCCGTCATCGCCTCGTCGTCGCCTTCATAGCCGAAGAAGGTCCAGTGCAGGTCGAAGGCATTCGGCCCGACCGGAACGATCTGCCGCGTCGCCAGCGTATTCGCCTGCTGCTGCACGATGAGGTTCGGCCAGATCGTCTGCATGACGACGGTCGCCGGATCGGCGAACTCCTTCACCACCTCGATCTGCCGCGGATCCCTCAGCACCAGCGTTTCCTTGAACGCCGCCATCTCCTGCGTCGCGCTGGACGCCTTCCGGTCGCCGCCGCGCTGCGAAATCAACGCGCTGTGCATACCGGTCTCGTCCATCACCGTGCTGGAGGGATTGTCCGCGCGGAACAGTCCGAACGTCACCAGGAACACATGCAGCAGGCTCGCGTGATACGGGTCCTTGATGTTCTCGAACATCAGCTTCCAGTTCGCCGGAATGCGCTGCCGCAGCACGCCCAGCACGTTCAGCTTCCGTCCGTCGAACACCCGGTCGAAGAGCTTCAGCATCTTCGGTCCGAGATAGTCGTCCAGCGGCGCCGTCGCCTGCGACTCGGTGGCGAAGATCACGCCGTTGCGCACCGCCACGCGCAGCTTCGTCAGCCCGTGGTCGCGCCGGTCGAAATCCTCCGGCATCCCGCCATGCCCGTCGACGCCTTTCATGAAGGGCACGCCGCTGAGGTCGCCGTTCAGGCGATAGCTCCACTGGTGATACGGGCACTGGAAGGCGCGCGCATTGCCGTACTCCTGCCGGCAGACCTGCAAGCCGCGATGGGCGCACTGGTTCTTGAGCACATGCAGGACGCCGTCGCGGTCGCGCACCACGATGACCGAGGTCTCGCCGATCTGGCTGCGCTTGAAATCGCCGGCGTTCGGAATTTCGGCCTCGAGGCCGACATAGCTCCACGACGCGCCGCCGAAGATCGCCTTCAGCTCGCGCCGATAGATTTCCTCGTCCGTGTAGACCCAGTACGGCACCTGATGCGTGCCGTTTGTGCCCCACACGCGTTCCGTCTTCGCCAGCGCGCTCACAGGAGACCGCACACTTTCAGCACGCCGTCGAGACGCCGCTCCAGCGCCTCGCCCGCCGCCACCATCGGCAGCCGGTGCTCGTTGTGGGCGATGATGCCGAGCTTCTTCATCATATATTTCAGCGGGATCGGGTTGGTGTCGAAGAAGATGGCCTTGGAGACCTCGAACAGCGCGAAATGCAGTTCGCGCGCCGTCTTGAGATCGCCCGCTTCCATCGCGTGATGCAGAGCCGCCACGCGCTTCGGGTCGAGATTGCCCACGGCGTTCATCATGCCGACGGCGCCGATCGCCATCATCGGGAAGCACAGCTCTTCCAGCCCGACGAAGATACGGAAGTCGCGTCCCATCGCGGCGAGCAGGTCGGTCACGAAGGCGAGGTCGGTCGAGGCGTGCTTCACGCCGACGAGGTTCGGCGCACGGTCCTTGATCGCCTGGAACGTCGCGACATCCATCGAAACGCCGGCCCGCCCGGGGATGTGATAGACCATCGCCGGCGTCTTCAGCCGTCCCATGATGTCGGCGAAATAGGCCTCCATCCCGCGCTGCGGCGGCTTGATGTAATAGGGCGTGACGATGAGCTGCGCATCGGCGCCCGCCTGCTCGGCAAATGCCGACAGCTCGCGCGTCTCCGCATAGGACTGCGACCCGGTCGCCGCCACCACGGGGATGCGCCCGCGGGCCGTCTTCACCGCGAAACGTACCAGCTCATTGCGCTCGGCGACGGTCAGCGTGCTCGGCTCGCTCGTCGTTCCGTTCACCAGGATGCCCTGGCTGCCGCCCGCGATCTGATGCTCGATCAGCCGGCCATAGGTCTCGAAATCGATCGCGCCGTCGCGGAACGGCGTGATGAGCGGCGGGATCGAGCCCTTGAGCCACGAGAGATCCTGGGTCACGCCGTCAACTCCGCACGATTGGTCTCGAACCCGGCCTGCTTGCCCAGCAGCAGCGGCGGCGAGGCCAGGCTCTCCTGCCAGAGCAGCGATTCCTGGAAAATGTGGAACGGCTGGTCCTGGATGGTCAGTTCGTAGACCGGCCCCTGGTCGCGCGAGGCGTGATTGTGGACCGCCCAGCCCGGCGCCGACAGCATCAGGTCTCCGGCGCGCCAGTCATAGTGTTTGCCCGCAACCCGGCTGTAGCCCGCGCCGCTGAAGTAATAGTTGATCGCCGCCGACACATGCCGGTGCGGCCGGTCGACGATGTTCGGCGGCCGTACCGTCATCGTCGCGAAGAAACTCGGCGTCGTGCCGTTGGTCCGGCCGGTCAGCGGATTGTAGAGCAGATAGAGCCGCCGCCCGCGATACGCGTCGCCCAGCGCCGTCAGCTTGTCGAGCTCCGCCTTCACCGTCTGCCAGTCCCAGCGATGCGGCAGCGACTCCACGGCCGGCGGATTGATCAGCCGCTCATACGACATCAGCCAGTTCTCGTCGGCCAACTGGAAGAGATCGCGAATCTTCGCCGTACCCGGCGCCCCGTGCGGCCGCGTGTCCGTCTCGGGGGTCGTGCCGGTGATCGCCTTGTCCTCGACCATGTGCACGTTCAGCAACCGCAGCAGCGCCGCGTTGGAATAGGTCAGCCGGATTTGCGACGTCCGGCCCGTGTTCTCATACACCGCGGAGGTCCACGCCGGCACGTTCCACACATCGTATTGCGTCATGCCGAAGCTCTGCCCGGCCATCGACAGCCGGCCCTCGCCGCCGATGCAGAACCCCACCTCCGTCGCGTTGTGACGGAACGGCTTCGTCCGCTCGCCCGGCTTCAGCGCCGACAGCCGCACCTCGATGCCGGGTGCGAGGCCAAGCCCCTTGGTGCAGGCCATCGGATGCACGATCCGCACCTGCCGCTCAATCGGATCGCCCACCTCCAGCGACAGAAGCCGCTCCGCCTCGTCGGCGATGCGCTGTCCGCTGATGACGACCGGCTCCCACAACTCGTTGCGGGTCGGCTGCGACGGATCGCCCGCCGCAAACCAGGCGTCGGACGCCTGCGCCTTCTTATCCAAGCTTTCCTCCCTCTCCGAAGACGAGCGGAGCCGGTGCCGGCGTCGGCAGCGGCGTGCCGACACCCCGCTCACGCGCCGTGCGATACAGCGCCTCCGCCAATGCCAGATCGGCAATCCCGACGCCCAGCGACTTGAACAGCGTCAGGTCGGCATCCTGCGGCCGGCCGCCGCCCGCAGCGACGATGTCGCACAACGGCTTTGCCGCCGAGAAATCATCGCCCCACGCCGCGATCATCTCGCTCGCCAGTGCCTGCGCCTGCTGAACACTGTCCGCCGCGACAACGGCGCAGCGCTTCAGCAGCGCCGGCTCGAACTCCTGCCGCTCCGGCGTGATCGCGCCCATCGCGTTGATATGCGCACCGCGCGCCGGCCAAGCCGCCGCCACGAAGGGCGCGGTCGCCCGCGTGACCAGCGTAACGACCGGCGCGCCCGAAATGGCGCGCTCCGCATCGTCGAACTGCTCGACCGAAACACCGAACGCCTCGGCCGCCCGCTGCGCGAACTGCCCGCGCCGCTCCGCATTCCGTCCGAAGAGCCGCACCGTGCGCAGCGGGCGCACCGCATGCACGGCCGCAAGCTGCGCCATCGCCTGCTTGCCCGTACCGCACAGCGCGAAAAGATCGGCCCGCGCGTCCGCGAGACAATCCGTCGCCAGCCCCGCCATGCCGGCCGTACGCAACTGTCCCATGGCGAAGGCCTCGATGATCGCGAGCAGCCTGCCGGTCTCGGCGTCCCACAGGATTTCCAGCGGCGTCGCGCCTTTCGGCGTATGCGCCCAGGCCTTCACGCCGAGCAGCGCCGTATCCTCGAAACAGGCGCCGATGGCATGCATCGTGCCGCCCGTCCACTGGACATGCGTCTTGTTCATGTTCAGCGCGCGGCCTTCTGCCTGCCGCGTCATCGCCTCGCGCAGCAACGCGATCGACTGCTTCAGGTCCAGCCCGACATCGCGCTCGCTGATCCAGATCGGCGCCGTCATGGCCGGGCACCGATCGGAGAGGCCACCGGCGCCGCGATCTCCAGCGTATTGCAGATCGCCGCATGCGCCAGATACCGCCCGACCGTCAGCATGACACCCATCAGCGTCGGCGCATCGGTCAGCGCCAGCAGCGCATCGGCCTCCGCCTTCGCGCCCTTGCCCTGCTTCGCCGCCATCGCGAGCCCCAGCTTCTGCGCGGCGCGCTGGACTTGCGTCAGTTCCTCGGCACCATCCGGCGCAAGCCGCTCCACCGCGACCACCCACGCCTCGGTCAGCCCCGACTTGAGCGCCAGGCGCTCATGCTGCACGCGCTCGTAGGCGTTGCCGCTGAAGGTGGAGATCGTCAGCGCCAGCAGCTCGACGAGGTCGATCGGCAAGGCCTCCTTGAGGCTCTCGGTGAAGCGGATGAAATGCCCCAGCGGCTCGGGCTGATGCGCCGCGACCTGGAAGAACTCGCCGAGATAGCCCAGGCGCCGGACCCTGGCGTCGAGTTCGCGCTTCAGTCCATCCGTCAGGTCGTCAAAGCCGATGCGAGGAAGATTGGACATCGATGCCGCGTTGCACAACGGCGCGACCATATTCGTTAGATTACGAAGTGTCTACGCGCGGCGCCGTTAGGCCGACGTCACACGACCCGATGCAGCAGCGGCTCCCCGGCCTTCAGCCGGCGGCAATTCTCGAAGGCGACACCCAGGCTCCGCCCGAGCGTTTCCGGCGTCAGCCACGCAATATGCGGCGCCACGACCACGTTCGGCAACCGGAGGAGCGGGTTGTCGGGCTGAACCGGTTCCTGAACGAACACGTCGAGGCCAGCCGCCGCCAGATGTCCCTTGCGCAGCGCGTCGGTCAGCGCCATCTCATCGACCAGTTCGCCCCGTGCCGTGTTCACCAGCACGGCGCCGCGCTTCATCCCCCCGATCGCCGCCGCGCCCAGCATGCCCCGCGTCTCGGACGTTGCCGGGCAGTGCAGCGACACCACGTCGCTCACGGCCAGTAGCTCACCGAGCGGCATGTACCGCCCCGTCGCTTCGGCTTTCGGCGACCGCGCGGTGTAGCGCACGTCGGCGCCCAGCGCCTGAAGCACCGGCGCCAGCCGAGCCGCCACCGCGCCGTAACCGACGAGCCCCACCGTCCGGCCGCACACCTCGCCGACATGGTCCAGCGCATCGGTCGCCAGCCAGCCCCGCCCGGCCCGCGTCTCCGCGTCGAAATGCGCCGCGCGCCGCAACGCCGCGAGCATGAGCATCAGCGTCATCTCAACGACCGCCTGGGTGTTGGTCCCCGGCATGTTGCAGACCGCAATGTTCAGCCGCTTCGCCGTCTCCAAATCGATCGTGTTCACGCCGACACCGATCTTCTGGATCAGGCGCAAGCCCGGCGCCCCCTCCATGTCGGCCGCGCGGACCGGCCGCAATGCGTGGAGCAGCACATCCGCGTCCCGCATCTCGCGAGCGAAGCCCGCATCGTCCGCGGCATCGACGACAACGATATCGACATCCGCCGGACGCGCCGCGGCGATCTGCGCGCGAAATCCCGCGCTCGCCGCGAAATGCAGGACAGCCTTCATCGCGTCATGCTCTGCGGGAACGCGCTCCACCCCGCGAACCGCGCATTCGCGCCGAGCTGCTCCTCGATGCGCAGCAATTCGTTCCACTTCGCCATCCGCTCCGACCGCGCGAACGACCCGACCTTGATCTGCCCCGCGTCCCAGCCCGTCGCGAGATGCGCGATCATCGTATCCTCGGTCTCGCCCGAACGGGCCGAAACGATCGCCGCCCAGCCCACCTTGCGCGCTGCCCTCAGCGCCGCCGCCGCGCGGCTCACCGTGCCGGCCTGGTTCACCTTGATCAGCGCCGCCGAGCAGGCACCTGTCTGAGCCGCCCGCTCGACCCGCGCCGCATCGGTCACGAGAAAATCGTCGCCCACGATCTGCGCCCCGCGCGACATCGCTGCCGTCGCCGCAACCATGCCCGCCTGATCGTCCTGCGCCGCCGGATCCTCGATCGACACGATGGGATAGCTCTTAGCCCAGCCCGCGATCCGCGCCACCAGCTCTTCGGACGAGAGCTCCGCGCCATCCAGCGCCAGCCTGTAGCCGCTCTCGGTGTGAAACTCGCTGGAGGCGATGTCGAGCGAGATG
This sequence comes from Alphaproteobacteria bacterium, assembly GCA_020852655.1. Lineage (GTDB taxonomy): Bacteria > Pseudomonadota > Alphaproteobacteria > Micropepsales > Micropepsaceae > JADZAI01. The sequence goes on from JADZAI010000076.1 coordinate 95,303, forward strand.
AACACCTCCTCGCCCGGCCGGTACCCCGCCCGCTCGATCGCCTGCATCATCATCCCGAGCGCCTGCTCGTTGGACTCGAAATTCGGCCACCAGCCGCCTTCGTCGGCGACGCCGGCCAGCAGGCCCTTGTCGGCCATCAGCCGTCCGCCGGCGTGATAGACCGCGGCCGTGATCTCGAACGCTTCGGCGACCGTGTCGGCATTCGGCGCCATGATCATGAAGTCCTGCACGTCGGTCCGCCGCCCGGCATGCGCGCCGCCGCCGAACAACTGGATCTCCGGCAGCGGAACCCGCACCGGTCTTCCCGCGGCGAGATACTGCCAGACCGGCAGACGCTCGGCGCCCGCCGCCGCCTGTAGCGCCGCAAGCGACACCGCCACCGACGCGTTGCCGCCGATCCGCGCAAAATTCGGCGTCCCGTCCAGATCCTCGAGCCGCGCATCGATTGCCGCCTGGTCCCGCGCATCCATGCCGGCGAGCGCCGGCGCAACCTCCTGTGCAATACCCTCGACCGCCTTCAACACGCCCTTGCCGTTGAAGCGCTCGCCGCCGTCCCGCCGTTCGATCGCCTCGTACCGGCCGCGCGATGCCCCCGCGGGCGCGATGCCGCGGCCGACCGTGCCGTCTGCCAGCGTGATCTCCGCCTCGACCGTCGGATGCCCGCGCGAGTCCCAGATCTGCCGTGCATGCACTCGCGTAATCCGGGCCTTCATCGCGCTCTGACCTCTCTCTCCCACGCCGTCACGATGTCCAACAAAGACACGTCGCCGGCTTCCAACAGCTTCAGCGCAAAGCCGCGCACGAACGCCTTGTCGCCCTCGGCGGTGATGTATTCGACCGGCGACTTCCCGTCGATGCGCGCCAACAGGAACGCCGACAAGAGCTGCGCCGTCCGCCCGTCGATCCGTGCCGCCGGCTCCCAGTCCACGCCGGCAAGATACGCCGCCGACAATCGCCGGAACGCCGCGCCATACGCCGCGAGATGCGCCGGCCGCCACATCGCCTTCAGCAGCAGATGGTTGAGGCAGAAGGCGAGATCGAAGGCCGGATCGCCGAAACAGGCGGTCTCCGCATCCAGGAAGATCGGCCCGTCCGGACCGCACAGGATATTCTTCGGGCTGAGGTCGCCATGCATCAGCGCGATCGACGCCTCGGACAGGCCGGCCGCCAGACGCTCCAACTGCCCCGCCACGCGCGGCTGAACCGTCGCCGTGTAGAGCAGATAGGGCTCTATCCGCAGCGCCAGAAACAGATCGCGCGTCGCAAACACCCCAGGCGCGTCCGCGGATACCGCGCTCGCCCGATGGATGCGCGCCGCGATCGCCCCGACCGACGCGGCGAAATCCGCATCGACCTGACCGTCCCGCAGCATCGGCTTCCACCCGGGATAAGCGGCAGGTTCATAGAACGTCATGGCGAAGAGATGCTCTTCCATGTCTTCAGCCAGCACGGCCGGCACATGCGCAGGCACCACCGCTGCCGCAAAGCGCAGCCACGCCGCTTCGTTGTGGATGCGCGTTACCGGCGCCAGCCACTCCGCCGCCACGCGCAGACGCGGCAGCGCCCGCTTCACGCAGATCGGCCCGCTCGCCAGGTCGACCCGAAACACATCGCCCGAGACGCCGCCGGTCAGCGGCGACACCTGCATCGGCTCTCCCGCTCCGAGCAGGCTAGCTTTGCGCAGGCAGCGCGCTATCGTCTCTTCGTCCGGCGTCATGGGCGGCGTCCACGATTGCGCGCCGCGCGGCGAGACGCTAGCAGACCGCTCATGCATCCGCGCCAAGCCCGCACCTTCACAAGATGACCCGCCGCACGGTCGTTCTCGCCTCCGGCCAGCTCCTGACCGCCGCCTTCTGGGCGCCGATCCTCGAACGCCTCGGCAGCGCACACGACTTCCGCCACGCCGACAACACGCGCGACGACTCTGTCCAGGCCATGGCGCAGCGCCTGCTCGACGGCGCGCCTGCTTCCTTCGACCTCGTCGCGCACGCAATGGGCGGCTTCGTCGCCTTCGAAGTGCTCCGCACGGCGCCTCAGCGCGTGCGCAGGCTCGTCCTCGTGTCGACGCTCGCGCCCAACGACGGTCCGGCCCAGATCGAACGGCGGCAGGGCTATGCGCGCCTCGTCGAGGCCGGCCAGTTCGCGCGTGTCGTCGAGGAGCGCATTCCGATTCTGCTCCACCCCGATCGCCAGGCCGACGAGGCACTGCTCGGCTTCGCACGGCAGATGGCCGCCGAGACCGGGCCGGAAACCTTCCTCAGGCAACAGCGCGCGATCATCGCGCGCCCGGACAGCCGTCCCTCCCTGCCTGCGATCCGCTGCCCGACCCTGCTGATCCGCGGCGACAGCGACGGCATCGTCTCGCAGGCGCACCAGGACGAGATGCTGGCTGCGCTGCCGAACGCCCGGCTTGAGACGATCGCGGCCTGCGGCCATCTTCTCACCCTCGAACGCCCCGATGAGACCGCGCATCTCCTCTCCGCCTGGCTGTCGGTCTAGGCGGCGCCGAGTTCGCCGCGGACGATCCGCGCACCGTCCACCATCGCCTTCAGCTTCCCGAATGCCACGGGCCGCGCGTGATATTTCATGCCGCAGTCCGGCGCCACGATTACCCGCTCCGGCGCCGCGCAGGCGAGCGCTTCGCGAATACGGCTCGCGACCAACTCAGGCGTTTCGACCGCCGCATCGTTCAGGTCGATCACGCCATACATGATCCGCTTGTCGGGCAGCTCCTTCAGCACCTCCGGATCGAGCCGCGGCTGCGCCGCTTCGATCGAGATGATGTCCACCGGCGAGGCGTTGAGTTCGCCCAGGAAGTCATAGCCGCTCGGCTTGGCCGCGCCGCGATGCACATGCGCGTAGCCGAAGCAGATATGCAGCGCCGTCAGCCCGTTGACACCCTCCAGCGCCCGCGCGATCGCCTTCAGCGCATAGCCACGCGCCTTCTCCGCGCGCGCCTGGAGATACGGCTCGTCGAGTTGGACGATGTCGACACCCGCCGCGAACAGGTCCCTGATCTCCTCGTTCACCGCCGCGGCGTAGTCCATCGCCAGCGCCTCGTCGTCGGCATAGTGGTCGTTCTGCGCCTGCTGCGTCATCGTGAACGGTCCGGGCAGCGTGATCTTCACCCAGCCGCCCGCGCGTGCCTTCAAGAAGCGCGCATGATCGCCTTCCAGTGATCGCACGCGCCGAATCGGCCCCGAAACCCGCGGCACGGCGTTGGGCGCACCCGTGCGGTCGAGCGCGTTGCCCGGCTGGTCGAGATCGATCCCCTCCAGCGCATTCGCCAGCGCATTGGAATAGCTCTCGCGCCGCATCTCGCCGTCGCCGACGATGTCGATGCCTGCCAGCTTCTGGTCCGAGATCGCCATCAACGTCGCGGCATCCTGGGCGTCGGCAAGCCACGGCTCCGGCACGCGCCAGAGCTCGGTCATCCGCACGCGGGGCGGCAGGCGGCTCTTCAGGTTCTCTCGGTCGATGAGCCACTCGGGCTGCGGATAGCTGCCGACGATGGTCGTCGGCAGCAGGGGAAGTCCAGGCAGCTTGTCCATACGATAGGGCCGGCCAATACTTAGAGTTCTAATCGACTAGATGGGCCAAGGAGCGCGGAGCTGTCAAATCCCTCCGTTGACCCGAAGCGATCCCTCTGGCCAACGTCCTCCTTTGGGAAATAGGGCAGCGATGGCCAAGCGGCACGACGAGATCGGATTCTTTGCCGACCCCGGCAACAGCCTCGGCTATCTGTCGCGAATCGCCTTCCGCTCCTTCTCGCGCGCGCTGGAACTCCGTACCCAGCCGCACGGCGTTTCGGCAGGCCAATGGCGCTTCCTGCGCGTGCTGTGGCGCGAAGACGGCATCACGCAGCGTGAGCTCAGCCGCCGCGTCGGCATGCGTGAGCCGACAACCGTCATAGCGCTGAAGGGCCTGGAGAAGAGCGGCTTCGTCCGCCGCCAGCCCAGCAGCGAAGACCGCCGCCGCATCCATGTCTTCCTCACGCCGCTCGCCAAACGGCTGGAGGCGAAGCTCCTGCCGTCCGTCGTCGAAGTGAACCGCATCGCGACCCAGGGCCTCAGCGCCGCCGAGATCGACGATCTCCGCCGCCTTCTCCGCAAGGTCGGCCAGAACCTCGCCGGGGAAGCGGCCGATGCGCCCGGCGACCCCGGCGCCTAAGGGCGGAAGCCAAGCGCCCGCGGTCCCAGCGTCGACGGCAGCGACACGATGCGCCAAATATTCTCCAGCCACTCGCAGACATAACGCCGCGTGTCGCGCGGATCGATCATCTCCTCGATCTGGAACTTGTTGAGCGGTCCGATCGGCCCGCGCGCGCTCTCGATGCGCGCATTGATCTCGGCGCGCAGCGCCGCCGGGTCTTTCGCCTCAGCCAGTTGCCGCTTGTAGGCCGCCTCGATGCCGCCCTCCGGTGGAATCCCGCCGACATCCGCTGCCGGCCACACGACGCGGGCATGCGCCCCGGCCCGGGGCGAGGCGAAATTGTTGCCCGCGACGCCGAAGCTCCGCCGCATCAGCACGGTAAAGATCGGCACCTGCGCCTGCGCGAAGGCGATCATCCACTCGCCGCCTTTGCGGATCGTCCCCGTCGTCTCGTGCTCGATGCCCACGGCAAAGCCCGGATTGTCGATGAGGTTGAGGATCGGCAGATGGAACACGTCGCATACGTCGATATGCCGCCGCAGCTTGTCGCAGCCGTCGGCCGTCATCGCGCCGCCGTTGACGTGCTGGCTGTCCGAGGCCAGCACCCCGACCGGATAGCCGTTGAATCGCGCGAAACCGACGATCTGGTCGGTACCCCATAGCGGGCCGACCTCGAAGAACGAACCCTTGTCCGCCATCAGCTTGATGGCGCGGCGCATGTCGAATGTCGTCGTCCGCTTGCGCGGCACGATCGTGAAAAGCTCCTCGTCCCGCCGGTCATGGGGATCGCCCGGATCCGCCGCGAGCACCGGGGCCGGCTCGTAGACGCTGGGCGGCAGATAGGAGAGGAAGCGCTGCGTCTGCGCGATCGCGTCCTCTTCGCTCTCCGCCAGATTGTCGACCGACCCGTTGCGGCAATGGATATGCCAGCCGCCCAGTTCCTCCTTGGTGACGTCGTACCCCACCGCATGGCTCACCACCGGCGGGCCGGCGACGAAGAGCTGCGCGATGTCGCGCACCATCACCGAGAAATGCCCCAGCACCGCCTTCGCCGCGCCGATGCCGACGACACTGCCCAGCAGCACGTTCACCACCGGCACCTTGTTGAGCTGGTCGGCATACATCGAGCTGCCGAGATGCGGCGTCAGGAACGAGCCGCCGCTGCCGGTCACCCGCGGCCGCCCCGCCTTGATCGCGCCGTGGCTTTCCTGGGCGCCGCTTTCGCCTTCCTTCTGCTGCTGCGGCACCATCGACGCGACGCTGCCGCCGCCCGACGATCCGTCGAGCAGGCGCACCGAAGGGCAACGCAGTTCGATCGACAGCTCGTCGAGATAGCGGTTCTTCGCGCCGATCGCGCCATCCGAATGGCCGCCGCGCGAGGTGAAATCGTCGGCGCACACGATCGTCTGCCGGCGCTCCACCTTGCCCCAGCCGCCGACATGGTTCGACGGCGTGAAGTCGGCAATGCCGCCGTCGTGGTCGTAGCTTGGAAAGCCGGTCAGGCTCCCCACCTCGCGGAAACTGCCCGCATCGAGCAGAAGGTCTATGCGTTCGCGGCAGGTCAGCTTGCCGCGCGCCCGCTGCCGCACCACGCCCGGATCCTTCGAGCCCGGCGCGAAGCGGCGATGCGCGATCTCCTGGAGCGTCTTCACCTCGGCCAGCAGCGGCGCCCATGTGTCGGCGCCATAGCTGCGCGCCTCCTGCCGCCCTTCCGCCGCCGGCCGGATCGCCAGCACGACCTGCCCGGCCCCGACATTCGAACCCGCCGACAGTGCCTCAAGCTGCGTCACGACGCCGTCGCACGGCGCCGTGACCGCGCTCTCCATCTTCATCGCGCTGATGACGAGCAGCGTGTCGCCGGCCTGCACCTTGGCGCCCACATCGACGCTCACCTGCACGACCGATCCGGCCATCGGGCACGCGACGCCCTCCTCGCCCTCCGCAAGCGTCAGCGACAACACCGGCTGCATGGCCTGCGGCACCGCCCTGCCGCGCGTCAGCGTCGCCATCTGCTGCTCCAGCAACGACAGCGACCCCGACGCCGCATTGCCCATGGGCGCCAGGAGATCCGGATGCTCGCCCAGCAGCGTCGTCCGCGCATCGCCGCTGCGCACCGCCGGGTGGGCCAGGATCGCGCGCAACTGCGCCAGATTGGTCGGCAGTCCGGCGATGTGGAATTCGCCGAGCGCGCGCTGCGTTCGGTCCAGCGCCGACGCATAGCTTTGCGAAGAGTTCGACTGCCCGATCAGCTTGGCGAACATCGGATCGAACTGCGGCGGCGGGCTGAGGCCGAGATAGCCGCAGGAGTCGACCCGGATGCCAGGACCGCCGGGCTCCTTGTACCCCGTCAGCGTCCCTGCCCCGTTCGCGACGATGCGCGCCTGCACCGCAAAGCCGCGCGGCGCCGGCACCGCCGCCTGGTCGCCGAGCCCGAGATCGGCCAGCGTCTCCCCCGCCGCGATCCGGAACTGCGCCTCGACGAGGTCGACGCCCGTCACTTGCTCGGTGATCGTGTGCTCCACCTGGATGCGCGGATTGCACTCGATGAAATAATGCTCCCCCGCCTCCGGGTTGACCAGAAACTCGACCGTTCCCGCATTCACATAGTCGGCGGCCCGGACCAGCCTTATAGCATCGGCGTGGATGCGCTTGCGGAGCGCCCCGTCGAGACCCGGCGCCGGCGCAATCTCCAGGACCTTCTGATTGCGGAGCTGCACGGAGCAGTCGCGCTCATAAAGATGCACCGTCGCACCTTGCGCATCGGCAAGCACCTGGACCTCGATATGGCGCGGCCGCGGAACCAGCTTCTCTACGAACACCACGCCATTCCCGAACGCCGCCTGCGCCTCGCTTTGGCACCGCGCGAAGGCGTCTGCCATCTCGCTCCCGGCCGCAACGACACGCATGCCGCGCCCGCCGCCGCCGGCTGCCGCCTTCAGCATCACCGGATAGCCCAGACGCCCCGCCAGCGCCGCCGCATCCGTCGCGGTCGCCACCGCTTCGGGGCTCCCCGGCACGATCGGGATGTCGAGCGAGCGGGCCAGCGTGCGCGCCTGCGTCTTGTCGCCGAACAGCGCGAGCGTCTGCGGCCGTGGCCCGACGAAAGTCAGCCCCGCCGCGGCACAGGCCTCCGCGAACGCCGCGTTCTCAGACAGGAAGCCATAACCCGGATGGACGCAGTCGCACCCCGCCTCGCGCGCCGCCTGGATCAGCCCTTCGATATCCAGATAGGTGCGCACCGGATCGTTCGCCGGCGCCCCCGCCCCGATCGCCCGCGTCGTCGTGGAGACCCGCGTATGCAGGCCCAGCGCATCGGCCGGCGCGAAGACGCTCACGGACTCCATGCCGAGCGCCGCGGCGGCGCGGGCAATACGAATGGCGATCTCGCCGCGATTGGCGATCAGGACCCGCTTGAACAAGGGCGCACTCCCGGAGCGTTTTGATGTCTTTCGCCCACAGTCGGGCACGCCCGCCGCGATGTCCACTGCGCGGAATGCCCGCGGCAATCGGAAAAGCGATCGCGCCCCATCGCAAGCACCGGCGCGATTGGTGCCCCAGGCCGGACTCGAACCAGCACACCCTTGCGGACAACAGATTTTGAGTCTGTCGCGTCTACCATTCCGCCACTGGGGCAACGGACGGCGCTTCTAGGAGCGGGGCGCGCCTGCGTCAACGCCCGGCCCTGCAAGGGCAGGCGCCCCGCCCCGGCGCGGGTCCATCGCAGTCGCGTGAACGGGGGTTTCCATGCCGCCTCGCGCGGGGCATACCCGGCCCATGACCGTACGCCAGAGGCTGCGTCTCGTTTCCCTTGCCATCGCCGCGGCGCCGGCTGCGATGCTGGGTTTTGCCTATTATACCGAGTATGTCGTCGGCCTGCTGCCCTGCATGCTCTGCCTCTATCAGCGGCCGCCCCACTATGTCGCCGCGATTGCCGGCCTGCTGGCCTTCGCGCTGGTCGGCGGTCCGCGCCTCGCCTCGCGGGCCCTGCTCGGCCTTGCAGGAACGGCGCTGCTGCTCGGCGCGATCATCGGCTTCTTCCACGCCGGCGTGGAGCTGAAGCTGTGGCTGGGTCCGGCCGAATGCGGCGGCAAGCTCGCCCCGCTGGTGACCGACCTCAACGATCTCAGCCAGGCGATGAAGGACACCAAGGTCGTGCAGTGCGACGAGCCCAGTTGGGTCTTCCTCGGCCTTTCCATGGCCGCCTGGAACGGCATCCTGTCGCTGGGGCTTGCGCTTTTCGCCTTCTGGGGAATGCTCCAGGGCCAGTTGAAGGGCCGCTACCGCACATGACCGCCACACGCCGCCGCACCCCTCCGCGCCCCGGCGCCGCCCCCGGGAAGACGCCGGACAACGTCGCCGCCATGATCCGCGTGGATCATGCCGGCGAATATGGCGCGGTGCGCATCTATCAGGGACAGCTCGCCGTGCTGGGCGCCAGTCCCGCGACAAAACGGTCCGCCGATCTGGTGCGGCACATGGCGGCGCAGGAAGACGAGCATCTGCGCACCTTCGACCGCCTCATCGCCGACCGGGGGGTGCGCCCGACCGCGCTCGTGCCGCTCTGGGATGCCGCAGGCTTCGCGCTCGGCGCGGTCACCGCGCTGATGGGCGAGAAGGCGGCGATGGCCTGCACCGAGGCGGTCGAAGAGGTCATCGACGCCCACTACGCCGCCCAGTCCGAAGCGCTGAATGGCACCGACGCCGAGCTTGAGGATGTCGTCGCCCGCTTCCGTGCCGACGAGATCGTCCACCGCGATACCGCCCGCGCCGAGGGCGCCCGGGAGGCGGTGGGCTATCCCGTCCTCACCGCGGTGGTGAAGGCCGGTTGCCGCCTTGCCATCCGCCTGAGCGAGAAGATCTGATGCCCGCGCCGGGCGAGGACGCCGCCGTCGCGGCCCGTGTCGCGGCGGCCGATCCCCGCAAGGCAGAAGCGCCGGAACTGGCGCGCGTCGCACGGCTCATGGCGCGCGCCTTCGCCGACGACCCGGTCATGAGCTGGGGTTTCCGGGCCGCCCGGCACGAAGCCGCGGTCGGCGCCTACATGGATTTCGCGATCCGCCGGCAATGCGCGCCGCATGACGCGATCTTCGTCGCGCCCGACTTCAACTCTGCTGCCGTCTGGCTGCCGCCCTCGGGCCTCGGCTCGCTGTCGCTGCCGCCGCTGCGCATGCTCGCACTCTTTCCGCGCCTGCTGCGGATGGCCGGGTGGTCGCGCCTGCGCCGCGTGATGGCCCTGGGCGATGCGATGGAGAAGCATCATCCGCCCGAGCCGCCGCACTGGTATCTCTTCTTCATCGGCGTCGCGCCCGAGATGCGCGGCAGGGGCCTCGGCTCGTCCATGCTCGAAGCGACGCTGAAGCGCGTCGACGACGACCGGATGCCGGCCTTCCTCGACAATTCCAACCCGAAGAACACGCGCCTCTACGAACGCCACGGCTTTCGCATCGTCACCGAATACCGCCCCCGCAACGACGCCCCCGTGGTGCAGGGCATGTGGCGCAATGCGCGGGCCTGACGCCGGCTGGATAGCAGCTTGCTTTCAGTTCGTGCACCTTATATGGTGCCATTTCGCCGAATGAGGCCAAGGTGGACGACAGCGGCACGCCCAAAATCCCGCTGGTGTTCTTTCGAACGGCATCGGGCAACGAGCCGGTGCGCGATTGGCTGAAGGGGCTTGATCGGGACAGCCGGCTTGAAATCGGCGGCGATATCCAGCGTGTGCAATATCGCTGGCCGGTTGGAATGCCGCTGTGCCGGGCGATCGGCGGCGGGCTGTGGGAAGTGCGAACGTCGCTGCCCCGGGGCGGGATCGCACGCGTGCTGATCTGCTTCCACAAGGAGACGCTCTACGCGCTGCACGGCTTCGTTAAAAAGACGCAGAAGACACCGCAGGACGATCTGGCGCTCGCGCGGGAACGCATGAAAGAGGTTCAGGATGAGTGACAGGCACAAGGGATCGGGCATTGACGACTTCCTGCGCGAGGAAGGCGTTCTGGAAGAGTTTCAGGCCCGCGCGATCAAGGAGGTGATCGCCTGGCAGCTCGGCCGCGCGATGAAGGAGCGCAAGCTGAGCAAGCGCCGGCTTGCCGATCTGATGCACACCAGCCGGACCCAGATCGACCGGGTGCTCGACCCGGCGGACGGCAACGTCACGATCGAGACGCTGCAACGCGCCGCCGCCATCCTCGGCCGCCGCGTGCAAGTGGAACTGATCTGACGGTACGCACTATCGCAAGCGGTCGATCGCCCATGCCACGAGCCATGGCGCGGCCCGGTTGATCCTGTAGAGCCATCGCGATGAGCGGCCGGGGACCACGACGCGGCGCCCCTTTCGCGCGGCAGCGAGGATTTCCCTCGCGGCCTGCGCGGCGGAAATCGGCTTGCTTCCGCCGGTGATCTTCGTCGTTTCGGGCGGACGGGTTTTGATCTCTTCCGCGAGCAACGGCGTCTCGACATCGCCCGGCATGGCGAGGCAGATGCGCACCCCATGGGGCTTCAGCTCATGGGCCAGCGCCTCGGCGAAGCGCGACAGGGCCGCCTTGGCCGGTGCATAGGCCGTATAGCCGATCAGGCCGCGTTCTCCGGCCAGCGAAGAGATCACGGCAATCGTCCCCCGCCCCCGCATTTTCATCTGCCGCGCGACGGCGAGGGCGGGCCACAGCGCCGAGGCATAATTGTTGGCCATCGAATCGCTGAACGACCGGGGTGCCATCGCATCGAAATACCCCGCCGCCGCCGATCCCGCGGAACAGACGAGCAGGTCGATGGGGCCGCGCCGCCGTGCCGTCTCGACCAGAGCCGAAACGGCGTCCGGATCGGATGCGTCGCACACCGCTATGTCCACGTTTGCGGTGCCGCATCGCCGCACGGCTTCGGCCGCGTCGCGGAGCCTGTCGCCATTGCGGGCCACGAGCAGAATGTCGGTGCCGGCCGCGGCCAGCAGGCGGGCGATCTCGAGGCCGATCCCGCTGGACCCGCCAATGATCACCGCATGCGCAAAGTCCGACATGCTTGCGTTTGCCCTCGGGGCCTAATCATACGAAAACGTAACGCGCAGGCCGCTGTTGATGAGGCGGTCGCGCGTGCCGTGGAATTCGTAGTCGCGGTCGGTGTGGGCGAGGCCGATGCGGCAGCCGAGGCCCGGCGCATCCGGCGCGGCGCGGCAGACCTCGCGCGCGAGTTCCACGTCCCAGTCGGTGAGGCGCTGGCGCTGGCCGTCGCGGTCGGCGAAGCGCTGGGAGATCTGGCCGCTGAGACGCCACGGGCCGGCCGTCGCCTCGGCGCCCGCCAGATAGGCCCACGCGAACTCATTCAGCCGGTCCACATAGGGGCCGAAGGCGAGGCGCGATTTCATCCGGCCGATCCCCGCGGCGGCGAAGCCGCTGAGCGTGTCGAGCGGGCCGAGGTCGGTGAACAGCACATACTGACCGCCCCCGGCAAAGACATCGCGATAGTCGACATCGAAAACGCCGGGCTGGCGATCAGACTCATAATTGCCGGCGACCATGGCGAAGGTGCCGAAATCCGTCAGCGGGACCGACAGCTGCGCCTTTACGGCAAGGCTCTTGTAGACATCGGTCTCGACATAGACCGGCTTCACTTCGAGCGACGCCCACCCCGCATCCAGCGCCAGCCGCCCGCTATATTCGGCATCGGCCCCTTCACTGCTGTGGAAGACGCCCATTACCGCGCCATCGGCGGAGAAGGTCAGGCCCTCCGCCGAGACCGCATCGCCTGCGACAGCCAACCCAAAGCCTGCGACAGCGGTGGAGAGCAGCCTCACGTGCAGGCCTTCACCGCAGCGGCGATTACGTTCGCGGCGTGCGTCAGCGCATCAAGGTCGTGATCGGCTGTCACCGTGGCGCGTAGCCGTGCCTTGCCCATCGGCACCACGGGAAACGGGATGGCCGTCAGGTAGACGCCGTGCCGCATGCAACGGTCCGCCGCTTCAAATGTCCTGTCCGAATCGCCGACGATGACGGGCGTGATCGGCGTTGCCGTTAGGCCGATGTCGAGGCCGTGTCGGCGCAGCGCGGTATGGAAATGATCCGTCTTGGCGTTCAGCGCCAGCAGGATGCCCGGCTCGCGCTCAATAAGGTCGAGGCAGGCAAGCGCGACAGCCGCCTGAAACGGTACGATGGCGCCTGAGTAGATATAGCTCTTGCCGTTATGGCGTAGATAATCGGTCAGCCCCGCGCTGGCGCAGACATAGCCGCCGGTGCCGGGAATCGCCTTGCTCAGCACGCCCATAACAAGGTCGATGGCGCCCGGCGCCGTATCGAAATGCTGTGTAACCCCATATCCGTTGGCGCCCAGCACACCGAGCGAATGCGCTTCGTCGATCATCAGCAGCGCGCCGAAGCGGGACTTGAGCTCGATCAGCTTTGGAACATCGGCGATGTCGCCATCCATCGAGAACACCGCGTCGCTGACGATGAGAGCATTGCCGTCGCCGCGGTCAGCCAGCTTCGCTTCCAGGTCGGCCATGTCATTGTGGCCATAGGTGACGACCCTAGCGCCCGAAGCCTGGATACCATCGAGAATGGAGGCGTGATTTAATTGGTCCGAGAAGATCGTATCGCGCGGCGTGAAAAGCGCCTGGATGGTCGACACATTGGCTTGATACCCGCTCGGATAGAGGATGCAGTCCTCCGAACGGGTCAAGCTCGCCAGACGCCGCTCGAGTTCCACATGAACCGCCGTCGTGCCGCAGTTGATTCGCGTGCCGTGCGCGCCCAGGCCGAAACGGTCGAAGGCATCCGCCGCCACCTCGCGAATGGCGCGATCGAGGATGAGGCCGAGATAGGAATACCCGGCCATCATCAGCAGGCGCTGGTCGCCGCAGCGCACGAAGCCGCCGGGCAGATATTCATCCACGACCTTGTTGTGGTGATAGATGCCCTTCGTTCGCGCCTTGCGCGCCAGCCGGCTGATGAAGGACGGCGGCGGAGCGTAGCCGGGGACGAGCGCGTTCATGGCGCAGCCCCGGCGCCCGCTTCAAGGTCTGAATAAAGCTCGTCCCCGAGTGTCATGGCGCGTCCCCTCGCCTCTAATATGTCGACTATATAAGGTGTTTTTATAGTCTTCAACCAGTTGGCGTGCGCCGCATGAACGGGCGGGCGCTTCTGGCTTGGAATCTGCGGCGGTTGCGTGCAGAGCGTGGCGTGTCGCAGGAGCATCTGGCCGTCGATGCCGGCATCGACCGGACCTATCTCAGCCTGATCGAGCGTGAACTTGGGAACGCCAGCGTCGATGTCATGGATCGGCTGGCCAAATGCCTGAGCGCCGAACTGGGCGACTTCTTCATCCGTCCCGCACGCGGCACCGCGCGGCCCCAGCCGCTGCCCAAGGGCCGCAAGCCGAAGCGCTGAGCCGGCCGGCCCGGCCGACCGATCGATAGACGTGCAATCACCCATGGCCGCCCCTTTGCCCGACTTGCCGTCATGGTGGCGACGCCGGATGGACGGCGCATGACCCGGATGGGATAGGCGCGAAGACAGACCGCACGAAAATGACGCCGCGCTTATCCCATTTGGGATAGGAGGCCGATCCCGCGTTGCGTTAGGCTGAAGCACCCTCCGCAACCGGCTTTGGAAAATGCTGCCTTCCGATCGCCTCCGTCAGATCGATGCGGCCTCGGCTTCCCTCTACGAAGCGGCCATCGGACTGGTACCGTGGCGGACGGCACTGGACATGTGCGCCACAGCGTGCGGTGCCGATGCCGCCATCCTGTTCAGCAAGGACCTTGGGCTTGATCCGCGGGTGCCGACCGAAACGTCCGCGATCGATCTCAACGTGGCCGCCGATTTCCTGAAGTACCACAAACATCTCGATCCTTGGACGCAGGCACTGAGTTCTCAGCGCGGCTATGCCAAGAAGGCAACGGGATTATTCCTTGGGGAACGTCTCATCACAGATCGGGATCTGCAAAAGACGATCGGATACAATGAATACTACAAGAAGCAGGATCTTCGCCGGCTGATCTCCATAGGGGTGGAGGCGCGTAACGTCGACGACGCGCCCGACCTGATCCTGTCCCTGCTGCGCCGCGTGCGTTCGCCGGAATACGAGGGCGACGATGCGCTGGCGACGGCGCATATGCGAAGCCACTTCGATGCGGCGATCAATCTGCACCTGCGGGTGCGAGAGCGCAGCCTGGCAAGCGCCGAAGCCTTGTTCGGCGGCGAAGGTTCAGCCATAGCGCTGCTGGGTCTGGAAAAGCTGATCCTGTATGCCAACGAGAAATTCCGGCTTCTGATCCGGTCGTCGCCGGCAATCCGCATCGAAGGCGGCTTCCTGAAATTTGTCGGCTCGGCCCAGCCCGTCGAACTGGCCTGCAATCGCATCCTCACTGCCGATGGCATGATCGCCGGCAAGCCCCAGTTCTTCCCCGTCGGCCCGGCGCCGGGTTCGATCCAGGCCCGGTACATGGTCATCGCACCATTGCCGGCGCGCATTGCAGAGGTCCTGAACCTTGGCCCCAAGCTCGTGATCGCCAAACTGGCCGACCTGCCGACATCAAGCGGCAAGGCCGCCGACGCGGCAGCAACCGCATTCGGCCTCTCCGGAGCGGAAAGACGCATCCTGCATCACCTGGTCGCCGGCCGTGGCGTCGAGGAGATCGCGGCGCGCACCGGCGTCGCCCCCGGCACGGTGCGTATCCAGATGAAGGCGATCTACGCCAAGGCCGGCATCCACCGGCAGGCCGAACTCGTCAGCCATGTGCTGACGAATTTCGATCCCAGCCTGCGCATCCTTCTGTGAGCCCTCAGGGCTCCAGTTCGCTGTCCCAGTAGAGATAGTCGCGCCAGCTCTGGTGCAGGTGGTTGGGCGGGAAGGCCCGGCCGTTGCGCTGGAGCTGCTGCACCGTCGGGCGCACCGGGCGATGCGCCGGATACATGCCGCACTGATGCGTCAGCCGTCCGCCCTTCAGCAGGTTGCACGTCGAACAGGCCGCGACGACATTCTCCCACGTCGTGCGCCCGCCGCGCGAGCGCGGGATGACGTGGTCGAAGGTCAGGTCGCGCCGGTCGCCGCAATACTGGCACTCGAAGCGATCGCGCAGGAACACGTTGAACCGCGTGAAGGCCGGCGTCCGCGCCGGCTTCACATATTCCTTCAGGCACACCACCGAAGGGAGCTGCATCTCCCATCCGGGCGAGCGCACCACGCGGTCGTAGTGGCTGAGGATGGTGACCCGGTCGAGCACCACGGCCTTGACCGTGTCCTGCCAGGACCAGAGCGAGAGCGGAAAATACGAGAGCGGCCGATAGTCGGCGTTGAGAACGAGCGCAGGGCAGGCTTCGGGCGCACGATCAGACGCGAGCACGACACGCCTCTTCCAGAACTAAATTGGGGTGACGCGCTTTGACGAAGACGACGGGCTCGCTCGATTCGAGGTTCAACGCCATTTAGTATAGGGATCGCGACGCCCGTGTGAAGGTGCCCCTAGCCCGCCCGCGCCATCCGCCCGGCGAGCGCGTCGCGCACGAAGTCGATCGCCAGCTTCAGCCCCTCCGGGTCGATCGAATGGCCGACGCCGCGCGATACGTGCCAGCGCACGGCGACGCCCGCCGCCGCCAGTCCGTTGGTCGCCGCATGCAGGGCGTCGACCGGCACCATCGGATCGCTGTCGCCGTGCACCAGCAGCACCGGCGGCCGGCCTTTGATCTCCTGCGCCAGGCGGTCCGCCGCGACCAGCGCGCCCGAGAAGCCGACGATCGCGACCGGCGGCACCGCACGGCGAAGGCCCACATGCAGCGACATCATCGTGCCCTGGCTGAACCCGACCAGCACCAGCCGCGACGGATCGACGCCGGTGCGCTGAAGCTCGGCGTCGATGAAGCTGTCCAGCGTCGCCGCGGCGGAGTCGGCGCCCGCCGCCATCAGCGCCGGATCCAGCCGCGTGATGCCGAACCACTGATAGCCGAAGGGCTGGCCCGGAATGCGCTCCGGGGCGTTCGGGCTGGCAAACGCGGTCGCCGGCAGGACCTTCTGGAAATAAGGCGCCAGGCCGATCAGGTCTTCGCCGTCGGCGCCATAGCCATGGACGAAGATGACGAGGCTGTCGGCCTGCCCGGTCTTGGCGGGCACCCGGGGTCCGTCGATAAGCGTGGCCATGCTGTCCTCCTGACGACCCAGGCGCTCTACCAGCCCGGGCGCGCCCGCGCTATGCCGCGCCATGACCGCCGTCACGCGTTTCGCGCCGTCTCCGACCGGGCTGCTCCATCTGGGGCACGCCTATGCGGCGCTGTTCGCCGCCGAGGCGGGGGATCGCTTCCTGCTGCGCATCGAGGATATCGACCGCACGCGCTGCCGTCCCGCTTTCGAAGCCGCGATCGCCGAAGACCTCGCCTGGCTCGGCCTCGACTGGGAGACGCCCGTGCGCCGCCAGTCCGATCATTTTGCCGACTACCGCGCCGCGCTCCGCCGCCTGGAAGGCATGGGCGTGACCTATCCCTGCTTCTGCACCCGCAAGGACATCGCGGCGAGCATCGATGCCCCGCACGGCCCCGACGGCCCGGTCTACCCCGGCACCTGCCGCCGTCTGGATGCCGCGCTCCGCGCCGAACGCATCGCCCGCGGCGATACCTATGCGGTGCGCCTCGACATGGCGAAGGCGATCGGCAGGGCCGGGCCGCTGACCATGGTGGAAGGCGGGAAGCGTATCCCCGCCGACCCCGCGATCTTCGGCGACGTGGTTCTCGCCCGCAAGGACACCCCGGCGAGCTATCATCTCGCCGTCACGACCGACGACGCCCTGCAAGGCATCACCCTGGTCACCCGCGGGGAGGACCTGCTGCCCGCCAGTTTCGTCCACCGCTTGTTGCAGACCCTGCTCGGCCTGCCCGAGCCCGCCTATCGCCATCACCGCATCCTGACCGACGCCCATGGCAAGCGGCTGGCCAAGCGCGACAATGCAGAACCCCTGCGGGCGATGCGCGAGCGCGGCGTTTTGCCGGATGATTTGCGCCGCCGATTGGGCTTCGATGGCTGAAACACAAGGAGATTCTCCATGCGCATCCTGACCATCGCCGCCACCGCCGCTCTCGCGGTGCTGCCGGCCTTCGCCGGACCGAACGAAGACGCCCTTCTGGCCGCCGACAAGGCCTTCAACGAGATGGCGCAGACCAAGGGCATCCCCGCCGCCTTCGAAGCCTTCGCCGCGCCGGACGCGCGCATGTTTCAGGCGCAGGAGAAGATCGTCAGCGGTCCCGCCGAGATCCGCACCCATGTGGAAGCGCAATATGGCGCAGGCGGCACGCTGAGCTGGACGCCGCTGGAGGCGGTCTCGTCCGACGACGGCACGGTCGGTTTCACGCGCGGCCGCTGGACCTATGTCAGCCCGCCGGTCGACGGGAAGACGCAGACCATGCTCGGCGCCTATGTCACCATCTGGGGCAAGCAGCCCGACGGCACCTACAAATACACGGTCGACATCGGCCAGAGCGACGCGCCGGCGCCGAACTGAGCTATCCCTTCAGCTTGCGCGCGACATGCCGGAAGAAGGGCTCGACATCGAGCCCCGATCCGGTCGCGTTGCGCATGATATCCTCCGCCGGCAGACGATCGCCGTGCCGGTGGACCTTCTCGCGCAGCCACCCGAGCAGCGGCGCAAACGAACCCGCGGCGATCTCGCCGTCCAGCTTGTCGACGCCATAGGCCTCGACGAGCTGCGCCGCATAGAGGCTGCCCACCGTGTAGGTCGGGAAATAGCCGAACATCGCGCCCGCCCAATGTCCGTCCTGGAGCACGCCCTCATTGTCCGACGCGGGCTCCAGGCCGAACAGGGCGCGGCATTTTTCCCGCCATGCTCCGGGCAGGTCGGCAACGCTCAGCTCGCCGGCGACCAGCGCTGTCTCCAGTTCGTACCGGAGGATGATGTGCAGGTGATACGACAGCTCGTCGGCTGACGCGCGGTGCAGTCCGCGTTGTACGCGATTGACCTTCCGGTGCAGCCCGGCCGGCGACAGCGCCCGGCCCGCCTCGCCCAGGGTCGGCACGAACCAGCCCCAGAACGCCCGGCTCCGGCCGACATGGTTCTCCCACAGCCGCGCCTGCCCCTCATGCAGCGCCGCCCCCGGCGATGCCGCGAGCAGCGTGAAGCGGTCCTCCGCCGCATAGCCCTGGTCATAGAGCCCGTGCCCGCCCTCGTGCAGGGCCGTCAGCACCAGCCCCGTCAGCTCGCCTGCGCCATGCCGGACGGCGATGCGCACATCGTCGAACCCCAGCGCGCTCGTTCCGGGATGCATCGCGCAATCGATCGCCCCGCGTGCAAAGTCGAACCCGATCCGCTCCAGAAGCCTGCGGCTCATCTCCAGATGCTCACCCTCGCCGATCATGACCGCCGGATCGGACGCATCGTCCTGCGCACGCGCCTCAGCCTCGCGCACCAGCGGCACGAGCCGCTCCCGCAGCTCTGCGAGAACGGGATCCAGCCGCGCCCGCGTCATGCCCGGCTCGTGCTCGTCCATCAGCACGTCATAGGCGTCCCGATCGTGGTCGCTTGCCGCCGCCCATGCGCGCGACAGCTTCAGCACCTCGCCGAAGGCCGGCGCGAATACGCCGAAATCATTCGCTTCGCGCGCCTCCTCCCACGCTGCCTGCGACGCCGAGCGCGCCTGCGCATAGGCCCGCACCAGGTCCTCTTCCAGCGTCAGCTCGCCCGCGCGCAGGTCGCGCAGCAATTCGATCTGCCGCGCCCATCCCGCATCGCCGTTGTCGCCGAGCGCCGCCTCCTCGATCAGATCGCCGAAGCTATCGGCCGTGATGCACCCGTGCCGCATCGCCTCCAGGGTCGCCAGTTGCCTTCCGCGTTCCGCATGCGCCCCCTCCGGCAGCCGCGTCTCCTCGTCCCATTCGAGCGACGCGATCGCGTTGTCGAGATTGAGAAGCTCCGCGATCTCGCGCTTCAGATCCGCCACCGCGCCGTCCGACCGGCGCTTCGAGCGGCGCGGCGCTGACAATTCCGACGGCGGATCGGCGATCAGCACCGCCGCCATGCCGCCATTCTGCGCGACGTTGACGACCTGCTTCTGCGAGACGCGGCACATCACGCCGAGCCCGTGATCGGTCGGCGCAAAGCCCATCACGGCATAGAAGGGCTCCCGGAAGACACGCCCGTCCGCGCCGACCACCGGAAACTCAGCGACCGGCAGCCGCGTCGCAGCCTGCAACACCCACGAATATTCCGGGTCATCCGCCGCCGCGACCGCCTCGTTCAGCTTCGCATCCCACTCCGCCTCGCTGACCGACGCACCGATCACGATGCCGTCGCCGCCATAGGAACGGTTCGGCTTCAGCACCAGCAGGTCGCGATGCCCGCGCGCATAGCTGAGCAGATCACCCTCGGCGTGATGCGGCAGCAGCGTGCGGCGCTCCCCGACGACACGCGTCCACAGCATGTGGCGGCGGAACATGCGGCACTCGTCGAAGCTGAAATGCCGCTCCGCCAGCTCCGGATTCGTCAGCACTTCCAGGCACGACTTGTGATCGAAGTCGCCCGCCGCCGACGAGATCACCCGGTTCTCGCGGAACAGCATGCGGATCGCCTCCAGCGGCCGACCCAGTTCCTCCTCCAGTGCGATGAAGTCGCGCGCCTCGTAGTCGCGATAGATCACGTCGATGCACTGGTCCTCGTAGAAGACCTGTCCGTCCTTCACGTAGAGCTCGCTCGGGTCGGCATGCGCGATCGCCACGCGATGCCGCTCGGACAACAGCTTCTGCAACACCACCTGTTCGCAGATCCCGTCATCGGCATATTTCGCCTCGACGAAGGCGATGCCGCAGTCGGAGCGCCCCAGCGCGCGCGAATGGTCGATCAGCGCCTGGATGAAGAGATCGCGCTGGTCGCGCGGCATTTCGACCCCAAGGCCCGGATCGTGCGCCCGCAGCGAGGGCACGAGCTCCTGCATCACCAGCGCCTCGGCCAGCGGGCTGTAGGAGATGCCGCCCACGCCCGAGAGATTCGCCTCCATGAACTTCAGCGAATCCTGCCAGCCGGCGGCGGAGAAGTCGCACACCGCATCCAGCCGCCCATAGACGGTGTTCAGCCGGTCATGGGCCGGCGTCCAGATGTCGCGCAGCCAGCGGTCCTCGCCCTCGGTCACCTTGAGGATGCGCCGTATATCCGGGTCCGCCAGATACAGCGACGGCATGTTCTTCAGCGCGTCCATCATCTGGTTGCAGACCGCATGCACATAGTCGAGCTGCTCGCGCATCGCGAGCAGCGGCCGCAGCATGATGGGGATGGGCTGAAGCACCCCGTCATGCTCGTAGACGAACTCTGCCGCTTTCGCCTCGTCGCGCAGATTCTGCGCGATCCGCGCCAAGCTGCGGTCGCCGATATGTCCGATGGCCTGCTTGACGCGCCCTTCAAGGGCGACGCCTGCGAGGCCGAGGATTTCCGTAGGGCTGAGGATGGGTTTCATGGCGCGCGAGGGTTCCAGGCACGCCTGAGTACGTGCACGGCCGGTGGCACGCAACGAAGCTTGGTGTCGCGGTCAGCCGCTCAATGCGCCGCTGACGGCTTCTTCTCACCGGCCAGGATTGCGATGGGGAGGCGGTCCACGGCCACCGGACAATTATAGTGCGGCGAACGCGCGCAATTCGGATTGTAGAGATAGTTGAAGTCGAGCGTGATCTCGTTCGGGATGATGCCTGGGGTCAGCGCGACGTCGATATAGCGCCCGACGCCGTAGGTCTCCTTGCCGGTCGTGTCGTCCATGATGAACGCCGCGAGGCTGTCGATCTCGGGCAGCTTGTCGCTCCCCGCATACATCGGCAGGGTGATCTGCCTGTCCTTCAGCGTGAAGACCGCATCGCCGATGTGGAAGAATGCCTTGTACCAGCCGCGTGAGGTCTGGAAGACCTTCTTCTCCCACTGCGCCGCCGGCGCGAACTTGGCCGTCGCGACGAAGGATGGGTCATAGGTGAAATATTCGAGCCCGCCGAACGCCGCGGCATGCGGGTTGTCGTCGTTGAAGACCATCAGCCGGAAGCCCATTTCGTCCGGCGAAATCTGCGCCATGCCGCCACCGACCCGCAGCGTCGCGCTCACCTCGTGTAGCGTCTCACCCTCTTTGAGAGCCTGACCGGAAAGATGTTGAATCGGAAGAGTCGGTTGTGATTCATGTTGGAGCGCCGCGATTTGCAGGGAGGCGCCGATGTGGACAGAGGAACACCGCCGCGCGGCCGATCGCCGCGGAC
>JADZAI010000077.1 GCA_020852655.1 Alphaproteobacteria bacterium
GTCCGCGGCGATCGGCCGCGCGGCGGTGTTCCTCTGTCCACATCGGCGCCTCCCTGCAAATCGCGGCGCTCCAACATGAATCACAACCGACTCTTCCGATTCAACATCTTTCCGGTCAGGCTCTAAGGCGGCATTGGTGGCCGCCTCTTAGGCCGGCGTGCCCATCGCGAAGGTCGCCTCGCGCGACTGGCGCAGGCGCTGCTGGGCGGCGGCATAGCGCACGGGCTCGGCGATGTTGAGCCGGCGGCGCGCCGCCTCGATCGGCTCCGCGAACAGCGTGTCGATATCCTCGGCCGCCAGCCATGACGCCTTGCGGCCATGGCGATAGCCTTCCCACGCCGCGCGGGCGATCGCCCGGCCGCCGGTCTTGCGCAAATCCTTCAGCACCGCTGAGAGCGCGATGAAAGCCCAGCCGAGCCCGCCGGTCTGCGCATAGGAAAACGCCACGAGGCACACCTCGCCCAGCGGCTCGTCGGCCTGATAGCCGGTCAGTACGTGCCAGATGTCGTGCATGTCGCGCGTGCGGCGGCCGAACCAGGCATAGGGATGGGCCACGTCCGGCGCCTTGGTGTCCTGCTTGCTGACGTCGGCGAGGCCGCCGGCCGAGTAGCCGGTGCGGTCCAGGAAGTCGCGATAGGCCGCGCCGACCGTGCCTGGCGCGTACTGCGCCAGCCAAATGCGGTCCATCAGCTTCGCCACCAGTTCCTCGCGCCGATAGGCGAGCACGCCGCCCTCGGGGGTTTTGATCAGGCGCTGATAGCCGGTCCTGCTCGCGGCGCCGTTCAGCGCGCCCATGATGCGGAACACCTGCACGGTGTCGTTCGGATCGGACAGCAGCGCGCGGACGGCGCGGAAGGCGGTGCGCCAGTCGCGGCGATAGGTCAGCGTCGAAGGGGCGGTCGCCGGCGTCATGGAGATGCTTTCTGACAATCTGACAATTAACATTGTCCAATTGTCAGTTCGACCCCCATGTGTCAAGAG
This sequence comes from Alphaproteobacteria bacterium, assembly GCA_020852655.1. GTDB lineage: Bacteria > Pseudomonadota > Alphaproteobacteria > Micropepsales > Micropepsaceae > JADZAI01. The sequence continues at coordinate 982 of JADZAI010000077.1, forward strand.
CCTGCATGGCCAAAGCGTCCCGATCCTATGGCGGCGTGGCGCTTGAGCAGCGCCGGGCGGAGCGGCGCGAGCGGCTCATCCGGGCCGCCGTGTCGGTCGCATCGCGCGTCGGCCGCGAGGCGACGTCGGTGGCATCGATCTGCGCCGAGGCGGGTCTGACGGCGCGCTATTTCTATGAGAGCTTCCCCAACCGCGACGCGCTTTTCGCCGAGGCCTACGCGCATGTGCAGCAGGAGCTCTTCGGCCGCATGGCGCCGGTGATCAGCTCGGACGATCCGGTGCGCAGCGCGCTCACCGGCTTCTTCGCCGCCCTCGCGACGCATCCGGCGCCGGCCCGCGTCTTCCTCCTCGACCTGGAGGAACAGGACAAGGCGATGAAGGATCTCGGCCGTGCCGCCGGCGATCGCCTGGGCCAGCTCATAGTCCCCGACGCTGCCAGCCCGCTCGCCCGCGTCGGCGCCACCGGTGCTGTCGTCCAGATGGCCAAGCGCTGGATCGAATCCGGCTTCGCCCAGCCCGTCGAGACCCTGGTCGCCCTTGCGCTCCCCTTCTGCCGCGCGGCGGCTGTGCAGGCGTAGTTTCGCAAGCTCGTCCGCCGACGGAATATCGACGCTCCCCTAAGGGGTCAGCGTCGCGGCGAAGATGTCGACCTCTTTCGACCAGGGAATAGCCGGCTGGGCGCCGCGTTTGAGGCAGGTGAGGCTCGCCGCGATGGCCGCGCGGTGCATGGCGGCCTCCAGGCCCACGCCGGCGTCGAGGCCGGCCGCGAGATAACCGCAGAATGTATCGCCGGCGCCGACCGTATCCACCGCCAGGATCGCCGCCGCCGGCGCATGGAAAATCTCCGTGCCCGTCGCCGCGCGCGCCCCGCCGGGACCCAGCGTTACGATGACGATCTGCTCGTTCGCCCGCGCGTGATCCTGCATCGCCTCGTCCAGCGATGCGCCGCTCGTGTGGCACAGCGCGCCGAACTCCACCTCGTTGGCGATGACGATCGAGGCCTGCTTGGCGAGTTCGGTCGTCGTATCGAGGAAGGGCGCGGTATTGAACAGCGTCCGCACGCCGCGCTTCCGCGCCAGCTCCAGCGCGCGGCGGTTCGACTCCGCCGGTATTTCCTCCTGCATCATCAGGATCGAGCCCGCGCGCATCCCGTCGAGCGCGCGCTCGGCGTCCGACTCCGACACGGCGCGATTGGCGCCGGGCAGCACGGCTATCGCATTCTCGCCGCCGGAATCGACGACGATCATGCCGATCCCCGTCGGTTCCTTGACCGTCTTCACGAGTTCCAGGTCGACTCCGTCCTTGCGCAGCAAAGCGAGTGCCTGCGTGCCGAAGGGGTCGTCGCCCACCGCGCTGATGAAGCGCACGCGCCGCCCGGCCCGGCAGGCCGCCAGCGCCTGGTTCGCCCCTTTGCCCCCGGCCGCCACCGTGAAGGATCCGCCCACGACGGTTTCGCCGCGGGCGGGCAGGCGGGGAACTGCACCGATCTGGTCGAGGACTGTGGAGCCGAAGACGGTGATCATGCGAAAGGTCTCTGGCATGCCAGCGTCCTTCCGCCAAGAGCATGCGTCAGAGAGGGGCGTTGGGCGTCACGAGAATCTTGCCGTTACGTCCACCGGCCTGCGCGTGGATCAGCGCCGTCTTGATCTCCTCGATGGGATAGATGCTGTCGACCGGCGCGTGGATCGCACCGCGCAGGATATCTTCCGCCAGTTCGGCATAGAGCGCGGCGATCTCGTCTGCGCTGCGGCGCGCCAGGAAGCGGCCCAGCATGAATCCCTTCAGGCTGATCCCGCGGAACACGAGTTCCGCCGTCGATAGCGCCGGTGCCTGTCCCGACATCGCGCCATAGGTGCAGACCGTGCCGTCCTCGGCGAGGCAGGAGGCGATGCGTGTCGTCGCCTCGCCCGAAACGGCGTCGATGCCGAGGCGGATCGCTGCGCCGCCGGTAGCCCGGGTAACATGTTGCGCGAGGTCATAGCCGTCGAGCACGCAGGCATCCGCGCCCAGCGCCGTCAGCTCTTCGAACACATCGTTGCGCCGCACGACGTTCACCGTCCGCAGCCCGCGCCGCTTGGCGATCGTGATGACCAGCCGGCCCACCGCCGAGTTCGCGACATTCTGGATCACCCACTCGCCCGGCTTCAGGTCGACGATGTCGGAGAGCAGCAGCGCGGCGGTCGGCGGATTGATGCGCAGCATAGCCGCCTGTTTCAGGTCGATGCCGGCAGGCACCTTGATGACATCCTTCGCCGGCACGCGCCGGCGCTGCGCCCAGTTCTCGCGCTGGAGATTGATGACGAGATCGCCCGGCTTCACCGTCGCGACGCCGCTGCCTGTGGCAGCGACACGGCCGATGCACTCCGCACCCGGTGTCGCGGGCAAAGGCGGCTTCAGGCGATAACTGCCGGTGCAGAAGGCAACGTCGGCGGGGTTCACCGGGAAGGCGATGACGTCGAACACGACTTCACCCGGCCCCGGCGCGTCGACGTCGTCGACCTCGACGCAGTGTGCGACTTCTTCAGGTATGCCGTAGGCGGCGAGATCGACGCGCTTCATACTTGCTTCCTCCCGATGCGGCGATCTTGACCTGTCCGCGCAGTCGCCTCAACCGAGCTGCGCCAACCGCCGCTCGAGAAAGCGCCGCTCCGGCTCCAGCCGCACCAGGTCCAGCGCACGCGTGTAAGCCGCGCGCGCGTCGTCGCTGCGCCCCAGCCGCCGCAGCATGTCGGCCCGGGCCGAATGCGCGAGGTGATAGGCATCGAGGGCCCCTTCGTGCATGGCTGCTTCGATCGCCGCGAGTCCCGCCTCCGCGCCGTCGCGCATGCCGATCGCCACAGCGCGGTTCAGTGCGACGACGGGCGAGGGCGCGATACGCCGCAGCACGTCATACAGCCCCGTGATCTCCGCCCAATCCGTCGTCGCGAAATCGGATGCGCCCGCATGCACCGCCGCGATGGCCGCCTGGAGCACATAGGCGCCGACCCTTCGCGACGCCATCGCGCGGTCGATCAAGCCCTCGGCCTCGGCGATCAGTCCGCGGTCCCACAGCGCGCGGTCCTGGTCCTCCAGCAGCACGAGATCGCCCGACGCGTCCGTCCGCGCATGGCGCCGCGACTCGTGCAGCAGCATCAGCGCGAGCAGGCCCAGCGCCTCCGGCTCATCGAGCAGTCTCACAACCAGCCGCCCCAGCCGGATCGCTTCCGCCGACAGCTCCGCGCGCGTCAACGACACGCCGCCGGTCGCCGCGTAGCCTTCGTTGAAGATCAGGTAGATCACGCGCAGCGCACTCTCCAGCCGCTCCGGTAGCTCGGCGCGCCCCGGCACTTCGTACGGGATCGCCGCATCGCGGATGCGCGCTTTCGCCCGCACGATGCGCTGCGCGATGGTCGGCGGTGAGGTCAGATAGGCCCGCGCGATCTCCTCCGTCGTCAGCCCGCCGATCTCGCGCAAGGTCAGTGCGATGCGCGCATCGGCGTTCAGCACCGGGTGGCAGCAGGTGAAGATCAGCCGCAGCTCGTCGTCCTGGATGGTCTCCGGCATCGCCGGCACCTCTTCGCTCTCCGACACGGCGGCGAGCCCCGGCAGCGCGTTCTCCAGCCGCGCCTGGCGCCGCCAGCGGTCGATCGTCTTGAAGCGCCCGGCCGAGACGAGCCAGGCATGGGGATTGTCCGGCACGCCCTCGCGCGGCCAGCGATCGGCCGCCGCGACGAAGGCATCCTGAAGCGCTTCCTCCGCCGCCTCGAAGCCGCCGAGCAGGCGGATCAGCGTCGCCAGCACGCGCCGCTTCTCGTGGCGATAGGCCGCCTCGAGCGCGGCGCGGGCCGCGATGTCCGTCACAGTTGCGGGCGCGGCTTGCTGAAGTCGACGACCGGGCGCACCTCGATATGGCCGATGCGCGCCAGCGGATGCCCGCTTGCCACCCGCACCGCCTCGTTCAGGTCGGGCGCGTCGATCAGGATGAAGCCGCCCAGCACCTCGCGCGTCTCCATGAACGGCCCGTCGGTGGTCGCCATCTTCCCGTCACGCATCACGACGGTCATCGCCCCGTCCGGCAGTTCGAGCGCCTCGCCGGCGACCCAGTGGCCGGTCTCCTTCAGCGTCTCGCCATAGGTCGAGCACTTGCTCAGCACCTCGTTCGCTTCGGCGCTGCCGCCGAACAGGGCCTTGGGCTCGTAATAGATCAGACAGGCATAGCGCATGGCTGCGGTCCTTCTCGCTGCTTACGCTCTTAGTCGCACACGGCTTTCCGCTTTCGACAGGCGTAGAGAGACTTTCTGCGCAGGAACAGGGGCGCGGAAGGCGCGGACTGGCGCGTGGGCGGGAAGTAACTTATTGGTCCCATGACAAGGAAATAGGGGAGGGTTGGGCATGGCGTTCGATATCGTGATCCGCGGCGGCAATATCGTCGATGGGACGGGGGCCGATCCGGTCGCCGGCGACGTCGGCATCAAGGACGGCCGCATCGCCGCCCTCGGCAGGGTCGCCGAAACGGGCACGCAGGAGATCGACGCCGACGGCCACCTCGTCACCCCCGGCTTCATCGACCTCCACACCCATCTCGACGCGCAGATCGGCTGGGACCCGGACCTCACGCCGATCAGCTGGCACGGCGTCACCACCGCCCTCATGGGCAATTGCGGCGTCACCTTCGCGCCCTGCAAGGTCGAGGACCGTCCGCATCTCGCGGCCATGATGGAGACGGTCGAAGACATTCCCCGCCAGGCGATCCTCTCCGGCCTCCCCTGGAGCTGGACCGACTATGGCGGCTATCTCGACGCGCTGGAGAAGATCAGGCCCGGCATCAACGTCGCCGGCCTCGTCGGCCACAGCGCGGTGCGCTGGTACGTCATGGGCGAACGCTCGGTCGAAGAGCAGGCGACGCCGGCCGAGGTGAAGCAGATGGCCGAGATCGTCGGCCAGGCGCTCGACCGCGGCGCGCTCGGCTTTTCGGTCAACCGCTTCGCCGCCCATGTCGGCCCCGACGGCCGCGCCATCCCCGGCACCTTCGCCAAGGTCTCCGAGCTCTGCGAGATCGCCAAGGCGGTGAAGCAGCGCGACGGCCTCATGCAGTTCGTCGGGGCGCCGACGTCGGAGCTCGCCGAAGTCGCCGACAGCTCGGGCGCGCGCGTGCTGTTCAGCTATGGCACGCGGCCCGACAAGGGCGCGGGCGCCGCGGCGGCCCGGCATCTCGATGAACTCCGCGCCGGCCGCGACATCACTGCGATCGCCCAGGTGCGCGGCTCGGGCTACATGTTCGGCCTCCAGACACCGCTGCCCTTCTCCGGCGGCGACACCTGGCGCGCCTTCAAGCGCATGGACCTCACGTCCCGCCTCGCCGCCCTCAAGGACGGCGCGATGTTCGCGAGGCTCGTCGAGGAGATGGGCGACAAGCAGCGCCTGCCGCTGGAAGAGGTCTACTATCTCGGCGGCGACGAAAGCCTCGACTACATGGCGCCGCGCCGCGCCAATGTCCTCTCGCTGATGGCCGCCACCGGCGAGACCTGGGCCGAACTCTTCCTCCGCCTTTCGCGCGACACCGACGGCAAGGGTTTCTTCTCGCAGCGCATGTTCTGCAAGGAGATCGACGAGGTTGCCGGATTGCTCGGCGGCTCGACCCATGTCTATCCCGGCCTCGGCGACGCCGGCGCGCATGTCTCTCAGGTGATGGACGCCGACTGGGCGACCTTCACGCTTGGCCACTGGGTGCGCCGCGAGGGCCTCTACAGCGTCGGCGAAGCGATCCGCCGCTTCACCTCCGGGCCGGCCCGCGTGATGAACCTGAAGGACCGTGGCACGCTGGAACTCGGCAGGAAGGCCGACGTCAACGTGATCGACTTCGCACGCCTGACCCAGCTCCGTCCCGAGATCGTCAACGACTTCCCGGGCGGCGCGCCGCGCTACATCCAGCGGGCCCGCGGCTACAGGGCGACGATCGTCAACGGCACGATCAACATCCTGAATGATGAGCTGACCGGCGCTCGCGCCGGTCAGGTTCTGCGCCAGGCGTCCTCCGCCGTCGCCGCAGCCGCATAGAGGCCCGAGGGCTCAGCGCCGAGCGCGCGCCTTGGCTTTGGGCGCCGCGACGGCCTTCACCGCCGGTGCCGCCGCCTTGGCGCGGTCCTTGGCGACCGACGCCTTCAGCGCCGCCATCAGGTCGATGACGTTGCTGCGATCCGGCGCGGCCTTGGGCGCCGCGACCTTCTTGCCCTTCGACTTCTGCACGATCATCGCGCGCAGCGCTTCGTCGTAGCGGTCGACGAAGGTCGACGGGTCGAACTCGCCTTCCTTCGTCTCGATGATCTTCTTCGCCAGCGCGATCATCTCGGCGCTCGGCTTCTCGTCGGAGATGTCGCTGAAGACGTCGTCGGCCTTGCGCACTTCGTCGTTGGTGCGCAGCGTGTAGGCGAGGATGCCCTTGCCGCGCGGCTCCAGCGCCACCAGGCGCTCGCGGTTCGACAGCACCACCTTGCCCAGCGCGATCTGCTTCGACTGCACCATCGCCTCGCGGATCACCGCGAAGGGCTCCTGCGCCATCTTGCCTTCGGGGGCGAGGAAATAGGGGTTGTCCCAGTATAGCCGGTCGATCTCCGCTTCCGGCACGAAGCGCTCGATGTCGATCGTCTTGTTGCTTTCCACCTGGACCGACTTGATCTCCTCGTCGGTGAACAGGACGTATTGGCCCTTTTCGATCTGGTAGCCCTTGACCAGCTCCGAGCGCTCGATCGGTCCGGTGTCCGGGTCGGTCGTGACCATCTTGATGCGGTTCTTGGTCTTCGGGTTGATCAGGTTGAAGCTGACCCCCGCGCCCGCATCGGTCGCGGTGTAGAGCCCCACGGGGCAGGTCACGAGCGAGAGTTTCAGGTGACCTTGCCAGGTCGGACGCGGCGCCATCGGACTTCTCCCAAGCCCTCTAGGAAAAGCGGCAAGCTGCGCAGAGTCAACGAATCAAAGGTTAACCGGTTTACGCAGCCTTACGCCGCACCGCCGGTTCCAGGTCGATCTCGAAGCTCAGGTCCAGCCCCAGTTCGACATCGCGGACCATCACCGTCACCGCGCCGGGGATGTCTACCACCATGCCTTCTTCCTCGATGAAGGCGAGGGCCGCGAGTTCCGATGAGGCTTCCTGCAACAGCACGGCCTCGCACCGATCGGCGCCGCGCAGGCGGGCAAGGAAGGGGCGAACGGCCATCGGGCACTCCATCTCCGCGAATCACCTGCCGCAGAGAACAGAACGACAACGCCGGATTTGCCCGAATCCGTCAAGCTGATGACGCTTTCACGGGCCGATCCGGTCCCCCGGCCGGCTCGTCTTACGCTGCGCCCCCGTCAAAACCTGACACGCCCCGGCCCGTGGCGCTGTCCGGCCGGATGCCGTACCAAATGCGACAAACGAAAAGGGGAGCGCGCCCGATGCCGGCCGACGACGTCATCATCCTCTGGCCCGACGGACCGCCCGGTCCGCTGCCCGGCGTCGGCCCCGAAGTCTCCTATCCCGCGCCGCCCGGCCTCCCGAAGGGCACGCAGTTCCTCCGCAACATCTCGGTCCCCTCGCTTACCGTCTTCCGTCCGAAGACGGCGAATGGCGTCGGCGTCATCGTCGCGCCCGGCGGCGGCTGGCGCATCCATGCCTGGGAGCACGAAGGCCTCGACGTCGGACGCTTCCTCGCCGATCGCGGCTACACCGCCTTCGTCCTCAAATACCGCGTCATGGGCACGCCCGCCGACCAGGCCGAGTTCGATGCCGCGATGGCCTCGATCGATGCCCGCCTCGCCGCGCCCCTCCCGGCCGCCCACATGCCGCGCGAGATGGACAAGCTTGCCGCCGACGCGCCCGAATATTTCCGCGCCCGCGAGGCCGCCGCCGAAGACGGCCGCCGTGCCATTGCAGTCGTGCGCGAGCGCGCGGCCGCGTTCGGCCTCCGCCCCGATGCCGTCGGCCTCATCGGCTTCTCCGCCGGTGCTTTCCTTGCCGCCGACGTCGCGCTCGATCCCCAGGCCGCGCCGCTCGCCTTCGTCGCCCCGATCTATGGCGGCGAGACGCGCGGCAGGCCCGTGCCTGCCGATGCCCCGCCGCTCTTCACCGCGGTGGCGCAGGACGACCGTCTGCTCTTCCGCATGGTCGAAGGCCTCTACGCCGACTGGATCGACGCCGACCGCCCCGCCGAACTCCACGCATTCACCCGCGGCGGCCACGGCTTCGGCATGATCCGCCAGAATCTCCCCGTCGACGCCTGGCCCGAGCTCTTCCACACCTGGCTGAAAAGCCTCGGCCTCGGCTGAGCCGCGCATCCGATCCGCGGCGCGCGACGTCGGATGCTGCGGGCCGCGTCGTCGCGCCCTCAGGAGTTGACATGGCGATATTCCCGGGACGCTACGCAGCCAGGCTTGATCGGCCGATGGTCCTCTTTCTCATCGGGTCACGGATCAATCGCTTCACGGCGATCGGCAAGTGGCTCCCGGTCATGCGTGCGATGCCGCGCATGATCGCCGAACTCTATGCCCGTCCGGAGAGCGGCTTCCTGCATGTCGAGAGCTATATCGGCCTGCGCCGCACCTTCCTCATCCAGTATTGGCGCGCGTTCGACGACCTGCTCGCCTATGCCCGAGACAAGGACGGCGCACATTTTCCGGCCTGGGCGGCCTTCAACAAGGCGGTCTACGCGGCGAACTCAGACGCCGTCGGCATCTGGCACGAGACCTATGTGGTCGAGCCGGGCAAGGTCGAATGCGTTTACGGCAACATGCCCGCCTTCGGCCTCGCCAAGGCCACCGCACATGTGCTGGCCGAAGGCCGTCTCGCAAGCGCCGCCGACCGTATGCGCGGTGCGTGAAGCCGATCTCAGCCGGCAGCAGAGGCGCCGCGTGGCCCGGGAAGGTGGGCGTGTAGTTGAGTCGTTGCGATCTCATCGCGCATGACCTAACAAGCTGGCAGTCATCGAGAGTTGGGCCGACGCCCAAGCCAACCTGCCCACCGGGCAAGGTGGATAGCGAAAGCGGATGTGGCTCTTCGGAGCAACGAAGCGGCAGCATGTTTTGTCGGAGCCTCTCCGAGACGCAGATAAAGCGGAAGCTCTGGAGAGGTAAGCAATGATTGGTGCCATCGCTGGAGACATCGTTGGCTCTCGGTTCGAAAATTACCGGTCTCCGCCAAGTATCTTTGATCTGTTCGATAGTCAGTGCCGCTTCACCGACGATACAGTCTGCAATATTGCGATTGCCGACGCGCTGATGGGAGGCAAAGACATCGCGCAAACGCTGCGCATGTATGTTCGTCGTCATCCGAAGCGCGGATACGGCGGGATGTTTTTCAAGTGGGCGTCGTCGGATGATGCCCCGGCCTACGGGAGTTGGGGTAACGGCGCCCCCATGAGGACGATATCTGTTGGCTGGCTGGCCAAGAGTGAATCTGAGGCAGCAGAGCTTGCGACGGCCCAAGCATCGGTTAGCCACGATCACGACGATGCGGTTGCCGCGTCGCAGGCAGTCTCACTAACGATCTACACGCTGAGGCATGGTGGAACCGTCGATGATATCCGCAGGCTTTTAGCGAACGCCTTCAACTATGATCTACGTCCTGACGTTGCCCTGACGGGCGGGCGGTTTGATATTACTGCCAAGGGTACTGTCGTTTCCGCAATGGCCGCGGCCCTAGAGTCCCAAAACTGGGAGAGTGCCGTTCGAAGGGTCATTGCGCTCGGCGGCGACACCGATACTCTTGCTTGCATTGCAGGCGCTGTAGCTGAGGCGATGCATGGCGTCCCGGCAACAACGGCTGAACGCGCCAAGAGCTACCTGACCCCCGATCTCCGTGCGGTTCTGGATCGCTTCGATGAACAGATGAGGTAAAGTTATAATAAATATAAATGTAGCTAGAATTTTTTGCGTCAAAACGGTCCGTGAACGAACGAGGTAAAATTGACTGAAGATGACAGAAAGTTGCGTGTAGCAGTCGATAAATTGATCAAGCATCAGGTGAAGAGTGCTCATCCCTCGATGATCAAGGCAGAGCTATTGAGGGCCTTGCTTTCTAAACCGCCGTCAGATAGCGAACTGGAACGCGCGCAAGGCTCACGCCCAACGCGAAACGAGGTGAGGACACCCGAAACGATAACCGGAGAGTTATCGGCCGACGAACGTTCATTGCTCTCTTATATCAAGCGCGTACTGGACGTCCTTCAAACTATTCGTGTTGATTTTCCGATGGGTGCCGCGGGCGCGCTTGTCATGGTCGCTCTAAATGAGGGAGGGACGGTAGCCGAATACACAAAGTCGTCGGGGGCGCATGCGCAGTCATTGCATCGCCAGCTTCTCGATCTAACCGATCGGAATCGCTTTGGTAGGCCTGGTTACGGGCTCATAGAGCCTCGCGAGGCTCCAGAAGATCGGCGCGCAAGAAGATACTATCTTACGGCAAAAGGCCGGGAGCTACTTGATCGCCTTCAATCGTCAATATTTTCATGATGCGAAGACCCTTGCCTGATGATGGCGGCAACCAAGAGCGGGTAATTCGGCGGCGGTGGTTCCCGAACGAGGGTGTAGAGGCGCCATGTGCGAGTGCGCGAGAAGACCTCGAACTGGCCAACCAAACCTGAGGTGGGGCTCATCTGCGCCGAGCGCGCTTCGGCGATCCTGTCCTGATCCCCCGCTTGACGTTCCTGACTTAAGTCCTATGTCTTGCCGTTGGACTTGGTGGGGCGTGCAGATGACGGCGGCAAGGCAGACAGGGGCGGCGGCGCGAGTCACAGGCGGTGTGTGCCGGGCCACGGAAATCCCCGCTGCGCAAAAATCGACATTCGAATACGCCGGCCACGCCCTCTGGCAGCTATTCGAACCTCGCGCCTCGCGCGCGAAAAAAGGGAGAAAGTGGAAAACGAATAGGTCCGCGGCCCGGATTTCCGCGGGTCGGATTCGCAGTTGGTCGTGGATACGTCCCGGGGTAGGCTGGTTCGAATAGGTTTCCAGGATTTCGCCGATGTTCTTCGACTTCTTCAACGAGCTCCGCGCCGCCAAGGTCCCCGTGACCCTGAAGGAGTATCTGGCGCTGATGGAGGCCCTCACGGCCAACGTCATCGAGATGAAGGTCGACGAATTCTATGTCCTTTCGCGCACGGTGCTGGTGAAGGACGAGCGCAATCTCGACAAGTTCGACCGGGTCTTCGGCCATGTCTTCAAGGGCCTAGAGGGGCTCGGCGCCGACCAGGTCGCGCAATTGCCCGAGGAATGGCTGAAGGCGCTCACCGAGAAATTCCTGACCGAGGAGGAGCGCAAGCAGATCGAGGCGCTCGGCGGCTGGGAGAAGCTCATGGAGGAGCTGAAGAAGCGCCTCGAGGAGCAGAAGAAGCGCCACGAGGGCGGCAACAAGGCGATCGGCACCGCCGGCACCTCGCCCTTCGGCAACAACGGCTACAACCCGGAAGGCGTCCGCATCGGCCAGGAGAAAGGCCGTCACGGCAAGGCCGTGAAGGTGTGGGACAAGCGCGAGTACAAGAATCTCGACGACGCCGTCGAACTCGGCACGCGCAACATCAAGGTGGCGCTGCGCCGCCTGCGCAAATGGGCGCGCCAGGGCGCCGAGACCGAACTCGACCTGCCGGGCACGATCAAGCAGACGGCGAACAAGGGCTATCTCGACCTCAAGCTCGTGCCCGAACGCCGCAACACGGTGAAGACGCTGCTCTTCTTCGACATCGGCGGCTCGATGGACAGCTACATCAAGCTCTGCGAGGAGCTGTTCTCGGCGGCGAAGACCGAGTTCAAGCACATGGACTTCTTCTACTTCCACAACTGCCTCTACGAGAGCGTGTGGAAGGACAATCGCCGCCGTCACAACGAGAAGACGCCGACCTGGGACGTGCTCCACAAATACGGCAACGACTACAAGATCATCTTCATCGGCGACGCGACGATGAGCCCCTACGAGATCACCTATCCGGGCGGCAGCGTGGAGCACTGGAACGAGGAAGCGGGCGCGGTGTGGCTCCAGCGCGTGATGGACATCTATCCGCACACGGTCTGGCTGAACCCGGTCGCCGAGAAGCACTGGGAATACACGCCGTCGATCCAGCTCATCAAGCAGTTGGCCAAGGACCGCATGTTCCCCCTGACCCTCGACGGCCTCGACCGGGCGATGCGGGAGCTGAATCGCTAGCGCATGCGCCGCCGGATCGCCGCCATCGTCGTTGCGATGACCGTGGCGGTTGCCGCCGCACCGCCGCCGCCCCAATCCGCGCCGCCGGGCGTCGACGTCCTGGAGGACGGCGCGATCGTCGCGCGGCCGAGCGGCCTTCGCCTGCCGCGCGACGTGCGCGGTCCGGAATATACCCACCGCGCCCTGATCAGTTCGATCGACCAGGCCCGCATAAAGGTCGTCTACGGACCCATCACCCTCACGATCGGCCCGCCGGACGCCGCGGCCGATCCCATCATGATCCCGCCGGGCAGCACGCTCGATCCCGATCCGCCCGCCCTGATGGCGCTTCTCTTCTGGGGCGAGTCGGCGCAGCCTGAGACCTACAGCTTTTTCCGGGCCGACCCGGCGCAACAGCGGGACTGGCTCTCCTTCGTCGTCGTGGCGCAGGGCTGGCAGGTCGAGCTCTCGACCATGTACGACCCGGCCGACCGCGACGTCGTGATCCGCACCGCCGAGGCCGTCTGGGCGACGTTCGCGTCAGCCAACGAAAGTGTGCGCAAATGATCGCCCGCCTGGATTGACGGCGGACGCGGGGCGGGCCAAGTCACCGCGCGGGAAGCGCGCAGGTGCACCAGGGCCGGGACACACGGTCGGACCTCACAGGTATCCATGTCGAGACGCGCGATCCTCCTCCTCGCCATCGTCGGCCTCATTTGCGCCGGCCTGATCGGCTTCAACTTCGTGCGCGACGCCATCGTCGCCTCGTTCATGAAGGGCCAGCAGCGCCCGCCCATCGCCGTCTCTGCCGTGAAGGTCGAGGCCGTCACCTGGCAACCCGGCATCGACGCGGTCGGCACGGCCAAGGCAGGCTCGGGCGCCGACATCGGGGTCGAGGCCGGGGGCGTCGTGAAGTCCATCAACTTCGCCCCCAACCAGAAGGTCTATGCAGGCCAGTTGCTGGTCCAGATCGACGACTCGGTGGAGCAGGCCGACATGGCCGCGGCCCAGGCCGCGATCAAGCTGGCCCAGGCCGACGTCGACCGCATCACCCCGCTGGTCAGCCGCGGCGCCTCCAGCCGTGCCGCGCTCGATGACGCCGTCGCCAAGCTCGAAACCGCCCGCGCCCAGCTCGCCCGCTCCCAGGCCGTCGCCGAGCAGAAGGCGATCGAGGCGCCGTTCAGCGGCGTCGTCGGCGTGGCCCGCGTCGTGGTCGGCCAATACCTGCCCGTCGGTGCTGTCGTCGTCACGCTCCAGGACGTCGACCGCATCCTCGTCGACTTCACCGTGCCCGAACAGTCGGCCGCCCTTCTCACCAGCGGACAGCCGACCCGCATCGGCATCACCGCCGACCAGTTGAGCTTCACCGGCCACATCGTCGGCTTCGACCCCAAGGTCGATCCCCAGACGCGCCTGGTCTATGCACAGGCCGTGCTCGACGCTCCGATCGGCCGCATTCTGCCCGGCCAGTTCCTCCGCGTCCGCGTCTCGCTGCCGCTGGAGAGCGGCGTTATCGCCGTACCCGAGACCGCCGTCGTGCCCAGCCTCTACGGCGACTACGTCTTCCTCGTCGTCCCCGAGCCGCCCAAGGAGGGCGCCGAGGAAGGCACGCCGCCGCGCGAGGTCGCACGCCAGACCTTCGTGAAGGTCGGCCGCCGCGACGCGCATCGCGTCGAGATCGTCGACGGCATCAAGGTCGGCGACATGATCGTCGTCGCCGGCCAGAACCGCATGCAGAACGGCGCCGCTGTCACCATCGCCGACAACGTCGTGCCAAGTGCGGGAGGCGCCTCGGCCGGCGGCGGTGCGAAACCGTGAGTTTCTCGGAAATCTTCATCCGGCGGCCGGTCCTCGCGATCGTCGTCAGCCTCCTCATCATCATCCTCGGCCTCCAGGGCTTCGCCGGCATGGCGATCCGCCAGTATCCCGAGGTCGAGGAAACGACGATCACCGTCACCACCTCCTATCCCGGCGCCAGTGCGAGCCTGATCCAGGGCTTCATCACCGATCCCATCGCGAAGGCGGTGTCGAGCACCGAGAATGTCGACTATGTCACTGCGAGCAGCACGCAGGGTTCCAGCACCGTCTCGGTGCGCATGCGCCTCGGCGCTGATCCCGATGCGGCGCTGACCGAGGTCATCACCAAGACGCAGCAGGTTCGGCGGCAGCTTCCGACCGACGCGGAAGACCCGATCATCTCGAAGGGCACCGGCCAGACCTTCGCGCTGATGTATCTCGCCTTCGCTAGCGACCGGATGACGCGGCCGCAGATCACCGAATATCTGACGCGGGTCGTTCAGCCGCGAATGGCGACGGTCCCGGGCGTCGCCAGCGCCGATATCCTGGGCAGCCAGGTCTTCTCGATGCGCGTCTGGCTTGATCCGCTGCTGCTCGCCTCGCGCGGCGTGACGGCGGCGGATGTCGCCACCGCCATCCGCAGCAGCAACTTCCTTGCCTCGCCGGGCTCGACCGAAAGCGAACTGGTGGCCGTCGCCGTCGAAACCGACACGACGCTGCAATCCCCGGAAGCCTTCGGCGCGCTGCCGGTCCTTGGATCGGGCACCAATGTCGTGCGGCTGCGCGACGTGGCGCGGGTCGAACTGGGCGTGAACAACGAGCACGTCCGCACGACCTTCAACGGCCGCGACGGCATCTTCATCGGCGTGACGACGACGCCCTCGGCGAACCCGCTTTCGACCGCCGACTACATCAAGAAGATGCTGCCCGATCTCCAGGCGACCCTGCCGGCGGGCATGACGATCGCGGTCACGTATGACTCCAGCGTCTTCATCCAGGCCTCCATCGACGGGGTGTTCGAGACGATCATCGAGGCGGTGGCGATCGTCATCCTCGTGATCTTCCTGTTCCTGGGCTCGATCCGGTCCGTCGTCATCCCGATCGTGACCATTCCGCTGGCGCTGATCGGCGTCTGTTTCGTCCTGTTTGCCCTCGGCTATTCGATCAACCTGCTGACGCTGCTCGCGATGGTGCTCGCTATCGGCCTCGTGGTCGACGACGCCATCGTGGTCGTGGAGAATATCGACCGGCACATCGGCGAAGGCATGACGCCGTTCGACGCCGCCATCGCCGGCATGAAGGAAATCACCGCGCCCGTCGTCTCGATGACGATCACGCTGGCGGCGGTCTATGCACCGATCGGTTTCACCAAGGGCCTCACCGGCGCCCTGTTCCGCGAATTCGCCTTCACCCTGGCGGGCGGCGTCGTCATTTCGGGTTTCGTGGCGCTGACGCTGTCGCCCATGATGTCGTCGCGGCTCCTGCGGCCCAAGCCCACGACCGGCAAATCCCTTTCCGTGCGAATCGACGAGGCGTTCGAGCGGGTCAGCAGGACATACGCGCGCGCCTTGGCCTATGTGCTCGGCATGCGCTTCGCCGTCTACATCGCCGTGGCCATGCTGCTCGCGACGACGGCTTTCCTGTTCGTGAAGACGAAGTCCGAGCTTGCGCCGGTCGAAGACCAGGGGGCGCTCTTCACCAGCGTCACCGGGCCGCGGTATGCCACCGCCGACTACATGGAATTCTACGTCAAGCAGTTCGCCGAGAAGGTCGGTGAACTGCCGGAGCTCGCGACGCGCTTTTCGATCATCGCCGGCGGCCGAGGCGGGTCCGTCGCGCAGACCAATACGGCGATCGCCTTGTGGCGCTTCAAGCCGTGGGGCGAGCGCGACCGGTCGACGCCGCAGCTTCAACCGATCGTCCAGGCGGCCTTGAACAAGGTGACGGGCCTCGAATCCTTCGTCGTGACGCCGCAGTCGCTGCCAGGCTCGGGCGGCGGCCTGCCGGTTCAGTATGTCATCCGGTCCATCGGCTCTCCCTCGCTGGTCTATGAGGTGGCCGAGAAGATCAAGGCGGAGGCGCTGGCGTCTGGCAGCTTCATGGTCGTGCAGGACTCGCTCGCCTTCGACAAGCCGAACGCCATGGTCCGCATCGACCGCGAGCGCGCGGCTGCCCTCGGCGTCGCGATCTCGGACATCGGCACGACACTCAACATCATGCTCAGCAACGGCTGGATTTCGCGCTTCGACCGCGACAGCCGCAGCTACGATATCATCCCGCAGGCCGCAGATCAGTTCCGCCTGACGCCGGACGACATGAGCGGCTACTACATCCGCAGCCGCTCGGGGGCGATGGTGCCGCTGTCGTCGGTGACGACGATCGAGCACGAGGCCGGGCCGGTCGCGATCGAGCAGTTCAACCAGCTCAACTCGGCGACGATCTCGGCGATGCCGGCGCTCGGCACGACGACGGACAGCGCCTTGCAGGTCCTGCGCGGCATTGCGGCCGAGGTGATGCCGGACGGCTTCTTCGAGGATTATGCGGGCGAATCCCGCCTCTCGATCCAGGAGGGCAACTCGCTCGCGATGGCGTTCGGGCTCGCCGTCGTCATCATCTATCTGGTGCTGGCGGCGCAGTTCGAGAGCTTCCGCGATCCGCTGATCATCCTGGTCGCCGTGCCGCTGTCGATCTTTGGTGCCGTGCTGTTCCTCAATCTCGGCTTCGGCACGCTCAATATCTACACGCAGGTGGGCCTCATCACGCTGGTCGGTCTCATCACCAAGCACGGCATTCTGATGGTCGAGTTCGCGAACGAGACGCGCGCCAAGGGCCAGTCGCGCGAGGCGGCGATCATGCATGCCGCGGAGGTCCGCCTCAGGCCCATTCTCATGACCACGGCGGCCATGGTGCTGGGGGTCGTGCCGCTGATCATCGCGACAGGGGCCGGCGCCGGTGCGCGCTATTCCATGGGCCTCGTCATCGCGACCGGCATGTCGGTCGGCACGATCTTCACCCTGTTCGTCGTGCCGAGCTTCTACCTGCTCATCTCGAAGCCCGACGCCGCCCCGGCAGCAGCGGCCGACCGAGTGGCGCCGGCGTGACGGCCGCGCATTGCCGGTGATGCCCGATCGCCGTATTTGTTGGGCATGGGATATGTCGACAGGGCACTGGTCGAGGGCGAGACGGTCGTCGCGCGCGCCCACTATCATTGGCTGAACTGGGTCTGGCCCGGGCTGGCCGTGGCCATCCCGGTCCTGCTCCAAATCGTGAGCTGGGTCTGGATCGAGGCGCACACCCGCGTCTGGCTGAACTATCTGACGATCGGCCTCATCATCGCCGGGCTGATCTATTTCCTGTGGGAGTATATCCGCATCAGGTCGACGGAGATCGCGGTGACGGACCGGAGGTTCATCCGGAAGACGGGCTGGATCGGGCGCGACACGGCCGAGATCGAGCTGCGGAACAT
The DNA here is from genome assembly GCA_020852655.1 of Alphaproteobacteria bacterium. Taxonomy (GTDB): domain Bacteria; phylum Pseudomonadota; class Alphaproteobacteria; order Micropepsales; family Micropepsaceae; genus JADZAI01. The sequence goes on from JADZAI010000077.1 coordinate 18,375, forward strand.
CGAGGAAGTGAACCTCAAGCAGACCATCATGGGCCGCATTTTCGGCTATGGCACGCTGACGGTTCGCGGGACAGGCGCCGGTATGGTGGTTTCGCCCGGCATCGACGATCCCAAGATTTTCCAGAAGGCGATCCAGACGGCGCAGAGCCATCTCCGGGCGCTGATCGGGCAAGGGCCGCGCCCGCCTGCCGCGCCGCCGGCGTAGTTAACCCTCCGGAAACAGCATTGTCCTAGCGTCACCGCAACCTGCGGCAGAGGGGCGCCGGCAGGGCGGGGAACGTCGGCCTGATGTCCAAAGACGACATGCGCGATATCAACGCGCTTATTCGCGAAGCCGTCGACGCGCTCTCGGAAGGCTTCGCGATCGTCGATGCCGACCATCGGTTGATCTTCGCCAACCGGATTTCCCTGCGCGACTTCGGCAAGTTCCACGGCGCCATCACGCGCGGCCAGAGCTGGCCCGATACCATGCGCGCGTCCGTGGCGGCCCAGATGCCGGCGGGCGCGACGGGCGAGGTCGAGAAGATCGCCCAGCAGATCATGACGCGGCTCGACGCCGGCGAGGCGGTCGACATGGTCAGCGAGAGCGGCCGCATGGCCCGCGTGATCTATCAGCCGATGTCGGACGGCAATCGGGTCGCCATCTCGACGGATATCGAGGACCTGCGCCAGAACGAGCGCGAATTGAAGGTCGCCAAGCGGCGCGCGGAGTCGGCGAGCGAGGCGAAGTCGCAGTTCCTGGCGAATGTGAGCCACGAAATCCGCACACCCCTGAACGGCATGCTGGGCATGGCGCAGGTGCTGGCGAGTTCGACGCTGGATGCCGCGCAGCGCGAGCAGGTCGAGGCGATCCTGGATTCGGGTAAGACGCTGATCGCGCTGCTCAACGACGTGCTGGACCTGTCGAAGATCGAGGCGGGCAAGCTGGAGATCGCGCCGGTCGAGTCCGACCTGACCCATGTGCTGCGCCGGCTCTACAAGCTGTGGGCACCGGTGGCCGAAGAGAACGGCGTCGAGCTGACGCTCGATCTCGCCGCCTCGCTGCCGCCGCGGCTCAAGTTCGATCCGGTCCGCGTCCGCCAGTGCATCACCAATCTCATGTCGAACGCGGTCAAGTTCACCGAGACCGGCGAGGTGAACGTGCATGTCTCGGTGCCGCGCACCGGACCCAATGCGGGGCTCGTGCAGGTCAGGGTGACCGACACCGGCATCGGCATGGACGAGGCAAGCATCGAGCGGCTCTTCAGTCCGTTCACGCAGGCCGACAGCTCGACGAGCCGGCGCTTCGGCGGCACCGGCCGCGGCCTTTCGATCACGCGCCGCCTGGCGCATCTGATGGGCGGCGACGTGACGGCGAAGAGCCGCCCCGGCGAGGGCTCGACCTTCGTGCTGACCTTCTCGGCGGAGCCGGCGGCGGCGGTCGCAGGGCCGGCGGCGACCGACACGGGGACGCGCAGCGCCGCGCGCCCTACCGCGCCGTTGTCCGTGCTCGTGGTCGACGACGTGCCGCTGAACCGCAAGGTGGCGCGGCTCTTCATGGAGCATCAGGGCTGGATGGTCAGCGAGGCACAGCATGGCGTCGAAGCGCTGGCGATGCTGGACGAAAGGACCTTCGACGTCGTGCTGCTCGACGTTCACATGCCGGTCATGGACGGGCTCGAGACGCTGAAGCGCATTCGGGCGTCCGAGGCGTCCTGGAGTTCGGTGCCCGTCATAGCGCTTACGGCGAACGCCATGAGTGGCGATCGCGAGCGCTATCTGAAGATGGGCATGGACGGCTATATCGCCAAGCCCATCGACCAGCGCGAGCTGTTCGCCGAGATCGGCCGGGTGCGCGCCGAATTTCTCCGGCGCGCGGCCTGACCCTTACCGCTCGCGGCGGGCGAGGAAGGCGAGGCGTTCGAAGAGGTGGACGTCCTGCTCGTTCTTGAGCAGCGCGCCGTGCAGCGGCGGGATCAGCTTGGTCGGGTCCTTCTCGCGCAGCATCTCCGGCTGGATGTCCTCGACCATCAGCAGCTTCAGCCAGTCGAGCAGTTCCGACGTCGACGGCTTCTTCTTCAGGCCCGGCACGTCGCGGATCTGGTAGAAGGTGTTGAGCGCCTCGGCGACGAGCTTCTGCTTCACGTCCGGGAAGTGGACGTCGACGATGGACTGCATCGTCTCCTTGTCCGGGAACTTGATGTAGTGGAAGAAGCA
>JADZAI010000078.1 GCA_020852655.1 Alphaproteobacteria bacterium
CATGACCTGATTTCTGCCTCTTCTACTCATCCCCGATCCAGGGCCGCGTGTTTGCGGTCCCGCGCAGAACGGGGACGACATGGCGGTTTCTCACCAGCAATCAGAGGCGATCCTTCGAGGCGCACGCATGTTGCGCACGGCCCTCGGCCCCGCCATCGCCGGATTTCTGGAAGACCCGTCGATCGTCGAGGTGATGCTCAATCCCGACGGGCGGCTCTGGATCGACCGGCTGTCCGAGGGACTGTCCGACACAGGAGAGCGTCTGTCGCCCGCGGACGGCGAACGCATCGTTCGCCTCGTCGCGCATCATGTCGGCGCCGAGGTTCATTCGGGTTCACCGCGGGTTTCGGCCGAGCTGCCCGAGACGGGGGAGCGGTTCGAAGGCCTTCTGCCGCCCGTCGTCGCCGCTCCGGCGTTCGCGATCCGCAAACCTGCCATCGCCGTCTTCACGCTCGCTGACTACGTCGCCGCCGAGATCATGTCGGCCGAACAGGCTGAGATCCTCCGCCGCGCCGTCGCGGACCGCCGCAACATCCTCGTTGCCGGCGGCACCTCGACCGGCAAGACCACGCTCACCAACGCCTTGCTCGCCGAAGTGTCGAAGACCTTCGACCGCGTCGTGCTGATCGAGGACACGCGCGAGCTACAATGCGCCGCGCCCAACCTTGTCGCCATGCGGACGAAGGATGGCGTCGCATCGCTCTCCGATCTCGTCCGCTCCTCGCTGCGCTTGCGCCCCGATCGCATTCCGATCGGCGAGGTGCGCGGCGCCGAGGCGCTGGATTTGCTCAAGGCCTGGGGGACGGGCCACCCGGGCGGCATTGGCACGATCCACGCCGGCACCGCGCTCGGCGCGCTGCGCCGCCTCGAGCAGCTCATTCAGGAAGCCGTCATCACCGTCCCGCGCGCGCTGATCGCGGAGACCATCGATCTGGTCGCCGTGCTCAGCGGCCGCGGCTCGACCCGTCGCCTCGCCGAACTCGCCCGCGTCGAGGGCCTTCAGCCCGACGGCGACTACCGCGTCATCCCCACAACCCAGTCCGCCCAAGGAGATCCTGCATGATCCGCCATGCCCTGCGCGTTCGCCATCATATCGCGACGGCCGTGTCCGTCACTGTCCTCAGCATGATGCTGGCGCCGGCCGCCTACGCTTCCGGCTCCTCGATGCCGTGGGAAGCGCCGCTGCAGTCGATCCTCGAATCCATCGAGGGACCGGTCGCCAAGATCGTGGCGGTGATCATCATCATTATCACCGGCTTGACGCTCGCCTTCGGCGATACGAGCGGTGGTTTTCGCAGACTGATCCAGATCGTGTTCGGCCTCTCGATCGCCTTCGCGGCCAGTTCGTTCTTCCTCTCCTTCTTCTCCTTCGGCGGCGGAGCGCTCGTCTGATGGCGAGCCTGATCGACAGCGCCGGCGAAGTGCCGGGTTATGCCGTTCCGGTCCACCGGGCGCTCACCGAGCACATCCTGCTCGGCGGCGCGCCGCGCTCCATCGCGATCCTGAACGGCACGCTAGCGGCGGCGCTCGGCCTTGGCCTGCGCCTCTGGCTGGTCGGTCTCGGGCTCTGGGCGATCGGGCATTTCGCCGCCGTGTGGGCGGCCAAACGCGATCCGCAATTCGTCGACGTGGTGCGCCGTCACCTGCGCATTCCCGGCCATCTGAGCGCGTGAGGCCCCAATGATGAACCTTGCCGAATATCGCCGGACCTCAACCCGCCTCGCGGACTTCCTGCCCTGGGCCGCGCTCGCGGGCGAGGGCATCGTCCTCAACAAGGACGGCAGCTTCCAACGCACCGCTCGCTTTCGCGGTCCCGACCTGGATTCCGCGGTGCCGGCCGAACTCGTCGCCGTGGCCGGCCGGCTTAACAACGCCTTCCGCCGCCTCGGCTCGGGATGGGCGATTTTCGTCGAGGCGCAGCGCCATGGCGCCGGAGCCTATCCGGTGAGCCGTTTCCCCGAGCCGGCGTCGGCGCTAGTCGACGCCGAACGCAAGGCCGATTTCGAGGAAGACGCCTCGCACTTCGAGTCCAGCTACTTCCTGACCTTCGTCTATTTGCCGCCGGCCGAGGACGCCGCCCGCGCCGAGAACTGGCTCTATGAAGGCAAGGCCGACAACGGTCTTGATCCTCATGAGGCGCTGCGCGGCTTCGCTGATCGCACGGACCGCGTGCTGCAGCTCGTCGAGAACTTCATGCCGGAATGTGCATGGCTCGATGACGGTGAGACGCTGACCTATCTGCACTCGACCGTCTCGACCAAGCGCCATCGCGTGCGGGTGCCAGAGACGCCGATGTATCTCGATGCGCTGCTGGCCGATCAGCCGCTCACCGGCGGGTTGGAGCCGCGCCTCGGCGACACGCATCTCCGCATCCTCACCATTGTCGGCTTTCCGACCGCGACCACGCCCGGGCTGCTCGACGACCTCAACCGGCTGGCCTTTCCGTATCGCTGGTCGACGCGCGCCGTCCTTCTCGACAAGACCGACGCCACCAAGCTGCTCACCAGGATCCGGCGGCAGTGGTTCGCCAAGCGCAAGAGCATCATGGCGATCCTCAAGGAGGTGATGACCAACGAAGCTTCGGTGCTCGTCGATACCGACGCGGCGAACAAGGCCGCCGATGCCGACCTCGCGCTGCAGGAGCTCGGCGCCGACTATGCCGGTCAGGCCTATGTCACCGCGGCGGTCGCCGTCTGGGACGCCGATCCACGCATCGCAGCCGAGAAGCTGCGCCTGGTGGAGAAGATCGTTCAGGGCCGTGACTTCACCGCGATGGCCGAGACGATCAACGCCGTCGACGCCTGGCTTGGCTCGCTGCCGGGCCATGTCTACG
>JADZAI010000079.1 GCA_020852655.1 Alphaproteobacteria bacterium
GCCTGAGTCTTTTGAGATTCGTGCACTGCCGCCGGCGACCCTCTGCGACGACACCGCCTCATCCTGCAACCGCTCAGGCATGGGTCCCCCGGTCGCGGCGCCTGCGGCGGCGCGCCGGAGGATGACAGTGCTGAGATGGTGGTGCGCGGTTTGATGGGGCGGGTGCTTTATGGCGAAGGCCCCCTTCCGGCCTATCGGGTGTGGGCGTCCGGAGGGGCGGGTGTCGTTGAAGCGCCGGGGCGCATTCTGCAACCGCTCAGGCATGGGTCCCCCGGTCGCGGCGCCTGGCGGCGGCGCGCCGGAGGATGACAGGTTGCGGGGCAGGGGTTGGCTAATAGCCCGCGGTGAGGCCGAGCGAGATGACGTTGCGCGTGGAGTTGCCGGCGATGGCGGAGGTGGTTTCGTCGTAGAGGTAGTCGAGGTTCAGGCGGAAGTTCGGCGTGATGACGTAGTCGGCGCCGAGGCCGGCGAAGAAGCGCTTGTCGGTGCGGTCGCTGCCTTCATAGGTGTCCCACTGATAGCCGGCGCGGCCGCGGATGAGCACCTGGCGCAGCGGTTCGTATTCGACCTGGAAGGCGACGCTGTCATGGGTGACCGGCGAGGTCACCGACGCGCCGCCGACGATGGCGGTGCGCTCGGCGCCGAAATCGCGCCGGGCCTGGAGATGGAGCGAGACGAGCTCGGTCGCGAACCAGTCGAGGCTGGCGCCATAGGTGAGGCCGGTCGTGTCGCCGGAGCCGGCATAGCTCTGCGCGGCGTAGCCGGCGAAGACCTCGCCGGTCAGCAAGCGGCTGAGTTCGAACTGGAGGCCGGCGACGGCGCGCCAGCCGTCGCTGTTCGCGCTCTTGTCGTCGAAGCGCTGAAGATTGTAGCCGCCCTGCACGAAGACCGAGGTCGACGGCGAGAAGTGCCAGCCGGCCCTCATGTCGAGATCGGCGACGGTGCCCGAGCGGAAATCCTGATCGACCTTGGTGCCGCCGAGCGTCGTGCGGTCGTCATAGTCGTAATAGGTGAGCGCCCCGTCGGCGCGGACGAACCAGCGGCCGGTGTCGTAGGTCACGCCGAGCGAGGCGGGGATGGCGAGGTAGCGCGCGAGGTCGACATAGGGGTCGAAGGCGCCGCCGATGACGATGCCTTCGTTGGCGGAGTCGATCTCGCCATTGGTCGAGACGCCGATGCCGCCGCGGATGCGGACATAGTCGTCGGCCTGGACGGCGAAATCGAGGCCGCCGCGGGCATCGAACTGATCGAGGTCGCTGGCCTCGAAATACCAGGTCTGGGTCGCCTCGGCGTAGACGAGGAAGGAGTCGGGGCCGTCCGCGTTGACGGCGTCGATCCGGCCGCGGAGCTGGGCGAAGGGGGTCGCGACCGGCTCGACCGAGACGGTGGTGACGTTGTCGTCGTAGCCGCCGCGCAGGGTGGCCGTCGGCGTCACCTTCCAGGGGCCGGCCTGCATGCCGGGGCTGGCGTTGAAGCGGTCGAAGCGCTCGCCGACGCTGACGGGATCGGGCGGCGCAGTGATCGGCCCTTCGGCGGCGCCGTCCTGCGCGCCGCGCAGCTCCTGCGCGGACGCCGCCACGGCGAGCGCAAGGCTGAAGGCAAGAAGGGCAAGGCGGCGCATGAACGCAGACGCGCTCCGGGAATCGGGTCTGCGTTTACATGCGGTAACAATGGTTAAGAGCAGATTTACCGTGGTTAAGGCCGGTGGGACAGGTCAGCGTTACCAGACGTTAAAGCCGCCGCCCTAGGCTCGTCCGCGGCATGACCCTGACGACATCCCCCTGGAGCCGCGGCCTCGCCGCCGCGCTGATCGCCGCGACCATCACGGGCTGTTCGACCGACCCCATCCAGGTGGCGCAGGGCAGTACCGCCGAACGGGCGCTGGGCGGCAGCGAGGTCGCGACGATCGCGCCGGGCGACCGGGTGCGGCTGACGGTCTTCGGCGACCAGCAGATGAGCGGCGAATACGGCGTCGACGATGCCGGCGCGATCTCGGTGCCGCTGGCCGGGCCGGTGGCGGTCGCGGGGAAGACGCCGGTCGACGCGGCGAAGGCGATCGCCGGGGTGCTGCGGACGATGGGACTCTATCGCGACCCGCGCGTGACGGTGGAGGTGATGACGCTGGCGCCGTTCTATATCCTGGGTGAAGTGAACCGGCCGGGCGAATATCCCTATCGCCCCGGCATGTCGCTGTTCGCGGCGGTGGCGACGGCGGGCGGCTATACCTACCGGGCGGACAAGGCGACGGTCTATATCCGCAAGAGCACCGAGAATGTGGAGCGGGCCTACGAGCTGAACGCCGACATCGCCGTCATGCCCGGGGACCGCATCCGCATCCCCGAGCGGTATTTCTGAGGTCAGACCGCGGCGTAGCCGAAGAGCACGGCGGGGATCGTCAGGACCATGATCTTGACGTCCTGCCACAGCGAGAAGGTGCGGATATATTCGAGGTCGCAGGCGACGCGGCCGCGGGCATGGCCCTCGTCGGCAATCTCGCCGCGGAAGCCGCGCACCTGGGCGAGGCCGGTCATGCCGGGACGCACGATGTGGCGGGCGAAATATTCCGGAACCAGGTCCTCGTAGCGGACGCCCATCGCATGCATGCCGAGGACGTGGGCGCGCGGGCCGACGAGCGACATGTCGCCCTTCAGGACGTTGATGAGCTGGGGCAGTTCGTCGAGCGAATATTTGCGGATGAAGCGGCCGACGGCGGTCACGCGCGGGTCGTTCTGGACGGTGTGGGCGATGCCGCTGTTGTCCTGAAGGTCCACATACATCGAGCGGAACTTGTAAAGGCGGAAGGGCGCGTTGCCGCGGCCCCAGCGGCGCTGGGCGAAGAAGACCGGGCCGCGGCTCGTCAGCTTCACCGCAGCGGCGACCGCGAGGAGCACCGGCGAGAGCAGCAGGAGCAGCGTCGCGGCGACCGCGATGTCCATGCCGCGCTTCAGGGCGAAGGCGGCGGCCTTGGTCTTGCGTTCGGCGAAAGGCCGGCGGAGGAGGACGGTCGTCGACGTGACGTCGGCGCCGATGTTAAGCATAGTCGAGACGCCGAGGTCGCTCATCGTCAATGGAACCCGACGAATGGCAGAATTCGAGAACGACTTGTCTGTCCTCTTGCCTGTCGTCTGAATATTCATGGCAGTCCGAATTCCCCGACCGAAGCGTCCGATTTCGGAACGCTGATGCCTTCAGGGCTTCAAAGGGCGTGCCACGTGCCAATGTGCTGTATTTGACTCAACTCAGGCAGCATTATTCATTTATTTACCCTAACGCCGCCGGGGTTTGTGGTTAACGCGGTGCGACACGCGCTGTTAAGCGGCGCGTGCGATGGCTGGGCATGTCCATTTCCGATGAGGCGGATGCGCTGAACGGCCGGCCGGCGGATGTCGCCGTGGTCGGCGCCGGTCCGTGCGGGCTCATGGCGGCGCTGGGCCTCGCGGATGCGGGGATGGAGGTGGCGCTGCTGGAGTCGGGCGAGGCGGCGCAGGGCTCAAGCGATGCCGAGATCGCCGATCCCGCACGCCATGCGCCGATGAGGCTGGCGGTGAAGCGGGGCCTCGGCGGGACGTCGCGTCTGTGGGGCGGACGGGCGGTCGCGTTCGATGCGGCCGACTTCGCGCGCTGGCCGTTCGGCGCGGACGAGGTGGCGCCGTGGTATCCGGCGGCGTGCGATTTCCTGGATTGCGGGCCGGCGGTGTTCACGGAAGCCTGGCCCGAGGCGCTGCCGGGGCTCGACGGCCTGGCGCTCGACCGGCTGGAGCGCTGGTGCGCGCATCCCGACATGTGGCGACGACACGGCGCGCGGGTAACGGCGCATCCGCGCATCCGCGTGTGCAACGATGCGACGGTGCTGAAGGTCATCGTGGACGGCGGCGCGGTGTCGGGGCTGGAGCTGGCAGGCGGGCGCACGGTGCGGGCGCGCGCCTATGTGCTGGCGGCGGGGGGCGTCGAGACGGCGCGGCTGATGCTGGCGAGCCGGACGGAGCGCCCTGCCCTGTTCGGCGGGCCGGAGGGGCCGCTCGGGCGCTTCTATATGGGACATCTGTTCGGCTCGATCGCCGACATCCGCTTCCTGCGCGCCGGCGACGACGCGCGCTTCGATTTCCACAAGGATGCGTCGGGCCGCTATGTGCGGCGGCGCTTCATGCTGGACGACGACACGCAGGCGCGGCTGGGCGTTATGAACATGGCGGCGTGGCCGGAGCTACCGGAACTCTACGATCCCGCGCATCGCAGCGGCATCCTCTCGCTCGCCTATCTGGCGCTGCGCATGCCGGTGCTGGGGCCGCGGCTGATGGCGGAGGCGATCCGGCAGCGCAAGATCGGCGACGGGCCGGCGCGGATCGGCGCGCATCTGTGGAATATCCTGCGCGGCGCCCCGGAGGCAGCGCTGTTCGCGTCGCGCTTCATGGCGGCGCGCTATGCGGCGAAGGTGCGGATGCCGGGCTTCTTCGTGCGCAATGCGGCGCGGCGCTATGCCTTCCACTTCCACGCCGAGCAGGCGCCGGACGCGGCGAGCACCGTGACGCTGAGCACGGCGCGCGATGCACTGGGGATGCCGCGGGCGAAGATAGATCTGAGATTCGGCGCGGGCGATGCGGAGTCGATCCTGAAGACGCATGACGCGATGGCGGCGCGGCTGAAGGCGGCGGCGCTGGCGGAGATCGAGCATCGTCTGCCGGAGGCCGAGCGCGCCGCGGCGATCCTGGCGCAGGCGTCGGACGGGTTTCACCAGGCCGGGACGGCGCGGATGGCGGACGATCCGCGGGCCGGTGTCGTCGACCGCGACGCGCGGGTGCACGGCGTCGCGAATCTGTTCCTGGCGGGGTCGGCGATCCTGCCGAGCTCAGGCCAGGCCAATCCGACGCTGCTGGCGGTGGCGCTGGCCGGGCGGCTGGCGGCGCATCTGAAGCAGGCGCTACCCGCCCTGCCCGCCTGAGGCGCCGCTCGCCGCGACCAGGCGATCGACGGCAGCCACGAGACCGGGGTCCGGCGGGCGCGAGGCGAGCGCGGCGTTAGCGGCGAGATGGCCGGCGGCATAGCCCGACGCGATGACGACACCGTTCGGGTTCGCCGCGAAGGCATAGGCCATCAGCAGCGCCGCGGGGTCTTCATAGCCGAGCGCCGCGATGGCAGTGTGGAAGGCGGCATCGTTCTTCATCATCTCGCGCAGCTTCGAGAGCGCGCCGGTAACGCCGAAGACGGAGTGGGTGATCGTGAACGGCGCCGCGGCGGCGGCCGCGCGGAGGCCGCGGTCGAAGGGCGAGTTGGCGACCTGGGCGATGTCGAACGGGAAGCCCTGTGCCGCCGCGGCCGTGCAGATTTCGGCGGCCCCGGCGATGGCGGTGCGCGCGGCGAGGCCCTGGTCGCGAATGTCGGCGACGGCGCGCGCGACGTCCTCGTTGGCGATGTCCTCAAGCGAGGGATCGTGCAAGGCGAGCATCGCGACGCTGTCGACGCCGAGGCGTTCGAGGCTGCGGAAGACGCTGACGCGGATCGTCTCGGCATCGAGCGGAAGGCGCTCGGCCGCGGCGGGGCGGAGGCGCTTCGCCAGCGGGCGGAGCGCCGGGATGGCGGCGATGAGCGGACGGGCGATTGCCGCGACGGCGCGCTTCAGCGGATGGGCCGGCGGGGCGACGAGGCCGACCTTGGTGGCGATCGCGACATCCACGCCGCGCAGCGCCGCGCCCAGAATTTCCTCGGCCTTGCCGTCGCCATAGGACGGCGCGACGTCGAACCAGGTGACGCCGGCACGCAAGGCCCGCTCGATCGCCACCCGGCCGCGCTTGGGCGAAACCCGCGAGCCGAGCGAGGCGCAGCCGAAGCCGAGCGCCGAGACCGGGCCGATGCCTTCACAGGGAACGGTGCGCATCAGGGCGATTTCCGGCGGGCCATGGGGTGGGGTTATACGGGAGATGCTTAGAAGTGTTTGACCGCTTTTGTCATCCTCCGGGCACCGCGGAGCGGCGAACCGGGGGAGCCATGCCTGAGCGGATGAGGATCGGAGAAAAGTGTTTCCGTACCGCTGAACCGTCAGTGCACCATCTTGAAGGACTCAGGCATGGGTCCCCCGGTCGCGGCGCCTCCGGCGGCGCGCCGGAGGATGACAAAATTGGGGAGCGCGAAGCGCTACTCTGCGGCGGCCATCGGTGTCGTTGCGGGCATTTCGGGGGCGCGGCCGGGGCGGGCGATGTCGGTCAAGGCGGTGAAGAGGCGGCCGAGCTGGTTGGTGACGGACCACGGCACGATCTTGGCGTGGACCGCCTGCGGATCGGTGCGGCCGGTGCGGATCTCGGACCATTGTTCGAGGATCGCGCCGGTGACCATCGCTTCGGATTCCTCGACCGTCGCGCCGCGTTCGACCATGCGGCCGTTGACGCCCTGCTCTATCACCTGGTCGAATTGCGGCAGGCGCAAGCCCCCGAAGGGACGGCCGCTCGACAGCAATTCGAGCAGGAAGCACGGCATGCCTTCCCAGTGCGAGACGAGGATGCCCATATGGACCTGGCGCATCACGGCGGCGACGCCTTCGGGCAGCAGCGCGCCGTGGCGCACGGTGCAGGCTTCGATCGCCGCAAATTCCGGGAAGCGGTACGGATCGGCCGAGCCGCAGAAATGGAATTCGAAGGCGCCGCCGAGCACCTCATGCAGGCGCCGCGCGACGCGGAACATCAGCGCCGGATCCTTGAACTCGTCGAGGCGGCCGGCATAGACGAGCTTCAACTTACCATCGGTGAGATCGAACGGCGTCGGGCGGAAGAGATCGGTGTCGACCGAGACCGTCAGCACCTCGGCCTTCTTCACCTGCGACGGGTGGCGCTCGGCGATGCGCTCCCTCAGCTTCGGCGTTACCGTGAAGATGCGCTTGGCGAGGCGGAAGGCGAGCCATTCGGCGGTGTCGTTGATCCACCAGTAGCGGCTGAGGATCGAGTCCATCTTGTCGCCCTTGGGATCGCCCTCGTTGTGCACCATGACGACGAGCGGGCAGCCGAGGGCGCGGGCGAGCAGCGCGAATTCAAAGCGTTCGACTTCCGCCGAGGCGGCCTCGCCTTTGATCATCTTCCGGATGCGCGGCAGGTAGTAAGCCATCGCCTTGGCGAAGCGGAAGGTGACCGAGTTGCCGACGGACTTCGCCGCGGTCGTCTGTTCGGACGCCGGGATATGCATGACCGGCACGAAGTCGATCTCGCGGCCGGCGACGTTCAGCACATGCTTGCGGCCGAGTTCGAGGTCGCCGAAATCGTCGATCCCCACCATCAGGATGCGCATATGCGCCGGATGGCGGCGGAGCAGCTGGCGCACATGGGTTTCCATGCCGCCGACTTTCGAGCCGCGCGGATCCATGCCGTGGATGAGGACGAGACGCTGGTTCATCGGATTGCAATCAACGATTTGGTGAGACCGAAGACACGCTCGCGTTCGATGCGGGCGTCAGGGAAGAGATGGCCGAAACGTCTGAAGTCGAGCAGGTTCGAGTCCTCGACGAAGCGCATCGCGTCATCCACCGTCTCCGCCTTCGGAAAGGCGCCGAGCCCGCGGCGCATGAGCTTTTTCACGCGCATGGGTTCGGGCAGCCAGTGGAAGAAGAGCGCGCGGAAATGCGGCTCCATCGGGAACCAGTAATTCGGCGTCTGCACGAAATAGCGCGGCGCGAGGCGGCGCACCTCGCGCGCCATGGCGCTCATGTCGTTCCAGCGGCCGACATGTTCCATGACGGAGTTAGAATGGACGACGTCGAAGCTGTTGTCGGCGAAGCCGCTCATGTTGCGGCAGTCTCCCTGGAGCGAGACGAAGCGGTTGTCGTCGATGCGCTCGGGCTGGATGTTAACCGTCGTGAAGCTGAGATTGCGCCCGGCCCAGACGGGTTCGAGGTCGAGCCAGTAATCACGATTGCCGCCCATATCGAGCACGCGGCAATGGCCGCGCTCGGCGATCACCGCGTCGGCGATCTCGACGAAGCGCTTGAGCCGGCGGGCGCGGTAACCCGTCTGCGCGCCCCAATGTTCCTCGCCGACCCGGCCGCCCAAGCTCTGAATTCCTTAATGTTGCAGGGGTAACTGATAGCCGGTCCGGGTTAAGGGAGCGTGGCGTTGATCGTCGACAGACGGCAGTTTCTCGCAGGATGCGCGGCCGGCGCACTGGTCAGGCCGGCGCTTGCCGCGCCGCCGGAGGGCCTCAATCTCGGCGCCATCGCCGCGGCGCGCGGGCTGACATTCGGCAGCGCCTTCGACCGCGAGGTGCTGACCGATCCGTCCTATGGCGCCTTGATCGCGCAGCAATGCCTGGTCGGGTCGCTGGAGAACAGCCTGAAATTCGACTGGCTGCGGCCGGAAGGTCCGACGGCGGACTATGCGGTGGCCGACCAATTGGTCGACCTCGCGGTATCGCGCGGGCTGCTGGTGCGGGGCACGGCGCTGATCTGGAACGACTGGACGCCGGCGTGGCTGAACGATCTCGGCGACGACGAGGTCGCGGCGACGATGGAAACGCATATCGACGAGACGCTGGCCCACTACAAGGGGCGCGTGCGTTCGTGGGATGTCGTCAACTAGCCGTTCTTTCCGATGCAGGGCGCGGACGGCGGCTATCGCAAGGGGCGCTGGCTGGATGCGATGGGTCCGGACTATATCCCGCGCGCCTTCCGCCGCGCCGCCGCGGCCGACCCGACGGCGCAGCTCGTGCTGAACGAGGCGTTCGTGGAGCACAACGACGAGCTGGGGACGAGCATCCGGCCGCTGCTGCATGACCTGGTCGCGCGGCTGAAGGGCGAAGGGGTGAAGATCGACGCGGTCGGCATCGAGAGCCACCTGAGGCCCTATCTGCCGTTCGACGATGCGGCCTTCGCGGCCTATCTGGCGACGCTCGCGGAGCTGGGCGTCGACATCATGATCACCGAGCTCGACGTCGACGACAGCCACCTGCCGGACGATCTCGCGACGCGCGACCGGGCGGTGGCGGCGCGGGTGGCGCAGTATCTGGACGCCGTGCTGCAAGTGCCGCGGCTGACGAGCGTGATCTGCTGGCACCTGAGCGACCGCTATTCCTGGTATCAGCACACGGACTGGTACGGGCAGCTCGTGGCCGATGCAGGGGGGACGCCGGGCCGGCCGGTCAGGTCGCATCTGTTCGACACGGATCTGAGGCCCAAGGCGGCAGCCGAGGCGGTGGCGGAGACGCTGCGGCGGCGGTGAGCGTGTCGTTACGCGGGCGTCGTTGCGGGGGTGTGCGTGGTTCGAGGCCCGCCCGCTGCGCGGTCGTGCACCTCACCATGGCAGGCTTTTTTGGGGGGTGATCCCTAACTGACTTGCCATCCTGAGGTGCGCGGCCGCGTTTAGCGGACGGGCCTCGAAGGACGCACGTCCCTATGCCGTGGCGGAGCGGCTGAGCTTGCCGAGGAGCAGGCGGGCGGGCGCCGGGAAGAGCGCAGCGATGGCGAGGCCGTAGGTCAGGGCGCCCACGGCGATCTCGGCGAGGAGGCCGGTGAGGCCCTGAGGCGCGGGGAGCACGGCGAGGATCAGCGCCATCGCCGTTGTCGCGGCGGCGATGCGGGCGAGGTCTCCGAGGCGCAGGTGGTAGCCGAAGAGGCGGTTGGCGACGGTGAAGCTGAGCGCGGTGCAAAGCACGGCGGCGACGGCGCAGCCCGCCGCGGCGCCGGTGATGCCGCCGAGGCGGAGGCCGATCCAGCAGCAGAGGACCGTCGCGACGGCCTCGAAGGCGGTGCTCCAGATGTTGAGGGTGGTGCGCTCGAAGAGCAGGAAGCACTGGTCGGTGCCGTGGTTCTTGAAGGCGCGGATGGCGCCGGCAGCGACCGCCCAGGGCAGGATCTCGATGGTCGCCGGGACATAGGCGGCGGCGACGAGGCCGGTCGCGAGGCTGCGGCCAAGCAGCCAGACGCCGGCGACGCTGGGCACGAGGATGCCGAGGAGGAGCGCGCCGTTGGTCGCGAATTGCGGCAGCGCGGCACGGTGGCCGACCTCGCGGATGCGTTCGACGGCGACCGAGAAGGCGGCGCCGGTGACGAGGAGGCTCGCGAACATGGTGAGGCGGAGGCCGAGCCACCAGCCGACGGTGAGATAGCCGACCGCTTCCATGCCGGCCTCGGCCTCGACGACGAAGCGGATGGCGTGACTGCCGACCCAGGCGAGGACGCTGGCGACGAGCAGCGGCGCGCCGTAGCGCCAGGCGGCGCGGAGATGGGCGGCGTCGAGATGCGGCCGCGCCCAGGCGAGGCGCATCAAAGGGAGCGCGACGGCGAGGCCGGCGAGCTGGGCGAGCGTGTAGCTCCAGAGCAGCGCCTCGGCGGTGGGCGCGAGCGTGGCGACGGCGGCGAGGCCGATCGCGAGGCCGAGGAGCGAGCCGACGGCCTGGAGCAGCGTATAGGGAATGGTCTCGAAGCGGGCGCGGGCGCGGTCGGCGAAATGGCTGGTGACGTTGCGCGTGAGGGTGAAGGCGAGCGTCGCGGCGGCAAGGTTCCAGCCGGGCGCGCGGCCGAGCACGAGTGCAAGCGCGCCGAGGGCGAGCGCGGACTGGACGAGCGCGGCGGCGCTCTGCACCGCGAAGTCGCTGGCGTCGAGGCGGGCACGTTCGCCGGCGAGCGCGGTCGCGTAGCGCAGGACGAAGGACGACCACCAGTAGAGCGCGGCGAGGCCGGCGAGTTCCTGGATCGACCAGACGATGGCGTAGGTGCCGAGGTCTTCGGGGCTGAGCCAGTAGGTCCAGACGATCGCGGCGATCATCTGCGAGAGCGGGCCGAAGATCTGAGCCGGGAGGAAGAGCAGCGTCTGGCGGAGCAGCATCGCCCTGCCCCTTCAGGCGGCCGCGCGCGCGCTGGCCATGGTGAGGACGATGCCGCAGGTCTTGTCGCCGCTGACGCGGAGGGCGCGCAGGGCCTTGGCGAGGGCGCCGCGTGTCGTCGCCTCGGCCTTGAGGACGAGCGCGACCTGGTCGGCGGCCTCGGCGATGGAGCGGGCGTCGGGCTCGTCGGCGATCGGGGCGCCGACGAAGACGATATAGGCGAAGCGCGCCTTGGCCTCGGCGATGAGCTTCTCGTAGGCGAGGCGCGAGGGGCGGCCGCGATAGGCGCCGTCGCGGGCGGCGAGCGGCAGGGCCTGGAGGCCGTTCGCGGCGTTGCCGATGAGCGCGTCGGAGAGCTTGGCCTTGCCGGAAAGGACTTCGGCGAGGCCGACGCGGGCGCGCGGCGCGATGAGCTGCGAGAGCGTGCGGTTGACCGGGTCGGCGTCGATGATGAGGACCTTCTCGCCGCTCGCGGCGGCGGCGAGCGCTAGGTTCAGCGCGACGGCGGCGGCGCCGTCATGCTGCTGCGAGCCGACGACGAGCGCGGTGCGCTGGTGCAGCCGCTCGGAGGCGTCGCGCAGTTCGGCGCGGAGGAGGCGGATGGCGTAGTCGAAGCCGTTCTGCTCGGCGCGGCGGCCCGAGGCGAAGGGCGGCAGCGCGGCGAGAACGTCGAGGCCGAGGCGGCGGAGCTGGCCGGCGGTGCGGACCCGGTCGTCGAAGCGCTCCAGCAACAGCGCGAGGGCTGCGCCGAGGCCGAGGCCGAAGGCGACGGCGACGCCGAGGATGAAGAGCTTGGGCGGATAGGACGGCGCGTCGGGCGTCACTGCGGGCGCGATGATGCGGGCGCTGGAGGCGGCGAGGTCCTCCTGCGCGCCGGTCTCCTTGGCGCGGGCCAGCATGGCTTCGTAGATGGTGCGCGTGGCGTCGGCCTCGCGCTGGAGCTCGCGCAGCTCGATGAGGGCGGCGGCATCTGTGACGTCGCGGCCGGTGAGGCGGTCGAGCTCGGCCTGGAGGGCGGCGACGTCGCCCTTGGCGATGGCGAGGTCGTTGCGGGCGGATTCGGAGAAGCGGCCGACCTCGGCGCCGATCTGGGCGCGGATGGTGGCGAGCTCGGCGCGCACCTTCACGACGGCGGGATGGTTGTCGCCATAGGTGGCGGAGAGATCGGCCTCGCGCCTGGCGACTTCGGCCTCCTGGGTGCGCAGGCCCGACATGGCCTGCGAGGCGAGCGCCTCGGGCGTCGCGGCGGCGTTGCCGCGGCTGAGCTGGTCGTGGCGCGCCTGGGCGGTCGCGAGCACGGCGCGGGCCTGGATCAGGCGCTGGTTGAGTTCGGCGAGCTGCTGTTCGGTGACGGCGGTGCCGTCGCGGCCGACGAGGCCGTTGGCGGCCCGGTAGCGCTGGACCTTCTCGTCGGCGTCGCGGAGCTGGGAGCGCAGCTCGTCCAGGCGGGCGGTGACGTTCTCGTTGGTCGTGCGGGTCGCCGATTTCACCGCGTCGATCTGGTCGGCGATGTAGGCGGCGGCAAGCGCATCGGCGATGCGGCGGGCGAGCACGGGGTCGTTCGCCTTGGCCTTCAGCTCGAGCACATAGGTGCGGTCGGCGCGGCTGGCACTGACGGCACGGGCGAGCGTGTCGAGGGCGTCGGAGGCGCGTTCGGCGGGCGCCTCGGCATTGCCGCCGAACTCCGCGACATTGGCGAGGTTCAGCTTCTCGATGACGCGGACGAGGACGTTGTCGGAGGTGACGACACGGACCTGGCTTTCGACGAGCGCCGCATCGCTGCCCGCGCCGGCCTGGAGCACGTCGCTCTGGAGCACGCGCTGGTCACGCGGGTCGAGCAGGAGCAGCGTCGAGGCGGTGTAGATTTTCTTGGCGAGCGTCACGTAGGCGAAGGAGAGACCGCCGAGCACCAGAATCGGGATGAGGACGGTGAGCCAGCGGCGGCGCAGGATGTCGAGCAGGCCGCGAAAGTCGATGCCGTCGTCGCCGGGCAATTCCGGGCCGATCAAGACCGGCGGGGGCGCATGGCGTACCCCAGCGGCGCGCAGGGTCCTGCCGCCGCCATAGGGGGTCATCGCAACCGCGTTCATCCTTAACGAACCCTTACTCGCAGTCGTGAACGGTCCGTCCCGCTACAGAACGGTCAGCCAGCCCCGGCCGCGCTTCGCACGTCTCATGCCAATGGCGCGCTCGCAGGCATCCGGCGGCGCGCGGCCCGGGCCCAGAGAAGACGTGAAATGAATTTAAAATTTCCCAAGACGTAGCGCCGCCAGAGCCGTTTCGGCTCGCGCCAGAGGCGATAGAGCCACTCGGCCCGGAGGCCGCGGACCCAGCCGGGCGCCCGGCTCACCCGGCCGGCGAGGAAGTCGAAGAGTGCACCCACGCCGATCGCGAGCGGGACGCCCAGCCGGTCGAACTGCGCCTGGATGAACCGCTCCTGGCCCGGATTGCCGAGGGCGACGAGGAGCACATCAGGCTTCGCGGCGGCGATTTCGGCGGCGACCGCCGTGGCCTCGGAGGGCGCGAAATAGCCGTGGCGGGTCCCGGCGATCGTGTGCTGCGGGGCGAGGCGAAGCAGCGCCGCGGCGGCTTCATCGGCGACGCCCGGCCTGGCGCCGAGGAGGAAGAGGCGCAGCGGGCGCTTCGATTCCGCCAGCAGGCGGGGGGTGAAGTCGGTGCCGTTGAGATTTTCCGGGAAGCGCTCGCCGTGCAGGACGCGCGAGGCGAGGTCGACGCCGACGCCGTCGTTGAGGACGGTGAAGTCGCCGAGCAGCGTTCGGAAGCCGTCGTCCGCGGCCGCGAGGTTGGACGTGTGGGCGTTGAGGAAGGCGAGCTTGATGCGTTCGCCGCGGGCGAGGCGGGCTTCGATCGCGGCGACCGCCTCTCCCGCCGTGGCGGCGAGGACCGGGACGCCCAGGATATCGCGGGTGGCGAGGATCGGATGAGTGGAGGCGACGTTCATGGGCGCCGCACCTCGGCAATGAGCGCCTCGAAGCGGTCGAGCGCGACGTCGAGCGAGAATTCGTCGGCGCGGGCGCGGCGGGGCGCGGGATCGCCGGGATCGGCCAGCGTCGCGTCGATCGCCTGCGCCAGCCCGGCGACGTCGCCGATGGCGACGAGGCGGCCGAAGCGGCCTTCGGCGAGCACTTCCTCCGGTCCGCCGCAGCGTGTCGCAACGACCGGGAGGCCGTGGCCGAGGGCCTCGACCAGCACATTGCCGAAGGCCTCGGTGCGCGACGACAGCGCGAGCATCTTGGCTTCGCGGAAGACCGGCCAGGGAGCGTTGAGATAGCCGCGGAAATCGACGCGGCCGGCGATGCCCAGCGTTTCGGCAAGCTGTGTCAGCTTCTGCCGCTCCGGCCCGTCGCCGAGCACGACGAGATGCGGCCGGCGGGCGGAGAGCGCGACGGCGCGGAGCAGCGTCTCGAAATCCTTCTCCGGCACCAGGCGGCCGACGGCGAGGACGACATCCGGGCGGGCCGCAAGCTCGGCGGCCGACGGGACATGGTCCGCGGGCGGAAGGTGGATGGCGTTGTGGATCGTCGTGACGCGATCCGGGCGAGCGCGGAAGCGCTTGATGAGATAGTCGCGGAGGTCGTCCGAGACGACGACGGTGCGCGCGGCAAGGCGGCTGGTGACCGGCGTCGAGGCGTAGCTGAAGCGGCCGAGGAAGCGGCCTTCCGCGTCGAACCGGCCATGCGCGGAGAGGACGGCCGCGCCGCGCCAGCGCGCCAGCGCCTTGGCCAGCATGAGCTTCAGGTTCGAGGCGCCGACGGCCGCAAAGGCGACGACCGGGCGTTCGGCCTTCAAGTACCGCGCAATGGTGCGGACGGCATTGCCGTGGCCGCGTCCGAACAGCACCCGGCGCATGTCCTTCGGGAGCAGGCCGGCATTCTCGCTTGCCTCGTAGTCGACGCCGAAGGTGACGTCCCAACCGCGGGCGTGCAGGCCGGCGGCAAGCAGGGCCCACACCCGTTCGGCGCCGCCGCCGACGAGACCAGGCGTGTAGAAGAGCAGTCGGCCGTTAGGCATTTCGCAAATGCAGAGCGCGTAGGTTCTGCGCGCAGCCTAGCGCCAAGTACTGAATCGAACGTTTGGCGAAAGGCTGCCGTGTCGAGCATTCCGTTAAGCATTTCGAGGCCGTTCCTTCATGCCGACCGCGCGCCGGCTCGACATCAGCCTGACCCTCGATCCGTCGCGCGCGCGCCAATGGCATCGCGCGCTGCGCAACGAGCTGACGCGCCGCGGACACAAGGTTTCGCTCATCTTCCGGAGCGGCGCGCCGAAGCCGCCGGCCGCCATCGGGCTGGTCCAGGCGCTGGAGCAGATCGCCGGCCGCGGGCGCGCCGGCGGGCCGAGCGCGGCCTGGGACCTGGCGAACGAGGTTAACGGCGGAACCCCGCAATCCCCGGCAAATTTAGTCATCGACGTAACCGGTCTGCCCGAAACGCACAGCGCAGCAACGACACTGAGGCCCGTCTTCGGCGACGCGCTGGTCGAGGAAGCCGCTGCCGCGGCGCTGCTGGAGCGGCGCGTGCCGCAGATCGGCGTCGTCGCCGACAGCGCCCCGGCGATGCCGCGCATGGCGACGCCGGCGGTCGAACATCCCCATCTGCTGAGCCGTTCGCTCGACGGCATCGGGGCGCGCATGACGTCGCTGCTGGCGGCGGCGGCGGAGGACATCGCGGCGGGCCGCTCGGTCGCCGGCGCGCAGGCGATCAACGTGCTGGATGCGCAGAGCTGGCATCGCGGCCTCGCGGCGCAGGCGGCGACGCACGCGGCGCGGCTGCTCCTCGGCTATCTGCTGCGCCGCCAGCCGCACTGGTTCGTCGGCTGGCGGCGGAGCGCCGACGACCGCGTGCAGGACACGCTGCGCCTGCCGGGCGGCTGGACGCGGCTGCCGGATGACGGCAAGCGGCTCTACGCCGATCCCTTCGTCGCGACGCATGAGGGCCGCACCTGGCTCTTCGTCGAGGAAGTGCCCTACGCGACGCAGAAAGGCATTCTCTCGGTGGTCGAGATCGGGCCCGAGGGTCCGGCCGGCCCGCCGCAGCCTTTCCTGGAACGGCCGGGCCATCTCTCCTACCCTTTCGTGTTCGCGCGCGACGGGGCGCTCTGGATGATCCCGGAGAGTTCGGCCGAGCATACGGTCGACCTCTATCGTGCCGACGCCTTCCCGCATCGCTGGACCAAGGTCGCGACGCTGATCGAGGGGCCGCAGGTCGGCGACGCGACGGTGGTGGAGCAGGACGGCCGGCTCTTCCTCTTCGGAACGGTCGGCGGCGAGGCCGCTTCGACGTGGGACGCGCTGCACATCTGGACGGCGGAGCGGCTGGAAGGCCCGTGGACCGCGCTGAGCGCCGATCCCGTTCTGGTCGATGCACAAAGCGCGCGGCCGGCCGGCGCCTTCTTCCGGCGCGACGGCGCGCTGTGGCGGCCGGCACAGGACTGCACCACGGGCTATGGCGCCGGACTGGCGCTCTGCCGCGTGACGCGGCTGGACACCGAAGGCTTCGCGCAGTCGGTCGAGGCCGTGCTGCATCCCGGCGCCGCGTGGCCGGGCAAGGGGCTGCACACATTGAACTGGGCCGGGGGTATCGAGGTGGTGGATGGCTGTCATGCGCGCTGAAGGCAGCTTCACGGCAAGGTGCTTCAGCGCCCTGGAGGACGTGCCCTCCGACTGGCAGGAGGCGCGCCGCACGCCGTTCCAGACCGACGCCTTCCTCGCCGCCTGGTATGCGACGCTGGGGGCGCGGCCGGGCCATCGCGCGGCGATCGTCGAGGTCAGGCGCGGCGGCGTGCCGAGCCTGCTGTTCCCGCTGAGCCTCGAGATCAACGGGATGCGCACGCTGCGCTTCGCCGATGCCGAAGTCGCCGACAACAACGCGCCGCTGCTGGGCGCGGCGGCGCCGGAAAGCGCCGAGGCCTTCCATGCGGCCTGGCTGGCGGCGGCCCGCGCCATGCCGCCCGCCGACATGCTGAGCGTCGGCAAGCAGCCGGCGGAGATCGCCGGATCGCCCAATCCGATGCTGTGGCTGGGGCGGCCGCTGGCCTCGCAGCTCCAGTCGCATCCCCTGGCGATGGGCGGCAGCTTCGAGGACTATTCGCGCAGCCGGACGAAGAAATTCCGCAAGGAGCAGGAGCGCGTGTGGCGCGTCTTCACGCGCGCCCCGGACGCGAGCTTCGAATTGCTGACGACACCGGGGCGCGCACTCGCGGTGCTGGCCGACATGGCGCGGCTACAGGCGGCGCGCATGGCGGAGGTCGGCGCCCCCTACCAGCTCGACGAGCCGATCTATGACGGGTTCTACCGCGCCCTGGTGGCGGCGGGGATCGCGAGCGGCGAGGTGGTGCTGGGCGCCCTGCTGAACGGCAGCGAGACGGTCGCGGCGCTGCTGGGCGTTTCGAACGGCGAGTCCGTGGCGTTCGTGCGGCTGGCGCATGCCGGCGGCGAATGGGCGAACTGCTCGCCCGGGCGTCTGGTCATCGAGCGGACGCTGATGGCGCTGCACGAACGGGGCGTCCGCCAGTTCGATTTCTCGATCGGCGACCAGCATTACAAGGAGCCGTTCGGCGTCGGCACCGGGCCACTGATGGATGTCGACGTGCCGATGACGTGGCGCGCCTGGCCGACCATCGCAGCCAACCGGGCACGGGCGCAGCTCAGGCAATTCCGCACGCTGCGCGCGGTCTATGACCGCGTCTGGCGTCAGCGCGCGGCGTAGGCGTCAGTCCTTCGCGCGCTCGACATAGGTGCCGTCGGCGGTGTTGACGACGATGCGGGTGCCCGACGACACATGCGGCGGAACGGTAGTCTTCACGCCGTTCGAAAGCAGCGCCGGCTTGTAGGAGCTGGCGGCGGTCTGGCCCTTCGTCACCGGCTCGGTCTCGACGATCTCAAGCACCACGCGCTGGGGCAGTTCGACCGTGATCGCCTGGCCGTTGAACATGGCGATCTCGCACTTCATGTTTTCCTGGAGATACGCCGCCTGGTCGCCGATCAGGTCGTGCGGCACCTGGAGCTGCTCGTAATTCTCCTGGTTCATGAAGACGAAGGCCTCGCCGTCGTCATAAAGATAGGTGAAGTCCTGATGGTCGATCTGGGCCTTCTCGCAGGGATCGGTGGTCTTGTAGCGCTGCGTCGTCTTCACGCCGTCGGAGATGCGGCGCATGTCGATCTGGGTGGTCGGGGTGCCCTTGCCGGGAAAGAAGCTCTCGGCGGTGAGCACGACATAGAGCTTGCCGTCGTCGAGCTCGAGGACATTGCCCTTGCGCACGTTGCTTGCGATGACCTTGACCACGTAAAAACCTCCTCGCGGCGCGCCCACCGGCGCACTCGCGGAAAACCTGCCAAATGGGGTGAACGGTGAATTCCGGGCCGCCTGATATACGTTCAGGCGCCGCGCGCCAAGCGCCGTGGTGGGAACCGGCCGCCCATGCGGACCGGGCACCGTTCCTGCGCGGGCGCGTAGCGATCCGCCGCGCGGTGCGGAATTTCTTTGAAGGCCAAGGGTTTACCGAGGTCGAGACGGCGCTGCTGGGGGCCTCGCCCTGCGCCGAGACGCATCTGCACGGGTTCCGGACCGAACTGGTTTCGGGCGAAGGCGCCGTGGAGCGCTGGCTGCCGACATCGCCGGAATTCGCCTGCAAGAAGCTGCTGGCGGCCGGCGAGACGCGGATCTTCGAGCTGGCGCGCGCCTTCCGCAACCGCGAGAGCGGGCCGACGCACGCCGCCGAGTTCACGATGCTGGAGTGGTATCGCGCCGGCGCGCCCTATGCGGAGGTCATCGCCGACACGGTCGCGGTGATCCGGGCGGGGGCGGCGGCGGTCGGCGCGACGGTGCTGCGCCATCGCGGGCGGGCGGCCGATCCCTTCGCCGAGCCGGTGCGGCGGACGCTGGCGGAGGCCTTCGCCGGCGTCGGCATCGATCTCCTCGCCAGCCTGCGCGCCGACGGCTCGACCGAGCGCGAGGAGTTCGCGCTGGAGGCGCGCGATGCGGGCGTCGTCGTCGCCGAGTCCGACACATGGTCGGACATCTTCACCCGCGTGATGGCCGAGCTGATCGAGCCGCATCTCGATCCCCAGCGGCTGACGGTGCTGTATGAATATCCGGCGCCCGAAGCCGCCCTCGCCCGCCGCGCGCCGCACGATGCGCGCGTCGCCGAGCGCTTCGAGGTCTATGCCTGCGGGGTGGAACTGGCGAACGGCTTCGGCGAACTCACCGACGCGGCGGAACAGCGCGCCCGCTACATCGCGGCGATGGACGAGAAGGCGCGCATCTACGGCGAGCGCTATCCGATCGACGAGGATTTCCTCAAAGCGCTGGAGATTATGCCGGAGGCGAGCGGCGTCGCACTGGGCTTCGACCGCCTGGTGATGCTGGCCACCGGCGCCGACCGCATCGGCCAAGTGGTGTGGACTCCGGCGGTTGATTGGGAAAACGGTTACAATTGTCCTTCAGCAGCCGGATAGGATGCCTCCGACACATCAGGGAGCGCGCGCATGAACGCCACGGTGAGGAGCCAGTCGTATCGGCATTTCGAGGCGCGGGCGCTCTCGCCCTATATCGGGGCGGAGCTGCACGGGATCGACCTCGCGCGGGAGCAGAGCGATGAGGCGATCGCCGATGTCCGGCAGGCGCTGCTGGACTACAAGGTCATCTTCTTCCGCGACCAGCACATCACGGCGGCCCAGCATATCGCCTTCGCGCGGCGCTTCGGCGATCTGGAGATCCATCCCGCGACGCCGAAGGAGCAGGCGCATAAGGAGATCCTGCGCATCGCGCACGGGCCCGAGAACAAGGGCAAGGAGAATGCCTGGCACAGCGACGTGACGTGGCGCGCCGAACCCTCGCTCGGCTCGATCCTGCGCGCGATCGAGGTGCCGGAGGTCGGCGGCGACACGCTGTTCGTCGACATGTACGCCGCCTATGAGGCGCTGGAGCCCGAGATGAAGCGCTTCGTCGAGGGTCTCACCGCGGTGCACGACATCGCGCGCGTCTTCGCCAAGGCGCTGAACAAGCGACCGGAGGAGCTGCACGAGAAATACCCGCCGCAGCATCACCCGGTGATCCGCACCCACCCGGAGACCGGCCGGCGCGCGATCTACGTCAACACCGGCTTCACCGATCACATCCTCGGCCTCACACGCAAGCAGAGCGACTGGGTGCTGAACGAGCTTTACGCCATGGCGGCGGTTCCGGAGTTCCAGTGCCGCTTTCGCTGGGCGCCGGGCTCGATCGCCTTCTGGGACAACCGCTCGAGCCAGCACTACGCGGCCTCGGACTATTACCCGCAGGTGCGCGTGATGGAGCGCGTGACGATCAAGGGCGACCGGCCTTATTTCACGGCCTGACACGCCGAGCCATTGGATCGGGTGCGGATCGCATGATCTGATCCGCTCATGACGGACTCAGACATCGACCGCCTCACCGGCAATTTCGCGGATGAGAAGGACGGCGCGGCGCTTTATCGCGCGCTGGCCGAAGCCGAGGGCGACCCGGCGACGCGGAGAGTGTTCGAGCGCCTCGCCGAGGTCGAGGAAAGCCACGCCAAATTCTGGGCCGCCAAGATCGAGGCGCTGGGGGCGCGGCTGCCGCAGGTGCGTCCGGGATTCCGCACCCGCGCCCTCGCCTATCTCGCCCGCCGTTTCGGCCCGCGCTTCGTCCTGCCGACGATCCAGGCGGCGGAGCGCAAGGACAGCGCGAAATACGACAGCCAGCCCGATGCCGTCGCTGCGGGGCTGGCCGAGACCGAAAAGATGCATGCGACCGAACTGGCGGCGCTGCGCGAGGGACCGCCGCCGCGGCCCAGCCGGAAAGGTCCGCTGACCGGCGCCCAGATCGCCAAGCTGGAAGGGCGGCGGCACAATCTCGGCGGCAATGCGCTGCGGGCCGCGGTGCTCGGCGCCAATGACGGGCTGGTCTCGAATATGAGCCTGGTCATGGGGGTCGCAGGCGCCGCCATGGACGAGCAGGCGATCCTCTTGACCGGCATCGCCGGCCTGATCGCCGGCGCCTGTTCGATGGCGCTCGGCGAGTGGCAGTCGGTCACCTCGTCGCGCGAACTCTATGAGCGCGAGATCGCCAAGGAGGCGGAGGAACTCGCCGCCTCGCCCGACGAGGAGCGCAAGGAGCTGTCGCTGATCTACCAGTCCAAGGGCATGCCCGAGGCGGAGGCCGAGGCGCTGGCGGCGCGGCTGATGCAGGACCAGAAATCGGCGCTCGACACGCTGGCGCGCGAAGAGCTGGGGATTGACCCGGACGAGCTGGGCGGCTCGCCCTGGACGGCGGCGGGCACGTCGTTCGTGCTGTTCGCAAGCGGGGCCATCCTGCCCGTACTGCCGTTCTTCTTCCTCAGCCAGGCCGCCGCGGTGATCGCCAGCCTGATGCTGGGGAGCGCCGGCCTGTTCGCGATCGGCGTCGGCACGAGCCTCTTCACCGGGCGCGGTTGGCTGTTCTCGGGCGCGCGCCAATTGCTGGTCGGCCTTGCCGCCGCCGGCATCACCTATGGTGTCGGCGCGGCGGTCGGTGCCGTCGTCTAAAAAGCATCGTGCCGAGACCCTGGTGCGTTTGAGAGGTCACGGCATGGGTTCCCGGGTTCGGACGCCTCCGGCGGTCGCCCCGAGAATGACACCGATTTTTGCCTGTGATCCTCGAGGACGAGCGAAGCCCGGAGCCCGAGGACCCGTGCCGTGACGCTTCCGCCGATGCAACGAACCGGCACGACGCTTCAGTTCGGCGCGTCCGCTATGTGGCGGACGACAGGCGCTGGCGATAGGCCTCGCGTGCCGCCTTGAAGAGCTCGAAGGGGAATTTGATCGGGACGCCGGCGAGGCTCGCCGCCAGCATGTCGAGATGGGCATCCCAGCCCGCGCAGGAGCGGCCGGCATCTTCGCCCGCCGGAACGCGCAGCGTCACGTCGAGGCGGACCGCGTCGCCGCCCTCGGGCGTGAGTTCATAGCGGACCGGCCGCAGCGGCTGGCCCGGGCTGCTCCAGGAATATTCGAGCAGGCGTTCGGGGGCGATCGCGCTGACCGTGCTGTCGATCACGACGCCGCTGTCGGTGAAATTCAGCTTTGCGGCGCCGCCCTGGCGAAGCTCGATCTCGCCGGGCGCCAGCCATTCGACGAGCTTCGCCGGCTGGGTCAGCGCCGCCCAGACATTCGCGACGCTGTCTTCGAGCACGCGGCTCATGCGCGCGACGGTCATGTCGCCGTCGCGGGAAAATTCAGCCTGACCGAAAACCGCCATGGGATTGTCTCTCGCCGTAATTTGCAAACGCCTACGAGTTTCCGCAGCGCGCGCCGCCGCGACATGATCCAGATCAAACGAGGCGACGGCGCGTTCCTTAAAGCCGCTTCTCGAGCTGAAGGCGGGCGCCGGTCCCGGTCTCGGCAAAGCCGAGGCGCTTCCAGAAGCGCGCCGCGTTGGGGTTGTCGTGGTCGACTTCGAGCTGGATGCGGCGGGCGCCGGCGTCCTTCAGCCGGCGGGCGAGCTCGGTGAACATCGCAGTGCCGAGACCGGCATTGCGGTAGCGCGGCTCGACCACAAACAGTTCGACGAAGGCGCAGTCGGCGCTCGGCGCGCCGAGATGGAGGTCGAGCAGCGCGCGCAGGACGCGCAGGTCGTCGAAGGCGCCGAGCCGCAGCGTCGTCGCAGCCGTGCTGGTGGCCGGCGGCCGGTGGCGCGTGACGCCGGGCGCGTGGCTGATCAGTTCGTCCGTCGCCCCGCCTTCGCCCTCGGCCACGGGCCGCACCTTGAAATGGCGCGGCTCCGTGCGGCTGGGCAGGTCCAGCGTGAACCGCAGGCCAGCCGCCGAGCCCGCAACCATCTAGCGGCCGGTCGGCGCGTCCTTGAACGCGACGTCCTTGTCGACGCGAATGTCGCCCGGCAGGCCGAGCACGCGTTCCGCGATGATGTTGCGCATGATCTCGTCGGTGCCGCCGGCGATGCGGAGGCCGGGCGAGGCGAGATAGCCCTGCTGGAAGCCGGCATCCATCGGCGCTTCGGTCGGGTCCATGATGACGCCGGCGGCGCCCTGGAGATCGGTGCCGAAGCCGGTGATGTCCTGGAGCTTGGGCGCCGACACGAGCTTGCCGATGGAGGCTTCAGGTCCCGGCTGCTGGCCGCGGCTGAGCGCCGTCATCGTGCGGTAGGTCGTGTATTTGAGGCCCTGGGTGCGGACATAGGTGTCGGCGATCTTCTCGCGCACCACGTTGTTCTTGATCGCCGGGCCTTCCTCGAGCTCGGTCTGGCGCGCCAGTTCGAGCAGTTCCTTCCAGTCCGGCCCTGCCCCGCCGGCGCCGCCGCCGACCGCGAGGCGCTCGTGCATCAGCGTCGTCAGCGCGACCTTCCAGCCGTCGCCGACCGCGCCGAGGCGCTGGCTGTCGGGGATGCGAAGGTCGTTGAAGAAGACCTCGTTGAAATTGGCGCCGCCGCTGATCTGCTTGATCGGCTTCACCGTGACGGCGGGGTCCTTCATGTTGATATAGAACATCGTCAGACCCTTGTGCTTGGGCACGTTCGGGTCGGTGCGGGTGAGCAGGATCCCGAAGTCCGAATAATGCGCGCCCGAGGTCCACACCTTCTGGCCGTTGATGACCCAGTCGTCGCCGTCCTTGACCGCGCGGGTCTTGAGGCCGGCGACGTCGGAGCCGGCGCTCGGCTCGGAGAAGAGCTGGCACCAGATCTCCTCGCCGCGCAGGGCCGGCGCGACATAGCGGTCGAGCACGTCCTTCTTGGCGTAAGTCATCAGCGTCGGGATGCACATGCCGAGGCCGATGTCGAAGAAGCCGCCCTGGGTGTCGAACTTGGCTTCTTCCTGATTGTAGATGACCTGCTGGATCGGCGTGCCGGCCATGCCGCCGAATTCCTTCGGCCAGGTGACCTTGGCGTAGCCGGCCTTGGCGCGCTTGGCCTGCCATTCACGGGCGCGCTTGAGCGCATCCGCTTCGACGC
This sequence comes from Alphaproteobacteria bacterium, assembly GCA_020852655.1. Taxonomy (GTDB): domain Bacteria; phylum Pseudomonadota; class Alphaproteobacteria; order Micropepsales; family Micropepsaceae; genus JADZAI01. The sequence goes on from JADZAI010000079.1 coordinate 23,754, forward strand.
GGGCATAGCCGGCCCGCATCGGCGCGGCGGCGCCTTCGGCGCGCGGCGTGGCGTTCGCCTCGAGCCACTTGCGGGCTTCGGCGCGGAAGACGGCTTCTTCGGGGGTGTCGTTGAAGTCCATGATCTCTTCTCCCTTCAGGCGGCGTTCTTGCGTTCGAGCTGGCTGACCAGCTTTTCCTTCCAGACCCGCTGGGGTCCGAGGACGAGGCCGTCATTCTTGGCGCGGCGATAGAAGAGCTGGCAGTCGAGCTCCCAGGTGTAGCCCATGCCGCCATGGGTCTGGACGTTCTCGCGGCTGGCATAGTCATAGGCCTGCGTCGCCGAGATGCGCGCGCCGGCCGCCGCTTCGGGCAGTTCGGCGGCCCCCGTCGCCAGCGCCCAGGCGCCGTAATAGGCGTTCGAGCGGGCGAGTTCGGTGTTCACATACATGTCGGCGAGCTTGTGCTTGATCGCCTGATACGAAGCGATCTGGCGGCCGAAGGCATAGCGGTTGAGCGCATAGTCCTTGGCCATCGCGAGGCAGGAATCGGCGCCGCCGACCTGCTCGAAGGCCAGCATGATCGCGGCGCGGTCGAGGATCTGGCGGGTGAGCGCGACGCCCTCGCCGGCTGCGCCCAGCGCTTCGGCCGCGGCACCGGCGAAGCTGAGCTTCGCCTGGTTGCGGGTGGGGTCGAAGGTCCTGAGCGCTTCGACCGAGACGCCCGGCGCCTTGAGGTCGACGATGACGAGCGAGAGCGCCCGGTCGCCGCTGTCGCCGGTCTTCGCCAGGACGACGGCGAAGTCGGCATTGCTGCCGTCGGCGACGGGTTCCTTCGCGCCGTCGAGCTTGCCGTTCCTGAAGGTCGTCTTGACCGAGCGCGGGGTCGCGGCGTTGGGGCCTTCGGAACTGGCGAAGGTGCCGATGAGTTCGCCGCTCGCGAGCTTCGGCAGGTATTTCTGCTTCTGCTCGGCGCTGCCGGCGACCAGCAGCGCTTCGGTCGCGAGATAGACCGAGGACGCGAAGGGGATCGGCGCAACGACACGGCCGAGCTCTTCGGCGATCACGCAGAGTTCGAGATAGCCGAGGCCGAGACCGCCGAACTCTTCGGGGATCGCGGTGCCCATCCAGCCCATCTCGGCGACCGCCTTCCACAGCTTGCGGTCATAGGTGTCGCCGCCCTCGAGGATGGCTCGCACCGCCTTGGGCGGACACTGGTCGCGCAGGAAGCGCGCCGCCTGCTCGCGCAGCGCCTTCTGGTCGTCGGAGAAGTCAAAGTTCATCTACGCCGTCTCCCCATTCGAATTATGCCGAGTTGGGATGACGATTAGCGCAGGCCACGCGGGCGCGCAAAGCGGCAAAAACGAAACGGCCGCCCCTGCGAGGCGGCCGTAACGTCATGGTGCAGTGCGGTCTGAGCTAGCGCTTGAAATAGGTCACGCCGCGACTCTGGTCACCGACAAAACACTGCTTGCTGGCCTGGTTGTCCTTGAGCGTGCGCGCGATGGTGCGGGCGCTGGCCTCGTCGCGGCTGTTGTAGAGGACATTCGAGCCGATCTTCACGTCCCAGCCCTTGCCACCGCGGCCGCGATCGACGTCGATGTCGCTGAAGCGCAGGTCACGGCAATATTCGCCGCGCACGCCATTGGCGGGGAAGGCGCCGTTGCCGGCCGTCCAGTATTCGAAATTGCCGTCCTCGATGACGCATTTGCGGGTCACGCGAAGGGTTTCGAGCACGTAGCGGGCGTAGCCGGCCTGGTCGGGGCTGTCGAAGCGGGCGATCACGCGGCTGCCCTGCGCCAGCACCCACTCGCGGCCCGAGAGCGAGATGCGCAGATCGGTGGCGTCAACACATTTGGCCTGGACGTTGCCGCCCCCGCCGCCGGAGCCGCGCACCAGCGTCTCGGTCGAGATGCTGGCGGCGCGGCCGTCGCGCCAGCTCTGGATCATGATGACCTCGATGCGGTTGTTGCCGCGGGACTGGATGATGAGCTGGCGGACGGCGTCGCCGCCGTTGAAGCCGACCGAAACCCCGGTGACGTCGCGCTGCACATTGGTGCGTCCGAGCGGCAGCATGGAATAGCCGGTCGCCGCGCCGAGGTCGCAGTCGCGCGGGCGGCACACCACCCAGCCGTTGACGCGCCAGTCGCGGTCGTAGCGGATGTCGAGCCCCGAGATGCCGCCGGACTGCGGGTTGCGGTTCTCCCAGGTCCCTTCCAGGTCGGACACCGCGGCCGAGGCCGGCGCGATGCCGAGGAAAAGAGCTGCAACGGCGGCGGCGAAAACTTTGAATCTCATACGGCATTCTCCTCCTGGAACTCAGGCAACGCAGCGAGCCTAGCCCGGTTCCGCGGGAATCCCAGCGACAGCTCCGCGAGCGGATGCTGACGATCCGTTCAGCCGTCGCCCGGCGGGTTCCTTAACCTCGCCTTAGGGCTAAGCCCCGCATGATGGGCGGAATCGCGGGGTTTTCCGCCTTACCACCAGGCTGTGTGAACGATGGCAAAGGCGCAGTTTCACAAGAATCAGCGGGTCTACGTGAAGACCGTGGGCACATGGGCCCTGGTCGAGCGGGTGCTGCCGCAATGGGCGAAGGGGCTCGATGAGCCCATCCGCATCTATTACGACGTGGGCCTGGGGCGCGACTTCGGCGCCGACGAACTCCAGGGCGAGCAGTCGCTCCACACCAATTTCGACGCCGGCGACATCCAGTGGCGCATCATCCGGGCCCGCAACAAGTGGCAGGCGCCCGAGGATTCGGCCCACCATCCGCATCCCGGCACCTATCCGGTCGTGGTGACCGGCGAGACCGACTGGGGCGGCTGGCGCGTGCCGGGCGCCGAATACGACCTCGCGCCGCAGAAGATCGAGGCGCAGGCGCGCCTGATCGCCAACAGCACGAAGCTCTACACCTTCGCCAACGCCCTGCTCGAGGCGGCGAAGAACGAGGCCGAGCATTTGCCCGATTCGCTGCTGGAACTGGCGCGCGACGTGGCCAAGGTCATCAAGACCGTCGACGGCACCGCCGAACCGGTCGACTGACGCCGCGCCCGCGAGGCGGGTGCGGGTTCCCGTGCCTTCGGGAACGCCGTTTTGAATACCCCGGCCGGGCCGCGCCCTATATAGACGCGGCATGAAGACCGACACGCCCCAAACCATCCGTCTCGCCGACTATCGCGCCCCCGAATACCGCATCCTGCACACCGAACTCGCCTTCCGCCTCGCGCCGGAAGCGACCCGCGTGACGGCCGCGCTGACCATCGAAGCGGCGGTCGGGGCGATGCCGCCGCTCCAACTCGACGGCGAGGAACTGAGCTTCGTGTCGGCGGCGATCGACGGCGTCGCGCTGACGCCGGACCAGTATGAGCTGAACGACACCGGGCTGCTGCTGAAGGCGCCGCCGGCGAAGTTCGTGCTGACGACCGAGGTCGACATCGCGCCGGCCGCGAACAGCGCGCTGTCGGGGCTCTATGTTTCGGACGGGATGCTGTGCACCCAGTGCGAGGCCGAGGGCTTCCGGCGCATCACCTATTATCTCGACAGGCCCGACACGATGGCGACCTTCCGCACGCGCATCGAGGCGGACAAGGCGGCCTATCCGGTGCTGCTGGCGAACGGCAATCTGATCGAGTCGGGTGAACTCGGCGGCGGACAGCATTTCGCGGTCTGGGAAGACCCGTTCAAGAAACCGGCCTACCTCTTCGCGCTGGTCGCCGGGAAGCTCGGCCATATCGAGGATCGCTTCGTCACCATGTCGGGGCGCACCGTGAGCTTGCGCGTCTATGTCGATCCGGGCAACGAGCCGCGCGCCCATTACGCGATGGATTCGCTGAAGCGCGCGATGAAGTGGGACGAGGAGGCCTATGGCCGCGAATACGACCTCGACATCTTCATGATCGTCGCCGTCGCCGCCTTCAATTTCGGCGCGATGGAGAACAAGGGCCTCAACATCTTCAACGACAAATATGTGCTGGCCGATGCGGAGACGGCGACCGATGTCGATTTCGAGCTGATCGAGGGGATCGTCGGGCACGAATATTTCCACAATTGGAGCGGCAACCGGGTGACCTGCCGCGACTGGTTCCAGCTCTGCCTGAAGGAAGGCTTCACGGTGCTGCGCGACCAGCAATTCTCGGAAGCCATGCGCTCGGAGGCGGTGCAGCGGATCGACGCGGTGAAGCTGCTGCGGGCGCGGCAGTTCGCCGAGGATGCCGGGCCGCTCGCCCATCCGGTGCGGCCGGAGAGCTATATCGAGATCGACAATTTCTACACCGCCACGGTCTATGAGAAGGGCGCCGAGGTGGTGCGGATGCTGCACTCGCTGCTGGGGCCGGAGGATTTCCGCAAAGCAACGGACCTCTATTTCGCGCGCCATGACGGCGAGGCGACGACGGTCGAGGCCTTTGCCCGGGCGTTCGAGGATTCGGCGAAGATCGACCTGACGCAGTTCCGCCGCTGGTGGTCGCAGTCGGGCACGCCGGAGGTGACGGCGACGACGTCCTATGATGCGGCGGCGCAGACCTTCGAGGTCACGCTGCGCCAGAGCTGTCCGCCGACGCCGGGCCAGCCGGAGAAGGCGCCGTTCCAGATTCCGGTGCGGCTGGGCCTCGTCGGCGCGGACGGCGGCGACCTGAAGCTCCAGCTCGAAGGCGAGAATGCACCGGGCGAGGGCACGCGGGTGATTTCGCTGAGCGATGGCGAGCAGCGCTTTCGCTTCGTGAACGTGGCGCAGCGGCCGGTGCCGTCGTTCGGGCGCGGCTTCTCGGCGCCGGTGAAATGGTCGGCCGAGCTGCCGCGCAAGGACCGCGCCTTCCTGATGGGGCACGACAGCGACCTCGTGAACCGCTGGGACGCCGGCCAGCAACTGGCGCAGGAGGTGCTGCTGGAGCTGGCGGCAAAGGACGGCGCGGCGGTCGACGGCGACCTGCTGGACGCCTACGCGGCGATCTTCGCCGATGCGGCGCGCGATCCGGCCTTCGCGGCGCTGGCGCTGACGCCGCCGACGGTGAGCGAGCTGCTCCAGGCGATGCCGGCGGGCACGGCCGATCCGGAGCCGGCGCAGCGGGCGCGGCAGAAGCTGCTGGAAGGAATTGCGGCGAAGCTCGGCGACGGACTGCGCGCCGCCTATGACGGGCTCGCGTCGTCGGCGCCCTTCGCGCCGGATGCGGCGCAGTCGGGCCGGCGCGCCCTGCGCAATGCGCTGCTCCGCCTGCTGACCGTCACCGGCGACCACGCAGCTGCGGTGCTGGCGCATGGGCACTTCGCGGCGGCGACGAACATGACCGACGCGATGGCGGCGCTGAACGTGCTGACCCATATCGACGACACGCTGCGGACCGAGGCGCTGACGGCGTTCGAGGCGCGCTGGGGCGGCAACCCGCTGGTCATGGACAAGTGGCTGACCGTGCAGGCGGTGTCGTCGCTGCCGGGGGCGCTGGACGCGGCGAAGCGGCTGACCGGGCACAAGGCCTTCTCGATGGACAACCCGAACCGGTTCCGCGCCCTCGTCAGCGCCTTCGCGACCGGCAACCCGCTGCGCTTCCACGGCAGGGACGGCGCCGGCTATCGCTTCGTCGCCGACCAGGCGCTGGCGATGGACAGGAAGAACCCTCAGGTCGCCGCCCGCCTGTTCGGGGCGTTCGAAAGCTGGCGCCGCTTCGCCCCCCATCTCAGCGCCGCGATGCAGCGCGAGGTCGAGCGGGTGGCGCGGGCCGACGGGCTGTCGAAGAACCTCTTCGAGATCGCCACGCGCTCGCTCGGCTGAGTCCGGTTCGCAACTGGCGGGGCTCGGCATGAGTCCCGCCGGACGCGACTCGGCAAAATCGTCGAACGGTTAACGAGTCGTAAGCGATTCCCGCGTGACATGACCGGAGGCGCGCCAATAATCGCTCATTAACGATTCGCGCGCCGGGCGTTCGGGGCGAGGCGCGCGACAGGGATTTCCATGGCGGCGGGGACTAAGGCGGCAGGAACGGCGAGCGTCGCTGAGACAGCGGCGAGTCCCGTCCGCACACGACTTCCCGCCTGGCTGCGGGCCGATCCGAAGAGCGCGATGATCCTGGCGGTGCTGATCGTGATGGCGATCGGCGCGGCGGTGCTCATGCAGTTGCGGCGCGACCACGAGGTCGCGCTGGGCGCCGCGGAACTCCGCCTGACCGACGTCACCTGGAACAGCTCGCTTGCGGTGCGCGACCTGCTGGAAGGCACCGAGCGCATCCTGACGCTGGCGGTGAGCGCGACGGCGAGCGGGCGGGAGGATTCGGCATCGGCGCTCGCGACGCTGACGGTGCTGGAGCCGCTGGTCGTCAACATCGTCCTGCTCGGCCCGGACGGCATGCTCAAGGCCAGCAAGTTCGGCCGGGCGCCCTATCCGCAATTCTTCACCAACCAGTCCTTCTACGAGGCCTTCGTGAAGGACGGCTCGACGCTCCAGCGCATGGTCGGGCCGTTCGCCGACCCCAAGCTCGGCGCCTCGGCCTTTGCGCTGTTCATGCGCGTGCCGGGCGAGAACGGCGCGTTCGGCGGCATCGCCATCGCGCTGTTCGACACCGACAAGCTGGCGCGCCGGCTCGGCTCGTTCTCGGCCGACCTCTCGATCGTCGTGGCCGACGTGGAGAGCCGCATCGTCACCGGCATGCGCGACGGCAAGCCTATCCCGGTGACCGATCTCGGCGCCAAGCTGCCCTTCGCGCCGGCAGCCAATGCCGACGGCTCGCCCGGCATCCGCTATGTGCCGGCCGGCGAGGGACAGGCGCTGGTGTCGAGCGCCTTCGTGCCCGGCTATGGCGCGTCGGTCGTCGCGACCCAGCCGACCGCCGCGCCCCTCACCCCGTGGTTCAACTCGATCTGGCTGTTCGCGATGCTGATCGCCGGGCCGATCGCGGTGGGTTCGATCCTCGCCGCCGCCCTGACCGGCCAGGCGCACCAGGCCCAGCGGACGCGCGAGGCGCTGCGGCGCACCGAGGAGCGCTATGTCGCCGCCGTGACCGGGGCGCGCGCCGGCGTCGCCGAATTCAATCCGGCGGCGGGCACGGTGAACATCCTGCCGTCGCTGTCGGAGCTGCTGGGCCATGTTCCGGCCCCCGGCATCATGAAGTGGAGCAATTTCGCGCGGCTCGTCCATCCCGACGACAGCTATCCCTTCCAGTCGGCCGTCGACGGCGCCCGCCGCTCGCGCAAGCTGACCAATGTCGCGCTGCGCATCGCGCATAATGACGGGCGCTGGGCCTGGGTGCGCATCGCGCTCCAACCGACGGCCGAGGCGACGATCCACGGCGTCGTGACGGACGTGAACGAGGAGAAGGAAGCCGAAACGCGCCGCGCGACGGCTGAGCTTCGGCTGCGCGACACCATCGAGAATGCGCCGCAGGGCGTCGTGCTGTGGGACCGCAACCAGCGGCTCGTCATCTCGAACCGCCGCTTCCGCGAATTCACCGGACTTGCCGAAAGCGATGCCGAGCCCGGGGCGACCCGCCGCGAGATCATGAACACGCTGCTCCAGCCGGGCGAAACGGCGTCGGCCGACGGCCTGCCGCCGCATTGGCAGAGCCGCAAGCTCGACGGCCTGCCCAACGGCAGCGACGAGCTGATCCTCGCCGACGGACGCTGGCTGCATGTGTCGAGCCGCACGACGTCGGACGGCGGCGTGCTGTCGGTCTATACCGATGTCACGGCGATCAAGAACCAGGAAGCCGAGCTTATCCGCCGCGAGGTCGAGCTGCGGCAGGCGGTGGCCGGGCTGGAACGTTCGCAGGGCCTGCTGGAGAAGCAGGCGGTCGAGCTGACCGAACTGACCGGGCGGCTCAGCGCCGAGAAGCAGCGCGCCGAGGAAGCGAGCCGCGCCAAGACCGAGTTCCTGGCGAATATGAGCCACGAGCTGCGCACCCCGCTCAACGCGATCATCGGCTTCTCCGAGATCATGGGCGCGGAGATGTTCGGTCCGCTGGGCCATCCCAAATATGTCGAGTATGCGCGCGACGTGGTGTCGTCGGGCCAGGGGCTGCTGGAGCTGATCGGCGACATCCTGGACATGTCGAAGATCGAGTCCGGCGAGATACGCCTGGCGCCCGAGCCGATCGAGATCACCGAAGTGGCCGCCGACGCCATCCGCATCATGGCGCCGCGGGCCGGCGAAAAGGGCGTGAAGCTGCTCGTCGACATCCAGGACGGCGCGGCGGCCCAGGCCGATGCCCGGGCGGTGAAGCGGGTCTTGCTGAATCTCCTGTCCAACGCGGTGAAGTTCACCGGCCAGGGCGGCGCGGCCCGCGTCCGGGCGCGCGAGCATGGCGACTATGTCGTCGTCGCGGTCGAGGACACGGGCTGCGGCATCGATCCGGCCGACATACCCAAGCTCGGCAAACCCTTCGTGCAGCTCGACCGCCAGGAAGGCGGCAAGGCACGCGGGACCGGCCTCGGCCTTGCGGTCGCGAAGGCGCTGGTGGAACTCGGCGGCGGAGCGCTCGCCATCGAGAGCGCACCGGGGCGCGGCACCATCGTGCGGTTTACCCTGCCGCTCCAGGCATCGCGCGGCAAGCAGGGCGAAATCCTCTAAGCGCGTTAACCTTTCCCCGAGGCTTTCGGTGATTCCGGCGCGGCCACGCCTAGTGTGCCGCCGGGGCGCCCTGAGCCATGCGAGTCTTCGCCTTTCTCTTCATCCTGATCGCGGCGCTGGGCTCCAGCACCGTGCCGGCGCGTGCCGAAGAGGAGCGCCGCACGGTGCTGCTCATCGCCGATGCGGGCGCGGACACCGCAGCGCTCGCGACGCCGCCGCTGACGCAGCTCGGGATGCTCGTCGAGACACATGACGCCGGCGGGAGCCTGCCGGAGCTCGGCGGGCGGGACGATGTCCGCGGCATCGTCGTGTGGCTGACGACCGGCCAGGTCGGCGATCCGTTCTTCGCAGACTGGGTGCGCGACGCCGTGCGGCGCGATGTTCCGGTCGTCATGATGGGCGCCCTGCCCGAGGTCGAGGACCGCTTCGGCCTCTTCCTCTCGCTGGGCCTGCTCTACAGCTATGACGACCGGGCCTACAGCTACGACATGCGTGTCGTCGACTGGGATGAGGCGCTGATCGGCTTCGAGCGCCGCTTCGACCGGCTGTTTCCCGACGCGCCGGTGATGCGCCCGCTGGATGCCGCGCAGGCCCGGAGCCTTCTCGTGCTGGAGCGGCGCGGCAACGCGGCGGACCGCACGCATCCGGTGATCGTGACGCGCAAGGGGGCGTATGCCGCCGAGAGCTATGCGGTGTGGACGCCGCCGGGCGGCGGCGCCCATCGCTGGATGATCGATCCGGTTGCCTGGTTTCGCGCCGCGCTGCGGATCGGAACGATGCCCGTTCCCGACATAACCACGCTGAACGGCCGCCGCATCTTCGCGCCCGCGATCGCACCGGCGCGTCCGGCGGATGCCGAGGCCGCGGCGTCGGCCGCCTTCGCCCTCGGCCGGACGCATGCGATGCCGCTGCCCGTGCGGACGGCGCCCGGCACGGTACAGGTCCCGCCGGCCGCGCAGGATTGCCACGACCGTCTCCGCGCACGGCTGCTGGGCTATGGCGGACCGCTCGGTGCGCTCGACGAGACGGAGGCGGCGCGCCGCACCGATGCCTTTGCGCCAAGCCTCCTCACCTGCGCCGCCGAGCGCGACCTCCTGGTGCCGGCCGCCGCCGCGGTCTTCGACGCCGCGGCGCCGCTGCCGCTGACCGATCGCCGGGGCGATCTCGACGCCATCGAAGCCGGCTTCCGCACGGTCCGGATCGACCGCCTCGCCGGTTTCGCCTGGCGCATCCGCGAGCGCGGCGCCTTGCAGACGCTGCGCTTCGACGACACCGGGATGCATGTCGACTGGAAGGCCAGCCAGGGCGTGCTGGGCGCCGCGCGGGCGTTCGACGGGCTCTACATCGCGCTCGACCCCGACGATCCGGAAGCGGTGGTGGCGCTGACCCAGGCGCCGTGGGCGCCGCCGCCCTTCCCTGTCCTCGTCGAGTCGCGCTGGAGCGTGTTCGGCCTGATGCGGACGGGCGAGCGGGCGTCGATGACGGTCGAGGCCGAGGGCGGCGGCGCGATGGCGTGGCAGACCGAACCGGGCTCGCATTGGGAAATCCGGCTCGCCCCGAAGGCCGGCGGCCTGCTGCGCTACCGGATCACGGCGGACGGCGACGGCGTCATCGCCTTCGGCCTGCCGGAAGTGTCCGGGGGCCGCGCGCTGCTGGAGCTGATCCGCTATTACGGAGGCGGATCGTGAGCGGCATGCCGCTGCGCTTCCTGTCGGGCCTGCCGCTGATCGTGATGGCGGCGGCGCTGCTGGTGCTGGGCCTCCAGCGCGTCCAGCCGCGCGCCGTGGCGGCGGTCTCGCTGGCCGACCTGCTGGCCGTGGACGGACGCCTGGACGACGCCGTCGCATGGGCGGACCTGCGGGCCCGGGACGGCGACGCCTTCGCCCTGCGCCGCCTGGCCGACCTCGCCGATCTCGACGGCGACACAGCGAAACGCGCGACGACGCTCCAGCGCCTGGTGCGCACCGGCAAGGCGACGCTGGCCGAGCATGTCGAGGCCGCGCGCGCGATGGCGGCGGCCGGGGCGCTGAAGGACGCGCTGACGATCCTCTACAATGCCGATATCCGCTTCACGAACGAGGTCAGCGAAGATTTCCTGTCGTTCTATGTGGCGGTCGCCATCGATTGCGGGCGGGCCGATGTCGCCAAGCCGCTCGCCCGCCGCATCTGGAAGCGGACGGGGAGCGAGCGGGCGCTTCGGCTGATGGAGCGGCTGCGCGAGGTGAGGCCCGCCGCGCCCGGCTAGAGATACCAGTCGTGCTCGTGCGCCGGGATGGTGGCGTGGAAGCGCTTGTATTCGGTGCGCTTCGCCTCGGCGTAGACATCGACATAGCCGCTGAGCGCGCCGCGCATGACCTTGCTGTTCTGAAGCTCCTCCAGCGCCCACATGATCTCGAAGGGCACCGTCGGGTCGAGGAAGTCCGAGGCGTCGCCGACATGCGGGGCGCCGGGGTCGATGCGATTGTCGAGGCCGTGCCGGATGCCGATGAGGATCGCGGCGAGCACCAGATAGGGATTGGCGTCGGCGCCGGCGACGCGATGCTCGATGCGCGTGGCGGCTTCCTCGCCGGCCGGGATGCGCAGGCCGGTCGAGCGGTTGTTGATGCCCCAGCGGCGGTTCACCGGCACGAAGAGGTTCGGCGTGAAGCGGCGGAAGGCGTTGGCGTTGGGCGCGAAGATCGCCATCGATTCGTGCATCGTCGCGGCGAGGCCGCCGACCGCATGGCGCAGCGTATCGCTGAGGCCCGGATGGCCGGCGAAGACGTTGCGCTCGCCCTTCATCAGGCTGATGTGGACATGCATGCCGCTGCCGGCCGTGCCCGAATAGGGCTTGGCCATGAAGGTCGCCTCCATGCCCTGCTCGCGCGCCACATGCTTGATGAGCGGCCGCAGCAAAGCGGCATGGTCGGCCGCGGCGACGGGATCGGGCACATGGTTGAGGTTGATCTCGAACTGGCCGGGTGCGTATTCCGCCACGGCCGTCGTCGCCGGCAGGCGCTGACGCGCGCATTCTTCGGCCACCGCGGTGAGGAAGGCGTCGTAGCGGTCGAGGTCGTTGATGCCGTAGACCGAGATCGCCTTCTCGCGCACGCCGGTGGTCGGGCAGATCGGCGGCTGGACCGAGCCCGCGGGCGTGCGCTGCGGATCGATGAGGAAGAATTCGAGCTCGACCGCCACGACGGGCGTGAGGCCGGTGCCGGAGAACTGGGCCAGCGCGTCGATCAGCACGTTGCGCGGCTCGACCTCCAGCGGCTTGCCGTTCGGCCCGTTCAGGGTCATCAGCACCTGGGCGCGGCGGTGCGGCGGCTTGCCGACCGTCACCAGCGTGCCGGGGACGGGAAAGGACGTGCCGTCGGGGTCGCCGTCGTCGGAGCCGAGGCCGAGCGGGTTCGTCATCTCGCCGCGGGCGTCGAGCATGAAGATGTCGCCCGGCATCTGCATGCCGCCGGTATAGAGCTTGCGCGCGTCGGATACCGGGACGCGCTTGCCGCGCAGGCTGCCGTTCAGGTCGATGAAGACGGCATCGACGATCGTGATGCCGGGGTGCTCTGCGATGAAGGCGTCGAATTCGGCGGCGGCGACAGGCGACTTTTCCGGCATGATGCCCTTCTGATTGGGGATCGTCAGCTTATTCCGCCGCCCATGGGGGCGGCAACTCACCGGTTCCGTTGACCGGCAACCGCTTTCGGGCCAGCCTTGACCATCGGGCGCCCCCCTTCCGGGCAGGGCGCCGCCATCGGATGGAGGCTCCATGTCGTTGTTCCGCAGTATCCTCTTCGCCAGCGCACTGTGCCTTTCGGTGGGTGCGCCGGCGGCGATCGCCGAGGGCGGCGAGCCGACGCTCTTCACCTTCGAGACCCTGGCCAACGACCCGCTGGTCTCGGAATATGTCGCCAAATACGGCACGAAGCCGAACACCGCCGTCTTCGCCGACGAGGACGAGGCCTTCGCCAAGATGCGCGCGGGCTATGCGCCGGATGTCATGGGTCCGTGCTCCTACGAGTTCGGGCGCTGGCAGGAAGCCGGCCTCCTCCAGCCGATCGACGTGACGAAGCTGAAATACTGGCCGGCGATCGCGCCCGTCCTGAAGAAGATTCCGGGGGCGATGATCGACGATACGCATGCCTGGTTCGTGCCGCAGTATTTCGCGCAGACCTCCATCACCTACCGCAAGGACCTGGCGCCCGACTACGCGGACGACAAGGAGAGCTACAAGATCCTGTTCGACCCGAAATATGCCGGAAAGGTTGCGGTGCTGGAGGGCGTCGACGACACGGTGACGCTGGTCGCCAAGGCGATGGGCATCGACCCCTATGCGATGACCGACGAGCAGTGGAGCCAAGTGCAGGACAAGCTGCGCGAGGTCGTCACCAATTCGCGCGTCATCACCTCGGACCAGTCGACGATCGCGCAGGGGCTGGCGTCGGGCGAGATCGTCGCGGCGATCACCTGGTCGGATAGCTGGGCGACGCTGAAGAATGACGGCGTCAATGTGGGCTTCATGAACCCGAAGGACACCGGGCGCTTCACCTATGTGTGCGGCTTCGTGCTGCACAAGGATTCGAAGAACTACGAGAAGGACTACGCGCTGATGGATGCCGGCCTGTCGGCGGATGCGGCGAAGTATCTGGTGACGGAGTATTCGAACGGCTCGGCCAACCAGGAAGCGATGAACGGCCTGACCGACGAAGAAGTCTCCAACGCCGGCCTCTCGAAGGACATGGAGACCTTCCTCGGCACCGGCACCTTCCAGGTGCGCCTGCCCAAGAAGGACGACATCATCAAGACCTGGACGGAAATCCGCGCGGGTCTTTGATCCCTGCCTTCGGCTTCTGAGTCACGAAGGCCCCGGAGCGATCCGGGGCCTTCTGCTTACCAACTCCACTGGCGGCCGCGTTCGGCGAGCTGGGCGAGGGCCGCGGCGCGGCCGGGCGCTTCGAGACGGACCAGGAGGCGGTCCATCATCGTGCGGACGGAGGAGAGGCTGATCTTCATGTCCGCCGCCGCGCCTTCCAGCGTCTGGCCGCGGACGAGGGTCGCGGCCAGTTCGATCTCGCGGGCCGAGAGGCCCGAGGCGAGCGCGCCGCGCACGGTCAGCAGCACGGCGGGGATCTTGCGGCGGATAGTCACCATCAGATGGCCGTTCGGCGTGCCCGGGCCGCTCATCGGGGCGAAACGCACGGCATAGGCGCCGAAGGCGTTCTCCCCGAACGGGATGTCGCGGTTGAGGCTGCTGGCACCGTTCGGCGAGGGGCGGATCAGCGCCTGGCGGATGCGGATGAAGGGATCGCCCGGCAGCCCTTGCGCCGGCGCGGCGTCGATCGCGGAGGCGGCCTTCCCGATGCGCTGAAGCGTGGCCTCGGCCGCGCCGGCGCCGCCGCCGCCGATGTCGCGCAGCATCTCGGCAACGCCGAAACTCATCGAGGCCGGCTTGCCCTCCGCGTCGAGCACGAGCTGCACCTCGGGCACGGCGGCCTCGTAGGGATCGTCGCCCGCGGCACGGTCGACGACCGCCGTGATGATCGGCGCCGCGGCCTCGGCGAAGGCGATGTCGGCGGCGGAGAAGGGCGGCGCGCCGGTCTCGCGCGCCATGACGGCGACGACGGTGAGGCCCGAGGGCGCGAACCACACCGTCTGGAGTCCCTGCTGGAGATTCCGCGCGCGCCACAGATCGCCCCACGGGCCTTCGTCGGTGCAGCCTTCGCCCCAGAGGGTCGCGGCGAAGACCCGGCGGTTGTCGCGCCGGGTCATGATGGTCTGGAGCGACGGCGTGCCGGAGGGGCCGGGCCAGATGCCGAGCGCGAGCGACTGGCGGATCTCCTGCACCGTCTGTTCGGCGCCCAGCCACACCGTGAAGTCCTGCGGCCGTGCGGCGGCCGCCTCGGACGAGATCGCGAAGACGGCCGGGTAGGTGACCGTGCTCAGGGCGCGGCCGAGCACGATGCTCATTTCGGGCACCAGCAATTCGGGCGCGAGGCCGAGGCCCGCCAAGGCGCGCAGGCGCGCGAGCACGCGTGCGAAGGCCGGCCGCGCCGGGCGCCGGGCGTCAAGCGGTGTCGTCGTCATGCCCCCTCCCCTGCGCCGCCATGTCGCGGGCCGCTTCGTCCTCCGTGCGGCGTTTGTCGTCGGTTCCGCCGACAGACAGATACGGAACTCCGCGGCAGCGTACCAGCCGACTGCCCAAGGGCAGACAGGGTGGCCGGGACCGAACGGAGGAATGCACGGCATGCGCCGTATCACGACACTATTGGCAACAGCCGCACTGGCGGCAGGTCTCGCCGAGGCCGGGCGGCCGGCGGACGCCGTCCAGCTCCACGCACCTTACGCCTATGGCCTGCTCGGCTCGGCGACCTGCGCCAAGGGCGACGAACAGCGCCTGAAGGCCCTGCTCGGCAGCTTCGCCGCCGTGGCCGGCGCCACCGGCGATCCGACGCGCCAGGATGCCAAGGCCTATTGCGGCGCCTTCACGAAGGCGTTTCCCGTCAGCGCCGCGTGGGGTGACGTCATCCTGAAGCATGCCGACGCAGCCGGCGACGGGGCGCCGCAGCCGATGAAGGGCGACGGGCCGGGCACGCGGGTCGAGGAGATCGAGATCAGCTTCCTCGGCCTCAAGGTGAAGGTGAAGTTCGGGCCGAAGCAGCCGACCGACAGCGAGGGCCACACCGGCGGCGGCGGCGACGACCGCGGGGGCGAAGGCGAAGACGGCGGCACGACGGAAGACGGCGGCGAGCCTTCGGAACCGGCCGAGCCGCCGAAATAATCACGAGGAGATGCTCATCATGACACCCATTCGGAGTGCCGCGGCCGCCTTTGCCTTCGGACTGGCGACGGGCCTCGCCTTCGCACCGGCCTCGGCCGGCTGCGACATCAACCTGCGCATCGAGAATACCGGGCGCGGCGAATTGCAGATCAGCCTGCGCGACTCGGCCTCGAAGATCAAAGGCGGCTTCTGGGCCGACTTCAAAGGCCGCATCCGCGGCATCGACGGCGGCACCGAGTATATCTACGTCGCCGCCGGCGATGCCTTCGCGGGCGTGCTGGAGACCGACTTCGGCTGCAACACGAAGCGGCGCTTCCGCATCTCGAACGCTTGCGGCGAGCGCGACGGCACCGGCAATTTCCGCGCCGAGGACGATCGCGACCGCTACGCGCCCAGCGACGACGGCTGGACCGAAGACCGCAACGTCACCATCGCCGTCGACCGCTGCCGCGCCGACTACTGAGCGGCGCATCCAAGCGAAAGGCCCCGGAGCGATCCGGGGCCTTTGTGGTTTCAGGGCTGCGGCGGAGGCGGCGGCGCTTCGCCCGGGGGCGGGGGCGGGAGCGCGCCGTCCGGGGGCGGCGGGCCGTCGCCGGGACCGGGGCAGTCGCGGTCGCCGCCGCGGTCCTTGCCGTGCCGGCGCTCTTTCATGCGGTCGCGGAAATTGTCGCGGACCTGGCGGCGCTCGTCGGGCGTCAGCGCGGAGGCCATCTCGACGATGACCTTCGCCGTGACCTCGGCCACCGCCTGGTCGGCCCGGCGCATCGCGGCGAGCGCGGCGCTCAATCCGTCGGCGCTGAACGGCTCGGCATCCATCGCGGTGCGGATGCCTTCGCGGGCGGTGCGGACATTGTCGAAGAGCGGCTTCAATTCATCGGCGTGCGCCTTGCGGATTTCGCGCACCTTGGCGCGCGCGTCCTCCGGCAAGGCGTTCTCGACCTGGCCGGGCATCCACGGTCCCATCCCCATCGGCCCATCCCGCCATTCCATGACACGGGCAACGAAGAAGCCAAGCGCCGTCAGCAGGACGACGTTGAGGAACAGCGAAAGATAGAGCGGCCAGCGCCGGGAGGGGCGGGCCGCGGGGGTGGCGGTGTCGCTCACAGCACGTCCTCCTCGGCCACCGGCTCGCTGCCGAGCGGCGCCCAGCCGGCGCCGGTCGTGGCGATCTCGTCAGACGAGGTGATGCCGAGCTGGTCGGCCGCGGCACTCTGCACGCCGACTCCCATCGCCAGGGCGGCCGCGAGGCCGAGCGCGGGGCGCCACACGGGGACACCGGGGAAGAGGTTGGTCCACAGCCGGCCGAGCAGCGGCCGTCGCGGCGCCCGGGCGAGGATGCGCGCGGCGAGGGCCACCGACGGCGCCGCCGATGGTGCGCAGTCCAGGATGGCATCCAGCGCTTCGGCTTCCGCCACCAGCGCCTGCGCCGGCTTCTCGCGTGCGACGAAGGCCTGTGCGGCAAGGCGCTCGCCTTGCGGCCAGTGAAGTGGATCGGCGCCGTAGGCGTCGAGAATGGCAGTCAGGCGTTCGAGATTCATCCCCGTCTCCTTTCAGGCCTGCGCCGTCCGAGATGCCGATGCCCCCGCACCGGCCAGATGGCGCAGCTTTTCCTTCAGCGCGCGGCGACCGCGCGACAGCAGCGATTCAAGGGCCTCGACGCTGACCTCCAGCGCCTTGGCGGCCTCGATATTGGTGAGCCCCTGGTAGTGGCAGAGCGCGATCGCGGCGCGCTGGCGTTCGGGCAGCGTCTGGAGGGCGGCATCGACCTCCTTCGCCGTCTGCCGCTGCGCGAGCGTCTGCTCCGGATTGGGCGCGGGGTCGACGCGCTCCTCGACATCGTCGAGCGGGACGCCGCGCTTCTTGCGCAGGCGGTCGAGGCAGGCGTTGATCGCGACGCGGTGGAGCCACGTCTCGAACTTCGCCTGCCCGGGTTGCCAGCGCCTGGCCTGCGTCCAGACTTTGAGAAATACGTCCTGTGCCACGTCTTCCGCTTCTGCGGAATCACCCAGCATCCGTCGGGCAAGCGCCGTCATCCGCGGCAGGTGCCGCGCGACAAGCCGTGATGCGGCCTCGGCGTCGCCCTGCCCCGTCAAGTAGACGAGGCCGGCGTCGGGATCCTCCACCATGCGTCCTTCGATTGGCCGGCGCCCTGATGAGCAGGCGGCGGTCTCTGCATGTTTCAACGGTGAAACAGGGTTCATCCGTCGGCGTAGCAGACCGGCTGCGATGTCGAAACCGCGAGCCGTGACCGGAAGGACACAGGGAACTGACCCGCGCGCGCACGGTCCCGCACGCACCGGTCCGGAGGATCCCGACGCCACATCGGCGCGCGGGCGAACACCCGAGCCGGCATCACCGGCTCAGGCAGGCCCGCACGAAAAAGCAGGTAGGCAGGGACGAGGCTTACGCCTCGACGACGCCGCGCTTGATCTCTTCGACGACCACGCGCTTGGGCTTGAACGCCGCCTTCAGCACCGGAACCGCGAGTTCCGGCTGCGCGTCGCCGCACATGAAGACGTCGAACGCCGCAAAGCCCTTCTCCGGCCAGGTATGGACCGAGATGTGGCTTTCGCTGAGCACCGCAACGCCCGAAACGCCGCCGTTCGGCGTGAAGACGTGCGTGTGGATGTGCAGCAGCGTCGCGCCGGCCGCCTTGATGGCGTCGTGGAAGGCCTGCTGGATGCGCGCCTCGTCGTCGAGGCCCGTGGCATCCCACAGGTCGATCGTGAGGTGGCGGCCGGCGTAAGTCACGCCGTCGCGGCAGATCCAGTAATCCTTGGGTGCCTCGTCCGAAACGACAGCGTCGTTCGACGAAACAAGAACCGGGACGGTCCTCGCCGGGGTCTGTGCGGAATCCGCCAGTGCCTCGTTGATCGCCGCCGCCTTCTTCGCGAGTCGGGCCATCGTGCCCTCCCTGAAAAAAGAAGCGTTATCGACAAGTGGCGCAGATACGCATGCGCCGGTGGAGAATCCTCGTGGGCGAACCCCGTTTGGAGCGCGCGGATATATGGGCGGTGGCCCCCCCACGCAAGCGTTTTCTGCCCCCGCGGGGAAAAATCTTCGCGGCGCTTCCGGCGCGCTTTCCGGTGGCGAGTCCGGATAGGAAGAAATGTGACAGCCGTGCGACTTTGGAATCGCTTTGCGCATCGCCGCGCCGCTCCTATAAGCCGCGCCAACGGATGGACGAGGAGCCTTCGCGCATGACGACCTTCACCGAGAAACTCCACCCCGGCTACGCGCAGGAGATGATGCTGAAGGGCGAACCGCTCTTCGAAGGCCAGTCGCCGTTCCAGAACGTCAAATTCTTCGACACCGAGCGCAACGGCCGCGTGATGGCCTTGGACGACATTGTCCAAATCACCACCCGCGACCACGCCGCCTATTCCGAGATGCTGACGCATCTGCCGATCCTGGAGCACGGCAAGGTGAAGTCGGTGCTGATCGTCGGCGGCGGCGACATCGCGATCGCCGCCGAGGCGCTGAAGCATGCATCGGTGGCCGAGGTGGTGATGGCCGAGATCGATCCGGTGGTGGTCGAAAAGGCGAAGGAGTTCTTTCCCGAGATCAACAGGAAGGCGGTCAAGGACAAGCGCCTCGACATCCAGATCGTCGACGCCTTCGAGTATCTCGGCCGGCCGGAGTCGAAGGAGCATTTCGACCTGGTCATCGCCGATCGTCCGGACCCGGTCGGTCCGGCCGAAATCCTCTTCGCCGACGATTTCTACAAGCGCATCAGGGCGGCGCTGAAGCCGGGCGGCTTCGCCGTATTCCAGACGGGCGTGCCATTCTACCAGCCCGAGGAAATGACCGACACGCTCAAGCAGATGGGCCGCATCTTCGGGACCTGCGGCACCTATCTGTCGGTGGTGCCGACCTATATCGGCGGCTTCATGGCGCTGACCTGGGTGTCGGTGGGCGGTGCGGTGCTGGGCGATGCGCGCAAGGCGAAGAAGGTCGCAGCGGCGTTCACGGCCTCGAAGATCAAGACCGACTACTACACGCCCGACATCCACTGGGCCTCCTTCGCCCTCCCCGCCTGGATCGCCAGGCTGGTGCCGAAGAAGCGGAAATAGATACTACCTACCCAACTATAGACAAAATGGGTAGGTAGCAGTAGGTTTCACTTCCGGAGGCGACCATGGCCCACGCAGCGTGGCATCGCGCCACGAAGGATCTCCCGACCACCGCGGCGAAGATACGGGCGCTCGCCGCGATGGGCGCCGCCCGCGCCGACATCGCCCGCTTCCTGGATATCCGCTACCAGCAGGTCCGGAACGTCCTAACGCGCGACCGCCCGAAACCCCTCGGCGGGATGGCCGAAACCGCGGCGCCGTTTGAGACCGACGAGGCCAAGCCCCGCGTCATGCCGGACGGCAGCGTCGTGATCCCCGCTGCGCTGGCGAAGCAACTCGGCGCGGAACCGGGCGAGACGCTCGGCGCGTTCGAGCAGGACGGCGGGATATGGATCGCGACGCGAAAGGCGAGCCGGCGACGCGCCCAGGCGTTCGTGTCCAGTGTGGTGCCCGAAGGGGTCAGCCTAGTCGAAGATTTGTTGGCGCAGCGAAGGCGCGAGGTTGAGGAAGAAGAGCGGCAAATCCGCGAAAACGGATGGTAAGCGCTCGGGACGCGCCCCTCCCGCTGCCTGTCGTACTCGATACCTCTGCGCTCGCCGCCTACTTGAGGCATGAGCAGGGTCATGAGGCCGTCGAGGGCGTGCTGGAGGGTGCTCTCGTCTGTACGGCAAATATCGCCGAGGTGATTGGTGTCCTGATGCGACGCGGCGTGAACGCAGCGAAGGCGCGTCAGACGGTGGCCGATCTTGCGATCGTGAGTGTTCCGTTCGACCTGGAGCTGGCGCTTCGCGCAGGGGAGATGGAGGCGCCGACCCGAAGCACCGGCCTCTCGCTTGGCGATCGGGCTTGCCTCGCCCTCGCCGAGTTGCGCGGCGCAGAGGCATGGACGGCCGACAGGCGCTGGCTCGATGCACAGTTGCCGATACGCATCCGCCTCATCCGCTAGACCAGCGCCGCGGCGATCCCGTGGAGCGACGGGCGGCTGGTGCTACCCTTTCCGATTTCGGCCTCGACCGGGGCCTGTTGGCTCGTCACACTGAAGCACAGGCTGGGGACGGGTCCGTTCTCGCACAAAGGGAAGAAGACGCATGAAAAAGGGCTACAAGGCACTTCTCGCCGAGGCCGATGCCGAGGTGGCCGCCATCGACACCACCGAGGCCGCGACATTGCTGGGCCGCGACGATGTCGTCTTCGTCGATCTGCGCGATCCCAGGGAGCGCGAGCGGGAAGGCGTGATCCCCGCCGCCTTCTCGTGCCCGCGCGGCATGCTGGAATTCTGGGTGGATCCCGAAAGCCCCTACGCCAAGCCGATCTTCACCGAGCCCAAGCGTTTCGTGTTCTTCTGCGCGGGCGGCTGGCGCTCGGCGCTGGCCGCGAAGACGGTGCAGGACATGGGGCTGGAGAATGTCTGCCACATGGCCGGCGGCTTCGGTGCATGGAAGAAGGCCGGCCGGCCGGTCGAGGATTTGCCGCCGCCCAAGAGCAAGGGCTGAGGCACCTTCTGGTCGGGCGGATCACGCCAAATGCTCAGGCATGGGTCCCCCGGTCTCGGCGGCTTCGCCGGCTCGCCGGAGGATGACACCTAGGGTTCAACCACTCCTGTCATCCTCCGACGGCCCGAAGGGCCGATCGGGGGACCCATGCCTGAGCATTTCAGGAACACAGAGGCGGCACGACGCTTTAGCTCCGCATGAACTCAAGCAGCAGCGCCGCGACCTCGCCAGGCGCCTCCTCGCACACGAAGTGGCCGGCCGGCACCGCGGCGCCGCGCACATCGCCCGACCATTGGCGCCATTGCTCCAGCGGGTTGGCGCGGGCGAAGCCGGATTTATCGCCCCAGACGGCGAGGAGCGGCGGTTTCATCTTGCGGCCGGCCTCGCGATCCGCGGCGTCATAGGCGCGGTCGCGCGTCCAGCCCGCACGATAGTCGGCGCATGAGGCGTGGATCGCCTCGGGGCGGCTGAAGCAGGCGATATAGTCGGCGACGTCGCCCTCGTCGAAGCGGAAGCCGGGGGCGGCCCAGCTCTTCAGGCAATGGCGCAGATAGAAGGCGGGATCGCCGCCGATCAGCGTCTCGGGCAGCGGCTCGGGCTGGGCGAGCATATACCAGTGATAGGCGCCCATCGCCGAGGCGGCATTGGCGTTGGCCCACATGCTGTGCGTCGGGATGATGTCGAGCACGGCGGCGCGCGTGACGACATCCGGGTGGTCCATCGCCAGGCGATAGGTCACGCGGCCGCCCCGGTCGTGCCCGGCGACGGCGAAGCGGTCGAAGCCGAGCGCCTTCATGAGCGCGACCTGGTCGCGCGCCATGGTGCGCTTGGCATAGGTCTCGTGCGCCGCGTCGTCGTGCGGCTTGTCGCTGCGGCCGTAGCCGCGGAGGTCGGGGACGACCAGCGTGAGCGGGCGAGCAGCCGGGCGGCGACCGCCCGCCACATCAGGCGCGTCTGGGGATAGCCGTGCAGGAGGAGCAGCGGCGGGCCCGATCCGCCGACGAGGGCGTCGATGGTGACGCCGTCGCCCGGCAGGCGCCGCGCGCTGAGGCCGTCGATCAGTCCGGGTGCGGTCATGAGGGAAGGCTAGCAGAGGCGGCGATATGCCGCGATATGCCCGCCCCGGGTTGCGGTGCCGCGGAATCTGCGAAAGACTTGGTTTCGCGAGCGGCAATTGGGGGCATGCTTGACGGCGCAGGCGCAGGCGCGAACCGGGAGCATCTGGGCCGGGGCGTTCACACGCTCCGAGGCATTGCGCGGCTGGACGCTGCTCAGTCCGACGGTGATCGTCATGGTGGCAGGCCTCGCCGCCCCGCTTGCGATCATGTTGCTCTACAGCTTCTGGAAGCAGGACGGCTATGTCGTCGACACCACGCTGACGGCGCACAACTACGCCTATGCGCTGGACCGCTACCAGCCGATCTTCATCCGCTCGCTGTGGATTTCGGGCGTGGTGACGCTGTTCACCGTGCTGCTCGCCTATCCGATCGCCTATTAC
>JADZAI010000080.1 GCA_020852655.1 Alphaproteobacteria bacterium
CTCCATCGCCAGAGACGGGTTCTTGACCAGATCGACGCCGAGCTTCTTGCCTGCGCGCTCATAGTTGGCCTTGTGGGTGAGTTGGACGTAGCCACGGCCGAACCACCCGTCCGACCAATAGTCTTTCTTCACCCATGGCAGCTTGCCGGCCTTCCATGCCTTGGTGAGGATTTCCTTCGCCTTGGCGTCGGTCTTCGCCAGCGTCTCGCGCACCGGCTTCATGGTGTGCGCGCTTTCGTGACGTGCGGTGGCGAGACAGTACGCGGCCTGATTGCGCAGCAACCCATGCTTCAGGCATGTCTCTACGATCAGGCGCGTGTCGCCCGTGGACAAGTCCATGATGGTTCCTTTCAGGATTGTCGGGGAGTTCCGGTCGATGCAGAATGACGGCGGCGCTTGTCAGCACGGCGCCATGGCCGTCGCCCCGCCCCAGATGACCCCAGAGGGCGGCGGCCGTTTGCCCGCGCGACGGTCGCGGGGATTGCGGCGAGCCGCCGGCGGAAAGATGAGGGACGTCAGTCCCACAGGTTCGTCTGGCGCGTGACCTGCGGGGGAGGCGTGTAGGCCGGCATGACGATGACCACGCCCGCCGGCAGGACCTCGGGCATGAAGGCGAGATCGGGATTGGCGCGATAGACGACGGGCGTCGTTTCGTGCGCGCCGTAGTACCGGTAGGCGATCAGGTCGACCATGTCGCCATCGCAGGTCGTGTAGGTGACGGCGCCATCCGGCTGAACGTTGAACTTCAAGGCGATCCCCTATTGTTCGTCGATGAGGAGCGTCGGGTTGGCGGCCCCCTGCGCCGCGTCGGCAACCGGCTGCGGGCCGGCGCTGGTCGTGCGGGCCGTCGCTCCGGGGCCGAAGCCGGAGGCGGCGGTTGCGCCGCCCTGCGTCGGCAGTTCGCATTCCACCGTGTTGTTGAAGGCGTCCGAGCTCGAATAGTTATGGGTGACGGTCTTGGCGAACCAGCGGCCATCGACGCCGGCGCGAATCCCGGACGCCTGGACGAAGGAGCCGCCCGACGCGGCGGGATCGCCCTTGATGGTGAACGTCGCCGTCGCCTCGGCGCGCTTCAGTTCATTCGCCTGGGCCTTCGCGGCAAGCCTGGCTTCCCCGGCGCTCTGGAAGGGTGTGCGCATCATGTAGGGCGGGCCTTCGGACCCGCCCGGCTCCGTCTCGACCATCCGTTTGTTCTTGCGGCGGTCGTACCACGTCGCCTCGACCGAACTGTGCTTCGGCGCATCCTGCATCGAAACCTGATAGCTGAGCAGGTTGACGCCGCGCGCGATGAAGATCGTGGGCATCGCCGCTCCGCTCACCGCCATCCCGGAACCGCGGGGCACCACGACGAGGCGGCCGCTCTTGACGGTCACGGAGGCGTCGAGCCGCCGCCCGATCCGGGTGGCGAACTCGATGAATTCTTCCTCGCCCTTGGCGACATACTCGTTCGGGATGCCGGCGATCGATCCGGCGATGGAGAGGGCAAGCCCGGCCTTGCCGGCGATCTCCTGGTAGATCGAGCCGAAGGTCGGGTATTCCTCTTTCCGGTAGTCCTTCGGCTCCTTGCGCTTCGCCATCTGCTTGGCCGCGAGAGACTGCCCGGAGATGGAGATCTGCTGCGGGAAGCCGGAGAGCGTGATCTGGTCGACGATGAAGACGCCGTAATCGCGGATCACGCCGCCCTTGTAGCCGCCGCGCGGCAGCAGCGCAGCGCCTGTTGGGGGGACGTTTACGCTTCCCTGGATGTCGTCGATCGTTATCTGAAGCGAATCGGATCGCTGGCCCTCGCCGTCGGTGATCGTCATCGACATGCCGCCACCGCGCAGCTTGCCGGTGATGTCGTCGCCGGCGCCGGTGAAGATGCTGAATGTGGGGACGGGCATCAGAAGCCGAGCGACACCGAAAAGCCGCCGGCGGAAAAGCTGGCGCTGAATCCGAAGCCGCCGCCGAGGCTGATTCCTCCCGCCTGGGAGAGGCCGCCGACATAACAGGTCAGGGAAAGCGAAACGGTGACCGTCTGCGGAACGCCGTTCACGGCGAATTCGGTCTGTTCGGAATCGATGCTCGTTCCCACCCATCGCCGCCAGTTCCGGCCCATTGAATCGACAAGGATCAACGGCGCCTGCTGGCGTACCGCCTCCTGCACGCCCGCAAGCTGCTGCAGGCCCTTCCCGTTCAGATGGAACGGATGGAAGGTGCTTTGCAGCGTGATCGTCTCCTCGTCAGGCCCGAGCAGGTGCGTCGGCGGCCGCGCCCCGATCACCTGCTGCGAGGAAACGCGCGACTTCACGCTGTGCGAAAGCTGCTCGACCGAATAGTTCGGCACCGTGAACCGGAACGGACCCCATCCCATCAGCATGGCGGCTACCCGAACTCATAGCGTGGGCGGCCGTCCATGGTGATCTGCCGCGAGCGCATGAGCTGCTGGTCGAGCTTGGCGATGAGCTTCTGCACGACTTCCTCCGCGTTCCCGCCCGAGATGGTGATGTGATTGACGATCTTGGTGGAGCCGCCGCCGAGCGCATGGTTCGGCGTGATCGTCCCGCTGCTGCCGGGCGTGAA
>JADZAI010000081.1 GCA_020852655.1 Alphaproteobacteria bacterium
CCGCTTGCCGCGTCGCGGCTCGGTCAGGTCGGGCGGCTGCCCGGCGGAAGCCAGCAATTCTCCGTCGCGCGAATAGAGCGCCAGATCGGCGTCGAGCGCCTTGCCGAGCCGCTCCAGCATCAGCCGCGTCTGCGCCGGATCGTCGGACGCCGGCAGCATTTCCTGCACGAAGCGGTCGCGCCGTTCGCCGAGATTGGCCGTGTCGCGGTCCATCGTCAGCCGCCAGTAGGCGCCGCTCGCCAGCGCGACCGCCGCCAGGCATGCCAGCAGCGTCAGATAGACCTTCAGGAACAGCCGGCTGCTGACCATGGTCACACATCGTCCTGGTTGCGTGCGAAGACATAGCCCGCGCCGCGAACGGTGATCAGCCTGCGCGGGTGCTTCGGGTCGTCCTCGATAGCCGCCCGGATGCGCGACACATGCACGTCGATCGAGCGGTCGAAGGCGTCCAGTTCCTCGCCCTTCACCATATCCATGAGCTGCTCGCGCGACAGCGTGCGCCCGGCGTTCTCGGCCAGCGCCAGCAGCAATTCGAACTGATGGCTGGTGAGCGGCCTGGCTGTCCCGTCGACGCGCGCCGTCCGTGAGCCGGGATCGATCTCCAGCCGCCCGAACCGCAAGGTGCGCGGCACGTCGGCGCCGCCTCCGCGCCGGCGCAGGATCGCCTTGAGCCGCGCCAGCAATTCGCGCGGGTTGAACGGCTTGGGCAGATAATCATCGGCGCCGAGTTCCAGCCCGACGATGCGGTCGGTCTCGTCGCCCTTCGCCGTCAGCATGAGTACCGGCACGTCGGAAAAGGCCCTGATCTGCCGGCACGCCTCGAAGCCGTCTATGTCCGGCAGCATCACGTCGAGGATCACCGCGTCCGGCGCGCGGCGGCGCACTTCCTCCACGCCGGCGCGGCCCGTCCCGGCGCGGGCGGTCGAATAGCCGTTGCTGCCGAGATAGTCGCCGAGCATGGCGGCGAGGCGCGCATCGTCGTCGATGATCAGAACCTCGTCCGCCATGCCCTCTCCTTTCGCCGCTTACCAGCGGCCGCCGTGGCGTTCCTTCATCTCGGCGGCGAGCTTCGCCCTTTGTTCGGGCGTCAGCACCTCCGCCGCCTCGACCGCCGCAGCCACCGCCTTCTTCGACGCCTCGTCGATCGCCGCGATACGGCTTGCCCTCAGCGTCTCGACCGCCGCCTTGTCGATCGTCGGGGCGGCCAGCAGCGTCATCACCTGCTCGCGCGTGTCGCGGAACTCGCGGCCCATCGGCCGGAGTTCGGTGCGCGTCCGGTCGATGATCGCCCAGATCTTCGTTTCCTGTTCGGCGCTCGCGTCGATCTCGTCAAGCATGTGGCCTACGCGATGCTCGGCGAAACGCGCGCCCATATGGCCCATGCCGTGCTTCCAGCCGCCGGGGCCGCCCCATCCGCCCTGCGCCACGGCGACTGCCGCGCCGATGCCGATGACGGCCGCGAGCGCCAGCCCGACGGTCAGCGTCAGGTTCCGCTTCGCCTTGGGGGCCGGAGACGTCTCGTTGGGATCGTGGTCGATGGTGGTGCCGGTATCCTGCGGGTTGGTTTCGTTCTGGTTGGTCATGATGTGCTCCTTCTTCCATCTGGCGGTTGCCGATGGGAGCATCATAGGCAGCCGAGGTTTCCGCCATTCGCGGCCTATGTAAAGAAGTGTGAAGCACGGCGCGCCGAAACAGGGAGAGGAAGTTTTTCCTCTTCTGCCTTGCCGATCCGGTACAAATCGGAAACACTTCTGGCCTTTCCGGCCCGAATCACTACATTCGGCTCAGATGTCCGGCTTTCCCGACGATATGCCCTTCTTTGACGAGGAGCCCGATCCCCGTGGCGTGCCCGGTCCCGCGAGCGCGTCGCGGCGTCCGCAGGGCGGCGGCATCGCCGCCCGCGCCATGGCCGCGCGGCAGGGCCACAACGGCCCGCCGGATTACCTGAAAGGTCTCAATCCCGAGCAGCGGCTGGCCGTCGAGACGACCGAAGGCCCGGTGCTCGTGCTCGCCGGCGCCGGCACCGGCAAGACGCGGGTGCTCACCACCCGCATCGCCCACATCCTCGCCACCGGCCTCGCCTATCCGTCGCAGATCCTCGCCGTCACCTTCACCAACAAGGCCGCGCGCGAGATGAAGCAGCGCATCGGCCTCTTGGTCGGCGAGGCGGTCGAGGGCATGCCCTGGCTCGGCACCTTCCATTCCATCGGCGTAAAGCTCCTGCGCCGCCATGCCGAGCTCGCGAACCTCAAATCCGGATTCACCATCCTCGACACGGACGACGTCATCCGCCTGCTCAAGCAGCTCATCCAGGCCGAGGGGCTGGACGACAAGCGCTGGCCGGCGCGCACCTTCGCCAACATGATCGACGGCTGGAAGAACAAGGGGCTCGGCCCGAAGGACATCCCGGAGGGCGACGCCCGCTCCTTCGCCAACGGCAAGGGCCGCGAGCTCTACGCCGCCTATCAGGAACGCCTGCAGACGCTGAACGCCTGCGACTTCGGCGACCTTCTCTGCCACCCGATCCGCATCTTCCGCGAGCATCCCGACGTGCTGGCGGAATACCATCGCAAGTTCAAATACATATTGGTGGACGAGTATCAGGACACCAACACCGCCCAATATATGTGGCTGCGGCTTCTGGCGCAGCCTAGATCCTCCCCCCTTGCGGGGGAGGTGCCCGCGAAGCGGGCGGAGGGGGTAGCCTCAGAAGGCACCGCCAAAGCGTCGAGCACTGCCTTTGCTACCCCACCCGGCCAGCCTGCGGCTGGCCACCCTCCCCGCAAGGGGGAGGGATCACAGCGCACTACCTCCACCATAAACATCTGCTGCGTCGGCGACGACGACCAGTCGATCTATGGCTGGCGCGGGGCGGAGGTGGACAACATCCTCCGCTTCGAGAAGGATTTCCCGGGCGCGACGGTCATCCGGCTGGAGCGCAACTACCGCTCGACCGCCCATATCCTCGGCGCCGCCTCCCATCTGATCGCGCACAATGAGGGTCGGCTCGGCAAGACGCTGTTCACCGACCGCCCCTCGCCCGACGACGCCAAGGTAAATGTCCATGCCGCCTGGGACTCCTAGTAGGAGGCGCGCTCATATTCGCCGTCGTAATGGGCGACGTCGGTCGAGGTGCCGCCCATGTCGAAGCCGATCACTTTGTCGAAGCCGGCGAGCCTAGCCGTCTCTACCATGCCGACCACGCCGCCGGCCGGGCCGGAGAGCAATGCGTCCTGGCCCTGAAACAGGTCGGCGGCGGTAAGCCCGCCAGACGACATCATGAACATGAGTCTCGGATGTCCCTTCCCCGTGCGGGGAGGGTGGCCAGCCGCAGGCTGGCCG
>JADZAI010000082.1 GCA_020852655.1 Alphaproteobacteria bacterium
CGGCAATGACGGCAAGGTTTTCGCCGTCGCCGTTTCGCCCGACGACAGGATCGTGGCCGCGGGCGGTTATTTCGGCGCGGGCATAAACAAGCCGCCCTACGGCGACGTGCGCCTTTTCGACATCGGCTCCGGCAAGATTGCGGCCGTGCTCACCGGGGCGGAGCAATCGGTGTTCGACCTCGCCTATGCGCCGGACGGCAATGAGATCGCGGCGGGCAGCGGCGACGGCTTCGTCTATATATGGGCGAAGGACGGTGAGGCATGGGCGCCGAAAACGCGCCTCGACGCCGATGCCCGGCGGGTCAACAATGTCGCCTATGCGCTGGGCGGCGAGCGTATCGTCGCCACGACGATGGACAATGGCGTGCGCCTCTGGAATCACGCCGATGGCAGCGAGATCGACCTGCCGGACGCCGAGCCCTTGCGCGACACGGGCGTCATGGCGCTGGCCGTCTCGGCGGACGGCGCGCGCTTCGCGACGGGCGACAGCGAGGGCAACCTCCTCGTCTTCTCGGCAGAGGACGGCCGGCTGGTCTCCACCTTGCCGAAGCAGCCCTTCCGCATCGGGTCGCTCACCTTCGCCGGAGAAAGGCTGATCGCCTCCTGCGGCTACCAGTGCACCGACAAATACCGAACCGTCGTCTTCGGCGCCGACGGCGGGCCGGAACGCGAATATCGCGGCCACGACAACACGGTGTATGCCAGCACGACCTCGCCGGACGGCGCGACCGTCGTCACTGCCGGCGGCCTGCGCCACGCGATCCATCTCTGGGACCCCGCCACCGGCGAGACGAAGCGCGTCATGCAGGGAGCCGGCGCGCCGGTCATGTCGGTCGGCATCGACGTGAAGGCGGGCATCGTCGGGTGGGGTCTCGAAAACCCCTGTCCGGACCGCATCGCCTGTCCGGACGTCATGGGCAGGCTGGAGCGCTCGATGCTCTTGCCGAAGGACGGCGTGTTCTTCGAGCATCCGCAGGCGATCCCCGGCGATACCGCCGGCTTCCGCCGCGCGCGTCACGAACAGGCCGGCCGCGCCTTGCGCGCCGTGCTCGGCGGCAGCGAGGAGCTTGAGAACGGTCGGCTGGAGATCCTCGACAATGGCGCGGTTTCCAACGCCGTCGACAATGACGAGACGAACGGCTTCCTGCACGCCGCCTTCACCCTGCTGGACAAGGGCGCGCGCCTTATCACCGGCGGCAGCGACGGCACGCTGATCGAGTACGATGCGGCGACCGCGAAATATCTCGGCGAGTTCAAGAACGGCCACACCGGCGAGGTGAACGCGCTCGCCGTGTCGGAAGAACTCGGCCTGATGGTGACGGGCAGCGCCGACCAGACCCTGAAACTGTGGAACCTGAAGACGCGCGAACTGATCGTCAGCATGTTTTTTGCCGGCGACGAATGGATCGTCTGGCTACCGCAGGGCTACTATTATTCGTCCGACGACGGCGACAAGTTCATCGGCTGGCATGTCAACGACACGCGCCGCACGGAAGGCCGCTTTGTCTACAGCGACCAGTTGAAGCGCTTCCTTTTCTCGCCGGAGATCGTGCGCCGCGCCATCATCCTGAAAAGCGCTGCGCAGGCGATCAGGGAATTGCGGCCCGGCGCCGATAATGAATTGCAGCGCATCCTCCAGCAGCGCCCGCCGGAATTCGACATACGCGTCGCCGAGGATCAGGCCGGCGTGCCGGACGGCTTCGTCGCCATCGAGATCACCGGCGAGGATGCGGCCGCCGCTGCGGCGGAATATTCCGTGCTGTCGAACAGCATCAAGGTCGGCGATTTCGCCTCGCGCGACATAGGCGGCGAGCCGGGCAGGCGGATCGTTCAGGTGCCCTTGGTCGAAGGCACGAACGTCGTCAAGATCACCGGCAGCGACGAGGCGGGCTATCTCACCGAACGCAGCATCGTCGCGCTCGGCAAGAAGGTGGAGAAGGCGGCACGGAAGGGCAAGCTCTATGTCGCCGTGATCGGCGTCGAGGCCTATCCGAATCTGCCCACGGCCTGCAACGGCCGCTCCTGCGACCTGCGCTTTTCGGTGGACGACGCGTCGGAACTGCTGCGCGCCGTCGCCGACAAGATGTCGCCCATGGCGACCGAGATGGAGGCGCTGGTATTGGTCAACCGCGACTCGCTGGCCAAGAATCCGGATCAAGCGGAGGCGGTCGGCAGACTGGCTGCGGCCGACCGCATCATGGAACCGGATTCCGACACGATCGAGGACGAGCTTGCCGATTTCCTCGACAAGCCGACGGCAGACGACCGCACCATCGTCTTCGTCGCGGGCCATGGCATCAACGTCGATGAGGATTATTACTTCGTGCCGACCGACGCGCGGCAGGAGAACGGCAACTGGCGCCGGTCCTCACTGGTCGAATGGTCGGACATCCAGCGCTCGCTGGAGCGCGCCAAGGGCCTGCGCGTGCTGATGCTCGATACCTGCCATGCGGCCAATGCCTTCAATCCGGGTCTGGAAAAGGAGTCGGCCGATTCCGAGCTGGTCGTCTATTCGGCCACCGCCGCCAACAGCACCGCCGCCGAAGTCGCCGACCTGAAGCACGGTGTCTTCACCTATGCGGTGATCCAGGGCCTGCGCGGCAAGGCAAACCTGTTCGGCGACGGCGTCTATCTGCTCGGCCTCGGCGAGTATGTCTCGCATGAGGTCACGCGTCTCACGAACCAGAAGCAGACGCCGTTCTTCCGCCTCAACAA
>JADZAI010000083.1 GCA_020852655.1 Alphaproteobacteria bacterium
CCAGGGTGTCGCGGTCGAAGTTCTTAGCCATGAAGGTGGGCGTGGCCGTTGTCGTCCGCGTAAAGACCATCTTCACGACCGAGAGGGCCTTCGTGATCCAGTGCATGCGGGCCTGGTGGAGTCCTCCAAGCGCCTTGAAGAGGAAACGGTCATGCACCTCGTAATATTCCACGTTGCCATCACGGCGGATCGCCACGACGTTGCTGCCGGGGTGGACCGGACTCATGATGGCGCTCACCGCTGCGACGCCTTCAGGATTTCCTTTCACTGAGTGACCGATGCGCTCAAGCGCCGCCTTCATCACGCTCTGCGGCACCAGCACTTGCCCTTGCTGCATGGGGACCTTTTCAGCCCAGCCGGCCGCAATTGCTTCGTCGATGGCAAGCTGCGCGGCGTGGTTCTTCATCGCCGCGTCCATCAGGTGGGAGACGTTGCGCGCGATATTTTCGATGATGCCGGCGACGGGCTGCCCCATCTCCTGGACTTTGAAGCCCTGCCCCCGGCGCTGCGCTTCGAGCTTGGCTTGGTCGCGTCGAGGGAAGCGCTCGATCACCTCGCCGGAGGCCTCTTCGACGACGGCGTAGGTGATTTCACCGCCGGTGAGCTTTCTGATCTGCGGCGACTGATTGCCGAGAGCACGCCGGCGAGAGGGGCCGGACCGCTTCTTGTCCTCAACCGACCTATAAAACGGTACGTGGTCGGCCTGTTCCCAGGTGGCGCGCTGGTCGGCGTTGATGAGGCCCATGCCCTCGACGGTATCGAGCACCGCTTTCTTGAAGCGCTGGATCTCGTCGAAGGCAGTCTTGAATTCAGGGTGCGCGCGTTCGTACCCGAGAAGTTCCTCGACATCGGCCGCGGTGAGGTTGTGCTCGCGGCCCTGCTCGATGAGCTTCTGCGTCTTCACTCGTCTGGCGTAGGCATAGCCCTCGAACTCGTCGGCCAACCCCTTCTTGAAGATGGGCGCGACGATCTCATAGAAGCCGGGAATATCGTCGTCGATGTCCACGCGGCCGTCGTCTCCGTCCCACTTCGGAGCGCCCTCGCGCAGCCAGGCTTCGACTTGACCGGCGGGGTGTCTCGCCAGGCGGGCCGCGACGTAGGCGCCGAGTTGCCCGTCGCGAGCTTCGGGCTGGAGCTGCTTGCCGATCTTCCGGAGAGCATGAAACTCATCGGGGATTGCCCACATGAAGCCATCGGTCGCCTGCTCGCGCAGGTGGTCCATCGTGTCTCGGACGCGCTGCAAGGTTTCGTCCGCCCGGTCGGCGATCACCTTCGAAATAGCCCGCCGCTGACCCGGAGTGCCTTTCCGCTCGCGCTTCGGCCGAGGACCGAAGAGGTGGATGAAGCCGCGCTCGCCCGAACGGTCCGGCACAGCCGACCGGCCGTCCTCGAGGTTGACGCCCTGCAGAAGGTCTTCAACGGAAAGCTCGGTCCGCGGCGCCTTGCCGCTAGTGCCTACCGGGTCCATACTGTCGGAAGTGGTGACCTCCGCACCCGGCTCGCTCCGGGTAGGACCATCCTGGACCCCGGCGGACCTAGCGGTCGGCTCGACATCTTCGGATGCAGCCCCGCGTTCTGGACGCCGGGGTTCTTCATTTCCGGCGTTCTCGATCTCCGCGCTGTGCTGGTCGTAGAAGAACCGGCCGTTGGTCATCTCCCGCACGGTGAGTCGCACGCGGTGCAGTTTCCCTTTATGCGAAAAGGCACCGTACAGCGTGTGATATGCTTTGACGCCTTGCTCGGGGGAGCGAGGCGCCGCGGCGTCCACATGAACCGCTCCCTCAAGGAGCTTCGGGAGGTGCGCGACGACGTCGAGGTCGCGGTAAGTGCGCGTGCCGGTCGTCGCCTTCTTGATGCCCGTGGCCGGCACGCTGATCGTCCATCCGGTATCGGCGTTGCGGTGATCGCCGCGTACATTCTTCATCGCCCACTCCTGCGCACGCACTCGGGCCTGCGGAAACGGCTGGCCGTCGAACTGCACAGGCGTGTCGGCGATGGCGACCTTTTTGCCATGATACCGAGGACCGTTCGGCGCTTGCCTCGGGTGAGCGGCAGCGGCGAGCGGTCCCGTGATAGGCTCGAGATCTCCGAGGGCACCATCCAAGTCCGTTACCCCGGCCTCAGCTAGGGCGGCCGCCTCAGAAACGGGCGGGCCTTCGGGGACTTCCACCACAGCCTTGTCGGGACCGAGCTGCGACGCTACACCTTCCGCCGTCACCGCTCCCAGCCGGCCCGAGGATTCCCGCAAGGGAGGTCTGTCAGCCGGACCCGTCCCAGTCGAAATCCTGGGTGCAGTTCCTTGAACTGCATGACCCTCTCCGGAGGTCGGGGCACGTAGGACCGCTTGATGGTCCGGCTGCGTAGCGCCAAGACGGAGCTTACCACCCGGATCGGAAGCATCGGCGGCACTCTCTTGTACGCGATCACCGGCGGTCACGCCGAGCGCCCACCCGCCCTCAACTCGCACCGGCTCGAGCGATCGCCCTCGGAGATCCGGCCGCGCTCTTGACGCGAGCGTGGCTTCCGCCGCCGTCAGCCAGGGCTGACCGTTCTTCCGGAATTCGATCTGCCGCTCGACATCGCCGAAGACGTCGCCGTCGGAGAGAAGGGTCTTTGGAGTTTCAGCAACCGCCGGCGCTGCGGCCGGCACCTGACGGTCAAGGGCAGGTGCCGCCGGTGCGGGGGGAGGACTCGCGACCGGCGGCGGCGCAGCAACCACAGTGGAACGTGCTGGCGCGGGTTGGGTGGTCGGAATTTCGGTGTCGGGACGCCGTGCACGGCTGACCGGTGCCGTTCCGGTGGTCGGCATGGCCTCGGGTAGCAGCTCGGCAGTCACGGCGGTGGCGGACGCCGGCTTCCCTTCCGCAGCATCCTTCACGATTTGCCGGCCCTCGAGGATGACATCGGGGCCGAGCACCTGCGCTATCGGGCTCGCCGCGTCTTCGGCCGTGAGTGTCGTGGCCACTTCGGGCGAGATCTCTACAGGAGGCGGAGCAGTCGGGGAGCGCGAGGTCGCCTCGACTTGGTCGGCGCGCACGCCGCTGATACCACCGACGGCGCTGCCGGGCAGGAACGCCGCAGCGCCCGCTTCGAGCAAGTTCTTGCCAGTCTCGACGGTCCAAAAAGGCTTGTCGGCCGCAATCGAGACAGTCGCCTCCTTCACCGCCTCCTGCGCCATTTCGGTGAAGCTCTCGCGCGCGCCACCCTTCCCGGCCTCGGCGGCAATGCGCCTGGCGATGCCTCGCGCGACTTGGCGCTTTACCTCGTCGGCGCCGCCGAGCCGCGTGATCACCGGTCCCACGCTCGCCGTGTCGAGGGCTGCCATAGGGATCGCGCCATAGATGGCGTACTCAGACGCGCTCTCCGGCGCGACGCCTTCCTCTTTCAAGGCGCGGTAGAGCTCGCCGTAATTGAGGCCGGCAGACGGCACGGCGGCTCCGGCGAGTGCACCCACGCGCGCGCCGGTCTTGCCGGCGACGCGCTGCCCTATCGCTCCCCCCCGCAAGGCCCGTCGTGATAGGCGGCACCATCGACGCGAGGCCTTCACCGAGGCGTTCGCCTGCCCAGGTCATCGCGTCGGACACACCGCCGACGTCCCACAGCGAGCCGGACTTCGTCTTGTATGCATCGGGGGAAAGCGCCGCGAGTTTGCGCGTGTCGGCCGCCGCGCTTTGCAGGCCGGAGCGAAACTGCTCGGGCGCGCGATAGGAAAGACCCTCGAAAGCTTCGGCCATGGTGGTGGGATTCTGCTGAAGCATGCCGGTGACGAATCCTCGAGAGATCGCACCTGGCTCGTCCGGCCCGAAGAGGTCGTTGTCCGACAGAAGGCCAGCGGATGTTGGGCCGAACAGGTCGGCGTCACTGAGGAGCGCCGGCGAGCCGAAGATGTCGTTGTCTGTCAGGAGAGCCATTACTGCTGTACCGGCTCCCAGCCGCGTCCGGTCCATTTCACCATGCGACCATCGGGAGCGCGGTATCTCTGCCCGACTTCGCGCTGCGCGGGATCCCGCGGTGCGGGCGGCGTTGTGTCCGGCGCCGGCGGCTGTTGTGCTCGAGCTGCTTCGGGCGCCACGGGCGGAGGTGGTGCGGCAGCGGGACTTTTCGGGGACGCCTGAAGCGGATCGTAATACTTGGCGATGTCATCTCGGCCGGCGGCGCGCGCCTTCGCCGCAATACGACCGAAAATCGCATCCCGATCCTGCGGGTTATAACGCCGGCGGGCGTCGTATCCCTCCTGCCGCTCGAGGGCTTCCATATAGCGGTCGTCGCTGGCGGACAGTCCCTCGCGCGGCATCGGTACCGCGTTCGCTTTCTTTCCGCGAACAGGCTGATCGCCATCCATAACCGGCGTGATTTTGGAGGTACGTTTATCGAGAGTGGCCAGCGTACCGTCATCCCTCTCGATCAGCTCGAGATAGTCTTTCGCGCTGCCCAGAGCTTCGGACTTCAGAGTATCCTGGTGACGGCGCTCTTCACTCCGTTCCTTGCTGGCAGCGCGCGCATCGGTTACTGCATCGCGCTCGCGATCTCGCGTCATTTGCCGCGCCTCACGGCCCAGCGCCTCGAATTGCTCTTCACCGCGAACCTTGTCCTGATAGGCCCGATCCTCGGCGCGCTCGTCGGCGCGGTACTTCTGACGCAGGCGCTCCATCTTCTCTTCCCAACGCTGCTGCCAGTTTTGATTGATCGCATCGCCGCCGACCTTGAGTGCCGTGCCGGCGGCGATCAGCAATCCAGTTCCTGTTTTCATCGCATGCTCCTACGCGGTGGTGAGTGGGATTTTTTCGAGCCGCCGGGTCTGCGGGTTCCAGGCGACTTCAAACGAGTAGCGGTACTTTTCCCCAGGCGTCGGACGCACCACACCATCACCACGGACGTCGTCGGGACGCAGTAGTCCCGTGTAGGCCGACACGTCGCCATAGTTCTCGCGGATTCTTTCGTCTCGACGCTCTTCCGCTTCGATATCAGCATCGCCTTGTCCCATCGACAGCAAGCCAGTGCCAGTCGCCGATATCGCCGGTCCGACGATGCCCTGATTTCGTTCGAACCATGATGGCTGCGGTGCCGCACCGCTCCCATCGAGGGAAGTAGGCGACGGTGGCTTGATCGCCGGCGACGCAGCAGCACTTGCATCCGCCAACTGCGTTGAGTTGGCCGGGTTCGGCGCCGCTGGATCGAGCGGTGTCCGCGTGATGGTGCCGGC
>JADZAI010000084.1 GCA_020852655.1 Alphaproteobacteria bacterium
AGACGGGCGAGACGCTTTGCCTGCGCCCGGAATTCACCATTCCCGTCTGCCTCGACCATATCGCCAAGCGCGCGGCGACCCCGCACCGCTATGCCTATCTGGGCGAGGTCTTCCGCCAGCGGCGCGAAGGCGGCAACGAGTTTTTCCAGGCCGGAATCGAGGATCTGGGCGAAACCAGCACGGCGGAAGCCGATGCCCGCTCCATCGCCGACGCCCATGCGCTGCTCGCCGGCGCGCTGCCCGGCCGAAAGCTGTCGGTGACCTTGGGCGATCAGGCCGTGTTCGAGGCGGTGCTGGCCGCGCTCGGCTTGCCGCGCGGCTGGCAGAAACGCCTTGCCCGCGCCTTCGGCTCGCCGGCGCAACTAGAGGCTGCGCTTGCCGATCTCGCCAACCCGCCGCGCAACGGCGTGCTGTCCGACGAGGCGGCGGAGCTTGTCGCCTTGCGCGACCACGAAGCCCTGTCCGGCGAAATCGCCGTCGCCATGCAGCGCGCCGGCCTGTCGGAGAGTTCCGGCCGCGCACCGCAGGATATTGCGCGACGCCTGATCGAGAAGGCGGAACTGCGCAGCGTGCGCCTCTCGTCGGAAGCTTTTGAAGCGTTGCGGGCCTTCCTCGCCATCAAGGTGCCGCTGGCCGGGGCGGCTGTCGCCTTGTCGGATTTCGCGAAGGCGTCGGGCCTCAGTCTCGTGCGTTCGCTCGACGCCTTCTCGCGCCGCGTGGAGGCCGTCGGCCGTCACGGGCAGGCGAGCGACGACGTCGCCTATGACGCCGCCTTCGGCCGTCCGCTCGACTATTATACGGGCCTCGTCTTCGAGATATACGCCGGCGATGCGGCGCGGCCGCTGGCGGGCGGCGGACGCTACGATCGCCTGCTGACGCTCCTCGGCGCGGAAAGGCCGATCCCGGGCGTCGGCTTCTCCGTGTGGCTCGACCGGATTGAGGCGCTGCGGAAATGAGCGGTCGTTTCTGTCTTCCGACCCCCACCCCTCACCCCTCCCCACAAGGGGGAGGGGAATTCGGCAAAGTCAGCGCCAAGATCGGCGAGCTGACGATACGGCTGACGTCCCCCTGCCCCTTGTGGGGAGGGGTGAGGGGTGGGGGTAGCTCCCGATCCATATGCAACGAGACGGCATCATGACCATTACGCTGGCATTGCCGTCCAAGGGCCGGCTCAAGGAGCAGGCGAGCGAACTCTTCGCGCGCGCCGGCCTCGCCATCGTGCAGACGGGCGACGAGCGCTCCTATCGCGCCCGCGTCGAGGGGCGCGACGACATTGAGGTGAAGCTGCTCTCGGCCTCCGAGATCGCCGCCGAGCTTGGCGCGGGCACGCTCGATCTCGGCGTCACCGGCGAGGATCTGATCCGCGAAAAGCTGACCGATTGCGACGCCCGCGTCGAGATCGCGGCGCGCCTGCCGTTCGGGTTCGCTGATGTCGTGGTGGCCGTCCCCGATTGCTGGTGGGACGTCGACACCATGGCCGACCTCGATGACGTGGCCGCCGATTTTCGCCAGCGCCATGGCCGCCGCCTGCGCATCGCGACGAAATACTGGCGGCTGACGCAGCAGTTCTTTTCGGGCGCGCACGGCATCCAGGTCTACCGCATCGTCGAAAGCCTCGGCGCAACGGAAGGCGCGCCGGCCTCCGGCTCCGCCGACGTCATCGTCGACATCACGACGACCGGGTCGACGCTGAAATCCAACCATCTCAAGGTGCTGTCGGACGGCGTCATCCTGCGTTCGCAGGCCTGTCTTGTCGCTTCGCGCCGCCAGCGCGATGCTACCGATATGCAGGCTGTGGCCGATATTTGCGGGCGTCTTCGCGCGGCAGCGTCCTGACACGCCGATCCTCGAACAAGCTTTGTTGGTTCAAAGGCTTGCGACAATCCCCGGAATCGATGTCCGAGCCGGTTGAATCACTCTCGCAAGCACTTGAATCAGTTCCTGAGCGCGCGAGCCGGCAAAGAAAAAGCCCGGATAATTCCGGGCTTTAGGAAAGGTTACTGAAATCTTTATCAGCGCCTGTTGATGGCGAATGCGCCGGGGCCGAACACGGCGAGCAGCAGGAAGCCGCCGGCGATGCCGAGGTTCTTCTGGAAGAACAGGGCCTGCGACATATCCGAGAAGTCGGTGTGGGCGATGAGGCTGGCCGCGATGGTGAAGATCGCGAGTGCCACGGCTGCGATGCGCGAATAGAAGCCGGCGAGCACGGCAAGGCCGCCGAAGAATTCCAGCAGGCCGACGACGACGGCGACGACCGTGGGGGCCGGCAGGCCTATCGAGCCGAACCAGCCCGCCGTGCCGCCGATGGCGGTCAGCTTGCCGAAGCCGGCGAGGATGAAGAGAACCGAAAGAAGGATGCGGCCGACGAGGACGGCGATGGAGCCGGCGCCGCTGGTCGAGGCGGCAGGAGCGGTGGTGGAGAGGGACATGGGAGAACTCCGATGGATGACGGTCGTGATTGACTAGCGAATCCCGTCATTCATCGAAAGAGCACGCAAGACGACAGATCGTTCGCTGAAATCGAACGATGATCGCCTGTACCTCAGCCTCAGCCGGGGCGCGTCATGTCCCCCGGCACGACCAGCCGGTCGAAATCCGCGTCGCTGACATAACCGCCGCCGACCGCTTCCTCGCGCAGCGTGGTGCCGTTCTTGTGCGCCGTCTTGGCGATCTTGGCGGCGTTGTCGTAGCCGATGGTCGGCGCCAGCGCCGTCACCAGCATCAGCGAGCGCTCGAGCGCGGCCTTGATGTTGTCCTCGCGCGCCTCGATGCCGGCGACGCAATTGTCGGTGAAGGAGAC
>JADZAI010000085.1 GCA_020852655.1 Alphaproteobacteria bacterium
CGCGAACACCTCGTAGGCCGGCTCGATCATCGCCTTCCACAAATACTCGCAGGATCTCGCGAGCGGCGACCTCGGCCTGATCTGCTCCTTCGGCGCGGGCTATTCGGCCGGTACCGTGATCGTGCGGAAGATGTGAAGCGGATGAGCGACTGGACCAGCCTGCCGCACGAATTGCTCTGCACCGTCGAGTTCCATGTCGGCGGCGCGATGCTGCCGATCGGCGCGACGCCGTTTCACACCCGCCGCGTCGGCTATCTCTCCGGCGGCATCGTGGAAGGCGAACGGCTGCGCGGCGAGGTTCTGCCCGGCGGCGGCAACTGGTCCGAGGCCGGCCAGATGCCCGACGGCACCGCCGTCTCCACCTTCGACGCACGCACCGTCTGGCGCACCCATGACGGTGCGCTGATCTACGTCACGCATGGCGGGCGCATGGCCGTCCCGGCCGAAGCCGCGGCCGATTTCGCCGATCCCGACAAGGCCCTCGCGATGGACGTCGCGCGCTACTACGCCCGCATCGCCCCGCTCTTCGAGACCAGCGACCCGCGCTATCAGTGGCTGAACGCGATCGTCGCCGTCGGCCTCGGACGCCGCATCAAGGGCGGCATCCGCTACACGGTCTTCGCGATCGGCTAATGCGCCATGAGCACATGGACCGGCGCATGCTTCAGCATGTGCCGGGTCACGCCGCCGAGCACGAGCTGGCGCAGGCGCGAGTGGCTGTAGCCGCCCATGACAATGAGGTCCGGCTCCGCCGCCATCGCCGCCGACAGCACATGCGCGCCATCGACGGACGCCTTGTGGTCCACCACCCGCATCGCCGCGTCTAAACCGCGGATCGCCAGCGCGTCGCGCAGATCGTCGACGACATGCGGGCTTTCCTCGTCATGCGCGAGATGGACGATCTCGACGCTCTGCGCCTTGCGGATGAACGGCAGCGCGGCGAGCACCGCCGCGGCCGCCGGGGTGCCGCCGTCCCACAGCACCGCGATCTTCGCGCCGATCGTATCGGGCGGACGCGGCGGGGCGATGAGGATCGGCCGGCGCGCGCCGAGCAGCGTGTGCTCGGCCAGCGAGCGGTCCGGGAAGGCCGCGTCGCCCGGATCGCGGGCATAGACCACGAGATCGGCCAACCGGCTCGCCGCCGCCACCTCGTCCTCGACGATCCCTTCCTGCACGCGCACCGACAGCGAGGCTTCCGTCGCCTTGCAGGCCGCCACCGCCTGGTCGATATGCCGCTTCGCCTCGATGAAGGATTCGTCCGACGCCTTGTTGGCTGCGGCGATGATGTTCTCCACCACCGTGCCGGTCAGGCCCTCGCCGAGATACGGGATCGCCGCGACGACGCTCGACCGCACGAACAGCGCACGGACATGCGCGTTGAAGCCCAGCGCGATGCCGAGCGCCGCCCGCAAGGCCGGGCCGTCCTCCTCGCCGCCCGTTACAGGACACAGCACATAGTTCAGGCCCATGACCGCTCCTTTCGCAGATCGCTTGCCTGTCGCCCGAACCGGCGGCAAACACGGGCGCCATTCTCGGACAGACCATGCCGAAACCCAAGACCGAAGGTGCCTGGCAGCGCATGCTGTCGGGCCGCCGGCTGAATCTCCTCGATCCCTCCCCGCTCGACATCGAGATCGAGGATATCGCCCACGGCCTTGCCCGCGTCGCACGCTGGAACGGCCAGACCAAGGGCTCGCATGCCTTCTCGGTGGCGCAGCACTGCATGCTGGTCGAGCGCCTCGCGGTCGCCCTGAAGCCGGACCTTCCCCGGGAGTCGCGGCTGATCGCGCTGCTGCACGACGCGCCGGAATATGTCATCGGAGACCTGATTTCGCCCTTCAAGCGCGCCGTCGGCCTCGACTACAAGACGCTGGAGCTGCGCCTGCTCGGCGCCATCCACCTCCGCTTCGGGCTGGCGCCGAAAGTTCCCGAGACCTTGCACCGGCTCATCAAGAAGGCCGATGCGGCCGCCGCCTATTTCGAGGCGACCCAGCTCGCCGGCTTCGCCCCGGCCGAGGCGAAACGCTTCTTCGGCGAGCCCAGGCTGGCCAACAAGCGCCTCGACCCCTGGGGTCCGGTCGAGGCGCAGCAGCGCTTCCTGCGCCGCTTTGCCGAGCTCGCGCCCGGCTGAAGGCTAGCCGCGCGCGAAATGCGCGATGTCGGCCGCCGTGTCGCGGCTGATGTCGGGGCAGGCCATCGGGAAGATTTCCGTCCCGTGGATCGTCCCCATCACCTGCCGGCAGCGCGTCTCGACGCCGCTCTTGAGCAGCATGCGGTAGAAATTGATGCCCTCGTCGCGCAGCGGATCGCATTCGTTGACGCTGATGATGACCGGCGGCAGGCCGCGCACGTCGTCGCCCGTCGCGAAGCTCGGCCAGGCGAGCGGGTTCTTCGCCTCATATTCGGCGATGCCGTAGCCCATGCGACCGCGATTTTGGTGCAGCTCGATCAGGATGTCGTTGTTCTCGACCGACGACGGGCAGTTCTCGTCCGGCCACTTGCCGAGGATATAGGGGCAGAGCGCATAGAGCCCCGAGATCAGCTTGATGTCGCCGTCCTTGTTGAGCTTCAGCCCGGTCGCCAGCGTCAGGTTGCCGCCGCCGCTCTCGCCGGCGATGACGATGCGTTTCGGATCGATCTTGAGGTCGGCGGCATGCGAATGGGTCCATTTGAGGCCCGAGACGCAGTC
This sequence comes from Alphaproteobacteria bacterium, assembly GCA_020852655.1. Lineage (GTDB taxonomy): Bacteria > Pseudomonadota > Alphaproteobacteria > Micropepsales > Micropepsaceae > JADZAI01. The sequence continues at coordinate 2,690 of JADZAI010000085.1, forward strand.
GTTGAGGCCGGCCGGGAACGGCGCGACTTCAGGCGCCGACGACGGCGTCACGCAATTGCGGAAGTCCACCATGACGACCGCGACGCCCTGCGCCGCGATGATCCGGCCCCAGGCGCGGTAATTGCCGTAGAAGCACGACATCGAGGCCATGCCGCCGCCGTGGATGTAATAGACGCAGGGCAGGACCTGGTCGTTGTCCGGGCGGATGATCTGGAGATTGACGGTGTTGCCGTCGGGCTCGGACTTGAACGTCCGTTTCGTGGTCACGAGGCCCTTTGACGGCGCGATGGCCTCGGTGTCGGCGGACTCCAGCATCTGCCGCAGCCCCTCCTCCGCCGCCCGCGCGGCATCGCTGTTCGCGACCGCCAGGATTTCGTCGCGGTCCTTCGCGTCGCCCAGCTTGGGCAGGCTCATGGCGCCGAAAACGGCTTTGATCCGGGGGTCGATGCGGGGGTCTTCGGTGATCTTGTTGGCCATGTTTCCTCGCTGTCCGCGGCCCTTGCGGCGGCCGCGCGTTATGGGTCGGTGCGCCAGCCTCTCACGAAGACCCCGGCGCGTCTAACCCGGAAAGTCCAAAAGACCTAAAGCGGCGAAACGCCGCGTTCCGGCGATCGCAGGCCGCCTCCCCCGGATTGTCCTGCCCCGGGGGAAGTTCCTAGTATCGGCCATGCCCAGGATTCTTGTGACGCCCCTCGCCGAGATCGAAAAGGTCATCGGCCTCGACCGGCCTTCCCATCTGCTCTCGCTGCTCGGCAGCGAATACATGATCGACGCGCATCCCCGCTTCGGCGAGCGCCATCTGCGCATCCCGGTCTCCGACATCGACGCCCCGATGGAGGGCCTGCTCGAACCGCGCCGCGCCCATGTCGATCAGGTGCTGGCCTTCGCCGACACCTGGGACCGGACAGCTCCGATGCTGATCCATTGCTGGGCCGGCATCAGCCGCTCGACGGCCTCGATGTTCATGATCCTCTGCAAGCTGAATCCGAAGACCGAGGAGCTGGCGATCCTCCGCCGCATGCGCCGCCTCGCGCCGCATATCTCGCCGAACCGGCTGCTCGTCGCGCTCGCCGACGAAAGACTGGGCCGCGACGGCCGCATGGTAGAGGCGCTCGACGAGGTCGGCCCCGCCGAACTCGCAACGATGGGCTGCCGCTTCGAACTTCCCGCCCTTCTTTCGGCCAACGCTTGATGGCCCGCCGGTTTCCCATGGCAAGAGGCGCACCCTTGGACCGCCCCGCATGAGCTTCGCCGACGACAGCCAGGCGGTGGTGATCGGGCTGAACGCCGCGATCGTGACGATGCTGGAGGGTGCGCCGCAGGTGCTGGCGGTGCGCCATGTCGTGCCCGGCGCGGCGACCGGCGTCAGGCCGGAACGCGACGGCCTGCCCTTCGGCCCCTTCGAGCCGCTCGCCCACCGCACGCTCGACGCCGGCATGCGCACCTGGATCAAGGGCCAGACCGGGCTCGAGATCGGCTATGCCGAGCAGCTTTACACCTTCGGCGACCGCGGCCGGCACGAGGTCCAGGCCGGCACCGGCCCGCGTGTCGTCTCGGTCGGCTATCTCGCCCTCGTCCGCGCGCATGGGGCGCCGCCCGTCGCCGACTCCGCCTGGCGCGGCTGGTACGGCTTCTTCCCGTGGGAAGACTGGCGCGCCGCGCCGCCGTCGCTGATCGAGGCCGTCATCCTGCCGCGCCTCAAGACCTGGGCGCAGGCCGGCGGCAACCAGCGCGACCAGCGCTGGGACCGCGCCCGGCTCTGCTTCGGCTTCGACGGCCTCGGCTGGGACGAGGAGAAGACGCTCGAACGCTACGAACTGCTCTACGAAGCCGGCCTCGTCGCCGAGGCGCGCCAGGACGGCCGCCCCATCCCGCCCGAGGCGCAAGGGCCGCTCGCCGAACTCGGCCAGCCGATGATCTTCGATCACCGCCGCATCCTGGCGACGGCGATCGGCCGCCTGCGCGGCAAGTTGAAATACCGGCCGGTGATCTTCGAACTCATGCCGCCGGAATTCACGCTGCTCGAACTCCAGCGCGCCGTCGAGGCCATCACCGGAGTCCTCGTCCACAAGCAGAATTTCCGCCGCCTCGTCGAAACCTCCGGCCTCGTCGAAGGCACCGGCCGCATGTCCGCGCCGGCCAAGGGCCGCCCGGCCGAGAAATTCCGCTTTCGCCGCGAGGTCCTGCGCGAGCGTCCTGCGCCGGGCGTAAAGGTCGCCGCCTCGCGCGGCGCCAAACGCTAGGGTAGGATCTCCGCATACAGGGTCGGAGCGTCCCATGCGCGTCGCCGGTATCGCTTTAGCCATCCTTGCCGCCGGAATCGGTGCGGCCACCCTGCCTGCCGCTGCCGGCGCCTGGCACGAGACGGCGGTCAGCCGCGGCGGCGCCGACGATCAGCGCAACGGCTCGCTCATCGTCCCTGACCAGGAAGAGCCGTTCGCGGCGGTCCTCTTCATCGCCGGCTCCGGCCCGACCGATCGCGACGGCAATCAGCCCGGCATGCGCACGGACGCCTATAAGCTGCTCGCCGCCGCACTTGCCGACCACGGCATCGGCTCGCTCCGTTTCGACAAGCGCATGGTCGCCGCCAGCTATCATCCCGGCCAGCGCGAAGAGGATCTGCGCTTCGAGACGTTCGTCGACGACGCGCAGGACTGGCTGCACTTCCTCCGGACTCAGCCTTTCGTCGATCGCCTCTATATCGTCGGCCACTCCGAGGGCGCCCTGATCGGCACGCTCGTCGCGGAACGCGAGACCGTGGCCGGCTTCATCAGCCTCGCGGGCGCCGGCGACCGGGCGTCGAACATCCTGCGCCGCCAGCTCGCCGCCGGGCCGGGCGGCACCATCACGCTCCAGCTTGCCGAGCCGACGCTTCAGAAGCTGGAGGCCGGCAAGCTCGATCCGGCGCCCAATGCCTTGCTCGGCCCCCTCTTCCGTCCGAGCGTCCAGCCCTATCTGATCTCGTGGTTCCGCTACGATCCGGCCGAGGAGATCGCCAAGGTCCAGGCGCCTGTCCTGATCCTCCAGGGCACGACCGACTTCCAGATTTCGGTGGACGACGCCAAGCGCCTCAAGGCTGCACGTCCCGATGCGACGCTGACCCTGATCGAAGGCATGAACCACATTCTGCGTATTGCCCCGGCCGACCGCAGCGCCAACATCAAAACCTACAGCCAGCCCGAACTTCCGCTGGCCACCGGCCTCGTCGAGGCGATCATCGGCTTCATCTCCGGGCCGCCCCGGCCATAGGCGCGAAGCCCGCATTGATCTGGCGCAATGTGACAGGCCCTTGACGGGTTATGCTCAGTTCAAGCATAAATATCGCAAGGCGGCGCTTGAACCGCCGTTTTTGGCGCCCAATATATGCTCACATGGAGCATAACTCGTGGTGGAGGCGAGCTATGGGTCAGGTTCTGGAATTCACGCCCGAGGTCGATCGCGAAACGGCCGCCATCCATGAGCGCGTCAAGACCGTCATTCCCCAGTTCGAATGGCAGATGCACGCGCCCTATATCGCGGCGATCAATCGCCTGAAGAAGGAAAAGGGCGCGGTCATCCTCGCCCATAACTACCAGACGCCCGAGATCTATCACGGCGTCGCCGATTTCGTCGGCGACTCCCTCGCCCTCGCCCGCGAGGCGGCGAAGACCGACGCGAAGCTGATCATCCAGGCCGGCGTCCACTTTATGGCCGAGACCTCGAAGATTCTCAGCCCCGAAAAGACCGTGCTGATCCCCAGCATGGAAGCCGGCTGCTCGCTCGCCTCCTCGATCACCGCCGCCGATGTCCGCCTGCTGCGCGAGAGCCATCCGGGCGTGCCGATCGTCACCTATGTGAACACCTCCGCCGAGGTGAAGGCCGAGAGCGACATCTGCTGCACCTCGGCCAATGCGGTCGATGTGGTCGAGAGCCTGGGCGTGAAGAAGGTCTTCCTCATCCCCGACCAGTATCTGGCGAAGAACGTCGCCAACCAGACGAATGTCGAGATCCTCACCTGGGCCGGGGCGTGCGAAGTGCATGAGCGCTTCACCGCCGACGACATCAAGGCGTTCCGCAGATCGCATCCCGGCGTGATCGTGCTGGCGCATCCCGAATGCCCGCCCGAAGTGGTCGCCGAAGCCGACTTCGCCGGCTCGACTGCCGCGATGATCGGCTATGTCGAGACCAAGCGGCCGAAGCGCGTGGTGATGGTGACCGAGTGCTCGATGAGCGACAATGTCGCCGCCGCGGTGCGCGACGTCGAGTTCGTGCGCCCGTGCAATCTCTGTCCCCACATGAAGCGCATCACCCTCGCCGGCATCCTGCGCTGCCTGGAGACGGGCCAGTACGAAGTCACCGTCGACCCCGAAATCGCCGCCCGCGCCCGCATAGCCGTGGACCGCATGCTCGCGGTCGAACCCCGCGCGAAAGCCAAGGCGGCGTAATCATGCTCCGACCGCTCGCGCTGGCGCGGCGCCTTGCTCCCCCCGCTTGCGGGGGGAGACCGGCGCGCAGCGTCAGAGGGGGGCATATCCCCCATCGCGGCGTTGCTTTCGTACCCCCCTCTGCCGGCTTCGCCGGCTGTCTCCCCCCGCAAGCGGGGGGAGCAAGAACAGTGCGGCTTACATGACCGACGACATCGAGATCATCGACGCCGGCCCGGCCCTCGTGGTCGGCGCGGGGCTTGCCGGGCTCTTTGCGGCGCTGAAGTTCAACGTCCGCCCGGTCACCGTGCTTGCCGGCTCGCCGATCGGCTCGAACGCCTCGTCGGCCTGGGCGCAGGGCGGCATCGCGGCGGCGATCGGCGACGACGACTCCGCCGCGCTGCATGTCCAGGACACCATCGTCGCCGGCGCCGGCATCGTCGACGAGAAAATCGCGAAGCTCATCACCGAAGACGCCGCCGCCCGCATCGAAGACCTCGTGCAGCTCGGCGCGCCCTTCGACCGCGACGCCGGCGGCAAGCTGGTGCTGGGCCGCGAAGCCGCGCATAGCCGCCGCCGCATCGTCCGCGTGAAGGGCGACCAGGCCGGCGCGGCGATCATGGCGACGCTGGCGAAGGCCGTTGCGGCGCGGGGCGACATCCGCGTCATCGACGGGTTGCGCGCCACCGACCTCATCGTAATGGACGGCCGCGTCACCGGCGTCTGGACGCGCGACGCGCAAGGCCGCCGCGTCGCGGTAGTCGCCGACGCCGTGCTCTTCGCGCTCGGCGGCTCGGGCGGGCTCTACAACGTCACCACCAATCCCGTCACGGCGCGCGGCGTCGGCATCGCGATGGCAGCGCGGGCGGGGGCGGTGATCGCCGATCCCGAATTCGTCCAGTTCCACCCGACCGCCCTCGATGTCGGCCGCGACCCCGCCCCGCTCGCCACCGAGGCGCTGCGCGGCGAAGGCGCCGTGCTGCTGAACGATCGCGGCGAGCGCTTCATGCAGGCGATCCATCCCGACGCCGAACTGGCGCCCCGCGATATCGTCGCGCGCGGCATCTTCCGCGAGATCAAGGCGGGCCGCCGCGTCGTGCTCGATGCGACCAGGGCGGTAGGCGAGGAATTCCCAGCGCGCTTCCCGACGGTCTATGCCAGTTGCAAGGCGGCCGACATCGACCCGCGCCGCGAGGGCATCCCGGTCGCCCCGGCGGCGCATTACCACATGGGCGGCATCGCCTCGTATGCCGATGCGCGCTCCACCCTGCCCGGCCTCTGGGTCGCCGGCGAATGCGCCTCGACCGGCCTCCACGGCGCCAACCGCCTCGCCTCCAACTCGCTGCTGGAAGCCATCGTCATGGGCGCCCGGGCGGCCGCCGACATGGACGCGACGCCGAGCAATCCCAGCCGCCGCGGCCTGCCCGCCCCGCCGCGCACCGTGTTCGACGACTCCGCGCCCGACATCGCCCGCCTGCGCAAGATCATGACGGCCTGCGTCGGCGTCGAGCGCGATGCCGCCTCGCTCGAACTGGCGCTCGGCGAAATCCAGCTCATGCGCCGCAGCAACGGCGAGACGCTCAGCGCCGCCGCCGACACCGCGCTGATGATCGCCAGCGCCGCCTGGGCCCGCACCGAAAGCCGCGGCGGCCATTTCCGCAGCGATCACCCGGAAGCAAACCCAGACTGGGCCCACCGCACCTGCACCACCCTCACCGCCTCCGAAGCCGTGGCGGCCGAAGCGACGGGGCATGCGGTAGGACGGGCGGCCTAGCGCGATGCCTTCAACCGCTCAGGCATGGGTCCCCCGATCGACCCTACGGGTCGTCGGAGGATGACAGCGATGTTGGAAATTCAATTGTCATCCTCCGGGCGCCGCGCAGCGGCGAACCGGGGGACCCATGCCTGAGGCCCTTGCAAGACCAAGCACCATGCCCCAGCCCCTCCCCGATCTCCTCGTCGAACCTGCCGTCCTTGCCGCCCTCGCGGAGGACCTTGGCCGGGCTGGCGATCTCACCACCGAGGCGACCATCGACGCCGATGCCCGCGCCCGTGTCGTCATTGCGGCGCGGCAGGCGGGGCGCATCGCCGGCCTCGCCTTCGCGCGCCACGCCTTCCGCGCGCTCGATGCCGAGGCGCGCTTCACCACCAGCATCGACGACGGCGGGGACGTCGCGCCCGGCGACGTCATCGCCACCATCGAAGCGAAGACCCGCGCCCTGCTCTCCGCCGAGCGCGTCGCGCTGAATTTCGCCGGCCGGCTCTCCGGCGTCGCCTCGCTGACCGCGCAATATGTGAAGCTCGCGGAAGGCACGCGCGCCCGCATCGTCGACACCCGCAAGACGACACCCGGCTGGCGTGCCTTCGAGAAATACGCCGTGCGCTGCGGCGGCGGCGCCAATCACCGCTTCGGCCTCGACGACGCGATCCTCATCAAGGACAACCACATCGCCGCGGCCGGCGGTGTCGCAGCCGCGATCGGGCGTGCCAAGGCCTATGCCGGCCACATGGTGAAGGTCGAGTGCGAGGTCGACAACCTGACCCAGCTCGAAGAAGCCCTCGCCGCCGGCGCCGACATCGTGCTCCTCGACAACATGACGCCGGCCATGCTGCGCCAGGCGGTGGAGATCACCAAGGGCCGCGCGAAGCTGGAAGCCTCGGGCGGCGTGAACCTCTCCACCGCCCGCGCCATCGCCGAAACCGGCGTCGACATGATCTCCGTCGGCGCCCTCACCCACAGCGCCCCGGTGCTGGACATCGGCCTGGATTTCGTGGCGGAGCTGTAGCGCTGTCCCCACAGCGCGCCTTCAATCGGACAGCGGTAGGAGCCTGCGCTCCCCAGCGACCATCGCCAGCCCCGCCAGGCTCAATCCCGCCGCCGCCGCGAGATACACCCCCACCAGCGCGAGGCCGCCCTGCTCCGCCAGCCATTGCGCCGTCATCGGCGCCAGGCCGCCACCGATGATGCCGCCGATGTTGAAGGCCATCGAGACGCCGGTGTAGCGCACCCGCGCCGGGAACAGGCTCGGCAGAAAGGCCCCCAGCGGCCCGTAGACCAGACCCATCGCGAACAGTCCGAGCGACAGGAACGCCCACACGAGCAGCAGCGAGCCCGCCCCCATTAGCGGTCCCAGCAGCGCTCCGACCACCACTGTCAGCCCGCACCCCGCCGCCAGCACGCGGCGCGCATTTGTCCGGTCCGACCACACGCCCGCGACATAGATCCCCAGCGCCATGAAGCCGATCGCCCCCAGCTGCACGCCCAGGAAATCCTCCTGCCCGTAATGCAGTTGGGAAACGCCATAGCCGAGCGCCCAGGTCGTCGTGATGTAGAAAACGGCAAAGCAGCACACGACCGCCAGCGTCCCCGCGACGACGGGACGGAAATGCTCCGCCACCACCTCGCCGAACGGCACCTTGGGCGGCGGCGCTTCGGCGAGCGCCGCCTGGAAGGCCGGCGTCTCGGTCAGCCGTAGCCGCACGTATAGACCGACCGCCACCAGCACCAGGCTCGCCGCGAACGGCACGCGCCAGCCCCAGTCGCGAAAATCATCGCCGCTCAGCGTCGCGCCGAGAACCAGGAACAGCCCGTTCGCCGCGATGAACCCAACCGGCGCGCCGAATTGCGGAAACATCCCATAGCGCGCCTTCCAGCCCTCCGGCGCGTTCTCCACCGCCAGCAGCGCCGCGCCGCCCCACTCGCCGCCGAGCCCGAAGCCCTGGCCGAAGCGCAGCAGCACCAGCACCAGCGGCGCGATCCAGCCGGCACTCTCATAGGTCGGCAGCAACGCGACGGCGAAGGTCGAGAGCCCCATCAGCAGCAGCGAGGCGACCAGCGTCGATTTCCGCCCGATGCGGTCGCCGAAATGCCCGAAGGCGATCGCCCCCACCGGCCGTGCGAAGAAGGCGACCGAAAACAGCGCATAGGAGGCGAATTGCTGGAGCGCCTCCGGGGCCGGCTTGAAGAACAGCGGCCCGAAGACCAGCGCCGCCGCGGTGCCGAAGATGTAGAAATCGTAGAACTCGACCGCCGTCCCGACCAGGCTCGCGGTCAGGATGCGTGCATGCGCCAAAGACCTCACCAGCCGCGCCCCTCGTCCTTCATCGTCCAGCCCGGCTTGCCGAGACGCTTCACGTCCGTCTCGGTCACTTCGGCGAGGGCCTTGAACAGCTTGAACTTCACCGGCGCACGTCCCCGGCGCATCAGCGCGATCACGGTCTCCAGCGGCGGACAGCCGGGCTGCCCGCAGGCGAGCTCGCTCACCATCACCACGTCATCGTCCTCGGGCAGGAAGCGCGCCTCGGCCCACTCGCGCACGCGCGATTGCAGTTCGACGGTCTCCGCCAGCCCGAAATTGCGCAGCTTCATCCGCTCACGCCCTCGCGTGATCGTCGTCCAGCGAGCGGTCCTTGGTTTCCGGCAGGAACAGCGCGCCGACGATGAAGCACAGCGCCGCGACCCCGATCGGATACCAGAGGCCCGCGAAGATATCGCCGGTCGCCGTGATGATGCCGAACGACACCAGCGGCTGAAGCCCCCCGATGATGCCGTTCGAGACGTTATACGGCACCGACAGCGAGGTGTAGCGGATGCGCGTCGGGAACAGCTCGACCAGGAAGGCGGCGATCGGCCCGTAGATGAGCGCGGCTATGAGCACGAGCCAGGTGAGCGCGGCAGTGGCGAGCGGCCAGTTCATCGCCGCCGGATCGGCCTTCGCCGGATAGCCTGCGCCGGTCAGCGCCTCCTTCACCGCCGTCGCGTCGTCCGGACCGAGCGTCGCGCCCAGTGGCACGAAGACCGGCTCGCCCGCGCCACCGATATACACGCCGGCGGCCCGGCCCGTGCCCGTCGCGTCGCCGGCCGCCTCGGTGCGGAACACGCTGCCGGCGCGCGACAGCAGCGCCTTCGCCTTCTGGCAGGTCGTCTTCGGGTCGCCGAAGATTACGATCTCGCACTCGGCCTGGTTGACGACCAGCGTCACCGGGCGCGCCTCGTTCGCCTGCATCAGCCTGGGGTTCACGGCACCGGCCAGCAGGTGGAACGCCGGCTGGATGGTCAGCGCGCCGAGCAGGCAGGCGGCCATCATCAGCCATTTGCGGCCGATGCGGTCCGAGAGCGCGCCGAAGAACACGACCAGCCCCATGCCGACCACCAGCGCCAGCGCGACCAGCAGATAGGCGTCGAGCGAGGCGACGCCCAGCACCTGCTGCATGTAGAGCATCGCGTAGAAATTGGCCGTGTACCAAAGCACGCCCTGCCCGATGCAGACGCCGGCGAAGGCGAGCAGCACGATCTTCAAATTCGCCCAGTTGTTGAAGCTGTCGCGGATCGGCGATTTCGATCCGCGGCCCTCTTCCTTCATCGCGCGGAACACCGGCGACTCGTTCAGCTTCATCCGGATCCAGATGGAGATCGCCAGCAGCACCAGCGAGATGATGAATGGAATGCGCCAGCCCCACGCGTCGAAGTCGGCCGGGCTCATCGCCAGGCGGCAGACCGACACGACGGCGAGCGACAGGAACAGGCCGATCGTCGCCGTCGCCTGGATATAGGACGTGAAATAGCCGCGCCGTCCCTTCGGCGCGTGCTCGGCGACATAGGTCGCCGCACCGCCATACTCGCCGCCGATCGCGAGGCCCTGGAGCAGGCGCAGAAGCAGCAACAGCACGGCTGCGGCGATGCCGATATCCGCGAAGGTCGGCAGGAAGCCGATGCCGGCGGTCGCTATGCCCATCAGCGTGATGGTGACGAGGAAGGTGTATTTCCGGCCCACCAGATCGCCCAGCGCACCGAACACGAGGGCGCCGAACGGCCGCACCACGAAACCCGCGCCGAAGATCGCGAGGCTGGAGAGGAACGCCGCCGTCTCGTTGCCCGAGGGAAAGAACAGCGTCCCCAGCAGCGCCGCCAGCGCGCCGTAGACGAAGAAGTCGTACCACTCGAAAACCGTGCCGATCGAAGCTGCCGTTACGACGAGCCGCAACTCCGAGGCGGACGGCTCCCTTGTCGCTGCGACAGCTTCCGACATGAACTTCCCCTCGACCGGTCTTTGAATCGGCCCGGCCGCGTGGTCTAACGCGGCCGGAATCCCCTTGTGTGCGGAGATTGGCGGCATGAACGCTGCGCTGCAAGAATTGCTTCAGCAGCTCGACCTCGAGAAGATCGAGGAGAACATCTTCCGGGGCATCTCTCCGGTGGAGCGCGAAACACGCGTCTATGGCGGGCATGTGATGGCGCAGGCGCTGATGGCCGCGCACCGCACCGTCGGCGACGACCGGCTCTGCCACTCTTTCCACGCCTATTTCCTGCTGGGCGGCGACCCGAAGGCGCCGATCGTCTACGACGTCGACCGCTCGCGCGACGGCGGCAGCTTCACGACCCGCCGCGTCGTCGCCATCCAGCACGGCAAGCCGATCTTCCACATGGAGATTTCGTTCCATGTGATGGAGGAAGGCTGGTCGCACCAGTTCGACCCGCCGGCCGTGCCCGGTCCGGAAACGCTGGTGAGCGACGCGGTCCTGCGCGAGCGGCAGGCCCACAAGCTGCCGGAGGACTTCCGCAAGCATTATCTGCGCGAGCAGCCCTTCGAGCAGCGCGAGGTCGACCCGGACGACGAGTTCAACCCGACCGCGCGCCCACCGCACAAGAACATCTGGATCCGCTCGAACGGCAAGCTGCCGGACGATCCGAAGCTCCACCAGGTGCTGCTGGCCTATGCATCGGACATGTCGCTGATGGACACCGCCATCATGCCGCACGGCGCGAGCTGGCGGAACATCATGGGCGCGAGTCTCGATCACGCCATGTGGTTCCATCATCCGCTGCGCGTCGACGACTGGCTGCTCTACAATCACGATGCGCCGGTCTCGGCCGGCGGGCGCGGCTTCAACCGCGGCCTCTTCTTCACGCATGACGGCAAGCTGGTGGCGAGCGCCGTCCAGGAAGGCCTGATGCGTCCGCGCAAGCGCCGTTCGGAGCGGGAGCCGAAAAAGCCTCAGGCCGAGTAGCGCCGCCGCTCAGGCCTTCGTGAAGGCCAGCAGATAGGCGTAGCCGCGATAGACTTCGCGATACGCCAGCGTGCCCTGCCCGCTCTGCTCCAGCGCCTCGAAATGCGCTTTCACCTCCGGGCGGAAGCGAACGTGGAACTGGTGCAGCCACTTGCCCAGCACCCATTTGAACCAGCGCGGCATGGCCTTCTGGTCGCCGAAGTCGACGACATGCAGGCGGCCGCCCGGCTTGAGCTGGGTCAGCGCGTGATCCACCGCCGCCTGCCAATCGTCCATGATCGACAGCGAATAGGAGAACACGATCCGGTCGAACGGCGCCTTGAGGCCGAACTGCGCCGCCGTGAATTCCTGCGCCAGCGCGACGTCCAGCGTGATGATCTTCTTCAGCGACGCCTTCTCGACCGAGGCGGACGCGGTCTTCAGCATCTCGGCCGACGCGTCGAAGCCGTAGAACTTCCCGAGCGGATAGCGGTTCGCCATCAGGATCAGGTTGCGCGCCGTGCCGCAGCCGGCCTCGCAAACCGTCTCGCCCGCCTTGATATTCAGATCGCCGATCAGCGCGTCGCGCCCAAGCAGGTAATATTTGCGGGTGGCGTCATAGACGTGCCGGGTCCAGCGATACATGCGGTCCATGGCGGACCGGGCATCGGTCGCGGTCGTCATGCGCGCTTCTCGTAGATGTGGAAGCCGCCATAGATCGACGAGCGGTCCTGCTTGTGCAGCGCCAGGCTCTCCTCGGGCTCGTATGTCCAGGCGCCCAGGATTTCGGGCGGCAGCTTGCGCTCCAGCGGCGACACCTCGCCGGCGGTGCGAAAGATGACCCGGGCGCCCGGACCGGCGACCCGGGTGATCTGGCGCCACAGATCGGTGATCTGCGTCTCGTTCATCCAGTCCTGCGCGTCGAGCAGGACGAAGCGGTCGAAGCTGTTCTCCGGCTTGTCCGCGAGGAAGTCGGTCATGATGACGTGATTGACGTCGACCCGGTCGGTCTTGTCGCGGATCGTGGCGAAGACATCGGCCTTCAGATAGGGCGGCACGCCCTGGCGGTTCACCGTGTCGTAGTGCCGGCTGAAGGCCTGCCAGGCGAAGTAATTGGTCTGGATCGGGAAGTCGCAGGCCATCTTCTCGATGCGCCCGCGCAGCATGGCGGCCGTCTTGCCCTCCGCCGCCGAGCCTGCGAGTTCGTCGAACTGCTGCGGCGGAATGCCGAGCATGTAATAGACGGTCGGACGGTTGGCGATCCAGCGCACGAGCCGCTTGTTGAAGATCGGCGCCCAGTCCTTCTGGAAGATGCGGCGCTGCTCGTCCTGGGTCTGCGCCTTCAGGATCTC
>JADZAI010000086.1 GCA_020852655.1 Alphaproteobacteria bacterium
ACGTCGTCGCAGGGAAAGTGCTGGTCCGGCTCGCCGGCGGGCACGAGCTTGCGCCGGCCCTTCGCGTCGAACTCGGCCTTCACCTTCTCGAAGGTGATGCCGGTCAGCTTGCCGCCTTCGTGCAGGAAGGCCTTGGGCACGAGGAAGTTATGGATCGGGATGCCCTCGTGCATCGCGTCCTCTTTCTCCCACGGGCTCGCCTTCATCTCCTCGAAGCCGGAGCGGACGACGACGTCGACCTTCTCCGCGCCGAGGCGGCGGGCGGTGCGGCAGCAATCCATCGCGGTGTTGCCGCCGCCGAGCACGACGACGCGCTTGCCGATGGAATGGGTGTGCTCGAACGAGACGCTGGAGAGCCAGTCGATGCCGACGTGGACGTTCGCCCTGGCTTCCTGGCTGCCCGGGAGGTCGAGGGCGCGGCCGCGCGGGGCGCCGCAGCCGACGAAGACGGCGTCATAGCCTTCCGCGAGCAGGTCCTTCAGCGACTCGACCTTGGTGCCGAGCTTCAGCTCGGGCTCGAGCGCGAGGATATAGCCGGTCTCCTCGTCGAGCACGCGTTCGGGCAAGCGGAATTTCGGGATCTGCGTCCGCATCATGCCGCCGGCCTTGGCGTCGCCGTCATAGAGCACGACGGTGTAGCCGAGCGGCAGAAGGTCGCGGGCGACGGTCAGCGAGGCAGGCCCTGCCCCGACCAGCGCGACGCGCTTGCCGTTCTTCTCGGACGCCGGCTTCGGCATCCGGTCCTTTACGTCGTCCTTGTTGTCGGCAGCGACGCGCTTCAGGCGGCAGATGGCAACCGGCTGTTCCTCGACACGCCCGCGCCGGCAGGCCGGCTCACAGGGCCGGTCGCAGGTGCGGCCCAGCACGCCCGGAAAGACGTTGGAGTTCCAGTTGACCATGTAGGCGTCGGAGTAACGCCCCGCGGCAATCAGGCGGATATATTCCGGGACCGGCGTATGGGCCGGACAGGCCCACTGGCAGTCGACGACCTTGTGGAAGTAATCGGGATTGGAGATGTCGGTCGGCGGAACGCCGGGACGCGCGCCCGCCGATCTCTCCGAGCGTCCCTCAAGCATATCGATGGACATACGAACTCGCGATTCCGCCCTCTGGCTTTTTCGCCATCATACCCTCGATGACAGTTTTGTCGCGCCTTCAATGCTGAAATTGAGCACAAATCCGGGACAAAAAATGTTTCCCTATGCGTCAACCACTTAGCCGTCGAAACACCCGCCCGCACGCATGGCGAAGCCGGGCAAACCTTCACTTAACGTATCTTCGCTATCTTCGCCCGGCTCCGCTTGGGGAACCAGCATGCACGGCCAGCTTCATGCGCGGCGCGGTCGCGACCGCTCCCTGCTGCGCTCGTACGAGGACAGCGTCGGCAATTTCATATCGCGCCGGCGCAGCGAAGCGGCGCTCGGCGCGGCGCGCATGGAGGCCGAGCTGGCCAATCGCGCCAAGACCGACTTCCTCGCCAATATGAGCCACGAACTGCGCACCCCGCTGAACGCCATCATCGGCTTTTCGCAGGTCCTCTCGCAGCCCGCGCCGAAGGCGTTCAGCGAAGAGAAATGGCGCGAATATGCCGTCTACATCGAGAATGCCGGCAATCACCTGCTCGGCATCATCTCCGATATCCTCGACATGTCGAAGATCGAGAGCGACCAGATCGAACTCGATCTCGCCCCCCACCGCATCGGAGAGCTGCTGTCGCCCTGCGTGACCATGCTGCGCGACCGCATCGCGGCGCGGGGCCAGGTGCTCGACGTGCGGGTCAGCGCGGTGATGCCGCAGATCAAGGTGGACGCCCGGCGCTTCAAGCAGATCGTCATCAACCTCCTGTCGAACGCGAACAAGTTCACCGCTGACGGCGGCCTCATCTCGGTTCATGCCACGCGCGGCCTCGACGGACGCGTGAACGTCACGGTCACCGATACCGGCATCGGCATGAATGCCGAGCAGCTCGCCACCGCATTGAAGCCGTTCGGCCAGGTCCAGGGCGCCCTGTCGCGCGCCCACGAAGGCACCGGCCTCGGGCTGCCGATCGCGAAGAAGCTGACCGAGCTTCAGGGCGGCACGTTCACCATCGAAAGCGAGCCCGGCACGGGCACCCGGATCACGCTGTCGTTTCCCAGCCATTTCGTGCGCCTCACGCCCCCCGCCGCTCCGCCGCCGCCCCCTGCCAAGGCTACGCCATGACAGCAACGACACTTCAGAGCACGCGTCCGCCGGTCACGCCGCAGCCGCTGGCGCGGCCCGCTGCGCTGGCTCGCATTGTCTCGGTGACCGGCAGTCAGGCCGTGGCCGTGCTCGAACCGCAGCCCGAGCCGCGCAGCCCCGCCGCCGCGCAGGAGGTGCGCGTCCATGTCGGTTCGCTCATCCGCATCGCGACGCCGGGCTCGACCGTCATCGGTTCGGTCACCGGCCTCAGCGTTCCCACCGCGTCGATGGGCGAGACGACCGGCGAGCTGCGGCTTGTCGAGCTCGACCTTGTCGGCGAGGTGACGCGGGAGGGCGACGGCGGCACGCGGCAATTCAAGCGCGGCATCACCAACCTGCCCTCGCTCGGCGACGCACTGACCCTGGCCACGCCGGACGAGCTGGGCCTTGTCTATGCGCCGGGCGGACGCAGCGCGATCACCATCGGCCATCTCTGCCAGAACGAGCGCATTCCGGCGCGCGTCGCGATGGACGATTTGCTGGGCAAGCATTTCGCGGTGGTCGGCACCACGGGCTCGGGCAAATCCTGCGCCGTGACCTGCATCCTCCAGCAGGTACTGGTCGAGCACCAGCATGCCCACATCCTCGTGCTCGACATGCACAACGAGTACAGCACCGCCTTCGGCACCTTCGCCGAGTGCATCAATCCGGCGAATCTCTACCTGCCCTTCTGGCTGATGAACCTGGACGAAATCGTCGAGGTGCTGGTGAATATCGGCGAGTATCGCGACGCGGAGATCGCCATCCTCTACGACGCCATCCTGTCGGCGAAACGGCGATATTCCGAAGGCGGAGCAATGCGCCTGACCGGAACGGTGCGCAAGGCCGTCGACGGACAGGCCGTCGTCGGCCTCGACACACCGACGCCCTTCCGCCTCTCCGACGTCATCGCGCATGTCGACGAGCAGCTCGGCAAGCTGGAGCGGACGCAGAACTCGATCCCCCTGCGCCGCCTCAAGAGCCGCATCGAGCAGCTCACCATGGATCCGCGCTATGCCTTCATGTTCGGCGGCATCACGGTGCAGGACGACATGTCCGAAGTGCTGGGCCGCCTGTTCCGCGTGCCCGCGAACGGCAAGCCGATCACCGTGCTGGACCTGTCGGCCGTGCCGTCGGAGATCCTGAATGTCGTGATTTCGGTGATCTGCCGCATGACCTTCGACATCGGCGTCTGGAGCCAGGGCCAGTTGCCGATCACGCTGGTCTGCGAGGAGGCGCATCGCTATGCCCCGCACCAGAGCGCCGACGTCTTCCAGAGCACCCGCCGCGAACTCGCCAAGATCGCCAAGGAAGGCCGCAAATACGGCATCTCGCTCGGCCTGGTGAGCCAGCGCCCCTCGGAGATCGATCCGACGATCCTGTCGCAGTGCAACACGATGTTCGCGATGCGCCTGACGACCGAGGCGGACCAGAAGGTCTGCTTCGCCGCCGCTTCGGACGGCGCGATGAATCTGCTGGAATTGCTGCCGTCGCTGGGCGACTGCGAAGCAGTCGTGATCGGCCAGGGCGTCCCCCTGCCGATGCGCATCCGCTTCCAGGAACTGGAGGAAGGCCGCATGCCGCGCAGCCAGAGCGCCCGCTTCTCGTCGGCCTGGCGGCGCGAGGCCATGAGCGCGCAGGGACTCGACAAGATCGTCGAACGCTGGCGTCTCAACAAGCGCGACAATACCTGACTTGATCCGTCCGGCCGCTGCGGCAATGCTCGCGGCCCATGGACGACCTGATCGCAAAGAGCCTCGAACTGGCGGGAGACCGCTGCGCCGACCCCGCGCCGCTGATCTACGCGCGCCTGTTTGCCCGACACCCCGACATGGAGCATCTCTTCTGGCGCGACACGACGGGCTCGATCCGCGGCCACATGCTCTACATGGCGCTGGAGAACATCCTCGATTTTGCCGGGGACCGCAGCTACGCGACCAACATGATCCTGGCCGAGCGGATGAACCATGCCGATCTCGGCGTGCCGGGGGCGACCTTCGCAGCGTTCTTCACCGCCATCTTCGAGACCGTCCGCGAATTGGCCGGCGCCGACTGGTCACCGGCTACCGAGGCGGCGTGGCAGGACCTTCTCGCGGGGCTCGCGGCTTTGGGCGAGGAAGAAACCATCGCCTGAGCGGCGCACGCAGCGTAGCATCCGTCTAAGGCCAGGAAGCGCGGGAGGCGCGGGATGAACAAGGCTTTCGTGAAAGGCGCCGACGAAGAGAGCGTCGACGACCTGCCGGACCGGCTGATCTCGCCGCATCCCAATCTCGTGACGCCCGAGGGACTGGCGGCGATCGAAGCTGAGATGGCGCGCTGGGACGCGGCACGCGACGCCGCACTGGCAGCGGACGACAAGGACGCGCTGGCCCGGGCCCATCGCGAGCAGCGCTACTGGGCGGCGCGCCGGACGTCGGCCCATGTGACGGAACCGCCGGCCGACGCGGCCGAAGTGCATTTCGGGGCGAAAGTCACGATCGCGCGGAAGGACGGCCGCCGCCAGACATTCCGCATCGTCGGAGAGGACGAGGCCGAGCCTTCCAAGGGCACGATATCGCACGTCTCGCCGCTGGCGCTGTCGCTTCTGGGGAAGGCCGTCGGCGACACCGCCGAGGCCGGCGATGCGACGGTCGAGATCGTGGCGATCGCCTGAGGGTCAGCGGCTGGCGACGAGCGACGCCGGTGCGGAGGCGGTGGTGATCGTCCGCGGCTCGTAGGCCATCTGGCTGGTCCAGTTGCCGATGGGATCGTAACGGCAGACCAGGAAATCATGCGTACGGCCGCGGGCTACCGCGCAGCCGACTTTTGTCGTGTCGTGCCAGACCATCTGCGTGTAGTGGCCGACATCCTTCCAGTGGCCGGTGCGGCTCTCGAAGGGGTGCCTGGCCCCCGCGATATACTGGTATTTCTCGATCGACCAGCCGCCGATCATCGAACCGACCGTGCGGCGGTCGGCGGTGTTCATCCAGAGATTCTCGCCGTGCAGGCGCTGGCTGTCGTGCTGCATGACCTCGTTGGCCGCGAGCACATGGGCCCAGCGATCCGCCTCGGCGGCGAGTTCGGCGGACCAGGCGAGATCGGGGACCCCGACGAGGCGCCGCTCGACATTGTGCGCATAGAGGGCGGCTGCGACGAATCCGGGATCGGCATAGGCAGGCACGACCGGCATGCGGCCGCGGCCGAGATCGGCATATTGCGTGGCATCGCCCAGCGCCGGCGAAAGTGCACAGACGCCGAGCGCGAGCGCGCAGACCAACTGTCGAAACAACCGCATATTCGGCCCCGACGCCCTGCCCGCGCACCGTTCGGCGGGCTGGCGGACGATGGGGCGGGAAGTGTTAAGGGCACCCCGCGCCGACCTCTCTAAGTTTAAGGATTGCGAAAGAAAATCGGTCGCCGCGAAGCGGCACCGATGTTGCCCGCACGCCGTGCGATGATGCTTGCGCTCGGGCGTTAGCCAAGCCAGTTTCGGGTTCGAAGGGACGCGCCGTTATTGCGGCGCGGAGGGATCATGCGGCGAGCGCTTTCATATATCCTGTGGCCCGCCCTGCTCTCGGCGGCGATCACGGTGAACGCGCTCGGCATGACGACCGGAATGCCGCTCTTGTGGCTGAATGTCAGCTATTTCGGCCTCGCCTTGGTCCTGTTCGTACTGGAGCGGCTGATGCCGCACGAGCCCGCGTGGCTCGCCGACGACGGCCAGCTTATTCCCGATATCGGCCACACGCTGCTGAGCAAGTCGGCCGTCCAGGTGCTCATCATCGTGCCCGCGCTGACCGGCCTTTCGGGACATGTCGATGCGCTTCAGGGCTCTTCGTGGTGGCCGCATGCGTGGCCGCTGCCCGTCCAGATCCTGCTGGGCTTGCTGATCGCCGAGTTCGGGTTCTACTGGGCGCATCGCTGGGGCCACGAATGGCCGGTGATGTGGCGCTATCACGCGATCCACCACAGCGTCACACGGCTCTGGTTCGTGAACACGGGCCGGTTCCACTTCGTGAACACGCTGCTGAGCACGACGTTCGGGCTGGTCCTGGTGCTGCTCGCCGGAGCGCCGTCCGAGGTCATCATCTGGGGCAGCGCGATCACCGCCTATGTCGGCCTGCTGACCCACGCCAACGTCGAGATGCGGACCGGCGTGCTGGACTATGTCTTCAACACGCCGGGCCTGCATCGCTGGCATCACTCGAAGGTGCTCGACGAGGGCAATCGCAATTACGGCGAGAACCTCATGATCTTCGACCTGATGTTCCGCACCTTCTACAAGTCGCCGCGCCGCCCGCCGGTCGACA
This sequence comes from Alphaproteobacteria bacterium, assembly GCA_020852655.1. Taxonomy (GTDB): domain Bacteria; phylum Pseudomonadota; class Alphaproteobacteria; order Micropepsales; family Micropepsaceae; genus JADZAI01. The sequence continues at coordinate 6,492 of JADZAI010000086.1, forward strand.
TCGGCATCCAGCAACCCATGCCGGCGACCCTGATGGCACAGATCGCCTGGCCCTTCCGCCGTCATCCGCCCTTCGACGTGCCCGAAGAACGCCTGGCGGCGTAGCCCGCGAGGTCAGCGGGCGACCGCGACCGGCTTGGGCTTGGGGACGGGTATGACGGTCTTGTCGGAGGCTGGGGCGACCGCCGGTTTGGCGGCGGGCTTGGCAGGTGCGGGTTGCGGCGCGGGCTTGGCTTCAGCCGCCCGGGCCGCAGCCGCTGCCGCCACCTTGACGTCGTAGGCCGCGTAACCCCGGACATTGCCGGGCGGATTGTAGCGGCAGACGAGGAAGTCGATCGCCTGGCCGCGCCCGACGGCGCAGCCGATCTCGCGCGTCGCCGACCACACGACCGCCGTGTAGTGCCCGACATCGGCCCAGTTGCCCGTCCGGCTGGTGTTCGGCTGCGCGCTGCCGGGGATGTAGTTGGGCTTCTCGGCGAGCCAGCGCCCGACGAGTTCCGTGGGCGTGGCCCGGCCGACGGGTGCGGAGGAGAGGCTTTCGCCGTGCCGCGACTGGCGGGCATGGGCCATCTTGCCGGTCTTCGCCAGTTTGGCGGCCCAGTCCTGCGCTTCCTCGGCAAGGTCGCGGGACCAGACGAGGTCGGCAATGCCGAGCGACCGCCGCTCGGTATTGTGCGCGGCCAGTATCTCGGCCTGGAACGCCGGGTCCGTGGGGGCCGGCACGGTCGGCATGCCGCCGGCAGAGGCGAACCCGCAAAATGCGCGCGCCGCGAGGCAAGCAAGAAGAAATTTTGTTCTCATGGCGTTCGATGGGGCGACCAAGCGCCGCGGCTGATTCCGTGAGGGTCCAATTGGCAGAAGATTGCGCCTAAGCTTGGCCTGAGAGGGCGCGACACATGGCCGCGACGTGGAAAGATGTGCAGCAGATCGCCGCGACGCTGCCCGGCGTCGTCGAAAGCACCTCCTATGGGACGCCGTCGCTCCGGGCCGGCAAGGTGTTCCTGACGCGCCTGCGGAGCGAGGACGGTTCGCTCGTCGTCAGGATGCCGATGGACGAGCGCGAGATCAAAATGCAGGCGGCGCCCGAAATCTATCACATCACCGACCACTACCGGGCCTGGCCGGCCGTGCTGGTGCGCCTGGCGAAGGTGTCCAAGGGGGAGCTGAAGGGATTGCTCGAACGGTCGTGGCGCGAGGTGGCGACGAAGAAGATGCTGGCCGCCTATGACGCTGCGCCCGCCGCCCGGCGAAAGCCGTCCGATGGACGATAGCCTGTCCGTCACGGTCAGGCGCGATGCGAGCGCCGACTATGCCTGGGAGATGGCGGAGACCGCCGTGCCGCCGGCCCTGGCGGGCCTGGCGACGCGGCTCGTCGGCTATCGCGAATGGATGGCGCAGCCGCTGCGCCGCATCGAGCCGCCCTATACCGGCCTGCCGCTCATCATCGGCTTCGGCGAGACGCTGAACGTCTCGGGCGAGCGGTATCGGCTGGACGACGTTTCGGCCTTCGTGGCGGGGCTGGACCTGTCAGCGGCCTATACGGAGGGCAGCGGACATCATGCGGGGGTCCAGCTCGACCTGACGCCTCTGGGCGCGGTCCGGATTCTGGGCATGCCGTTGGCGGATCTTGCCTATGGCCTGGTGAAGCTGGAGGAGCTGCTGGGGCGAGAAGGTGCAACGCTGCGCCAGCGTCTGGGCGAAGCCAACGACTGGGCGAGCCGGCTGCGCCTCGTGCGCGACTTCGCGCAGCAACGAGCGGCCGCCCATGCCGGCGCGCCCTGGATCGTCGCCTATGCCTGGCAGGCGCTCACGCGCAGCCACGGTGCGGCGAACATCGCGCGCCTGGCCGACGATGCAGGCGTCAGCCGCAAGCATCTCACCCAGCAGTTCCGCGCCTGGACGGGCCTGCCGCCCTCGGCCTATGCGCGGCTCGTGCGCTTCGAGCGCGCAGTGAAGGAAATCGAACGCGCACCGCTCGCGACGGACTGGGCGCAGATCGCGGCCGGATGCGGCTATTACGATCAGCCGCACTTCAACCGCGACTTCAAGGCGTTCACCGGATTGTCGCCGACGGCGTTCGTCGCGCGCATAATTCCGAACGGCGGTGTTGCGGCGTAACGCTCGCCGCACGCCGCGGCTCTGCTACAACGCGCCCCCGACAGGCAGGAGTCTCCGTGCGCGGCGCGCTCGACAATCCCATTCCGATGTCGCTGGAGGCGCGCGATCCGCCGGCGTTCGCCGCGCGGCTGGGTGCGTCGTTCAGCCGGTACGGCTTCGCGACGGTGAGCGCGCATGGGATCGACCAAGGGCTGATCGAAGACGCGCAGGCGCGCACCAAGGTATTCTTCGCGCTGCCGGAGGAGATGAAGCGGCGCTATCTCGTGCCGGGCGGCGCGGGGCAGCGCGGCTATACGCCGTTCGGGATCGAGACGGCGAAAGGCGCGGCGCAGGCGGACCTGAAGGAATTCTGGCACACGGGACGCGAACTGCCCGCCGGGCACCGGCTGACGGCGCTGATGCCGCCCAATCTCTGGCCGTCGGAGGTGCCCGGCTTTCGGGAGTCGGTCTATGGACTGTATGAGGCGCTGGACGCGCTGGGCCTGCGCATCCTTCGCGGCATTGCGCGGCATCTGAACCTGCCGGCGGGTTTCTTCGACGACAGCGTGCATCTTGGCAATTCGGTGCTCCGCCTGCTGCACTATCCGCCGGTGATCGCGCCGACCCGCCAGGTGCGCGCCGGAGCCCATGAGGACATCAACGCGATCACCGTGCTGCTCGGTGCCGAGGAGGCCGGGCTCGAAGTGCAGGAGCGCGACGGGAGCTGGCTGCCGATCAATCCGCCGCCCGGATCGGCGGTCGTGAATATCGGCGACATGCTGGAGCGGCACACCAACGGCGTGCTGCCGTCGACGAGCCACCGTGTCGTCAACCCGCCGGCCGAACGGGCGCGCTGTGCGCGCTATTCGACGCCGTTCTTCCTGCACTACCGGCCGGACTTCCTGATCGAGACGATCCCGTCCTGCGTGACGGCCGACAATCGGAACCATTATCCCGAGCCGATCACGGCCAACGCCTTCCTCTTGCAGCGCCTCGCGGAGATCAAGCTGACATGACCGACGCGATCGGGGGCGGCAACGGATGAAGCTGCGCTTTTTGGCCGCCGCATTGCTGGCGGGCGCCTGCGCGACGCCTGCGCCATCCCCGCCCCTTCTGGCCGCGCCTTCGGTCGAGGAGCCGCCGCGGCTGCGCACCTATCTGCCGGAGGGCAAGGGGCCGCACTCGGTCGTACTGCTGGTGCCGGGATGCAGCGCGCCGCTGCTGTCGGCGCGGGCGGCAATGTTCGAGCGCTATGCACGGAAGCTGGCGAAGGAAGGCTATGCGGTCGCGCTGCTGAACTATCCGCGCGGCAGTGCGGCGACATGCGCAAGCGCCGCAAGGCCCGAGTTCGTTGCGGCGGCGATCCGGGATGCGCTGCGCGAGCTGGGCGGCCTTCCGGGTTGGAGCGGATCGCGCGTGCATCTCGTCGGGTGGGCGGAAGGCGGCGAAGGCGTGTTGCAGGTCGTCATGCAGGACGAGCGCCAGCCCGGGCTGGTGTCGGCGGCGGTGTTCTATCCGCGCTGCCCGAAGGCTGTGATGTGGAAGACCGCCGTCACGCTGTTCCTGCTGATGGGCGAGAAGGACACGGTGGCACCGGCGGCGGCGTGCCGCGCCTGGGCCGAGAAGTCCGAGGGGCCGGGGCCGGTGGTGATCAACCGCTATGTCGGCGTCGGGCACGGCTTCGATGTCGGCGAGGCCGGCGATCCGGCCTATGCGGCGTATCAGGCGACGGGGCCGAAGCTCGGCTTCGATGCCAGCACGGCGGCGCAGGCCTGGACCGACCTCGTGCGCTTCCTGAAGCTCCCGCTCGCGACGCCCCAGGGCTGATCAGGGCATCACGGCTTCGATGAGGAACGGGCCGCGGCGGCGCATGGCGCCCCCGAAGGCGCGGTCGAAATCCTCCGCCGTCTCGCAGCGGACGGCATCGACGCCCATGCCGCGGGCGAGGTCGACGAAGCCGATGTCGGGGCGCGAGAGGTCGAACATCTCGAGCGTGCGCGGGCCGGGATTCTGGGCGCCGGTGCGCATGAGTTCGACCTTGAGGATCGCGTAGGCGCGGTTTGCGAAGATCACCGTGGTGAGGTCGAGATTCTCGCGCGCCGCGGTCCAGAGCGACTGGATCGTGTACATCGCGCTGCCGTCGCCTTCGAGGCAGACGGTCTTGCGGTCAGGCGCGGCGGTAGCGGCGCCGACGGCGACAGGCAGGCCCTGCCCGATCGCGCCACCGGTGAGCTGGAGCCCGTCATGCGGCGGCGCGCCGGCGGACGGGATGAAGGCGCCGGCGCCGCAGGTCGCGCCCTCGTCGGACACGATGGCGCCTTCCGGCAGATGCCGGGCGATGCTCGCGCCGGCGTTCATCGGGTCGAGCCTGCCGGACGGCGCGCCTGGGACGCCGGCCGCGATACCGGGCGCCGGCTTCGCGCCGACGGCGTCGGCGAGGGCGCGGAGGGCGGCGAGGGCGTCCTGCATCGGCGTCGCGAGGGTCACGACCTCGGCACCTTCGGGGGTCAGCACGCCCTTGCGGCCGGGATAGGCGAAGAAGGCGACGGGCGCCTTGGTCGAGACGAGGACGAGATGGCTGACGCCCTTCAGCTCGTCCTCGATCGCTTCGGCGAAATACGGCAGGCGGCGCACCAGCGGCCGCCCTGCCCCGCGTTCCATGCGCCCGACAAAGGTGTCGCAATAGAGCCGCGCGCCGGTCGCCGCGGCGATGGCGGCGGCAAGCGCGAGGCCTTCGCCGGTGAGGACGGGATCGCTGAGCAGCAGGGCCGAGGCGTTGCCCTGCGCGAGCGCAGCCTTCGCGGCGCCGACGGTGCCTTCGTCCGGCGCGGCGAATGAGGGAATGGGAAGCGGCTTGGCCGGACCGGCTGTGGACGGGGTCCAGGCGGTGTCGGCGGGCAGGATCAGCGTGGCGATGCCGCCCGGCGCGGCCTGGCTGGCGACGACGGCCTCGGCGGCGGCGGCGCCGACTTCGTCAGCCGTGTCGGCAGACTTGATCCACTGCGACACCGGCGCGGCGAAGCCGGCGAGATCGCTGGCGAGGGGTGCGTCGAGGGCGCGGTGCGACACGGCGTGATCGCCGACGATGTTGACGATCGGCGTCCGGGCGCGACGGGCGTTGTGGAGGTTGGCGAGTCCGTTCGCGAGGCCCGGCCCCAGATGCAGCAGCGTGCAGGCGGGCTTGCGGGTCATGCGGCCATAGCCGTCGGCGGCACCGGTCGCGACACCTTCGAACAGGCAGAGCGAGGCCCGCATCTTCTCGGCGCGGCCGATGGCGGCGACAGCGTGCATCTCTGACGTGCCGGGATTGGTGAAGCAGCGGTCGACCCCGGCTGCCTCGAGCGTCTGCACCAGCGCCTCGGCGCCCGTCATCGCGATGTCGTTCATCGCCTGCCCCTCAACTGATCCACGGCCCGAACATCATATTGGCCAGAACGAAAAGGCCAAAGATACCGATAAGGACGCCGGTCACGCGGTTGATGACGACGATGCTGCGGTCGCCGATCTGGCGGTGGGCGAACCAGGTGATGCCGACGATGACGGCCCACCAGAGGGTCGAGCCGAGGATCACCGAGGCAACGAAGGCGCCGGCGGCGGCGTAGGACGAGGCGCCGGAGGGGACGAGGCTGCTGAGCGTCGCGGCGACGGCGGCGAAGAAGAAGAAGGTCGCGGGATTGATGGCGGTGAGGCCGAAGGTCGAGAAGGCGGCACTCCAGATGCCGCTCGACTGTTCCTCGATCTTTTCGCCTTTCGCCTCGATCCGCCGGATGGGCGGCTCGGTGAAGAGGGCGTAGATCGCGTAGCCGATGAGGATGAGGCCGCCGACGAGTTCGAGCGTGCTCGTGTGGTCGGAAATCCAGTCGGAGAGCTTGGTGAACCCGAAGGCGACGACGGCGGCGAAGAAGCCGTCGCCGAGCGCTGCGCCAAGGCCCGACAGGAAGCCGTTGAGCGGTCCGAAATGCAGCGTCCGGCGGATGCAGATGATGTTGACCGCCCCGATCGGCGCAGCGGCAATGAAGCCAAAGCTGAAGCCTGTGGCGACGAGCCAGAACCAGTCGAGGAGCATCGCCGTGTCGGGCATCAGGTCACGACCACACCTGGCTGCACGGGATCGGCGTAGAGATGCCGGACGAGCGCGGCGCGGCGGTCCAGCGAGAGCGCCTGGTTGATCGAGCCCTTGTCGGTGATTTCGCCTGCATCGAGGCTGGGCGGCTCGGTCATGAACAGGAAACGCCGGATCCGCGTGCTCGATCCGGGGTTGGCGGCGTTGTGGGCCTTCAGCCCGGCAGCCAGGGCTTCGAGGACCTTGGGGTCCGACCGGGCCTCGTCGGCCGTCAGTGTCCGGCCGGCGACGGCGGCGCATTGGGCGAGGTTCGGCCAGGCGAGGATCGCGACATAGGAGCGGTCGAGGCCGGCCACGAGCGCATCCTGGATGAGGCCCCTGCCCGCCTCCAGAACCTGCACGCGGAGGCGCCCGGCGTTCACGAAGGTGCCGGTGTCGAGCTTGAAGTCCTCGACGACACGGCCGTCGAAGACGAGACCCTCGCGCGGGTCGGACGGGTCGACGAATTTCGCGGCGTCGCCGAGGCAGTAAAAGCCTTCCTCATCGAACGCCTGTGCGGTGAGGTCGGGGCGCTTGTAGTAGCCGCGGGTGACGGCCTCGCCCCGGGCGCGCACTTCGAGCTTGGCGCCGTTGGGCACCAGCTTGGTTTCCATGCCGGGCAGCGGCAGGCCGATGAGGCCCATGCGCTCGGTCGGCCAATGCACGGTCATGAAGGCGGCGGCGGTTTCGGTCGAGCCGTAGCCCGTGGAGAAGGCGACGCGTTCCCCGGTGACGCGCAGCGCGACGGCCTGGAGGCGGTCGCCGATGTCCTGCCCCAACGCCGCGCCGCCGTAATGCACGAGGCGCAGGCGGTGGAAGAAGCTGCGGGCGAGCTTCTCGTCGCGCTCGAGTTCGGGCACCAGCATCGCCCAGGCGGCGGGGACGTTGGAGTAGTTGGTCGGCGAAATCTCACGCAGGTTGCGCAGCGTCTCGGCGAAGCCCTGCGCGGTCGGCGCGCCGTGATCGAGATAGAGCGTGCCGCCCCAGGTGGTCGTCGTGCTGAGAACCGAATGGCTGCCGAAGGTGTGATTCCAGGGCAGCCACGACAGCGTGACCGCCGGCGGCTCTTCCTCCGGTTCGGCCAGCATCGAACGCTGCATGGTCGCATTGGTCATCATCATCCGGTGGGTATTGACGACCGCCTTGGGAAGGCCGGTCGATCCGGACGTGAAGAGAAACTTGGTGACGTCGTCAAAGCGCAGGCGATCCAGGGCGGCATCGGCGGCGCTACCCGAGGGTGTCGCAAGCAGGGCGTCGAGCGAGGCCGAGGCGAAGCCGTCGGCCGCGCGGATCGAATGGAAGAGCTGCACGCCGTCGAGATTCAGCGCCGAGAGGGCGCGGGCATAGAGGCTGAGGTCGTCGGCGAAGATCGCCTTCGGTTCGACGAGGCCGGCGACGTATCTCAGCTTGGCGAAGTCTGACGACGACAGGCTGTAGGCGCGGCTCACGGCCGCGACGGGCGCGGCCGCGAGCATGGTCCCGTAGGCCATGAGCGCATGGTCGATCGAATTGCCGCTGAGGATGACCAGCGGCTTGTCCTGCCCGCCGAGGCCGCGCGCGATCAATGCCTCCGCGATGCGGCGGATTTTTTCGTAGCCGTCGGCATAGGTCAGTTCACGCCAGCGGTCTTCGCCGGGCGTGCGCTCCGCCAGCCAGACGCGGCTCGGCGCTTCGGCGGCCCAGCGGCGGATCGGCGCGATGACGTTCGGCGGCCGTTCGATCAGGGGATAGGGATTGCGAAGGACGATCGTGCCGTCCGCACGGCGTTCGATCTCGACCCGTGCCGGGAGGTTTGCGCCGCGCCGGAACGGGGCGAGGGCGTTCACGAATTGACGTCCACGACGGTTCTGCCGCGCAGCTTGCCCTGGAGAATGTCGGGCCCGAGGCGCGATGCCTGTTCCAGCGAGACCGTGGTCGTCATGGCGTCGAGCTTGGCGGTGTCGAGGTCGCGCGCGAGACGGCTCCACGCCTCGACGCGCGGCGGCATCGGCGCCTGGACGCTGTCGATGCCGACAAGCGTCACGCCGCGCAGCAGGAACGGCGCAACCGAACCCGGCAGGTCCATGCCCTGGGCAAGGCCGCAGGCGGCGGCGCAGCCGAGATATTTTGTCATGCCGAGCGCATTGGCGAGGGTTTTCGAGCCCACGCTGTCGACGACGCCGGCCCAGCGTTCCTTGCCGATCGGCCTCGGATCGCCGGAGAGCTCGGCGCGCGGAATGATCTCGTGCGCGCCGAGCGCGTTGAGGTAAGGCTTTTCCTCGACCCGGCCGGTCGAGGCGATGACTTCGTAGCCCAGCTTGGCGAGCACGGCGATGGCAACCGAGCCGACGCCACCCGCCGCGCCGGTGACCAGGACGGGCCCGCTGGCCGGCGTGACGCCATGCTTTTCGAGGGCAAGGATCGCCAGCATGGCGGTATAGCCGGCGGTTCCGATCGCCATGGCCTGCAAAGGCGTGAAAGCGGCCGGCAGCTTCACCAGCCAGTCGCCCTTCACGCGCGCCTTGGTCGCGTAGCCGCCATAGTGGACTTCGCTGAGGCCGTAGCCGTTGAGGACCACCCGGTCGCCGGGCTTGAAACCCGAATGGCTGGACGTTTCCACCGTACCGGCCAGGTCGATGCCGGGGATCATCGGGAAGCGGCGCACGATCGGTGCAGCGCCGGTCAGGGCCAGGCCGTCCTTGTAGTTGATCGTGGAATGGCTGACCGCCACCGTGACGTCGCCTTCCATCAGGCTCGACTCCGGCATCTCGGTGAGCTTGACCGATTGCTGGCCGTCCTCGCCCTTCTCGATCAGCAACGCCCTGACCGCTCCGGCCATACGCACGTCCCCCTCAGCTCATGATGGGGCGGAAACCATAGGAATTCGGCGCCTAGGTCAAGGCGGGGCGTGCCATGCCCCCGAACCTCAGTCCGACCCGGTTACCTTTCGTTGACCGGTCCGGGACGAGGCTTGCCGGCAATCAAAACCAAATGGTGCGGGACGGTCAGGAGGGTTGGCAGAACCTTTTTCAGGAAGGAGGCGACCTCCGTCATGGACCAAGCGCTGGAACGCCGGCTTCAAGGCTACAAGCTCACGACTGCCGAAATCCTCTACCGCCTGCCCGACCATCCCGCCGTGCTCCAGAGCTATTACTGGCAGGAATTGGACATCAGTCCGAAATTCCCGGTGCTGAGCAGGTTCCTCGACTTCTGGGCTGCCGAGATCGACGGCAAGCTGCATTCCGTGCGCGTAGCGGTGCGCGGCGTCTTCACGCCGACCGAACTGAAGCTCTACGCCGGCGAATTCCGGATGCATTGACGGTCGCTCTCGTCCGTTCGCGCCCTTAGTCTGAAGGCATGCTGACGGACGCAGAGATCGACGGCTTCGTTCGGGACGGCTTCGTCCGGATCGACGAGGCCTTCCCGAAGGCGCTCGCGGCGGCGGCGCGCGACATATTATGGCGGGATACCGAGGTCGACCGGAACGACCGGAGGACATGGACCAGGCCGGTCATCCGCCTCGGCGGCTACAGCGATCCGCCCTTCGTCGAGGCCGCCAACACGCCGCGCCTGCGCGAGGCGTATGACCAGCTCGTCGGCAAGGGAAAGTGGCTCTCGCCGGGCGGGCTGGGCACATTTCCCGTGCGCTTCCCGAGTCGCAGGAATCCGGGGGACGCGGGGTGGCATATCGATGTCAGCTTTCCGGACAAGGATCCGAACGACATTCTGACCTACCGCGCGAATATCGCGTGCAAGGGCCGCGTGCTGCTGATGCTGTTCCTGTTCTCCGACATCGGCCGGCAGGATGCGCCGACGCGCATCCGGGTAGGCTCGCACAAGATCGTGGCACGGCTGCTGGCGCGGGCGGGCGAGCACGGCCTGCCGGCGGGGCTGGACGGCCAGGTCGGCTGGACGCGCTTCTGCCGGCAGAAGCTGGCGACGGGGCCGGCGGGGACAGTGTATCTCTGCCATCCCTTCCTGGTGCATGCGGCGCAGAAGCATCGCGGCACCGAAGCGCGTTTCCTCGCGCAACCGCCGCTCCAGCCGGTGCATCCGTTCGACCTGTCGAAGCCCGACCCCGACGCGCCGCCGGTGGAGCGGGCGAGTCGCGCGGCGGTTGCTAGAGCGCTTCGCTGAAGCGGACGGGTTCGCCGGCGGGCTGGGCGGTCGCTTCGCCGTCGCGCATGGCGAAGGTGCCGCGGACGATGGTGGCGACCGGCCAGCCGATGGCTTCGAGGCCGTCGAACTGGGTCCAGCCGCAGCGCGAGGCCATGTCGACATGGGCGATGGTGCGCTTCGCGGCGAGGTCGACGACCGTGAAGTCGGCGTCGTAGCCGAGGGCGATGCGGCCCTTGCCGGCGACGCCGTAGATGCGCGCCGGTCCCGCCGAGGTGAGGTCGCTGAAGCGCTCCAGCGTAAGGCGGCCGGCGGCGACGTGGGTGAGCATCACCGGGACCAGCGTCTGCACGCCGGGCATGCCGGAAGGCGTCGCGGGATAGGCGCCGTCCTTCTCGGCGCGGGTGTGGGGGGCGTGGTCGGAGCCGATGCAGTCGATAAGGCCCTGCTGCACCGCCTGCCAAAGTGCGGCGCGGTGCTGCGGCTCGCGGATGGGCGGGTTCATCTGCGCGTAGACGCCAAGCTGCTGATAGCAATCGGGCGCGACCATCGTGAGGTGGTTGACGGTGGTTTCGACGGTCGCGATGTCGCGATGCGCGGCGTAGATCTCCATCTCCTGCGCCGTCGTCGCATGCAGCACATGGACGCGGCGTCGGGCGGCGCGGGCGAGGCGCATCAGGCGTTCGCCGGCGAGGCGGGCGCATTCGGCGTCGCGCCAGACGGGATGCGTGTCGGGGCGGCCCTGGAGGGCAAGGGCCTTGCGCAGTTGCAGGCGGTCCTCGTCCTCGGCGTGGAACGACATGCGGCGGCGGCCGCTGCGCAAAGCACGCATCAGGCCCTCCTCGTCCGCCAGCAGCAGCGAGCCGGTGGAGGCGCCCATGAAGACCTTGACGCCGGCGCAGCCCGGCAGGCGCTCCAGCGTCTCCAGCGTACCCGCATTCTCCGACGAGGCGCCGATGTAGAAGGCGTAGTCGCAGGCCATTCGGCCCTTGGCGCGGCCGAGCTTGTCGAGCAGGCGCTCCCCGTTCGTCGTCGGCGGGTCCGAGTTCGGCATCTCGAAGACGGCCGTGACGCCGCCGAGGACGGCAGCACGCGAACCGGTCTCGAAATCTTCCTTGTGCGTCAGGCCGGGTTCGCGGAAATGGACATGCGCGTCGATGACGCCGGGCAGGACGTGGAGGCCGGTCGCGTCGTAGTGCGTGCCGGCGAGGCGGGCGGGAATGGCGCCGATCGCGGCGATGCGCCCGTCGCGGACGCCGACATCGGCCGAGACGAGGCCGCCCGGCGTCATCACCTGTCCGCCGCTGATCACCAGATCGAAGGTCATGCGGCGCTTATAGGCCCGGGGCCTTGAGACTCAAGGCGGCGCAGCCCAATTTGCAGCCATGCCCATTGCCCGCCTGGAAGACCGTGCCGTCCTTGCCGTCAGCGGCCCGGACGCGACGTCGTTCCTCCAGAACCTCGTCACCAACGATGTGACCCGGCTGGCCGCCGGCGATGCCGCCTACGCGGCGCTCCTCACGCCGCAGGGCAAGGTCCTGGTGGACTTCCTTATCGTCCGCGACCGTGCGCAGGACCGCTTCCTGGTCGATGTCGCGGCGTCCTACGCCGACGGGCTGATGAAGCGGCTGGCGATGTACAAGCTGCGCGCCGCCGTCGAACTCACCGACCTGCGCGGCAGCCACATCGTGCTGGCCGGCTGGGGCGATGACGGACTGTCGGGCCCGGACACCCGGCTGCTCAGCTATCCCGATCCGCGCCTCGCAGCACTCGGCCGGCGCGCGATCGCCCCGGCGGCCGAGATGCCGGGGGCCGGCCTCGCCGATCGGAGCGCCTATGACCTTCGCCGGCTCGCCCTCGGCGTCCCCGACACCGCCGACGTCATCGGCCAGTTCCTGCTCGACGCGAACGGCGAAGAGCTGAACGCCGTCGACTTCCGCAAGGGCTGCTTCGTCGGGCAGGAGGTGACGGCGCGGATGAAGCACAAGGCGGCGCCGCGCAAGCGCATGCTGCCGGTCGACCTCGAGGGCGCCCCCGCGCCGGCCGGAACGCCGCTGGTGGACCAGGACGGCGTGCAGGTGGGCGAACTGGCGGGCGGCATGGCGGGGCGGGCGATCGCGACGATCCGCGTCGATCGCCTCGCCCCCGGCGCGGTGCTGACCGCCGGCGGCCGGCCGGCCAGGCTGCGACCGGCGGCCTATGCGCTGCCGGTCGCCGTCCCGTCCTAGGCGCCCCTACTCCGCCGCGTGCTTTTGCTCGTCGGCGTGGCGCGGGATCGCGCCGGCAGCGGCGAGCGCCATCTTCCGGGCGCTGGCCATGTCGAAGGTGCGGTTCATCATCAGGCGTTGCGCCGCAAGGCCGCCGCCGGCCTGGAGCGCCACCACCAGATGCCAGCCGCCATAGGCATCGGCCGTGTAGTCGCGGATGAAGTTGTAGACGCGCATGCGCGTCTCGACGTCGACGTTGGGTTTGGTCGAGAGATATTTGCGGATGTATTTGCCGGTTTCCGGATTGCGCAGGTCCTTCTCCTCCGGAAGCGTGACGACGAGACCGCCCGCGAGATCCTGAAGATTGCGCACCGCGTTGTGGTAGTTCACGGCGTAATAATACTTCGCCGAATTCACCGCGAGGATGTTGGGATAGATCATCCCGCTCGGCGAGCGCTCAGGGTGACGGAGCGCGTAGTCGAGCCCCATCTTCAGCATCTCGTGATAGCAGATGAGTTCGGCGAGCATGCTCTGCACATGCGCGTCGCGCTCCTTGCCCTGGAACTCGGAGACCAGCGCGGCGAGGCCGACGAAAAGCTTGGAGGACGCCACCGATCCGACGAGCCCGCCGGTGCGTTCCCAGAGGCCCAGAGACTGCGCCAGCACCGAGGCGAGGCGGACCTCACCGGCCAGGAAGACGCGGTCCCACGGTACGAAGACGTCGTCGAAGATCACGAAGCCTTCCGGCATCGAGTGATGCGCGCTGGAGGGATAGTCGAACGCGTTGAGCTCGGCCGGCGCGAAGGAGCGGTTGATGATCTTCACGCCCGGCGCGTTGACCGGCACGGAGAAGGACACGGCGTAGTCGGTCTCGTCCTGCCGCATGCCCTTGGTCGGCATGACGACGAGTTCGTGCACGAGGCTCGCCGCCGTGATGTGCAGCTTCGCGCCGCGCACCACGATGCCTTCGTCGGTACGCTTGACGATGCGGACATAGAGGTCGGGATCTTCCTGCTCATGCGCGCGCTTCGAGCGATCGCCCTTCGGGTCGGTGATGACCTCCGCGGCGCGCAGGTCGTTGTCGCGGACATATCTGTAGAGGCGCTCGATATTCTCGGCGTATTTCGGGTTCACCTCGGCGACCGCATCCTTGACGCTCATCAGCGCCATCATCACGCCGGTGACGCCGCCGACGATCGACATCTCGTGCATCAGTTCCACGCGCGCATCGAGATCCTCTTCGGTGCGCGGAATCTGGAACACCCGGTGCGCCGCGACGCCCTCGTCCGTCGTGTAGCTGTGGATCTTGCTGCGGGCGCCGCGGGCGTTCACGTAGTCCTGCGCCGCGACCTCGATCGGCACGCGGAACCGCGGATGCGTGGTGATGTCGTCGATCCGCTCACCGTCCCAGTAGGTGACGCGGCCGTCGCGCAGGCTTTCGATATATTGCTCTCTCGTCTTCAGTCCCATGGCGTGTGGTCCCTGTGTGCGGCCGTCAACCGGCCCTCTTTGTTCCTGTGCGGCAAGAATGCCGCGTGGACCGCACGGTGTCACTGATTTTTGGAGCTTGTTACAAAACCTGCATCCGGCGGCTCGCACACGAAGGGCTTGAAAGTTCCTTCTTTGTTCCTACACTCACGTAAGCTTCTGGGAGGAGCGCATGGCGGCCGGATTGCATCACGTTTCGCTGGGGACCCGGGACATGGAAAAGGCGCTCGCCTTCTACGATCCGGTGATGACGACGCTTGGCCTGAAGCGCGTCATGGATTTCTCGCCCTACGCCGTCGGTTACGGGACCGACGGGCATCCCCTCTTCTGGATCCAGTTGCCCCATGACCGCGAGCCGGCAAGCGTCGGCAACGGGGTCCATATCGGGTTCGATGCCGAATCCATGGAGCAGGTGGATGCCTTTCACGCCGCGGCGCTGGCCCACGGCGGCGTCGACGACGGCGGCCCCGGCCCGCGCCCGGACTACGGCCCGCATTATTACGGCGCCTTCGTGCGCGACCCCGACGGCAACAAGATCGAAGCATGCCTCGCACACTGAAGATCGGCGATCGCGGCGGCTGTACCTGGCCGGGGACCGATCCGCTCTACCTCGCCTATCACGACGAAGAATGGGGCGTACCCGAGTATGACGGGCGCGCGCTCTGGGAGAAGCTGATCCTCGACGGCTTTCAGGCCGGACTTTCGTGGATCACCATCCTTCGCAAGCGGGCCGCCTTTCGCGCCGCCTTTCACGGCTTCGAGCCGGAAAAGGTCGCGGCGTACGGCGAGAAGGACATCAAGCGGCTGTTGTCCGATGAAGGCATCGTCCGTCATCGCGGCAAGATCGAGGGGGCCATCAAGAATGCCCGCGCCTATCTCGTCATGGAGGCCGAGGAGAGCGGATCCTTCGCGCGGCTGTGCTGGTCTTTCGTCGACGGCAAGCCGCAGCACAACGGCTTCACGTCCATAAAGCAGGTGCCGGCCGCGACCTCGGCCAGCGAAGCGCTGTCGAAGGAACTCAAGAAGCGCGGCTTCACCTTCTGCGGGCCGACGATCGTCTATGCCTGGATGCAGGCCTGCGGCCTCGTCAACGATCACATGACGGACTGTTACCGGCACGCACAGGTAAAGACCGTGAAGCGGCGGCGCTGACGCTTCGTCAGCTTGCGGCTGTGCAGGGCATCTGGCACTCCTCGCGCCTTCGCCTTCCGCGTTCGTAAAGGCCACCCTTGAACTCTCTCGCGACCGCCTCCGCCTTCGAAGCGCACGCCGCGCCGGTGGCCGATCCCAAGGCTGCCGCGCGCCGCCGCGAAGCCGTGCTGCGCGGCGACGAGCCGCTGAAGATCCTGCTGCCGAGCTATCGCTCCGACCCACATACCGGCGGCCAGGGCATCTACATGGACTACATGTCGCGCGCGATCCTGGAGCTCGGGCATGACGTCGAGGTGATTTCGGGGCCGCCCTACCCCAGGCTCGACCCGCGCGTGAAGATGACGAAGTTGGAATCGCTCGATCTCTACGCGAAGCCCAAGAACTGGATGGGCATTCCGAGCTACCCGGCGGGTGCGCCGAAGGGCTGGACCGACATCCAGGAATACATCACGCATATCTCCGGCGGCTTCGGCGAGCTGAAGAGCTTCGGCGAGCGCCTCCATCGCCACATGCGGGGTCGCGCCCACCACTATGACGTGGTGCACGACAACCAGACGCTCTGCTGGGGCCTGCTCAAGGTGCGCGCGCTCGGCCTGCCGGTCGCCGGCACGATCCATCATCCGATCACTCGAGACCGCGACATCGCGATCGCCCACGCAAAGTCGCTGAAGCTGAAGCTGCTGATTCGCCGCTGGCACTCCTTCGTGAACATGCAGAAGAAGGTGGCGCGTCGGCTCGATCCGGTGATCGTCGTTTCGGAATCGACCAAGCGCGACGTGGTGCGGGAATTCGGCGTCGATCCCAAGCATATGCGCGTCGTCCTGCACGGCATCAACGCGACCGACTTCCGCCCCGAGCCGAGCGTGCCGCGTCTTTCGAACCGCATCATGGCGGTCGCGAGCGCGGACGTCGCGCTGAAGGGACTGATCTATCTCATCCGTGCCTATGCCGAGCTGGTGAAGACGCGGCCGGACCTCGAGCTGCTCGTCGTCTCGAAGCTGCGCGAGGGCAACACGTCCCGCGAGCTCGACGAACTGGGCTTGCGCGACCGGGTGAAGTTCGTCTCCGGCCTGACCATCGACGAGATGCGGCGCTACTATGCGGAAGCCACGATCGCGGTGTCGCCCTCGGTCTACGAAGGCTTCGGCTTCCCCGCCGGCGAAGCGATGGCCTGCGGCGTTCCGGTCGTGTCGACGGACGGCGGGTCGCTGCCCGAGGTGGTGGGCGACGCCGGGATCATCGTCCCGACGAAGGACCACATGGCGCTGGCCCGGGCGATCGGCGACCTGCTCGACAATCCCGACCGGCGCGCCCGGCTCGGCGCCGCCGGCTATCGCCGCATCCAGGACAATTTCCTGTGGAGCCGGGCGGCGCGCGATGCCGTGAACGTCTACAAGGAAGCCATCGCCACGCATTACGGTATGGCGCGTGCAAACGATTGATCTCGACATCCTCGAGCTCAGGGACGGCATGCGGGCGCTGGATCTCGGCTGCGGGGCCGGACGCCATGTGCACCAGGCCTATTATCATTCCGTCGGCCATGTCGTCGGCGTGGACCTCGGCTTCGACGACGTCGTCCGGACGCGGAAGGGTTTCGAAGCGGCGCCGGACATCGAGCCGGGCAGCAGGCGGGCGTTCAGCCTCGCGGTTGCCGATGCGCTGACGCTGCCCTTCGCCGATGCCTCGTTCGACCGCGTGATTTGCAGCGAGGTCCTGGAGCACATACCCGACCACCGGAAGGCGCTGTCCGAGATCGCGCGCATCCTGAAGCCCGACGGAATGCTGGGCGTCAGCGTGCCGCGCGCCTTTCCGGAGTGGGTGTGCTGGCGGCTCGAGGAGCGCTATCACACCAATCCCGGCGGCCATGTGCGCATCTTCCGGACAGGCGGGCTCAAGCGCGACGTCAGCGCAGCCGGCTTCCGCTTCTTCCGGCGCCACTGGGCGCATGGCCTGCATTCGCCCTATTGGTGGCTGCAATGCGCGCTGTGGGACAAGCGCGAGACAAGCCGCATGGTCGGCGCCTATCGCCGCTTCCTGGAGTGGGACATCCTGAAGCGGCCGTTGCTGACGCGGATGCTCGAGAAGGTCGCCGATCCGCTGATGGGCAAGAGCGTCGTACTCTATTTCCGCAAGGGCCCGGCATGACGCTTCCGGCCGGATTCTTCGACGGCGCGCTCAAGCGCATCCTCGACCTGCAAAAGCCCAGCGGCGCGATACCGTGGTTCGATGCCGGCGTCTGGGATCCGTGGAATCACACCGAATCGGCGATGGGCCTCGCGACCCTCGGACGGATCGCCGAAGCGCGCCGCGCCTACGACCATCTTGCGGCGACGCAGGAGCCGGACGGGAGCTGGTGGGCGCATTACGGGAGCGCGGTCAACCTCGAGACGGGTCGCTATGAAGGAACGGGCGACGAACCGCGCAAGAAGGACACCAATTTCTGCGCCTACCCGGCCACCGGCGTCTGGCATCTTTATCTCGTAACCCGCGACCGGAGTGTGCTCGCCCGTTACTGGCCGATGGTGAAGGCGGCGATCGACTTCGTCCTCACGCTGCAATCGGAGCATGGCGAAATCCGCTGGGCGGCGCCCGGCCCCGAGGCGCAGCCGGACGACGCGCTGCTGACCGGCAACGCCTCGATCTACAAGAGTCTCGAATGCGCCATCCGCGCGGCGCGCGTTTTCGGCCATGACGCGGCGAAATGGCTGCGCGCCCACGAACGGCTGGGCCAGGCGATCCGGCACACCCCCGAGCGCTTCGATCGCACATGGCCGAGCAAGGCGAATTTCTCGATGGACTGGTATTATCCGGTCCTTGCAGGCGCCGTGCGCGGCCCGGCGGCGCATGCCCGTATCGCAAGCCGGTGGGCCGAATTCGTCGTCGATGGTCGCGGCTGCCGCTGCGTGCTGGGCGAGCCCTGGGTGACGATCGCGGAGGGGTGCGAACTGGCCATCACGCTCGCCGCGCTGGGCGACCTGGAACAGGCGCGCAGCATGTTCCACCTCCAGGACCAGTGGCGCGACGACACGCACGGATACTGGATGGGCTTCCAGTTTGCCGAGAACGTGCCGTGGCCGGTCGAGAAGCCGGCATGGACGGCGGGCGCCGCAATCCTCGCGGCCGACGCCATCTATCGCCTGTCGCCGGCGTCGGGCCTCTTCACCGGCACCTCAACCGGCGAGGCGGACGAGCAGACGGAGCGACTTCACCTGCTCTAGCTCGCGGAATTGCCGGCTGGCGATGGCCGCCTTGTAAATCTCGAAGGGCGGACGACCGCCGTCTTCCTCGTTCGGGAAGACGTCATGGATCGCGAGAAAGCCGCCGGGCATCACATGCCGCGACCACCCGCGATAATCGGCGAGCGCCTGCTCCATCGCATGGCCCCCGTCGATGAAGACAAGCGCCAGCGGCGTATGCCAATGCCGCGCGACCGTCGCCGATCGGCCCACGATGGGGATGACGCATTCCTCGAGCTGGGCGCGGCGGAGGGTCCGGCGCAGAAAGGGCAGCGTCTCCATCGCGCCGAGTTCGGCGTTCCAGGTTTCCGGGTCGTGATGTTCCCAGCCCGGCTGCATCTCCTCGGAGCCGCGATGATGGTCGACGGTGAAGAGCACGCCGCCCCGCGCCTTGCACGCCGAGCCGATATAGAGTGCCGATTTCCCGCAATAGGAGCCGACTTCGAGGCATGGCCCCCATGCGACGGCATCCTGAGCCCAACGGAAGAGCGCGGCGCCCTCTTCCGGGTCGAGGAAGCCCTTGATGCTGTCCGGGTCGATGGGAAGCTTCACGGGCTGATCCCCGTCAGCCGCTCGCTGACGCCCCAGAGGCGCTCCTGGGCGGCCTTGTCCATCGACGCCGCGGAGGAGGAGACCGCCTTGCAGCGGTCGAAATATTTGCCGGAGACGCCTTCGACCTCCGCCGACCCGCAGAGATAGACGGGCGTCTTCGCGCCGTCGGTCACGCGCAACGCCCCGACCCGCTTCGCAAGGCTGAAGGCGATGCCCATGAGGCCGCGGGCGTCGCCGCCGAAATTGGAGGCGACGAAGCCCGGATGAAGGCAGTTCGCCGTGACCGTGCTGCCCTCGAGGCGCCGGGCGAGCGCATAGGTGAACATGATGTTGGCGAGCTTCGCCTTGCCGTAAGCACCCCAGGCGGAATAGCGCCGCTCGCCCTGGAGGTCGTCGAAGTCGAGCCGTGACCCGCGATGGGCGGCCGAAGCGACGTTGACGATGCGCCCGCGCGGCGCGGCTTTCAGACGGTCCAGCAGGAGATGGGTGAGCAGGAAGTAGTTCAGGTGGTCGAGCGCGAAGGTCATCTCGATGCCGTCGGCCGACACCTGCCGTTCAAGGAATATTCCGCCGGCATTGTTCAGGAGCACGTCGAGTTCCGGCGCTTGCGCAGCAATCTCCGCCGCCAGGCTGCGGACGGCGACTTGCGAGGACAGATCGGCAAGATAGGTGACGGGCGGTGCGCCTCCCGACGCCGCGGCGACCTTGTCGGCTGCCGCGGAAAGCTTCTCCGGGTTGCGGCCGACGAGATGCAGCCGCGCGCCCAGGCGGGCCAGCTCGATCGCCGCCTGAAGCCCGATACCGTCGGTCGCACCGGTTACGACTATGCGCTTGCCTGTCAGCGTCATCCCATCCCCCACAGTCCGCCCATGTTCTCCCGAGATCGCGGCAGAAGCTAGGCCGCTGCCGGTTCCTTGCAGGCTGCCCGGCTTCGCGCGATACCGGATGCATGGCTGACACGGCCAAGCTCGAAACCTTCACCTACGCAGCCCCAACCGATTCGGCGGCGCGGCGCATCGTCATACGTGCGATCGAACGGGCGACCGGGCAACCGCATCTGAAGCGTCTCTACCTCGAGTTCCAGCAGGAGCAGGCGGGTGCCCCGAGCGCCGACGATTTCTTCGCGGCGGGCGTGAAGAAGCTGCGGCTCGACCTATCCTATGACGAGGCGAAGCTGATGGCGGCGCCGCGGACCGGGCCGCTGGTGATCGTCGCGAACCATCCTTTCGGCGTGCTCGACGGCATCGCGATCTGCCACATGATGCTGAAGCTGCGGCGGGACTTCCGCATCCTGACCAACAGCGCGCTCTACCGGGTGCCTGAAATCTATGAGTGGCTGCTGCCGGTGGATTTCACCGAAACGCAGGACGCGCTCGACACGAACATCAAGACGCGCGCCGAGGCGCGGCGCTATCTCGCCGGCGGGGGCGCGCTGGTGATCTTCCCTTCGGGCGGTGTGGCGACGACGCCGAGCGCCTTCGCGCGGCGCGCCATCGATGCGGAATGGAAGCCGCTGACCGCGCGGCTGATCCTCCAGGGCAAGGCGCCGGTGCTGCCGATCTTCTTCCACGGACAGAACAGCCGCCTGTTTCAGATCGTCAGCCAGTTCAGCATGACGCTACGGCTCGCACTGATCTTCCGTGAGGTGCACCGGCGGATCGGGACGCGCCTGCCCGTCTCGATCGGCGACGTCATTCCGTTCGAACGCCTCGCCGCGATGCCCGACAAGAAGGCGGTGATGACATATCTGCGCCAGGCCGTCGAAGCGCTGGAAGACCGTGCGTGACCGACGGCCCCGAGATCTGCGTCGTCATCGTCACCTATAACAGCGACCCGACCATCGCCCGCTGCCTCGCCGCGCTGGGTGGGCAGACCTACCGCAACTTCTCGGTGGTGCTGGTGGAGAATGGCGGGACGCCCAGCGCAGGTGCGGCCCTGGCCCTCGCCGGTGCGCCGGCGCAGTTGATCGAACCCGGCGCCAATCTCGGCTTTGCCGCGGGCAACAACCGCGGCGTCGCCCACGCGCCGGCGGGTGCGACATGGATCGCCGCGCTCAACCCTGACGCCTTCGCCGCGCCGGACTGGCTGGAGCGTTTCGTCGAGGCGACCCGCAGGTATCCGCAGTGCGGAATGTTCGGGTCGTTGCAGATGCAGGACGGAAGCAACAGCAGGGTCGACGGCCGCGGCGACCGGTATCATGCCTTCGGCTTCGCCTGGCGCGCCGGACGAAAGGATCCGCTGCCGCCCAAGCTCGCCGACACCGAGACCTTCTCGCCCTGTGCCGCGGCCGCCTTCTATCGCCGCGATCTCTTCGAGGCGGTAGGCGGTTTCGACGAGGCGCTGTTCAACCACATGGAGGACGTCGATATCGGCTTCCGCCTGCGCCTGGCCGGACAGCACTGCATCCAGCTTGCCGCGGCGCGTGTAAGTCACGTCGGCGGCGCGAGTTCACCCTCGGCCTTCGCGACGTTCCACGGCATGCGCAATACGGTGCTGGTGTTTGGGAAGAACATGCCGGCAGCGCTGCTGGGACCGCTGTTGCCGTTTCACCTGGCGGCGCTGGGATTGCTCTGCCTCCATCACGCGATCAAGGGCAACGGCCTCGCGGCGGTGCGCGGTGTAGGCGCGTCGCTTGGCAAACTCGGTGCCATGAGGGCGGCGCGGCGCGGCGTTCAGAAGCGGCGCAAGGCATCCGTCAGGACGATCGCGCGGGCGCTTACTTGGTCCTGGATCGCGCCCCTGCGAATGACTGCGAGCGACTCGCCGCCGCCAGTATCCGCTTGTTGATCGCATCGCGTTCGATATCGCGCGACCAGCCCCATTTGTTGAAATAGGTGGTCATGGCGCGCACTGCGCGAAGCGTGCCGACCGTCGTGGTATGGTTCGAGCGCTTCCAGTCATGGGTTACCGCCACATGCGGGAGGTACACGGTGCGATAGCGCGCCGCGAGCCGGCGCGACAGATCGAGGTCTTCGCCATACAGGAAATAGCGCCGGTCGAAGATGCCGACATCCTTCAGGGCATCGCAACGCAGGAACATGAAGCTGCCCGAGAGGAACGCGACGTCCATTTCCTCGTCGAAATTGCAGGTCGACATTTCGTACTGCCTGGAGCGCTCCTGCGCCCAGGCGGCTTTGGGGAAGAAGCGCCGGCCTATGACGTCCAGCGGCCGCGGCAGCAATCGGGGCAGCTTCTGGAGCGAACCGTCCTGATTGATGATTCGCGGCGTAACCGCGCCCACGGTCGGGTGCGTGTCCATATACTCGGCCAGCGCGTCGACTCCGGCGCTCTCGAAATAGGTGTCGAGATTGGCGACCAGATGGTATTTCGAAACCAGGATACTTTTGTCGAGGGCGACATTGTGCCCGCGGCCGTAGCCGATGTTGCGTCCCGGCCTGATATAGTGAACGCGGGGACCGGCGAAGCGGTCGGCACGATGCTCGCCCCGCGAATTGTCGATCAGATAGATTTCCCGCACGCTGCGGGCTGCCAGCAGCGTCTCGACAAACCGCGCCACTTCTTCAGTCGTGGTACCGTAGAGCGCCGCGGAGGCGGTGACCGTCTGATGGGCGGCGACTGGTACGCGTGTTTCAGACATCGAGAATGCAGGAGCCCCAAGTCGGCTTCGGGCTAACAGAACCCGCCCTCCAAGTCGTCTCAATTCCTTTTAATGTCCCCCAATTGCGGCGTTGACGCGACCCTTTTTCGAAGGAGAAATGGCCGCCGACGCCCCCTGCCCCGGATGGGATGGCGGGGCGTCGCCAGCGCGGGAGCTCGCCGCATCATTCTCGGAGCCGGGGCCAGTGTCATCGAGTTCGCTGATTGTTCTCACGGCGATTTCCATCGTCTGCGCCCTGTTCGTGTGCCTGTTCCGTACGCCGATCGCGCGCGGGATGCAGCTTCTGGACCTGCCGGACAAGCGCAAACGCCACACCAGCGCCGTACCCATGGTGGCCGGTCTCGCGGCCTTTCCGGCCGTGGCCCTCGCATGCGTGGAAGCCGTGTCGCGGGGCGCCAACGATGACACCGTTGCCATCCTCTACAGCGTCCATTTCGGCTTCTTCCTGATCGGCTACGCGGACGACCGTATCCAGATCAAGCCGTCCCGGCGCCTGCTGCTGTCGCTGGCCCTGTTCGGCGCCCTCGTCCTGATGTCACCCGGATTGATGCCGCCCGCCTTCACCTTCGGAGGGGTCGCCATCGTCCTGAGCCCCGGTGCGGTCGCCTTCCTCGCGATCATCGGCGCCTGCGGGGCTCTGAATGCGATCAACATGGCGGACGGCCAGAACGGCCTGTGCTGCGGTCTGATGCTGCTGTGGCTCGGCTTTCTCGGCGTGACGCTGGACCCCGCCTACGCAAGCACCGCCGTGATTGTCGCAGGCGCCCTAGCGGTCGCCCTTGCGTTCAACCTGCTTTCGCTCGTCTTCCTGGGCGACATGGGCGCCTATGGCCTCGGCGCGTTCATCCTGGGGCTGATGCTGATCGGGGTGGGCGGCGGCGACATCGACCATGGCCAGATCGTCTGTGCGCTCGCGGTGCCCGTCACCGACTGCGTGTGGCTGATGATCGAGCGCCGGCTGCATCGCCGTTCACCCTTCGAACCGGACCGGCAACATCTCCACCATCTGCTTGCCGGTCGCATGGGCGGTTGGCAGAGCCTCACGCTCTATCTCGGCGTCGCGGCTGTGGGCGCGGGTGCGGCGGTCGCAGGCGGCTGGGCCTGTGTCGCGGCTATCCTGGTCCAGTTCCTGTTCGTGGCAGCGATCCGGCTCTATCTGCCGCGCGGACAAGAACCGGCGGGCGCGGCTTCCTCGCCTGACCCGCTTGCGGCGGCCCCCGTTCCCTCGCCGGAACCTGCGGCTTGAGGGGGCGCTATTTGCCGAAGTCCGGCTGATTTTCGGGTGCCGCGTCGGCGAAAGGCTTCAACGCCCGGGCTGCGGCGTCGGCCCGCAGGATGCGCGGATAGGCAGCGAGCGGGATGTTGAAGCGGCGCGCGTTGGCGACCTGGGGCACCAGAACGACATCGGCCAGCGTGGGCGTGGGACCAAAGGCATATGGCCCCTCTTCGCTGAGCAGCCTTTCGATCGCTTCGAAGCCTTCATCGATCCAGTGCCTGTACCAGGCGGAGGCCTGCGTTTCGTCGAGCAGAAGCTCCTTGGCGAGATACTGCCTGACGCGCAGATTGTTGAGCGGATGGATATCGGCCACGACGGCAAGGGCGACCTGGCGCACCCGCGCGCGCTCATAGGGGTCCTTCGGCAGCAAGGGCGGCGCGGGGAAGCGCTCTTCCAGATACTCGATGATCGCCAGCGACTGGCCTATGGGGCGGCCGTCGTCGATCAGGGTCGGGACGATCTCCTGCGGATTGAGCTGCGCATAGGCGGCGGCATGCTGCTGCCCGCCCTCGCGCAGCAGATGCACATAATGCTCCTCCGCCTTGACGCCCTTCAGATTGAGCGCGATGCGCGTCCTATAGGCCGCGGAGGAATTCGCGTAGGTATAGTGGACGAGCGTGCTCATGCCTCGGCCGGCGACCCGAGAACGCCGCGGCGGATCTGGTCCTGCTCGATCGATTCGAACAGTGCCTTGAAATTGCCTTCGCCGAAGCCCTGATTGCCTTTGCGCTGGATCAGCTCGAAGAAGATCGGGCCGATCGCGTTCTGGGTGAAGATCTGGAGCAGCAGCCCCTGGTCCGGGCCGCCGTCGATCAGGATACGGTCTCCGCGCAGGCGCTGCACGTTTTCGCCGTGCCCCGGCAAGCGCTCGTCGATCATGTCGAAATAGGTGTCGTTGGTGTCCTGGAACGCCACCTTGCTGGCCGCGAGCTTTTCCACCGACTCATAGATGTCGCGCGTGCCGAGGGCGATATGCTGGATGCCCTCGCCCTTGTAGGCGTCGAGATATTCGGCGATCTGGGACTTGTCGTCGGAGCTCTCGTTGATCGGGATGCGGATCTTGCCGTCCGGGCTCGTCATCGCGCGGCTCTTCAGGCCGGTCAGCTTGCCTTCGATGTCGAAGTAGCGGATTTCGCGGAAGTTGAAGAGCCGCTCATAGAAGCCGGCCCATTTGTCCATATTGCCGCGATAGACATTGTGGGTGACGTGATCGATGTCGGTCAGCCCGGCGCCGGCGTGATCGAAGCCGCGCGCCGGGTCGGTGGGGACGAAGTCGACATCGTAGATCGAGTGGTCGCCATAGCGGTCGACCAGATAGATGACGCTGCCGCCGATACCCTTGATGGCGGGGATGTTGAGCTCCATCGGCCCGACGTCGCCGGCGTGCGGCTCGGCGCCCAGCTCCAGGGCGCGCTTGAAGGCCTTGCCTGCATCACGCACCCGAAATGCCATCGCGCAGGCGGAAGGGCCGTGCCTGGCGGCGAACAGCTTGCCGTGGCTGCCCGGCTCGGCATTGACGATGAAGTTCACCTCGCCCTGGCGGTAGAGCGTGACGTCCTTGGACCGGTGCTTGCCGACGGCGCGAAATCCCATCTGCTCAAACAGCCGGCCCAGTTCGGCGGTGTCGGGGGCGGTGTATTCGACGAACTCGAAGCCATCCGTGCCCATCGGATTCTCAAAAAGGTCGGCCATGCGGGCCTCCTATCAGGGTTGGCGGAAGAATAGGCGTTGTCCGGCCCTTCGCCAACGCCGCTGCCCACGCCGATTGCGGTTTCCGCCAACTCCGGTTCAATGCACCAAACAAGCTCCGCGAGGCGCAACATCATGTCCAAGAAGCACCATGCCGGTCGCGCGACCGAGAAGCTCTCCGATGAGGATTACGAGAAGCAACTCTACGAATTGCAGGTGGAGCTGGTGAAGTTCCAGCGCGACATCATCGCGAATGGCGAGAAGGTCCTGGTCGTGATGGAAGGGCGCGATGGCGCCGGCAAGGATGGCACGATCAAACGCATCGTGGAAAATCTCAGCCCGCGCGAGACCCGCGTCGTCGCCCTGCCGAAGCCCTCCGACCGGGAAGTGACCCAATGGTACTTCCAGCGCTTCGTGAATCACCTGCCTGCCGCCGGCGAGTTCGTCCTGTTCAACCGCTCCTGGTATAATCGCGCCGGCGTCGAGCGGGTCATGGGCTTTTGTACCGCGGCGGACGTCGAGCGCTTCTTCGCCGATGTCGAAGAATTCGAGTCGATGCTGGTGAAGTCCGGCATCCAGCTCTTCAAATATTACCTCGACATCACCCGCGACGAGCAGAAGGAGCGGCTTGCCGACAGGCGCAAGGACCCGCTGAAACAGTGGAAGGTTTCTCCGATCGACGCCAAGGCGATCGCGAAATGGGACGACTACACCAAGGCACGGGACGAGATGTTCCGCCGCAGCGACCACGAGAAGGCGCGCTGGACGGCCGTCCGCGCGGACGGCAAGAAGGTCGCCCGCCTGAACGTCATCCGCGATCTGCTCGGCCGGTCCGCCTATGGCGGCAAGCGCCACGGCCTGTGCCAGGTCGACGATGACGTAGTGATGCCCGCGTCCCGCGCGCTCAAGAAAGGCCTGCTGGCCGACTGACGGCGGCCTACTGGGCCATCAGCCGATCGAAGACGGGGCCGACGTCGTTAACCTCGACCAGACGCTTGCCTTCGATGACCCAAACACGAGTCGCTACGGCACGCACGAAGGCGCGGTCGTGGCTGACCAGCAGACAGGCGGCGCCCTGCTCGATCAGTTCGGCCTCCAGCACTTCCTGCCCTTCGATGTCGAGATGGTTGGTCGGCTCATCGAGCAAATAGAAATTGGGCTCCGTCAGCCGCAACAGAAGCATCGCCAAGCGCGCCCGCTGCCCGCCCGACAGCCGCGCGAGGGGCGCCGTCTGCATATCGAGGGCGATTCCCGCGCCCGCCAGGAGGGCGCGCGCCCGCTGGTCGCCGCCTGTGCCGGAGCGCGTCACCGCCTCCCAGGGCGTCCGCCAGATGTCGAGCTGCGACAACGCTTGATCCGAAACGCCGAGCTTCACGCTGGCGGCGCCGCGGATGTGCGGATCGGGCCCGCCAAGCGCCGTGCGTACGCGATCGATGAAGCGCGTCTTGCCCGAGCCGTTCGGCCCGAGCAGCGCGATGCGGTCGCCATTCTCGATCCAAAGGCGGCCGGTGCGAAACAGGGCACGCCCGTCCGGCGTGGCGATCGTGGCGTCGTCGATCGAAACCAGCGCCTTCGCGTGCGTCGTGCTGCTGGCCAGCCGGATGGCACCGGACGACCGCTCCTGATGCGCCGGACGAGCGCCTTCCTCCAGCTTGTCGGCACGCTCGGAGAGCTGCCTGGTCTTCACGACCAGCAGATCCGAGCCTGAGTTGATGCCGATATTCTTGAGCTTGGCCGCCTGGCGCCGCAGCGCCTTCACGCGGCGCATGTCGTTCTCGAAGCGGCGGCCCTCGGCGGCATCGCGCTCGTCCAAAGCGAGGCTGGCGGCGCTGTAGGGTCGCGGGAAATCCGCACTGTTCTCGGGGCGCAGGAAAAGCGTCCGCGTGCTGAAGGCGTCGAGAAACGCGCGGTCATGGCTCGCCGCGACGACGGCGCAGCCGCGGGGGAGCGCCGCCAGGAAACGCTCGAGCACGCCGATGCGGCCGATATCGAGATGGTTCGTGGGTTCGTCGAGGAGCAGCAGGTCGGGCTCGGTCACGACGGCGCGGGCCAGCAGCATCGCCCGCTGCCACCCGCCCGACAGCGCCTCGACGGGCTGCAAGCGCAATTCCTCCGGTACGGCGAGGTCGTCCAGTACGACGTCGGCCCGCCAGCCCTCGGACTCCGCAACCTCTGCGCCGAGGGCGCTTCGTACCGCCGCGTGCAGGGTCATCGGCAGCAGTTCGGCGGGCGGGTCCTGCGGCGCGAGCGACACGACAAGGCCGCGCGCCGTCGTCACCTCGCCCGCCGTCGGATCGTCGGCGCCGGCCAGAAGGCGGAGGAGCGAAGACTTGCCGCGCCCGTTGGCTGCGACGAGGCCGAGACGGTCACCCTTGCCGAGCGACAGGTTCAGGCCGGTGAACAGCGGGGCGCCGCGGACCAGGGACACATTCTTCAGAGCGATCAGGGACATTGGAAACTCGTTGGATCAGGCGGGCGCGCAAGGCGCCGGAAGAGGCCGACAACGAGACAGCAATGCGCCCGGTCAGCCCCGCTACACGACGTGCGGGGCCGAAACAGGTCCTCGGGTTCGATTGTGGAAGCGGCGTCCCAACACCGTCTCCCCTCCCATCAGAGGTGATCCAACAGCGCGATTATAGCGGCCGATTGCCGGATGAACAGCCGTTCACGGAAGCTCCAGCGCCGGATGCCTCAAGCCCTTCGGACCAGCGAGAGCGCCAGCAGTACGACGATCGACCCGATCGTCGCGTTTATGATCGACGTGAGAATCGCGTTGTTGGTGACGATGTTCACACCAAGCTTCGGCAGCAACCACGCTGCCACGAAGGCGCCGATGATCCCGATGACGATGTTGCCGAGCAGGCCGAACCCCGCGCCCTGGACGATGACGCCCGCCAGCCAACCGGCGATCGCACCGATGAGAAGCGCGATGATGATGCCTTCCAACGTCATGAAGTGCCCCTTCCCTTGCGGATTGCATGAGGGAAGCTAGCACCAGTTCGGCCGACATGCCCCGCCCCCGCCCTGCGACACAACGCCGTGCCGGCCTGAGGGTTGCATCGACATTCGGGGGAAGTGGTGGGTGATGCAGGATTCGAACCTGCGACCCGCTGATTAAGAGTCAGCTGCTCTACCAACTGAGCTAATCACCCGTCCGGAGCGCGGGCGTATAGAGCACGGGCCGGGGCCTGTCCAGCATCGTGACGCTAGAAAAACGTGCCGCCGTGACGGGGCGTTTCCATGGCCCTGTGGACGTGGACGCTCATCAGGATGCCGAAGCCCATCATCACCGTCAGCATGGCCGTGCCGCCATACGAGACGAGCGGGAGTGGGATGCCGACGACCGGAATCACACCCATCACCATCGCCATGTTGATGAGGATGTAGGCGAGGACGTTCATGGTCAGGCCGAGCGCCGTCAGCCGGGCGAAATGGCTGCGCGCCCTGAGCGATATGCCGAGGCCGAGAAACAGAATGAGGGCATAGAGCCCGAGCAGAACGATGGCGCCGACGAAGCCGAATTCCTCGCCCAGCATGGGCAGGATGAAGTCGGTGTGCTTTTCGGGCAGGAAGTCGAGCTGGCTCTGTGTGCCGCCCAGGAAGCCGCGACCGAACAGGCCGCCCGAGCCCATCGCGATCTTGGACTGGAGGATGTTGTAGCCGGTGCCGAGCGGGTCGCTGTCGGGGTCGAGGAAGGTATAGACGCGCTGGCGCTGGTAGTCGTGCAGGAACTCCCAGCCGACGGGCAGCGCGATGCCGACGGCGACGAGACCGGCGATGATCACGCGCCAGCGCAAGCCCGATGCGAACAGCATGCAGGCACCGATGAAACAGAGGATCGTCGCTGTGCCGAGATTGGGCTGCATCAGAACGAGCACGACGGGCAGCCCGATCAGGCCGAGCGGCACCGCCAGCGTCTTCAGCTTCACCGCATCTTCAAGGCTTCGCCCATGGAAGAAGCGCGCCAGGGCGAGCACGAGAGCGATCTTCATCAACTCGGAGGGCTGAATCTGGATGAGCCCGAGATCGATCCACCGTTCGGCGCCCTTCCCGGTACGGCCGAAATACTGGACGACGATGAGGAGGACGAAGGTCGCCGCGTAGAATGGATAGGCGAGGCTCATCCATACGCGGATATCGATCATCGCGAAGATGAGGAGGATGACGAAGCCGACGCCGAAGCGCATGAGCTGGCGAGACGCCCAGGGATCGAACGAACCGCCGGCCACAGAGTAAAGCATCGCAAAACCGATCGACGCGACGGCGCAGATCGCCAGCAGCAGCAGCCAGTGGAGATCCAGCAGCTTGGCCCAGACGGGCTGCTGCGGCTTGTCGAGGGCAAGGGCGCGAACGGCCATGGCTCAGGCCGGCGACAGTTCGGCCGACACGAAAGGCACACCTGTCGGGCGTGACACGGGGTCGCGTTCCAACACCCGCTCCATGATGTCCTTGGCGACAGGTGCTGCGGCCTTGCTGCCGCCCTGCCCGTGCTCCACGACGACGGCAATGCCGTAGCGGGGCGCTTCGACGGGCGCAAAGGCCACGAAGAGGGCATGGTTGCGCAGGTGCCAGGGTACGGCATTGCCACGCAGCGTTCCGCCGGCGGCCTTCGCGCCGCGCACCTGGGCCGTGCCCGTCTTGCCGGCCATGCGCATGCCCGGCCCCTTCAGGCGCGAACGGCCGGCCGTACCGCCCGCCGCGTTCACGACGGCGTCCATGCCGGCGTGGACCAGCGCGATCGACGCGGGCGATACCTCCAGCGGTTCGGCCGGAGGGCTTGCCACGCCGCCGGTACCGACCCGCCGGACGATATGCGGCGTGATGGCGGCGCCGCCGTTGGCAATGCGGCTGACCATCGTCGCGAGCTGAAGGGGGGTCGCGGTGACGTAGCCCTGCCCGATCGCCGTGTTGAGCGCATCGCCGGGAAGCAGGTCCTCCCCGAAACGTTCCATCTTCCACGCCGTCGAGGGAACCGTGCCCCGCCGCTCACCCGGAACGTCGAAGCCGAACTTCTCGCCCAGGCCGAGCCGGTTGGCCATCGCCGCGATGGCATCGACGCCGATGCGCCGCCCGACCTCGTAGAAGAAGACGTTGCACGAAGCCTTCAGGGCTCCGACGACGTCGACGGAACCATGGCCCCCGCGCCGGTGGCAGTGAAAGGTGAACTTGCCGAGGCGCATATAGCCCGGGCAGCGGATATGGGTGCCGGCATCGATCGCACCTGCCTCGAGCCCGGCCAGGGCGGTCACCAGCTTGAAGGTGGAGCCGGGCGCGTATTCGCCGGCAAGCGCCTTGTTCAGGAGCGGCTTGAGCGGGTCGGCGTTCATTTCCTCCCAGCGCGTCTGGCTGAAGCCCGTGATGAACTCGTTCGGGTCGAAACCGGGACTGGAGACGAAGGTCAGGATTTCGCCGCTACGCACGTCCATCAGGACCACGCTCGCGCTCTCGCCCTTCAGCCGCTCCTGCGCGAAGCGCTGGATGTCCATGTCGAGCGTCAGCTCTATGTTGGCGCCGGGCGTACCTTCCTGCCGCGCCAGTTCGCGAATGACGCGGCCGTGGGCGTTGACCTCGATCTGGCGGACGCCACCCTTGCCGCGCAGGTCGCGATCGACGGCGCGTTCCACGCCATTCTTGCCTATCGGGAAATCGGGCGTGCGCAGCAGCGGATCGCCGTCATCGCGGTTCTTGAGATCGCTCTCGGAGACGGCTGCCACATAGCCAAGGACGTGGCTGAGCTCGCTGCCGAACGGATAGGTCCGCACCTGGCCGACGTCCGCAACGACGCCCGGCATCTCGGGCAAGGCCAGATTGATTTCGGCGAAGACATTCCAATTCAGATTCTCGGCGACCGTAACCGCCGAGAGCCCGTGCTTCGTCTTCGCATCGCGCAGCACCTGCTCGCGCTGGCGGGGCGTGATGTCCACAAAGCGGGCCACGAGGTCGAGCGCCTTGTCGACACCCTCCGTCTGATCGGGAATAATCAGGACCCGGTAGTTCGGCCTGTTGCCGGCCAGCTCGATGCCGAAGCGATCGAGTATCTTGCCGCGCGGCGGCGTCAGGAGCTGGAGGTTGATCCGGTTGTCCTCGGCCAGCGTCTCGTATTTGTCGGCATCGAGGATCTGGAGTTGATACATGCGCGTCGCGAGGCCGCCCAGCAGCGCAGTGGCGCCGGCGCCGAGCAGCAGCGCCCGCCGCGTGAACATCGCTGCCCGTTCGGGCTCGTCCCGTTCGCCCTGCATCGCGGTCAGGCCCGCATGGGCGCAACGACGCGCCGCTCGATGAAGGCAAAGGCCACGCCGAAGAACGGATAGAGCGCGATCGACACGAGGCCGGCTACTATAAACTCCATCGGGCTCTTGATCTCCCAGTCGTAGATCGAGCCCAGCAGCCAGACCAAAAAGCAGGCTGCGGCGCAGGTCACCGCGAAAACCGCCCAAGCCGAATGGAGCGCCCGTCCGAAGGTGTCACGCAGGACGAGCGCGAGGCCGTGGCAGAGCAGGAGCACCAGTGCCCAGAGGCCGGGCGGCGCCCCCGAAAGCAGGTCGTAGAGGAGCCCGGTGAAGAAGATGGGGCCGGGGGTCATGAGGTCGCCGCGGTGATTGCCCCAGAAGAACACGACCATCAGCGGATAGAGCGGCGTCATCTCCAGGCCGCCCGGCAGGCGGAAAGGGATGATGGCGAAGATCACGGCGATGAGTGCGAGCACAAGCGGCAGGCGGCCACCGATCCACTTCACGAGTCGGGAAAAGACCGAGACGACCATCGCGCTACTCTGCGGGCGGGGCGGGATTGGCCGCGACGGCCGGTTCTTCGGGAATCACGACCGGGGCGATCTGCGCCGGCGGAAGCTGGGGCATGTCGACATCGTTGAGGAACTCGTAGCGCTTGAGCGCGACGACCTCGACGCGGGCGATGTCCGCATACAGCCGGGCGGCAGGCCCATTCGGTGTGAGCGTCACGACACCGACCGGAAGGCCGGGCGGCAGGACGCCGCCATCACCCGAGGTCACGATCGCAGTGCCCTCCACCAGCTTGGCCTCCAGGGGCAGGAACTGGAGTTGCGGAGGGCCGTTGGCGTCTCCCGAAAGAACGGCGCGGATGCCACCGGGTTCGACGACCACGGGCACATGGCTGGTCGTATCGGTCAGCAGCAGGACGCGCGCGGAGGTCTGGCCGACCGCCACGACACGGCCCACCAGGCCGTAGCGGTCGAGTGCGGCGTCCCCGGGCCTGACACCCTGGTCGTTGCCGGCCTTGACGATGATCGCCCGCGAGAACGGACCGCCGGTCTCGGCCATGACGCTGGCGGTCACGACGCCTTCGATCGGGGCGTAGGAAATGTGCAGGATGGACTGGAACGAGCGGACCTGGCGTTCCAACTCCATGGCGCGAGCGCGCCATGCGAGGAGCTCTTCATTCTGCGTCCGCAGGCGGTCGTTTTCGCCGTACAGGAAGACGGCATTGGAAGCCGCTTCAACGCCGTGCGAGACCCACTCGGCAACGTCGGCCCCCTGGCCTATGACGCCCGACGCGAAGTCGGCCGTCTCGGTCCGCACGCGGTCGACGAGCGAATTTTCGGCACGGCCAAGCAACAGGAGGAGCAGCGCGAGGACGCCGAACGCAATCAAGCCGGTCTTGTGCGCGCGCAGTTCGACCGGCGCTTTCCAGGCTCCCCGCTTGAATTTCGGCTGCGGCATTCGGCGCGCCGGTCCTCTTAGAATGCGGTCGTCAAGATGCTCTTCATCGAAGCGTACTGCTCAAGGGCCTTGCCGGTACCGAGAGCGACGCAGTTCAGGGGCTCGTCGGCGATCAGCACGGGCAATCCGGTTCGCTCACGCAGCACCTGGTCCAGATTGGCGAGAAGCGAGCCACCGCCGGTTAGCACGATTCCCTTGTCGACAATGTCGGCGGCGAGTTCCGGCGGCGTTGCTTCGAGCGCCACCTTGACCGCTTCGACGATCTGCCCAACCGGCTCGGCGAGACTTTCGGCGATCTGCTTCTGGGAGATCGTGATCTCCTTGGGCACGCCGTTCAGCAGGTCGCGCCCCTTGATCTCTATCGTGAGCCCGACGCCGTCGGGCGGGATCATGGCCGAACCGACCTGCTTCTTGATCCGCTCCGCGGTCGCTTCGCCGATCAACAGGTTATGGTGGCGGCGGACATAGGCGATGATGCTGTCGTCCATCTTGTCGCCGCCGACCCGCACCGAGCGCGAATAGACGATGCCGCCGAGCGAGATGACGGCGACTTCGGTCGTACCGCCGCCGATGTCGACGACCATGGAGCCTGTAGGGTCGGTGACCGGGAGGTTGGCGCCGATCGCCGCGGCCATCGGCTCTTCGATCAGGAAGACGCGGCGCGCGCCGGCGGACTGGGCCGATTCCTGGATCGCGCGCCGTTCGACCGCCGTCGAGCCCGACGGCACGCAGACGATGATCATCGGGTTCGCGAAGGAGCGGCGGTTATGCACCTTGCGGATGAAGTGCTTGATCATCTCCTCGGCGACTTCGAAGTCGGCGATGACGCCATCGCGCATCGGGCGGATCGCTTCGATGTGGCCCGGCGTTCGGCCCAGCATCAGCTTGGCATCGTTGCCGACCGCGAGGACCTGCTTCTTGCCGCTCTTGGAGACGATCGCGACGACCGACGGCTCGTTCAGGACGATGCCACGACCGCGCACGTAGACCAGTGTGTTGGCGGTGCCCAGGTCAATGGCCATGTCGGCCGAGAGCGCCCCCATCAGATTTCCGAACAAACCCACTTCGATCCCATTCTCGTTGTCATTAGGCCGGAGCGCGCCTCCCCGCTCCGGCCCTGTTGGTTGACCGCCGCAGGCGGCTAGTTGGTCGCCGACATCGCTTCCGGCGCAGTCTTCTGACGTTTGATCAGCAATTTGTTGAGCGCGTTCAGATACGCCTTCGCCGCAGCGACAAGCGTATCGGTGTCGGCGCCGCGCCCTGTGACGGTCTTGCCGTTCTCTTCGAGTCGCACGCTCACTTCCGCCTGGGCATCGGTGCCCTCGGTGACCGCATGCACCTGGAACAACTGCAATTCGGCCTCATGGGGGTAGAGCGCCTTGATGGCGTTGAAGATGGCGTCGACCGATCCGTCGCCGCGCGCGATGCCGATCTTGATCTCGCCGTCGACCGAGAGCTCCAGCTCGGCGCTTTGCGGACCGAAGGTCCCTGAAACGACCCGCATGTTCTCGAAGCGCAGGCGATCCTGGCCCCGCGCTATCTCGTCGTCGACCAGCGCGACGATATCCTCGTCGAAGACATGGCGCTTTTTGTCGGCCAACTCCTTGAAGCGTTCGAACGCATCCTGGAGCGCATTCGAGCCGAGGTCATAGCCCATCGCCGACAGCTTCTCGCGGAAGGCATGACGGCCCGACAGCTTGCCGAGAACCAGCGACGACTTCGCCACGCCGACGTCTTCGGGGCGCATGATCTCGTAGGTCTCGGCGTTCTTGAGCATACCGTCCTGGTGGATGCCGCTCTCGTGCGCAAAGGCGTTCTTGCCGACGATCGCCTTGTTGTACTGGACCGGGAAGGCGATCGTGGAGGAGACCAGCCTGGAGATGCGGGCGATCTGTGCCGTGTCGATGCCGGTCTCATAGGGCATGACGTCCTTGCGGACCTTCATTGCCATGACGATCTCTTCGAGCGCCGCATTGCCGGCGCGCTCGCCGATCCCGTTGATCGAACATTCGATCTGGCGCGCCCCGCCGATCACGCCGGCGAGCGAGTTTGCCACGGCGAGGCCGAGATCGTTGTGGCAGTGGGTAGAGAAGCGCACCGTGTCGGCGCCGGGCACGCGTTCGATCACGCGGCGGAACAGCGACTCGTATTCCTGCGGCGTCCCGTACCCGACCGTATCGGGCAGGTTGATCGTCGATGCCCCCGCCTTGATGGCCGCCTCGATGCAGCGGCACAGGAAGTCGAATTCCGTGCGCGTGGCATCCTCCGCCGACCACTCGACGTCTTCGACCAGATCGCGCGCATGGGTGACGCTGGCCGAGACCGCTTCGAGCACCTGCGCGGGCGCCATGTTCAGCTTGTGCTTCATGTGCACGGGGCTGGTGGAGATAAAGGTATGGATGCGGCCGCGCCGGGCGTTCTTCACCGCCTCGCCGGCGCGGTCGATGTCCTTGCGCCCGGCCCGGGCGAGACCGCACACGGTGGCACGCTTCACCAGCTTGGATATCTCGGTGACGGCCTCGAAGTCGCCGTTGGAGGAGATCGGGAAGCCCGCCTCGATCACGTCGACCCCGAAATGGTCGAGCGCTTCGGCGATGCGCAGCTTCTCGTCGAGATTCATGGCGGCGCCCGGCGATTGCTCGCCGTCGCGCAGGGTGGTGTCGAAGATGATGACGCGATTGGATGAAGGGGACTGAGTCATTGGCTGCGAAGGCCTTTTGGTCTGGTCTGAAAGTTCCGTGTGGCTGGTCGTCCTCCCCTAGACGCCGGCTCTTTACGGATCTCCCAAAGAGCGAACGGCGACGCCTAGGGGCGCCTAAGGAGCAGGCCCTCGCAAAGTCGCACGGTCGCGCATGCGCCCGCCGCGGCAAAAGCCGCAGCGCCGCAATCCTCCAAAACGACGTTTGCAGCGCTCACCGCTTGCCTCGCCGACGCGACCAAATTTCCGTTGTGGCAACAAAGGTTAACGGCCGCTCTTTAACGACTCGTTAAAACCCCTGTTTTCCGAGGCCCTTTCTAGCGAGGCCGTCCTGCTGGGGCAAGTCTCGCACCGCAACATGCACCGGAATTTAAGGACCGGCCGACATGGTTCCTGCTGCGTTCCCGCACGCCGGCAAACTTGATACATTTCCCCCGCAATGCCAGCTCCCGCTGAGTCGCCTCGCCCGCAAGGCCCTTACCCGGCGGAGTGGTCGATTCGAACCCTGCTGGCCGATCCCCATCCGCACCTCAAGCGCGTCTACGGCGCTTGGCAGGAAGCGCTCGCCAGGGAGGGCCGCCCGCTACCCCGCGCCGGCGCCCTGGGGCCGGTGCAACTGAAGCAGGTGCTGCCGGACGTGCACGTCTATGACGTCCGCCCGGACCACCCCCGCTTCACCTTTCGCCTGATCGGCACGCGCATGGTGGACTATCTCGGCAGCAATCTCAGCGGCACTGCCATTGCCGATCTGCCGATGTCGAAGCTGCGCGAGGTGCTGATGGAAATCCTCGGCACCGTCGACAGCCGGGCGGCGCCCGTCCACATCAAGGCTCTGCACGCCGTCGCGCTGCCGAATGGCGACCAGCGGTCGCTGGAGAGTCTGTGGCTGCCGTTCGGCGACGACGGCATCGTCAGCCGCGTCATCGCTGTCAGCCTTCTCGGCGATCTGCCACCATAACCCGAACGCGGGCAGGACCCGCGCCCGGGCTTTCGTTCAGCGTCTAGTTGCGCGCCTTGTCGACCAGCTTGTTCTTGCTGATCCACGGCATCATGCCGCGCAGGCGCGCGCCGACTTCCTCGATCGGGTGCGCCGCGGCCTTAGCGCGCGTCGCCTTGAACGAGGTCTGGCCGACCTTGTTTTCCAGCATCCAGTCGCGCGTGAAGCGGCCCGACTGGATGTCGCCCAGCACGCGCTTCATCTCGGCCTTCGTCTCCGGCGTGATGATGCGCGGGCCGGTGACATACTCGCCATACTCGGCGGTGTTGGAGATCGAGTAGTTCATGTTCGCGATGCCGCCCTCGTAGATGAGGTCGACGATCAGCTTCACTTCATGCAGGCACTCGAAATAGGCCATCTCCGGCGCGTAGCCGGCCTCGACCAGCGTCTCGAAGCCCGCGCGGATCAGCTCCACGAGGCCGCCGCAGAGCACCGCCTGCTCGCCGAAGAGGTCAGTCTCGCACTCTTCCTTGAAGTTGGTTTCGATGATGCCGGCACGGCCGCCGCCGATCGCCGAGGCGTAGGAGAGGCCGATGTCCTGCGCGTTGCCGCTGGCGTTCTGGTGCACCGCGATGAGGCACGGCACGCCGCCGCCCTTCTGGTATTCGCTGCGCACCGTGTGGCCGGGGCCCTTCGGCGCCACCATGAGCACGTCGAGATCCTTGCGCGGCTCGATGAGGTTGAAGTGGACGTTGAGGCCGTGCGCAAAGAGCAGCGCGGCGCCCTGCTTCATGTTCTTCTCCAGGCTCTCCTTGTAGATGTCGGCCTGAAGCTCGTCCGGCGTCACCATCATCATGACGTCGGCCCATTTCGCCGCCTCGGGCACGTCCATCACCTGGATGCCCTCGGCCGCGCACTTCGCCGCCGTCGACGAGCCCGGACGCAGCGCCACCACGATGTCCTTCACGCCGCTGTCGCGCATGTTCAGCACATGGGCATGGCCCTGGCTGCCATAGCCGATGACGGCAACCTTCTTGCCCTTGATCAGATTCACGTCCGCATCGCGGTCGTAGTAAACGCGCATGGTAGTCCTCTTCAGATGTTCGAGGGTGAGCGCCCGCGATACGCGGCCGGGAAAGAAGGGAATGGTCCGCCTGCGCGAACCATGACAGCAGAGACGCTGGACCTCAGCGCTTCAGCTTCGAGAGCGCGCCGGGTTTGTGGGCGGCGATGCCGCGGGCGCGCCCCTGCGAGCTGCGCCACGACACTTTGTCGCCCTTGGCGAAGGAGGTTTCGGCAGTCATCGTCAGCGCAACGCAAGCAAGCCCGGGCGCGTTCCCTGCCGCGAGGAGCCCCATGACCGCCATCCATCCCGCCGACATCATCGCCTTCTGGCAGTCCGTCGGCTACGACAAATGGTACGGCAAGGACGACGCCTTCGACGCCGAAATCCGCCGCCGCTTCGGCGCCATCCACGCCGACGCGGTCGAGGGCAAACTGGAGCACTGGGCGCTGACCGCCCAAGGGGCGCTCGCCTTGCTGATCCTGCTCGATCAGTTCAGCCGCAACCTCTATCGCGGCGACGCACGTGCCTTTGCCGGCGACGCTGTTGCGCGCACGGTCGCGGACGCAGCCATCGCCGAGGGCTTCGACCATCAGGTCGATCCGGTCCTGCGACAATTCTTCTACCTGCCCTTCGAGCACTCCGAGCGCATGGAAGACCAGGACCGTTCCGTCACGCTCTTCACCGCGCTCGGCGGCAAGACCCTGCCCTACGCGATCGAACACCGCGACATCATCGCCCGCTTCGGCCGCTTCCCTCACCGCAACGCCGTCCTCGGTCGCACGACCACGCCCGAGGAACAGGCATTCCTCGACGGCGGTGGATTCAAGGGCTGAACTCCCCTCATTGTCATGGTCCGCGAAGGCGGACCATCCACGCCTTTCGGTACTCCAATCCGCCACCGAGCGTCGGCCCTCCGTCAGCGCCTGCGTATTCGCACGCCCACCCAATCCCCCGCCCAAAGGCGTGGATGGTCCGCCTTCGCGGACCATGACAAGGGAGTGCGCGGCAACCGTCACAGCGACTACATCGCCTCCGCGCCGCGGGATATGGCGACGACGCCGGTGCGGCTGACTTCGATCAGGCCGAGGGGCTTCATGAGGTCGACGAAAGCGTCGATCTTGGACGGCGCGCCGGTGAGCTCGAAGACGAAGCTCGTATGCGTGGTGTCGATGACGCGGGCGCGGAAGGCATCCGAGAGGCGCAGCGCCTCGACGCGGCGATCGCCCTCGCCCGCCACCTTCACGAGCGCCATCTCGCGCTCGATGCCCGGCTTGTCGATGTTGAGGTCGACGACACGATGCACCGGCACGAGGCGGCCGAGCTGTGCCTTGATCTGCGCGATCACGTCGCCTGTGCCCGAGGTCACGATGGTGATCCGCGAGGTGTGCTTGAGGTGATCCGTCTCGGCGACGGTCAGCGACTCGATGTTGTAGCCGCGGCCCGAGAACAGGCCGACGACACGGGCGAGCACGCCAGGCTCATTGTCGACGATGACGGCAAGCGTCCGCTTGGTCACGGCCGCCTTCTCCTCCACCATGAAATAGGCGGACTTCGGTGCAGGTTCGGCCATCAGACCAGCGTCCTTCCCGCTTCGCTCACACCCGGCTGGTCGCCGGAGTCGCCCAGGATCATTTCATCATGCGCCGCGCCCGATGGGATCATCGGGAAGCAGTTCTCGGTCTTGTCGACGACACAGTCGAAGATGACGGGGCGGTTGACCGCGATCATCTCCTTGATCTTCGCATCCAGCTCCGACGGCTTCGTCGCGCGGAGGCCGACGGCGCCATAGGCTTCCGCCAACTTCACGAAGTCAGGCAGCGCCTCAGAATAGGAGTGCGAATAGCGGCCGCCATGCAGCAATTGCTGCCACTGGCGCACCATGCCCATATATTCGTTGTTCAGGATGAAGATCTTGACCGGCAGGCGGTACTGAACCGCGGTCGAGATTTCCTGCATCGTCATCTGAACGCTGGCCTCGCCGGCGATGTCGATGACGAGCGCGTCGGGATGGGCGACCTGCACACCGACCGCCGCCGGCACGCCATAGCCCATCGTGCCGAGGCCGCCCGAGGTCATCCAGCGGTTCGGCTCGTCGAAGTGGAAATGCTGTGCGGCCCACATCTGGTGCTGGCCGACTTCCGTCGTGATGTAGGTCTTGCGGTCCCTAGTGAGCTGATAGAGCCGCTCCACCGCATATTGCGGCTTGATGACGTCGTCGGCCTGGCGATAGCTCAGGCTCTTGCGCGCCCGCCACTCGCCGATCTGGTCCCACCAGCCTTTCAGCGCGGCGAATTCCAGCTTCGTGCCCTTGGCCTTCAGGCCGGCGATCAGGTCGTTCATCACGATGCCTGCGTCGCCGACGATCGGCACGTCGACGCGCACCGTCTTGTTGATCGAGCTCGGGTCGATGTCGATGTGGATCTTCTTCGAGTGCGGCGCGAAAGCGTCCAGGCGCCCCGTCACGCGGTCGTCGAAGCGCGCGCCGATATTGATCATCAGGTCGCAGCGGTTCATCGCGAGATTGGCTTCGTAGGTGCCGTGCATGCCGCACATGCCGAGCCACTGCTTGTCCGAGGCTGGGAAAGCGCCGAGGCCCATCAACGTCGAGGTGATCGGGATGCCGGTCAGGCGCACGAGATCGCGCAGCGCACGGCTCGCCTCGGGCCCCGCATTGATGACGCCGCCGCCGGTATAGAACAGCGGCCGCTTCGCTTTCGCGATTAGCTCCAGCGCCTGCTCGACGCGCCGGGGGTCGCCCTTGGTCTGCGGATGATAGGTGCGGTGCTCGATATTCGCCGGACCTTGATATTGCGCCTTCTTGAACTGCACGTCCTTCGGGATGTCGATGACGACCGGCCCCGGCCGACCATGCGTCGCCACGTAGAAGGCCTCGTGGATGATGCGCGGCAGGTCCTCGACATTGCGGACGAGGTAGTTGTGCTTGGTGCACGGCCGCGTGATGCCCACCGTGTCGCATTCCTGGAAGGCGTCGCTGCCGATCAGATGCGTCGGCACCTGGCCGGTGAAGCAGACGAGCGGGATCGAATCCATCAGCGCGTCGGTCAGCCCGGTGACCGCGTTGGTCGCGCCCGGACCCGAGGTCACCAGCAGCACGCCCGGCTTGCCGGTCGAGCGGGCATAGCCCTCGGCAGCATGGGCAGCGCCCTGTTCGTGGCGCACCAGCACATGCTCGACCGAGTTCTGCTGGAAGATCGCGTCATAGATCGGCAGGACCGCGCCGCCCGGATAGCCGAAGATATGCGTGACGCCCTGGTCGCGCAGCGCCCGCACTACGATCTCCGCCCCGGTCAGTTCTTCGGGCTCGGTGTCTGCGGTGATGGTCTTGTCGATCGCGTTCATGACTGTCTCGTCGTTTCGGGCAACAAAAAAGGCCCGCCAGGGCCTTAGCATGCGCCGCCGTGTCGTGGTCCCCTCAGGACCTCGATCGCGCGGCGCTCCGAATAAGTACCAGCGAATTGTTGCGCATTGCCTTCCGGCCTTGAAATTTCGTGTCGCGTTCTGAGCCTCGGGCGGTCCGCTGTCAAGCGGATTTTGCGAGGATCAGATTGTGGCGTACCAGGGCCGACAATACGAGAAGACAGGCCGCCGGCCACGCCAACCCGGCGAGACCGAGTTCGAGCACATCGAGCGGCACCTCGACGCCGCGGCGGCCAAGCGCCGCCGTCACCGCCAGCAGCAAGGCCGTGAGCGCGGCGAGGATCAGCCCGCCGATCCAGAAGCGCCACATCCACCACTGCCCGCGCAATGGCAGGCCCGGACTGATGGCAAGGCCCAGCGGGGCACGGCCACTCTCCTCGTCGCGCGGCGCGCGGAAGCGCGGGATCAGCGCTTCGATCCACAGCGCCATCATCACAAGGATGAGCGCGTAGAGCGCATAGGCGTAATGCGTGACCTGAAGGGCCGGGACGAAACCCATTTCGCCATTGCCGAGGAAGACGAGCGCCATCGCCGTGACCGCGAGGGACACGATGCTGGGGCCGGTGATGCTGCTGGAGTTAGCCTGATCCACGAATATTGTTACCATGAACCGTCGGCCGGGCGCCCCCGCAATCCTATGTACGCCGACGGAGGACAGTCGCGGAAATGGCGGTAGGCACATTCTTCAGGAGACTGTTCGGAGGAACGAAGGAAGCGGCGCCTCCGCCTGCTCCCACCCGAGACACCACGGAAGACGCTCTTGCGGAAAGCCGACGCAACGCCGGCCTGTATGACCGCAAGGCCGACCCGCTCGACTGGGCGAACGCACAGCAAATCCTCGCAAACAACATCTGTTCGGTCGCGGCTGGCCAGCCGCCGGTCCGCGCGATCGGCTTGTACGAAGAGGCGATCGGCATTCTGGGGAACGCCATCGCTGCCGCCGGTCCCGGTGCCGTAGCGACCTTCCGCGCTTCCATGACTCGCCTGCGCGGCGAATGTGCTTGGCGTTGTGCGCAGCATTTGACGGGCGATCGCCGCGGACGGCTCCTGGCGGACGGCGCCAACTGGCTGGGAGACGCGATCACGCTCTCGCCGCCGGCAGCCAATCGCCAGATCTGGGTGGACGCGCAGCTTTTCCGCGGCGCCTGCTTGCAGGATCTGGCCCGTCTCAAGGGCGACGGAGAGCAAAGCCTCGCATGGCTGGATGAGGCGGCCGCGTGCTTCGATGAAATCGCCGACCGTGGCACCGAAGACGGCGAGCCCCACCCCATCGGCGCGTTCAACGCCTATGTCGTTCGCGAACAGCGCGCCCGGGCGACCCAAGGGATCGAGGCACGGCCGCATCTGCTCGAGGCCCGGCGGCGGCTGCTACAGGCGATGGAGGCTCCGACCTTCGCGTCGAACGCTGCGTATAATCAGCAGCAGCTCGCGGAGATCGATACGGCGCTAAGGGCCCTCGAGCACGGCTAGGATCGCGTCGCGCATGGCCGTGACGCCGCGTTCCGGATCGAGGCGCGCCCAGTCCGGCGTCTGATGCCGGAACCAGGTGCCTTGTCGCTTCGCG
Source organism: Alphaproteobacteria bacterium (assembly GCA_020852655.1). Taxonomy (GTDB): domain Bacteria; phylum Pseudomonadota; class Alphaproteobacteria; order Micropepsales; family Micropepsaceae; genus JADZAI01. Next base: position 49,404 of record JADZAI010000086.1, read on the forward strand.
TAGCGCCGGCTTTGTTGCTTGGCCTCGGCGACGGCGGCTTCCAGAAAAATCTCCCTGCCCAGCGCGCGCCTGAGCTGCGGCAGGCCCAGCGCCTTGGTCGCAGGCAGATCCTCGCTCGGGTTCAGTGCCCAGAAGGCCCGCGCTTCTTCGAGCGCACCGGCAGCCATCATCGTATCGAAGCGCGCGTCGATACGTTCATTCAGCACCGGCCGGTCCATCTCCATCACGAAGCCGGCCATGCGTTCGGCGCCGAGCAGAGGACGCTGATCCGCCTTCCAGGCCGTCAGCCCGCGGCCGGATTTGGTCACGACCTCCCATGCCCGCAGCACGCGCTGGGTATCTCCGGGCGCGAGATCGGCCGAGGCGGGATCGAGACGAACGAGTTCGTCATGGAAGCCCGTCACCCCCAGCATGGCTCGGCGGGCGCGAGCCGCGGAGCGGATGTCAGGATCGCTCTTCGGCGCTTCGGCCAGCCCCTGGGTGAGCGCCTTGAAGTAGAGACCGGTGCCGCCGGTGACGATCGCGAGGCGGCCGGCGGCACGAAGCTCGGCGAGCACCCGCTGGGCCTCGGCGAGCCAAAGGGCAACCGAAAACGGTTCCAGCGCGCTGACGAAGCCGAACAGCCGGTGCTCGGACGCCGCCTCTTCTTCAAGGCTCGGACGCGCCGACAGCAGGCGAAGCTCGCGATAGACCTGCATCGAGTCGGCGTTGACGATCGCGCCGCCCGTCGCTCGCGCAACGGCAAGCGCGAGCGCCGATTTGCCGCTCGCCGTCGGCCCTGCAATAAGCACCGCATCGATCACAGCAATGGCCGCGTTCCCGTTATGAGCCTCTTCGCCGTCCTCGTCGGCCATCGCGACCTCGGCGGCGTGCCCCGAGCTTTAGCGGAAGCCGCGGCGGAGATCACACATACCAAGCCCGACTGGCTGGCCGAAGGGCTGGCGGTCGAATTCCCCTCGATCGAAAGCGATCCCGCGGCCCTTGAGCTGGCATTGCGGGCGGCCATCGGCACGGCTCCGGTCGACGTCGCCGTGCTGCCGGCGGAACGGCGGCGCAAGCGGCTGCTGATCGCCGACATGGACTCCACCATCATCGGCTGCGAGTGCATCGACGAACTCGCCGACTTCGCCGGCGTGAAGCCCGAGGTCGCCGACATCACCGAACGCGCCATGCGCGGCGAACTCGACTTTCCTTCCGCGCTGCGCCATCGCGTCGCGCTGCTGAAGGGGCTCGCCCTCAGCGCACTCCAGCGCACCTATGACGAACGCGTGCGCCTCAATGCCGGCGCGCGGGCACTGGTGCAGACGATGAATGCCGCCGGCGCCGTCACGGCACTGGTGTCGGGCGGCTTCACCTTTTTCAGCCGTCGGGTCGCCGCTGCCGCCGGCTTCGCCCTCAACCGCGCCAACGTCCTGCTCGAAGACGGCGGCGCACTCACCGGCACGGTCAGCGAACCCATCCTGGGGCGCGAAGCGAAACTCGCGATGCTGAACGAACTGAAGGCAGCGCATGGCATCGCGGATGCCGACACGTTGGCCGTCGGCGACGGCGCCAACGACCTGGCGATGATCCAGGCCTCAGGTCTCGGCGTGGCGTATCGGGCAAAACCCATCGTCGCCGCCGCGTCGCGGGCCCGCGTCGATCACGCCGACCTCACCGCCCTGCTCTACTTCCAGGGATATCGGGAGCGCGAGATCGTCGATCACGGCGGATAGGCGAGAATGAGCACCCAATAGGGCGTGCCGTCGGCCGCAACAGCGCCCGCAAAGCCCATCGCGACGACACCCGGGTCCACCAGATTCTGGGCGACGCTGGCCTGCTGACGCCACGTCTGGAACACCGCCTGCACAGACTTCTGGCGGCGGGCGTGGTTCTGCGTCGCGCGCGCATTGCCGTAGCCGGACTTGATCAGCAGGTTCAGGACGGCGCTTCCCGAGGGCGGCACATAGGCATTGGCAGTGGCATCGTTCTGGGCCAAGGCCAGCGCGACACGCACCAGATTGCGGTCGACCGTGACCGCGCGGACGCCCGCCGCCGTGCGGATGGCGCTCAGAGCCTGAAGCGCCTGATCGAGTTCATTGCCCGTCGTGGTCGCCGGAGGTGGCTCCGGGGCGGGCGGTTGCGGAACTGGTTGAGGTGCAGGCTGCGGGGGAGCTTGGGGCTCCGGCTCTGGCGTCGGCACGGGCTCTGCCGGGATATCGGGCTTGGGCGCAGGCACCGGCACGCCGGGCCCAGCATCCGGATCGACCGGCGGCGGCTCGCTTTCGGAGGGTGGCGGGGCGGCCGGCTCAGCCGAAGGCTCCGGCACCGAGGGCGTCGGCACGGGAGGCTGCGGCGTCGGTGCAGGGGGTGGCGCCGGCTCCGGGTGCGGCACCGACGGTGCCGGTTGCGAAGGCGTCTCAGGCGGAGGGGACGCAGGTTCGGCCGACGGCACGGGCGACGCTGGCGTCCCGGTGGGCAGAGCCACAGGTTCGGTCGGCGGAGGCGCGGGCGTCTCCGGGACAGGAGACGCGTTCGGATCACCGGCCGCGACCTGAGGTTCATGACCGGCCGGCCACCACACAACGGCGCCGGCGGCAGCGATCAGCAGCACCACGGCCGCTGCGGCATAGGCCCCCACACGAGAACGGCGGCTTGGCGGCTTGAGGGGCTGGGTTGCAGAAGCAACCGGCGGCGTCGGCGCAGACGCTACCCGCGGTGGCGTCTCGTCCGGCAGCTTCGTGCCGTCGGGCAGGAGGCGCGGCGGCGTGCTGCCGTCCAACGCGGTTTCCGCAGCGCGGGGCCTGATGTCCTCGACTGCAACGTCCGCGTCCGACGGCTCTCCGACTTGGCCATCGTCAGCGTCGCTTTGAACCGCGAGAGGCTCAGGGGCCGAGATGGAGTCCTCGGCCGGCACCTCGGTCAAGCCGGGCTGCGCCGCCGGCTCCGATGCCGCTTCGGCCAACTCTGCCGGCTGCACGATGGTTGCGTCGGCGGCGATCTCGGTCGCGTCGTCAGGCTCTGCGGCGGCCAACGCAAGACTGGTTCGTGTCGTCTCGCTGTCCGGTGCCGATGCAGCGGAAAGCGTGTCGTTGACGGGCAGGAGCTGGATGATCTCGTCCGTATCCGGGACGTGCTCGAACAGCCGCGCGACCTCGTCCATGTTACGCGGACGATCCTGCGGGTTGGGCTGAAGCAGGGCGTTCAGCGGCTCGCGCAGGACATTCGGAAACACATCGAGCGGAGGCACCGACCGGCGGTGTTCGCGTGCCGCGTCGATATCGCGGCCCATGTCGAGCGGCCGGCCGCGGACAAAAGCCGCCAGGAGCAACCCGAAACTATAGATATCGATCGCCGGCCCGAGACGCTCGCCGTCGAAGTCGAACTGCTCGGGCGCCGCATAGCTGAACTTGCCCGCGAAGGCGCCGCCAAGCGCATCCGAGTCGCCCATGCGCGCGATGCCGAAATCGATCAGCGTCGCCTCGCCGATCTCTCCGCCCGCGACGATGACATTGTCGGGCGCAAGGTCGCGATGGACGATACCGCGCCGGTGCGCCGCCGACAGGCCTTGGGCGAGGCGCACCGCGAGCGTCCGCAACTGAGCCATGGTCGGCGCATTCTCGCGCCGCCAGTCGCGCAAAGTCGGGCCGGGGATGAATTCGGTGACGAGGTAGAACTGCTCGCTGTCGGCAATCCGCCCGAACACCCGATACTGCACGACCGCCGGGTGCTTGAGCCGCAACAGGGCGTTGGCTTCGAGCTTCAGCAATTGGGCGAAGCGTTCGCTGGACGCGATGTCGGTGAGCAGAAGCTTCAGCGCGACGCGCTCATCCTCGTTGTGGATGTTGGCGGCTTCGTAGACCGCGCCGAAGCCGCCGGCGCCCAGGCGGCGCACGACCCTGTACTGGCCGACCTCATCGCCCGGGCGCAAATCCCCTGCTCCGCCGATCCGGGCGGGCGTTCGGGGCAGCGAGCGCGCCGTCCCTTCGGTCGCGGTGGGCGTTCCGGCTGTCCGCGCCGCGAAACTCGCTGACGGATCGCTCGGCCGGTCATGAAGGATGATGGTGGAGCGCTCGAGATCGACATCCGTCGCCGCGGCCTGCGGAATGCGCTCGCGCAACTGGGCGATCAGCTCGGTCAGCGCATCGGCGTTCGCGCCGCCGTCCGGCCAGCCCCGAAGGTCGGCGCATCGCAATTGGCGAAAGCCCAGCGGCGGGCGGTCGATATCCTTCAGAACCGGCAGGAGCGAGCCCCGCTCCTGCGCCTCCTGCGCGACATCGCGCACCCAGTTGGAGGCGCGGGAGGCGGCCGACCAGACGGCGACGACGGCGCTTGCCTTCGCCAGTTCGGCGTCGACATCCACCGACATGGCGCGGCCGAGGCCCGGCGCAATGTCCCAGAACACCTCGAAACCTGCGCCGGTCAGGGCATCGGCGAGATGCCGGACCCAAGCGCGGTCCTCGGGTGCGAAGCTGATGAAGACCTGCGCCACTCGCTACGGCATGCCGCCCCAATTCCCAGCCTTCGGTAGGAACCCGGCGCGCGGCGATGCGCAAGCCCTAATTGCCGAGGCGGATCGCCGCAAAGCTGAGATCGCCGCCGCGATTGAGCAGGAAGAGCACGACGCGGCCGTCGGCCTTGATCGCCTCGCCGACCTTGTCGGCGACCGCCTGGGGCGTCGAGACCTCCTGCTGCGCGACCTCAAGGATCACGTCGCCGACGCGGATGCGATTCTCGGCCGCCGCCGCCCCGGCCGGGCTGTCCTGGGCGATCTCGGTGATGACGACGCCCTGGACGTCGGTACCGATCTTGAACCGCTCGCGCAGCGAGTCGCTCATCTCCGCGACCGTCATCCCGAGCGCGTCGATGTGGACCGAGCCCTGCTGCTCTGCGGGCTTGTCGGGCGTCTGCGGGCTCTCGCCGCCTGTGCTGCCACCGTCCGTCGCCGAACGCTCGAAGTCTTCGAGCCGGCCGAGCGTGATGGTGAGCGCCATCGACCGGCGATCGCGCCACACCTCGATCGGGACCGCCTTGCCGATCTCCGATTCCGCGACCACCCGCGGCAGAGACCGGCTGTCCTTCACCTCGCGCCCGTCGAACGACAGGATCACATCCTGCGGCTGAATGCCGGCCGCAGCAGCCGGACCGCCCGGCGTGGTTTCGGCGACCAGCGCACCGCGCGCCCGGTCGAGGCCGAGGCTTTCCGCCAGTTCCGGGGTGACGGTCTGGATGCGGACGCCGATCCAGCCCCGGCGCGTTTCCCCGAACTGGACGAGCTGGTCGACCGTGCGCTTCACGATCGAAGACGGAATCGCGAAGCCGATCCCGATCGAGCCGCCCGACGGCGAGATGATCGCCGAGTTCACGCCGATCACGTTGCCGTCCATGTCGAACAGCGGCCCGCCGGAGTTGCCGCGGTTGATGGCGGCGTCGGTCTGGATGAAATCGTCATAGGGCCCGGAGTCGATGACCCTGTTGCGGGCGGAAACGATGCCGGCCGTCACCGTGCCGCCGAGGCCGAACGGATTGCCGATCGCCATGACCCAGTCACCCACCTTCAGCGCGCCGGAGTCGCCGAAATTGACATAGGGCAGCGGACCGCTTGCCTTCACGCGCAACACCGCAAGGTCGGTCTTGTCGTCTTTGCCGACGATCTCCGCCGGCAGGCTGCGCCCGTCGGGAAAATTGACCGTGACTTCGTCGGCGCCTTCGATGACGTGGTTGTTCGTGACGATGATGCCGCCGGCGTCGATCACGAAGCCCGATCCCAGCGAGGTGACCTGGCTCGAGCCTTCCTTCTGCTGCTGGTCGTAATAGTCCTTGAACATCTCCTCATAGGGAGAGCCGGGCGGAAACTGCGGCATCTGATCGAGGTCTTCGCGCTCGATCTTCTGGCTCGTCGAAATGTTCACGACCGCCGGCGACAGCCGCTCGGCCAGTTCGGAGAAGCTGTCGGGGGCCGGCTTGGCCGACGCGGCGGGGGCCGCACCGAGGATGAGGGCGAGCGCCAGGTTCCTTGCATGCCGCACTACAGACAAGGCTAGACCTCCTTACGCCATCAAGCCGCGTTCGTACCGGAACACGGAATGATGATCACATTGGGGCAGACGATCCCAACGCTTCCAGCCGCCTATTGCGGCTGGCCGCGGCCGGGGCCGGTCTTGAAATACGAGAAGAACTTGCTGTCCGGGGACAATACCATCGTCGTGTTCGAACCTGACATGGACGCGGCATAAGCCTGCATCGAGCGGTAGAACTCGAAGAAGCCCGGATCGCGCGAGAAGGCGTCTGCGAAAATCTTGTTGCGCACGCTTTCGCCCTGCCCCCGCAAGATGCTCGCTTCCTTGGTCGCATTGGCCTCGATGATCGTAGCCTGCCGATCCGCATCTGCCGTGATCTCCTGCCCAAGCTGACTGCCTTTCGCGCGGATGTCGGCGGCCTCGCGCTGGCGGTCCGTCTGCATGCGCTTGAAGATGGCCTCGCTATTTGCCTGCGGCAGGTCGGCCTTGCGAATGCGGACGTCGACGACCTCGATGCCGAGACCTTTGGCCTCCTGATTGGTCTCATCGCGGATGATGTGCATCAACTCGGCGCGCTGCGAGGACAGAACAGCCTGAAAGGAGCGCCCGGCGAGCGTAACGCGAATGTTCGAGTTCAAGATCGCCCCGAGCCGGAGGTCCGCATTCTCCTTGTTGTTGACCGTCTGATAGAATTTCAGCGGATCAACGATGCGATATCGCGCAAAGGCGTCGACCACGAGGCGCTTCTGATCCGATGACGTCACCTCGGCCGACTCCGCGTCCAGGTCCAAGACGCGCTTCTCGAACTTGATGACCGATTGCCAAGGCAAATAAACGTTCAGTCCGGCCTGGGTAATCACCCTCTTCGGCGAGCCGAACTCAACGACCAAAGCCTGCTCCGTCTGGTCAACCGTGAAGAAGATGAAATTCCATGCCAACAGAAGCCCGGCGACAACGACGCCAAGGGCGATTGTGATCGCGCGCATCAGCGGCCTCCTGCCGGGGTTTGAGGGCCGGAAGATTCCGGCGCGGGATTGGAGCGCAAGCTGTCCAAAGGCAAGTATGGCACGACACCACTGCCGTTGGCGCCTTCGTCGATGATGATCTTGTTGGTGCCGCGCAGAACGTTCTCCATCGTTTCGAGATAGATGCGCTCGCGCGTGACGTCGGGCGCCAGCTTGTATTGTTCGTACACGGAGAGGAAGCGTTGCGCTTCGCCCTGCGCTTCTGCCTCCGTCTGAGCCTTGTAGGCCTCCGCATCCTGCTTGATCTGGGCCGCGCGACCGTAGGCGCTTGGCACTGTCTTGTTGCGATACGTCTCAGCCTCGTTGCGCGCCCGCTCAGCGTCGGCCTTCGCGGCCTGGACATCGCGGAAAGCCGCAATCACCGCGCCCGGCACGCGAACGTCCTGAAGATTGAGCTGAACGATCGTGACGCCGGTTCCGTATGCATCGAGTATCGACTGCATAAGCTGTTGCACTTCGACCGGAATCTTCGGGCGATCCTCCGTGAGAATACGCTGCTGATTGCTGCGGCCGATGACTTCGCGCATCGCCGACTCGGCGACCGCGCTGATCGTTCCTTCGACGTTCTCGACATTGAACAGATAGGCGGGCGCATCGCTGATCACCCATTGCACGGTGAATTCCACATGCAGAAGGTTCTCATCGCCCGTCAGGATCAGGCTTTCATTCTGACCGGTGCGGTCCCGGCCGGTTTCAGCCTCGAACCCGATATTGATCTGGTTCTGCGATGTGACCTTCGGTGTCTCCACGCTTTCGATCGGCCACGGCAGCCGATAGTTGATGCCCGGCCCTGTCTGGCGGCTGTAAGCGCCGAAGGTCTTCACAATCCCCTGCTCGTCGGCATTGACCATGTAGATGCCCGAGGCGAGCCAGGCGATCAGAGCAACGACGACAACAATTATGATGCCCCGCGGGCCGATGCTGCCGCCGGGCATGACCTGGCGCATGCGTTCCTGGCCCTTGCGGATCAGGTCTTCGAGGTTGGGCGGCTGATTCCCGCCGCCGCCATTGCCGCCGCGATTTCCGCCGCCGCCACCCCATGGTCCGCGGCCGCCGCCCTTGTTGCCGCCTCCGCCCCACGGACCGTCAGAGTTGTTTTGCCACGGCATTCAAAGAATCCCTCCGCGCCCAAGGACCGGTGCGACAGACTGGCGCAGCCGGTGGCGAGGCGCGTATATCCGACGCGTAACCTCTGAAATCAAGTCGCAGCCGCCCCAACGCGGCGATCCCCAGGCCATGATCAAACCGACAAAAGACGCGGCAATAGCAGCACTTAACCGTGTTCGAGACCCCGCAAGCGGTCGCGGACTCCACGACGCCGGACTCGTGCAAGGGCTCGCGATCAAGGACGATCGGATCGCATTCATGATCGAAGTCGCGCCCGCCGACGTCGGGCGTTACGCCGGTGTGCGCGATCAGGCCGAAGCCGCGGTGCGCAGGCTCTCCGGCGTCAGCGGCGTCACCGCCGTGCTGACCGCCCATGGCGAGGGGGCACAGGCACCCAAGACGCCGGCGGCACAGGCGCGGCCGCACAGCCAGGGCATACCCGGCGTGAAGGCGATCATTGCCGTCGCCAGCGGGAAGGGCGGCGTCGGCAAATCGACGGTCGCGGTGAACCTCGCTTTGGCGCTGACCCGGCTCGGCAAACGCGTCGGCCTGATGGATGCCGACATCTACGGGCCGTCGGTGCCGCAGCTTCTGGGCCTGACCGGCCGGCCGCAATCCAAGGACGGCAAGATCCTGGAGCCGATGCAGCGCCATGGGCTGAAGGCGATGTCGATCGGCCTGCTGCTCAGCCGCGACGCGCCCGCGGTATGGCGCGGACCGGTCGCGACGGGGGCGCTGAACCAGCTCCTGACGCAGGTCGCCTGGGGCGAGCTCGACGTGCTGCTGATCGACATGCCGCCCGGCACCGGCGACATCCATCTCAGCGTCGCGCAGCGTGTCGCGCTGGCCGGCGCGGTCATCGTGTCGACGCCGCAGGACATCGCACTGCTCGACGCCCGCCGCGGCATCGCGATGTTCCGCAAGGTCGAGGTGCCGATCCTCGGCATCGTCGAGAACATGAGCACCTACATCTGCCCCAATTGCGGCCATGAGGAGCATCTGTTCGGGCATGGCGGGGCGCGGGCGACGGCGGCGGAGCTGGGCACGCCGTTTCTCGGGGAAATCCCGCTGCATCTCTCGATCCGCGAAGGATCGGACGAAGGCACGCCTGTGACGATCACCGCGCCGGACAGTCCACAGGCCAAGGCCTTCATGGCCGTGGCGGAGCGTGTCGCGGCCCAGCTCGAGGCCGGTCCGGTCAACAAGCCGGCGCCGCGGATCGTGTTCGTTTAACTCCTTTCGCCCGCGGCGTGGACATCGAGCCAGGGCAAGCGCTCTTCGATAAACGAATGCCCGGTCGGCACGACGCTCTCCGGATGGTCGAAGACGCCGAGGTGGAAGTGAACTTCGGTCGGCCAGCGCTCGCCTTCGTAGGTCAGTGCCGAGCCGCAACGGCCGCAGAAGCCGCGGCGGACGCCGGGTGACGACGAGAAGGCGGTGAAGCCGTCGCCGGTGATGGCGACGCGGTCGCGCTCGTAGCCGGCATAGGCCGAGACCGGGGCGCCGGTGTGGCGGCGGCACGAGCTGCAATGACAAAAGGCGACCCACTTGGGGTCGCCTTCCGCCCGGAAGCGCACGGCCCCGCAAAGGCAACCGCCCTCGCGGACCGGCGGCGTCATGCGTTGAAGTTCAGCTTCAGGCCGGCGCTGTGCCATGGCATCGAGATGAGCAGGCCGCGGCCCGAGACGGTGATCCACGCCGTCTTCATGCCCTTGCCGCCGAACGCGATGTTGGTGACCAGCGGGTCCTTGTACTGGGCGAGCGAGGTGAACTTGACCTTGCCCTTCGGCGAGATGGTGGTGATGCCGCCATTGACCAGCGTCGCGACACAGACATCGCCGTTGGCCTGCACGGCCAGCGAGTCATAGAGCGCATAGCCGGGCGTCTGGCCGACATAGACGCCGCCGGGCAGCAGTCCTGCCCCTTTCGCGAGCTGGCCCGGCTTGCCGATCGTCGCGCCGAAAAGGCGGCCCGAGAAGGTTTCGGCGTAATAGACGGTCTTCTCGTCCGGCGAGAGGCCGACGCCGTTGGGGCCGTTGAGCTGATGGATGGCGCAGGAGATGTGGCTGCCGTCGGGCTTGGCGTAATAGAGCGCGCCGTGCACGCGGTGGTCATGCGTCGACTTGGCGTGGTCGGTGAACCAGAAGCCGCCCTGCTTGTCGAAGACGAGGTCGTTCGGGCCGGACAGCGGCCTGCCGTCGCAGTGGGTGTAAAGTGTGTCGACCTTGCCGGTGGCGATGTCGACGCGCTGGATCGAGCCGCCCTTGTAGTCCTCGGCCTGGTGGCCCGGCAGGTTCACGCCCTGCGCCTTCGACCACGAGAAGCCGCCGTTGTTGCAGATGTAGAGCGCGCCGTCCGGGCCGATCGCGGCGCCGTTCGGGCCGCCGCCGACATGGGCGACGCGCTTCTTCTTGCCGTTGGGCAGGACGCGCGTGACGTCGCCCGACATGATCTCGACGACGATGACCGAGCCGTCTTCCATGACGACGGGGCCTTCCGGAAACTTCAAACCCTTGGCGACTTCGGTAATGGCCATCCCTGCTTCTCTCCCAATGTTTGTAGCGCTCTAGAGAATTCGGAGACGCACCCTAGCTGCCCCTCGAAACCTTGCAACACGGGAGTTGGCAGCGCCCTAGACCCGCTCCAGCACGCGGAAGGTGAAACCGGGTAGCTTGTCGCCGAGCGAGGGGTGGGATTGGACGAAGGTTTGCTTCCATTCGTCCATGGCGAAGGGCGGCAGGAAGGCGTCGCCCTCAGGGCTGAGGCCGACATTGGTGAGGTAGATCTTCGTCAGGCGCGGCATGGCGAGGGCGTAGATCTCGGCGCCGCCGACCACCACGGTCTCGGGGGCGTCGCCGGCGGCGGCGATGGCGGCGTCGAGGCTGTGCACGACGACGGCGCCCTCGGCGCGCCATGCGAGATCGCGGGTGATGACGATGTTGGTGCGGTCGGGCAGCGGCTTCTTCTGGAAGCTCTCATAGGTCTTGCGGCCGGCGATGATCGGCTTGCCGAGCGTGTTCTGGCGGAACCAACGCATGTCTTCCGGGATGCGCCAGGGCAGCGTGCCCTTGTTGCCGATGACTCCATTATTGGCGACCGCAACGATCGCAGAGAGAATGGTCATGCGCCCTCCGCCAGCTTCTGCATGGGTTCGCCGGTGAGGCGGAAAACCGTCCACTCGTCCTGAGGGACGGCGCCGATCGATTGGTAGAAGCCGATGGACGGCGCGTTCCAGTTCAGCACCCACCACTGGACCATGCAGAGGCCCTCCGCGACGGCGCGCCGGGCGAGGTTCGCGAGCAGCGCCTTGCCGATGCCGTGGCCGCGCAGATGCGGCTCGACGAAGAGGTCTTCGAGATAGATGCCGGGGCGACTGGCGAAGGTGGAGAAATTGTAGAACCAGAAGGCGAAGCCGGCGGGCTGGCCCTCCCATTCCGCGATGTCGCACCAGGCGTGCGGCTGCGGGCCGAAGAGGTATTTGGTGAGGTTGGCTCCTGTGGCCCGAACCTGGTGCGAGAGCTTCTCGTAGTCGGCGAGCGCCGCGATGAAGTGGAGGATCAGCTCTTCGTCGCCCGCGACGGCAGGGCGGATGACGAGCGTCACACCGCCACCGGGGCGGCGATGTGGGGGTGGGCTTGGTAGTTTTCGAGTTTGAAGTCTTCGTATCGGAAGGCGAAGAGATCGGTCACCGCCGCGTTGATCCGCATCGTCGGCAGCGGCTTGGGGGCGCGGCTGAGCTGGAGCGCCGCCTGTTCCAGGTGGTTGGCGTAGAGATGCGCATCGCCCAGCGTATGGATGAACTCGCCGGGCTTGAGGCCCGTCACCTGCGCCAGCATCAGCGTCAGCAGCGCATAGGAGGCGATGTTGAAGGGTACGCCGAGGAAGATGTCGGCCGAGCGCTGGTAGAGCTGGCAGGAAAGCCGGCCCTCGGCGACGTAGAACTGGAACAGGCAGTGACAGGGCGGCAGCGCCATGCGGTCGACATCGGCCGGGTTCCAGGCCGTGACGATCAGCCGGCGCGAGTCGGGCGAGCGGCGGATCATGTCGACGAGGTTGGCGATCTGGTCGATCGTGCCGCCGTCGCGGGCCGGCCAGGAGCGCCACTGGTGGCCGTAGACCGGGCCGAGGTCGCCGTTCGCGTCGGCCCACTCGTCCCAGATGCCGACGCCGTTGGCCTTCAGATAGGCGATGTTGGTGTCGCCTTTCAGGAACCAGAGGAGCTCGTGGACGATGCTCTTGAGGTGCACCTTCTTGGTCGTGACAAGGGGAAAGCCTTCGGCCAGGTCGAAGCGCATCTGATGGCCGAAGACCGAGAGCGTGCCGGTTCCGGTGCGGTCGGTCTTCTTCGTGCCGGTCTTGAGGACCAGCTCCATCAGGTCGAGATATTGGCGCATGGCGGCGATGTGATTCCCTACGCTCATTCTAGCGCGCCAGGCCAGCCTATTTCCGGGCCGGGCATTCGTTTTCCACTTTTTCCCTTTTTCCGAATCCGGCGATGGGTTCGAATGAGAGGAACCTTGTAAGAAACGGCGGATCTCCGGGACCGGGCGGCCTATTCGAATGCCGCGATCCTTTTGCCCCGCACCGCACCTGTGGATAAGTCCTTCCCTCACACCCCTCGCACTACCCAGACATATGTCTCATATATAGGATCATAATCCAGAAGGCAAGTGACGCTGCGGCATCGTGCACGGCGTCGCGCGCCATGCGATGCAGCGCCGGAACACATATGGTCCCCCAATGGATTACGCCTACGAACTGGACGGCGATGTCGCCTTCCCGACGCCCTATACGGCCGGCCCGTGGGGGCCGATGCAGCATGGCGGGGCGCCCGGTTCGCTGATCGCGCGGACGGCGGAGATGACGCCGTCGCTGGTGCCGATGCGCATCGCCCGCCTCACGATCGACCTGATGCGCGCCGTGCCCATCGCGCCGCTGAAGATCGACTGCCGGATCGTGCGCGAGGGCAAGAAGCTCCAGCTTCTCCAGATCAACTTGCTGGCCGACGGGGTCGCGGTGACGCGGGCGAGCGTGCTGCGGCTGGCGAAGACGGATACGCCGCTGCCGCCGGAGGCGGTGGCGCCGCCGATCGACCTGCCGCCGCCTGAGGCCGGTGTGTCGCCGCAGTTCCGGCTCGGCCGGTCGACGGTCACCTTCAACGAGGGGCTGGAGACGCGCTTCGTCGGCGGGAAACTGGGCGAGCCGGGACGCGCCTCGCTCTGGCACCGCTTCCACATGCCGGTGATCAAGGGCGAGGAGCTGCTGCCCGCGATGCGCGCCGCCATCACCAGCGACTATTGCAACGGCACCTCGTCATTCCTCGATTTCAACGCCTGGACCTTCATCAACGCCGACCTCCAGGTGAACCTGGCGCGCGACCCGATCGGCGAGTGGATCCTGCTCGACGCCGAGACCTTTCCCGGCCCCTATGGCGGCGGCCACGCCTTCGCGCGGCTGGGCGACCGGCATGGCTGGTTCGGCCGGGCGGGCCAGAGCGTGATCTTCGAACGGCGAAAATAACGGGCCGCCGGGCGCCCGCTTATTCGGCCATCAGGCCGGCGACGAAGGCAGCGAGGCCCGGCTGGCGGTGCCGGCGCAGGCGTTCGGCCGCGATGATGTCGTGCGCTTCCTGAAGCGCGCGCTCCAGGAAGTCGTTGACGATGACGTAGTCGTATTCGGCCCAGTGGCTCATCTCGTCATTGGCCTGCGCCATGCGCCGGGCGACGGTGGCGCCGTCGTCGGTGCCGCGCTTTGTGAGCCGCTCCAGCAACTGCGCCTTGGCCGGCGGCAGGATAAAGATCGTGACGATGTCCGTCCCGGAGGACTCGCGGAGCTGACGGGCGCCCTGCCAGTCGACGTCGAAGACGACGTCATAGCCTTCGGCGAAGGCGCTCTCCACATAGCCGCGCGGACTGCCATAGGACTTGCCGAAGACGCCGGCATGCTCAAGGAAGCCGCCGGCCCTGGCGTGGGCGTCGAACTTCGCCTGGTCGACGAAGGTATAGTCTTGGCCGTCGATCTCGCCCTGGCGCATCGGGCGCGTCGTCCACGAGACGGAGAGACGGAGTAGCGGGTCGAGATTCAGCAACCGGCGCGTGATCGAGGTCTTCCCGGCCCCCGAGGGGCTCGAGAAGGCGATCATCATGGGACGTCGCTTCAGCTCAACCAAGGCCCGCGTCACTCGACATTTTGAACCTGCTCGCGGAACTGCTCGATCACCGCCTTGAGGTCGAGCCCGAGCCGCGTCAGCTTGATATCGAAGGATTTTGAACAAAGCGTATTCGCTTCGCGGGTGAACTCCTGACAGAGGAAGTCCAGCCGCCGCCCGGCCGGTTCGCCGGCATTCAGCAGTTCATGCGCCTGATGGACATGGGCATCGAGCCTGTCCAGCTCTTCGGTGACGTCGGCCCTGGTGGCGAGCAGCGCGGCCTCCTGGTGGAGACGGTCGGGGTTGAGGGCGGTCGAACTCTCCAGAAGCCGCGCGACCGTGTCGGCCAGGCGCTGGCGGACGGCCTCGGGCGCGAGGCTGGCCAGGCCGCGCGATTCGGTGGCGATCGCCGCGATACGGGCAAGCTGGCCCTGCAAGGCGATCGAGATGCGGGCGCCTTCCTCGGCCCTTGCCATGATGAGCGCGTCGATCCCCTGGAGCAGCGAGGCGAGCATCGCGGCGTCGCGCGCGTCGGCATCGCCGGCCTCCCCCGCATCCTCCTCCAGCACGCCCTTGATGCGCAGCAACCCGTCGGCGCTGGCGGGCTGCATGGGGATGATGTTCTCCATCGCGCGGATGGCTTCGCTGATGGCGGTGAGCGCCTCGCGGTTGATGCGCAGCGAGGGCGCCTGCGCATGCTCGGCGAGCGACAGCGTCACCTGCACCGAACCGCGCTTCAGCCTGGCCTGAAGCGCCTGGCGCGCCTGCACCTCCAGCGCGTCGAAGCCCGGCGGCAGGCGGAAGCGGATTTCGAGGCCGCGGCCGTTGACGCTCTTCAGTTCCCACGTCCATTCGAGCGTGCCGTGGCTGCCGCGCGACCGGGCGAAGCCCGTCATGCTGATCGCCGTCATTGGCCGCCCTCCCCGCCCGCCGCTGCGCGCTGGCGTTCGATCTCGCGCCATTTGGCGACGTTGCGCTCGTGCTCGGCATTCGTCGCGGCGAAGGCGTGCCCGCCGGTGCCGTCGGCGACGAAGAAGAGATAATCCGTATCCGGAGGATTCATCACCGCTTCCAGCGAGGCGCGCCCCGGATTGCAGATCGGCGTCGGCGGCAGGCCGTCGATCTGGTAGGTGCTCCAGGCATTGGGCTTGTCGAGTTCGCTCTGGCGGAGGCCGTGGCCGAGCGGCTCACCCCGGGTGAGGCCGTAGATGATGGTCGGGTCGGACTGGAGGCGCATCCCCTTGCGCAGGCGGTTCACGAAGACCGAGGCGACCTGCGGCCGCTCGGCGGCGAGGCCGGTCTCCTTCTCGACGATGGAGGCGAGGATGATGGCCTCTTCCAGCGTCTTGTACGGCAGATCGGCCTTGCGCTTTTCCCAGAGCGCCGCCGCGAGCTTCTCATGGTCTTGCGCCATGCGGGCGATGATGTCGCGGCGCGTGGTGCCGCGGGTGAAGAGATAGGTCTCGGGCAGCAGCGCACCCTCGGCGGGCTCGGGCGGCAGCTCGCCGGTGAGCACCGGGTCGGCGGCGACGATGCGCAGGATCATCGCCGAGGTGCGGCCCTCGGGCAGCGTCACGGCGTATTGGATGACCTTGCCGGAGACGAGGAGGTCCATGACCTCCTTCATGCTGGCATGGGCCGGCACGCGAAACTCGCCGACTTTGAGCTGGCCCTGCTTCTCGTAGTAGCGCACGCCGTAGCGGAACAGCGAGACGTCGTCGGCGACGCCGAGGCCGAGCGGGTTGTCCATGCCGAAGACGCCGGCATTGCGCATTTTGCGGGCGATGGCAGCGATGCCGTCGCCCTTCTCGACCATGACGATGGTGTCGGCCTGGCTCGGGCCGGGCGCATGGAAGCGCTCCCAGGCCCAGTAGACGGCCCCGCCGGCCGCGGCCGCGCCGATGAGGATCAGCAGAAACAGGCCGGCAAGCAGCTTCGGCCAGAAGCGCTTGTGGCGTTTGGGCGGTTGCTCGGTCACGGCAGGACCGGAAGCGTTGGGAGAAACGTGTCATCCCGGTCGAGCCGGCGAAGCCGCCGAGGGCCGGGACCCAGGGGCGACCAACGCAGAGCCTGTTGCCCCTGGGTCCCGGGTCGCGCACGCCTGTGGCGGGCTTGCCCGGGATGACAGGGTGGCTCGTCCGACATCAGACCGGCGGGGCGGTCAGGACCAGCGTGGCGTTGGTGCCGCCGAAGCCGAACGAGTTGGAGAGCGCCGCGCGGATGGGCCGCTTGCGCGCCGTGTGCGGGACCAGGTCGATCGCGGTCTCGGCCGACGGCGTGTCGAGATTGAGCGTCGGCGGCGCGACCTGGTCGCGGATCGCCAGCGCACAGAAGATCGCCTCGACGGCCCCGGCGGCCCCCAAGAGGTGGCCGATAGACGACTTGGTCGACGACATCGAAACCTGGGCGGCGGCGTTGCCGAAGAGCCGCTCGACTGCGCCGAGCTCGATCGTGTCGGCCATGGTCGAGGTGCCGTGGGCGTTGACATAGTCGATGTCGGCGGGCGTCAGGCCGGCCCGGCGCAGCGCCATCTGCATGGAACGGTAGCCGCCGTCGCCGTCCTCGGACGGGGCGGTGATGTGATAGGCGTCGCCCGAGAGGCCGTAGCCGGTGACCTCGGCGTAGATCTTCGCGCCGCGCGCCCTGGCGTGCTCCAGCTCTTCGAGGATCACGACGCCGGCGCCCTCGCCCATCAGGAAGCCGTCGCGGTCCTTGTCGTAGGGGCGCGAGGCCTTTTCGGGCGTGTCGTTATAGGCGGTCGACAAGGCGCGGCAGGCGTTGAAGCCAGCGATGCCGAGACGACAGATCGCCGCCTCCGCGCCGCCCGCGATCATGACGTCCGCGTCGTCGAGCATGATGAGGCGGGCCGCATCGCCGATGGCGTGCGCGCCGGTCGAACAGGCCGTCACCACCGCATGGTTCGGCCCCTTGGCGCCGAGCCGGATGGAGACCTGGCCGGACACCAGATTGATGAGGCGGCCGGGGATGAAGAAGGGGCTGATGCGGCGCGGGCCCTTTTCGTGCAGCAGCACCGAGGCTTCCTCGATGCCGGGCAGCCCGCCGATGCCGGAGCCGATGAGCACGCCGCAGCGGTAGCGGTCTTCCTCGGTCTTCAGCTCCATGCCGGAATCGTTCCAGGCCTGCTGGGCCGCCGAGATGCCGAAGATGATGAAGTCGTCGATCTTCCGCTGCTCTTTGACTTCGAGCCAGTCGTCCGCGTTGAAGCTGCCGTCGGCGGTCGCGCCGCGCGGCACGCCCGCCGCGATGCGCGTCGCCAGATCGTCGGCCTTGAAGGCGGTGATCGGCTTGGCGCCCGACTGCCCTTCGAGCAGGCGGGACCACGTGTTGACGGCGTCGCCGGCGAGCGGCGACACCATGCCAAGTCCTGTAATGACTACGCGCCGCATCGGCGTTCAGGCAACCTTGCTTACTTCGCCGCGCGTTCCGAGATGAACTTCACCGCGTCGCCGACGGTCTGGATGTTCTCGGCCGCATCGTCGGGGATCTCGATGCCGAACTCTTCCTCGAACGCCATCACGAGTTCGACGGTGTCGAGGCTGTCGGCGCCCAGATCGTCGATGAAGCTGGCCTTCTCGGTGACCTTCTCGCCCTCAACGCCGAGATGATCGACCACGATCTTCTTCACGCGTTCCGCGACATCGCTCATTGAGTATCGTCCTTCGTCCTGTTGATCCGTGCGCGTTTATCACCACCGCCAGCCGGCGCACGGTTCGCATCGGAAAGGCGGTTGTCCTATCACGGGCGCGGACGCCCTGTCACGCCTGCCCGGTCGCGGAAATCCGCGCGTTTGCAGCGCATCAAATCATCGCCATGCCGCCGTTCACATGCAGCGTGGAACCCGTCACATAGGCGGCCTCCTCGCTGGCGAGATAGACGACGGCGGCGGCGATCTCGTTCACCGTGCCCATGCGGCCGGCCGGGATTCGCTGGTTGATCTGGGCTTTCTGCTCGTCGCTGAGCGCCCCGGTCATGGCGGTCGCGATGAAGCCCGGCGCGACGCAGTTGACCGTGATGTTGCGGCTGGCGACTTCGGCGGCGAGCGATTTCGACATGCCGATGAGGCCGGCCTTGGCGGCGGCATAGTTGCCCTGCCCCGGATTGCCGGTGACCCCGACCACCGAGGTGATCGAGATGATTCGGCCCCAGCGCTTCTTCATCATGCCGCGCAGCGAGCCGCGCGCGAGGCGGAAGGCGGCCGAGAGGTTGACGCGCAGGATGTCGTCCCACTCCGCGTCCTTCATGCGCATGAAGAGATTGTCGCGCGTGATGCCGGCGTTGTTGACGAGGATGTCGACGCCGCCGAGTTCCTTCTCCACCGCCGGCAGCAGGGCGTCGACCGAGGCGGTGTCGGCGAGGTCGGCGGGGAAGATGCCGGCCCGGCCGCCGAGCTCGGCCTTCAGGGCCTCGAGCTGTTCGACGCGGCGGCCGGAGAGCGCGACGGTCGCCCCTTGGGCGTGCAGCGCCTTTGCGATGCCGAGGCCGATGCCGCCGGTGGCGCCGGTGACGAGGGCGGTCTTGCCGGTGAGGTCGAACATGGCGGCTCCGCTCAAAGGGTCTTCAGGAAGGCTTCGATCTCCTGCGGCGTTTCCAGCGAGACGGGCTCGAGATCCTTGGTGATGCGCTTCGCCATGCCGGTCAGCACCTTGCCGGTGCCGGCCTCGACGACCCTGGTCACGCCGAGGCCGGGCAGCGACGCGATGGTCTCGCGCCAGCGCACGCGCCCCGTCACCTGCTCGACGAGGAGGCGGCGGATTTCGCCCGGCTCGATGGTCGGCGTCACGGTGACGTTGGCGATGACGGGGAGCGCCGGGGTGTTCAGCGTCGCTTCCGCGAGCCTGCGTTCCATTTCGCGCGCGGCGGGCGCCATCAGGGGCGAGTGAAAGGGCGCGCTGACGGGCAGCATCATGGCGCGCTTGATGCCGTGCGCCTTGGCGAGCTCGGCGGCGCGCTCGATGGCGCCTTTGTGGCCGCTGATGACGACCTGGCCGGGCGCGTTGTCGTTGGCGACGGCGGCGATCTCGGTGCCCTGCGACGCATCCCGGCACAGCGCCTCGGCCTGCTCGATCTCGGCGCCCAGCAGCGCCGCCATCGCGCCCTCGCCGACCGGCACGGCCTTCTGCATGGCCTCGCCGCGGGCCCGCAGGAGGCGGGCGGCGTCGGGCAGGCTGAACGCGCCTGCTGCGGCGAGCGCCGAATATTCGCCCAGCGAATGGCCGGCGACATGGCTGCACCGGCGCGCCAGCACGAAGCCGCCGTCCTTTTCGAGGACACGCACGATCGCCATGGAAACCGCCATCAGGGCCGGCTGGGCGTTGGCGGTGAGAGTCAGCTCGCTCTCCGGCCCCTCCCACATCAGCCGCGACAGGTTCTGCGACAGCGCGTCATCGACCTCGGCAAACACGTCGCGGGCCGCCGCGAACGCCTCGGCGAGGGCCTTGCCCATGCCGACGGCCTGACTTCCCTGCCCGGGGAATGTGAATGCGATGGTCATGGCGGCTCCGCTGAGTGCGGCGGGCTTGGACACCGTGCGCCGGAACAAGTCAAGAATACCTGCCGCAACGTCAGCTTGACCGACACAGCCGGCTGCGCGCCAATCCGCCGATCATAGAGACAACAGGAAACACCCAATGTCCGTTCCCGAAGTGCATGGATTCGTCCATGACAAGTTCGCCGCCGTCCGCGACGCCTTCGCCGCCAACCTGGCGTCCGGGGCCGATATCGGGGCGTCGTTTGCGGCGACGATCGACGGCGAGCCGGTCGCCGACCTCTGGGGCGGACATCGCGACGAGCACAAGACCAAGCCCTGGGAGAAGGACACGATCGTCAACGTCTACTCGACGACCAAGACGATGTGCGCCCTGACCGCCCTGCTCTGCGCCGACCAGGGGCTGATCGACTTCAAAGCGCCGGTCGCCACCTACTGGCCGGAATTCGCCCAGAACGGCAAGGACAAGGTCACGGTCGGTCATCTGATGAGCCACTCGGCCGGCGTGCCGGGGTGGGAGAAGAAGGTCACCGTCGAGGACATCTACGACTGGAACAAGGCGGTCGGCCTGCTCGCCGAGCAGGAGCCCTGGTGGGAGCCCGGGACGGTTTCGGGCTACCACGCGCTGACCCAGGGCTATCTGGTGGGCGAAGTGGTGCGGCGGGTGAAGGGCAAGTCGCTCGGCACCGTGTTCCGCGACGAGATCGCCCGCCCGCTGGACGCCGATTTCCACATCGGCCTGCCGGCTTCCGAAGATGCCCGCGTCGGCGACCTCATCCCGCCGACGGCATCGCTCGCCACGGCGGCGAGCAGCGACGTCGCCAAGCGGACCTTCAACAATCCCGTCATGACGGCGCTGGAGCCGCGCACCCGCGCCTGGCGCGCGGCCGAGATCCCGGCGGCCGGCGGCATCGGCAACGCCCGTTCGGTGGCGCTGGTGCAGTCGATCCTCGCCAATGACGGCACGGTCCGCGGCCAGCGCTTCATGTCCAAGGAGGGCGCCCGCAAGGCGCTGGAGCCGCAGGTCGAAGGCACCGACCTCATCCTCGGCGCGCCGATCAAGTTCGGCCTCGGCTACGGCCTGCCCGGCGACATGCTGCCCGTGCCGCACCCCAATACGATCTTCTGGGGCGGCTGGGGCGGTTCGCTGATCGTGGTCGACTACGACGCGAAGATGACCATGGCCTATGTCCCCAACCGCATGGTCGGCACCACCACCGGCGACAGCCGCGTCGCCGGCATGATGTTCGGGATGTTCGCGGGGCTGGGCGGTTAGACGCTACAGCTTGAGGCCACGTACACTGCGCTGATGCACCAGCGCGAGGATAAGCACACCTTCCCGGTCTTCCTCGTAGAGGATGACATGGCTGCCGTGTTCATGGCGGCGAACGCCGGGGGCTATGGCCGCTGCGAGCCGTCCCATGCGAGGCCGTGATGCCAGCAGTTCGAAGCACACGCTCATATCCTGATGATAGCGCGCGGCCTGCGCTTCGCCGAAACGCTCCATTCCATAGACATAGATGTCGAGCAAATCCTTCTCGGCCCGGCGGGTAAGCCTGTAGTCAGCCACGCTTCAGGCCGCGTGCGCGAACCATGTCGCGGGCTTCCGCGAAAATCTGCTCGGGCGACCGTGTGCCGATGCCGCTTTCGCGCGCGTCCGCAACGATCTGGCGCAGTTCTTCGATCGTCAGTTCCTGACTGCGCCGCTCACGGTCGCGCCGGACGAGGTCGCGGACGTAATCGCTGGAACTGGCATATTCGCCATTTCTCGTGAGCGCCTCGATCCAGTCCTTCATTGGATCGGGCAGGGATACGGTCATCGTGGCCATGGCGTTCCTCGCAAGTGCTTTCGTACCACCAATGGGAATATTTCACAAATATTCCCATTTCGGCCGCGCGACGCGAAGATGACCATGGCCTATGTCCCCAACCGCATGGTCGGCACCACGACCGGCGACAGCCGCGTCGCCGGGATGATGTTCGGGATGTCCGCGGGGCTGGGCGGTTAAGTGTCGCGAAGTTTGGCGCCGCGGCTCGTGAGACTGCACCATGGGTCGCCGGAACAAGTCCATGGCTGTCTGGTTCAGCTTGCGGCCTGTGCCCAACCCCCACTTGTCATCGCCGGACTTGTTCCAAGGGTGTTCGGTTCAGCTTGGTTCAGTCGTCGCGGATGCCAATCAGCGCCTGCCAACTGCGCTGTAGGGGCGCTTGCCCGACGAGAAATCACCGCTGCCCCTGACACCCCAAATCTCATCGCCGGACGTGTTCCGGCGATGACAAGTGGGGTTAAGGTACAGACCGCAAAGTGAACCGGACAGCCGTGGAACGGCCCGGCACCACGCTTATCTCCGATAGCCTCTTCGCCCGCGTCGTCCGCAATGCCCAGTGGCCATAGGGATCGTGGACTGGCTGCAATCGGCGGCGTTGGCCTTCCTGATTGCGGGTTGCGCCTCGCCGTCCCCTCCTGTATAGGCCGCGCCCTTAATTCGCCTGCGGTCCTGCAGGGGAGGCGCGCGGTCTGATGCCGTTCGCCGAGGGCCTATGCCCGGTTTGCAGGAGCCATCGCCGGACGGAGCGCCCCTCGCCCTCCCTCCCGTGCCGCAGGCCCGATGAAGGTGACGGGCAATCATGCCTCTCTACGAACACGTGTATATCGCACGTCAGGATGCGACGCCGCAGGCCGTCGAAGACCTGACCAACCAGATCAAGGGCACCCTGGAATCGAACGGCGGCAAGCTGGTCGGCCAGGAGCAGTGGGGCCTGCGCACGCTGGCCTATCGCATCAAGAAGAACCGCAAGGGCCACTACGTGATGCTGCACGTCGACGCCCCGGCGGCGGCGGTCCAGGAAGTGGAACGCCTTCAGAAGATCAACGAAGACGTCCTGCGCTACATGACCGTGAAGGTCGAGGCGTTCGAGGAAGGCCCGTCGGCGATGATGAAGTCGCGCGACCGCGATGACCGCCGGCGCGGCGAGTTCGGCGACGACCGCGGCGGCTTCGGTGGCGGCGGTTTCGGCGGCGGCGGTCGTGACCGCGGCTTTGGCGGCGGCGACCGTGGAGATCGCGGCGACCGTGGCGGCTTCGGCGGCGGCGATCGCGGCCCGCGCCCGCCCCGTGAAAACGCGACGGAAGGAAACGCACAGTGAGCATGACCAACACCGCGACGACGAACCCCGCGCGTCGCCCGTTCTTCCGCCGCCGCAAGTCGGATCCGTTCCAGGGTCCGCAGGCGCCGAAGATCGACTACAAGGACGTCCGCCTCCTCCAGCGCTTCATCTCCGAGCGCGGCAAGATCGTTCCGTCCCGCATCACCGCCGTGTCGATGAAGAACCAGCGCGCCCTGGCGAATGCCATCAAGCGCGCCCGCTTCCTCGCGCTGCTGCCCTACGTCATCAGCTAAGGGAGACACGCACATGCAAGTCGTACTCCTCGAGCGCGTCGAAAAGCTCGGCCAGATGGGCGACGTGGTGAAGGTGAAGCCGGGCTTCGCCCGCAACTTCCTCCTGCCCCGCGGCAAGGCGCTGCGCGCCACCAAGGCGAATATCGACCGCTTCGAATCGGAGCGCGTGCAGCTCGAAGCGCGCAATCTGGAGCGCAAGAAGGAAGCGGCGAACGTCGCGGCCAAGCTCGACGGCCAGACCTTCGTCATCCTGCGCCAGGCGGGCGAAACCGGCCTGCTCTACGGTTCGGTCAACACCCGCGACATCGCGGCCGCGATCACCGAGGGCGGCTTCACGGCCGCCCGCAACCAGGTGATCCTCGACACGCCGATCAAGTCGGTCGGCATGCACGAAGTGCGCGTCCAGCTTCACCCGGAAGTGCGCTCGAAGGTCACGCTGAACGTCGCGCGCAACGCGGACGAAGCCGAGCGCCAGGCGCGCGGCGAAGACGTCTCCGTCGCGCAGGACGAGGACGAGGCACCGGAGACAGAGGAATTGCTGGAAGCAGCACCGGCCGGCAGCGAAGGCTGAACCTCTTTCCAGGACGCTTGAAGGGCGGGCGCATATGCGTCCGCCCTTTTCCTATCCACAGATCACGCAATTCTTGTGAGCCGATGATTCGTCCGCATTGCGGAGCGTCAAGCATCAGCCTTTAAGTTGCCCATGTCCGTCGCCTACGACGATCGCGCCCCACGGTCCGACGAGCTGCTGTACCGGCAGCCGCCCCACAACATCGAGCTGGAACAGGCGCTGATCGGCTGCCTGCTGCTGAACAACGAGTCGATCGCCCGACTGCCGGACGCGCTGAAGCCCGATCATTTTTTCGCGCCGCTGCACCGCCGGCTGTACGAGGCGGTCTGGGCGGCGCACAGCAAGGGCCACCTTGCGACGCCGCTGACGCTGAAGACGCAGTTCGAGCTGGATCCCGACTTCCGCGAACTCGGCGGCTTCGCCTATCTCGTGCGCCTCGTCGAGGACGTGCCGAATGTCCGCAGCATCGAGCAGTTCGGCCAGGCGATCGTCGATCTCGCGACACGCCGGGAACTCATTACGCTGGGCGAGGCGCTGATCAACGACGCCTATGATTCGCCGCTGGATCATACGCCCAGCCACCAGATCGAAGCGGCCGAGCGCGCGCTCTACGGCCTCGCCGAGCCGTCGAAGCGCGGCGGCGGCTTCAAGTCGTTCCGCGCGGCGGCCGCCGAGGCGCTGCGCACCGCCGAGTATGCCCGCAAGACGCGCGGCGGCGTGCCGGGGGTCGTCACCGGATTCCGCAAGCTCGACGACAAGCTGGGCGGCATGCAGAACTCCGACCTGCTGATCCTCGCCGGCCGTCCGGGCATGGGGAAGACGGCCCTCGCGACGAACATGGCGGTCAACGCGGCGCGGGCGAAGCTGAACGATCCGGAAGAAGGCGGCACGGTCGCCTTCTTCTCGCTGGAAATGTCGGCCGAACAGCTCGCGACGCGCATCATCTCAGAGGTCGCCGAAATCCCGCTCTGGGAGATCCGGCGCGGCAAGGTGGAGTCGCGCGATTTCGGCCGGCTGATCGAAGCGGTGACGCTGCTCGAAAATCTGCCGCTCTATATCGACGATTCACCCGGCCTCTCGGTCGGCCAGGTGGCGGCGCGGGCCCGCCGCATGGCGCGCGACAAGAAGATCGGTCTCGACATGATCGTGATCGATTATCTCCAGCTCCTGGAGGGAAGCCCCGGCAAGCGGTTCGACAACCGCGTCGCGGAAGTTTCAGACATCACCAAGAATCTCAAGGGCCTGGCGAAGGAGCTTAACATTCCGGTCTTGGCGCTGGCGCAGCTCTCGCGCGGCGTCGATGCCCGCGACGACAAGCGCCCGGTGCTCTCGGACCTGCGCGAATCCGGCTCGATCGAGCAGGACGCCGACGCCGTGATGTTCGTGTTCCGCGAGGAATATTACCACAAGAGCCGCGAGCCCGATCATTCCGATCCGGAATGGCCTAAATGGTTCGAGAAGATGAACCGGATCGGCGGCAAGGCCGAGGTGCTGATCGAGAAGCACCGCCACGGTCCGACCGGTTCGGTGAAGCTCGCCTTCGACGGCAACTTCACGCGCTTCGACAATCTTGCGGACGACGACGAGTTGCCCGAAAGACATTGAGTGAGCGTTCCGGCACCTGATTCTCCCCCGCAGCCTATGCGCGACCGGCCGGTCCTGTCCGTTTCGCTGGGCGCGATCGGCGCGAACTGGCAGGCGCTGCGGGAAATGGCGCCACGGGCCGAGACGTCGGCGGTGGTGAAGGCCGACGGCTACGGCCTCGGCGCGGAGCAGGCGGCGCGCAGGCTCAAGGCACTCGGCTGCGAGACTTTCTTCGTCGCGACGCGCGACGAGGGCCGCGCCCTGCGGCCGGCGCTCGGCGGCGCGCCGCGCATCTTCGTGCTGAACGGATTGCCGCCCGGCGCGGCCACTGACTTCGTCGCCCACGGCCTGACTCCGGTTCTGAACACGTTCGACGAAGTACGTGAATGGACTGGGCAATTCCCTGCCCGTCCGGCAGCGCTGCATCTCGATACGGGCATGGCCCGGGCGGGCCTGAGCGCAGAGGAGCTGGACGCGCTGCTGGGCGATCCGGGATTGCTGGCGCGGCTGAATCTGGCGCTGGTGATGAGCCATCTCGCCTGTGCCGATGAGCCGGAGCATCCCAAGAACGGCGAACAGCTCGCGCGGTTCAGGGGGGCGCTGGGGAGGCTGCCGCCGGCGCCCGCGAGCCTTGCGGGTTCGGGCGGGATATTGCTCGGCGCCGATTATCACTTCGACCTGACCCGGCCGGGCATCGCGCTCTATGGCGGAAACCCGCAGGCCCAGGGCGCCAACCCGATGCGGGCCGCGGCGACGCTGACCGCCGAGGTGCTGGGCGTGCGGACCCTCCAGCCCGGTGAAACGGCGGGATACGGCGCGACCTTCGCCGCCGAGAGCCCGCGCCGCCTCGCCGTGTGCAATATCGGCTATGCGGACGGCCTGCTGCGCGCCCTCTCGAACCGGGGCGTGGCCTTCATCGACGGGATCGCCTGTCCCTATGCGGGGCGGGTGTCGATGGACCTGCTGACGCTCGATGTGACCGGCGTCCCGGCGCCGCGGGTGGGACGCGGCACGGCGGTGGAGATCATCGGTCCGCACATGACGGTCGAGCGCATGGCCGCCCTCGCGGGGACGGCGAATTACGAAGTGCTGACGGGCCTCGGCGGCCGCTTCGCCCGCGCCTATCCCGACGGCCCTGCCGGCCGGACCGGCTGATGGCCCGCGCTGCGTCGACCTTCGTCTGCCAGAGCTGCGGCGCCGTCTCGTCGAAATGGGCGGGGCGCTGCGAGGCCTGCGGCGAATGGAACACGATCGTGGAGGAGGCTGCGTCGTCCGGCGCCGGCGGCGGACCGCCGTCGAAATCGGCGGGCAAGGGGCGCAAGCTGGCGCTGACCTCGCTCCAGAGCGACGAGGCGGAACCGCCGCGCATCCTCACCGGCGTCGGCGAACTGGACCGCGTGCTGGGCGGCGGGCTGGTGCCCGGCTCGGCCATCCTGGTCGGCGGCGACCCCGGCATCGGCAAGTCGACGATCCTGCTCCAGGCGCTGGCGGCGCTGGCCCGGCAGAACCGCCGCGTCGTCTATGTCTCGGGCGAAGAGGCAGCGGCGCAGATCCGCCTGCGCGCCCGGCGGCTGGGCCTCGCCGACGCGCCGGTCGACATCGCCACCGAGACGAGCCTGAAGGACATCCTCACGACGCTCGAGGCGGCGGCGCCCGAGGCGACCGTGATCGATTCCGTCCAGACCCTCTGGTCGGACGCGATCGAGAGTGCGCCGGGGACGGTGTCGCAGGTGCGGGCGGTGGCGCAGGATCTGGTGCGCTTCGCCAAGCGCCGCGGCACAGCGGTGATCCTGGTCGGCCACGTCACCAAGGAAGGCCAGATCGCCGGCCCGCGCGTGGTCGAGCACCTGGTCGATACGGTGCTCTATTTTGAGGGTGAGCGCGGCCACCAGTTCCGCATCCTGCGGGCGGTGAAGAACCGCTTCGGCCCGACGGACGAGATCGGCGTCTTCGAGATGACCGACAAGGGTCTCGGCGAGGTGCCCAACCCGTCGCTGCTCTTCCTGACGGGGCGGGAGCAATGGTCGACCGGCGCGGCGGTCTTCGCCGGCGTGGAGGGCACCCGGCCGCTGCTGGTCGAACTCCAGGCCCTCGCCTCGCCCACCAGCTACGGCACGCCGCGGCGCGCCGTCGTCGGCTGGGACACGGCGCGGCTGTCGATGGTGCTGGCGGTGCTGGAGACGCGCTGCTCGCTCGGCGTCGGCGGGCACGACATCTATCTCAACGTCGCCGGCGGCCTGCGCATCGCCGAACCGGCGGCCGACCTGGCGGCCGCGGGCGCGATGATCTCCACCGTCCTCGGGCGCCCCCTGCCCGCCGACTGCGTGATTTTCGGCGAGATCGCCCTCTCAGGCGCCATCCGGCCGGTCGGCCAGACCGATGCGCGGCTGAAAGAGGCGGCCAAGCTCGGCTTCCGCTGCGCCATCGCCCCGCCGGGCGCAAAGAGCGACAGTCTCGCGGTCACGAATGTCGCGACCCTCGGCGATCTCGTCGAGCGTATACGAAATAGCGACGTTTAGCGGTGTTAATCTCGGCTTCACCATGTTCAACATCCTCGACCTCGTCATCATTGCGGTGATCGTCCTCTCGGCGCTGTTCGCCGCCTGGCGCGGGTTCACCCGCGAGACGCTGTCGATCGGCGCCTGGGTGGGCGCCGCCATCGCCATGTTCCTGGTGGGCGAGCGGGCCGTGCCCCTCGCGGCGAGCTATATCGAGCATCCCATGATCGCGAAGATCGCCGCCTATGCCGCGGTGTTCGTGATCGCGCTGATCCCGCTCGCCTATATCAGCTACCGGATTTCCGAGAGCGTGCGCGATTCCTTCGTCGGTCCGGTGGATCGCCTGCTGGGCCTCGTCTTCGGCATCGCCCGGGGCCTGGTGGTGGTGGGGATCGGCTTCCTCGTCTTCACCAGCCTCGTCGGCCAGTCGCGTCTGCCGGACTGGTTCAAGGAGGCGCGCCTGCGCCCGCTCATGGAAAGCTCGGGCAATCTGATCGCCTCGCTGCTGCCGGAGCGGTCAGAGGTCGAGAATGCGGTCAAGGACCAGGTCGACCCGGTCATCGGCGGCAGCCGGAAGCGCCCCGCCGAGCCCGAAGAGCCGGTCGAGGAACCCGCCGACGCCCTTCCGGCGGAACAGCCCGCCCCGCCGCCCAAGCCGAAGCCCGCAAAATCGTCCGACGAAGCGCCGGCCGCCAAGCCGGTGAAGACCGAGCCCAAGGCGAAGCCCACGCCGAAGCCGACCGAAGAAGCCGCCGCGAAGCCCAAGGCGGACCCGAAGCCCAAGCCTGCCAAGGTGGAGACCGCGGACGACACGACAACTCCGCGCGCTGCAAAAGCGACACCCAAGGCGAAACCGGAACCGAAGCCCAAGACAGATGGGGAAACCGGCAGCCAAGGGTATGGCGAACGCGAACGTGACGCATTAGATCAACTCATCGGATCGGCCACGGCGAGTCCCGCGAAGAAGCCATCCGCTGACTGAAGTCGCCGGATCCCGGTCCGGCGCCTTGCGGCGACAGGACGGCTCAATGCACGACAGCCTCATCCACCCCTTCGACGATGACAAGTTGAAGGAAGAGTGCGGTGTCTTCGGAGTTTTCGCACATGACGAGGCGGCGAAATTCGCCGTCTACGGCCTGCACGCGCTCCAGCATCGCGGCCAGGAAGGCGTAGGCATCGCGGCCTATGATGCCAATGACAACAAGTTCAATCTTGAACGCCACATGGGCCTCGTCGGCGACGTGTTCGGCGACAACGGCCCAACCGCGAACCTGAAGGGCCGCTCGGCCATCGGCCATGTGCGCTATTCGACGACCGGCGGCTCGCTAAAGCGCAACGTGCAGCCCTTCTTCGCCGACGTGGCGGGCGGCGGGCTCGCCGTCGCGCATAACGGCAACCTCACCAACGCCAAGTCGCTGCGCGAGGAACTCCAGGCCCGCGGCGCGATCTTCTACGCGACCTCCGACACCGAGGTGATCGTCCATCTGGTCGCGACCAGCCGCCAGCGCGGCATGGTCAACCGCCTGATCGACGCGCTGCATCAGGTCGAGGGCGCCTATTCGCTCGTCGCCCTGACGCGCAAGCGCATGATCGGCGTGCGCGATCCGCTCGGCGTGCGCCCGCTCGCCCTCGGCCGCATGGGCGATGCCTGGGTGCTTGCCTCCGAGACCTGCGCCTTCGACATCATCGGCGCGCAATTCGTGCGCGACGTGGAGCCGGGCGAGCTCGTCGAGATCTCCGATGAGGGCGTGCGCTCGCACTATCCCTTCGCGACGCGTCCGCGGCGCTTCTGCGTCTTCGAGTATGTCTATTTCGCGCGCCCCGACAGCATCGTCGAAGGCAAGAGCGTCTACCAGGCGCGCAAGCGCATCGGCATCGAGCTCGCCCGCGAGTCGCAGGTGCCGGCCGACATCGTCGTCGCCGTGCCCGACTCCGGCAACCCGGCCGCCATCGGCTACGCCCAGGAGAGCGGGCTGCCCTTCGAGATGGGTATCATCCGCAACCACTATGTCGGGCGCACCTTCATCGAGCCGACCGACCAGATCCGCAATCTCGGCGTGCTGATGAAGCACAACGCGAACCGCCAGATCCTGGAAGGCAAGCGCGTCGTGCTGGTGGACGATTCCATCGTGCGCGGCACGACCTCGCTGAAGATCGTGCAGATGGTGCGCGACGGCGGGGCGAGCGAAGTGCATATGCGCATCGCCTCGCCGCCGACGACCAACCCCTGCTTCTACGGCGTCGACACGCCCGACCGCGACAAGCTGCTGGCGGCCCGGATGAACCTCGACGTCGAGGCGATGCGGCAGTTCATCAAGGCCGACAGCCTCGCCTTCGTCTCGATGGACGGCATGTACCGCGCGGTCGGCGAAGCGTCGCGCAACCCGGAGCGCCCGCAATATTGCGACGCCTGCTTCAGCGGCGACTACCCTACCGCCCTCACCGACAACGACCAGGGCCGCCAGGCGCAGCAGCTCTCGCTGCTGATGGAGACGGTTTAGCGCCTCAATCCGCGATTTCGTCGCCGGGCTGTGGCTTCTCGCGCCGGCCCACCCGCTTCAAGATGCTCAGGGCCTTGGGAATGTTGCCGCGTCGCGCACGCTCTTCAAAATACGCTTCGGTCCGCAGCGCGGTCAGCTTCTCTGCAACGGCGACATTGATGAGCTGGTTGAGGGCAACACCCTCGCGCTCCGCGAGCTTGCGCGCTTCGTCCAGCAGAGACGGCTGAAGCCGCAAGGCGAAGTTGCTTTTCCTCATCGGTCGAACCTCAGTCTGTTCCAGGCCTGCACGGGCAGCAGCACCTCGATGCCGAATTGCTGCGCGAAGCCGGCGAAGTCGCGCACATTGAAGGTGACGATCGCCTCCGCAGCGCCGTTGGCGGCCGTTTCGAGCACCATGTCGTCGTCCGGGTCGCGAAGCGCCGGCCGCCAGAGATAGGCGAGGCGAACCGGCTGCACGACCAGCGCAAGAGCGTCGAGCAGTTGCCCGACATCTGCCGGCGACAGCCCTGCTGCCTCCAAATGCTCCGGTCTCGTCATGACCGCCTCGTATTCGACCATGAGCGGCACGGAAGCCAGACAGGTGAACTTGCGTTCCAGCGCCGCCACGAGGAGTTGCCGCGATGCCCCGCCTTGGCTGCGCAGGGCGGCGACCAATACGGCTGTGTCGAGAACCGCGCGCACCGGAGAACCATAACCGGCCCATGTGATATTGCAAGCGATATTGCATTAGGCTTGGCAGGAGGCGCCGGGAGCGCTATGCGCTGCGCGTTCTCAACCCATTCCGGATGCTCGTGACCGACCTTCCCCTCGCCGACCGTGTTGCCCTCGTGACTGGGGCGTCGCGCGGAATTGGGTTTGCGACTGCGCAGGCGCTCGCGCGCATGGGGGCGCATGTGATCGCCTGTGGGCGTTCGAAGCGGCTGCTGGAAGATCTCGACGACGCGCTGAAGGCGGAAGGCCTGGCGCCCGCGACGCTGGTCCCGTTCGACCTGCGCGACTTTCCGGCGATCGATCGCCTGGGCCAGGCGATCTTCGAGCGCTGGGGGCGGCTCGACGTGCTGGTCGGCAATGCCGGGCAGCTCGGCCAGCTCGGGCCGATCGGCCATGTGAAGCCCGACGCCTGGAACGAGCTGATGGAGGTCAACGTCACGGCGAACTGGCGCCTGATCCGCTCGATGGACCCGCTGCTGCGGATCGCCGAGACGGGGCGTGCGGTGTTCGTGAGCTCCGGCGCTGCACGGCGCATCCGCGCCTATTGGGGGCCCTACTCCGTCACCAAGGCGGCGCTGGAGGCGCTGGCAAAGTCCTACGCCGCCGAGCTGGTCGAGACGCATGTGCGGGTGAATATCTTCAACCCCGGCCCGGTGCGGACCGCGATGCGCGCCAAGGCGATGCCGGGCGAGAACCCCGAGACGCTGCCGCAGCCTGCGGAAGCCGCGACCGAACTGGTGAAGCTGTGCCTGCCCAGCTGCACGGCGCAGGGCGAGATTTTCGATTCCAAGGTCTGAAAGGCGCGGATTTCCACCCCGCGCGAAGGGGCGTGATTTTTAACGCGGCCATCCCTATATTCATCGGTGCCGGCTTGCCCGGCTATGGCGATAAACGCGCGTGTAATAAGCGGCTCGGACCCGGGGGCGGTACCCGGCGCCTCCACCAAGCAGGCTCCACGGAGTCCGGTTGATGGGGGCGAAATAGCATCGACGGACGTGTAAAGACGTAGCTTTTGCTCGGTATGATATCCGCCGTTATCGGGTCATCGTACAGGTGCCAACGACAACGAAATGGCCCTCGCTGCCTAAATAGGCAAGCGCAGCTCGGTGGGGAGCTGGGCAACAGAATCCCCACCACTTCCTTCCGGCGGCGAGCACCGCCCAAAGCCATCGACAGGCCGTGACAAAGCCTATTAGCAGAGCCTTGTTCGACCTACTTGCCATTGGGACAAGGCGAGCGATGACTCGCATTATGTCGACTGAGCGTTCTTGGTGGTCCAATCTCGACGGGACGTTGCTCGGCGCAGTCATTCTTGACCACACGGATAACGATTTTGGGTGGGTGATTCTTGCCCGTGATACGGTTGGCCGATTTCGTTGCGTTGAGCTCAATATGAGCATGACGTCAGAACGAGTGGCGACGGCCGAGCTTCGGCTAGTGATCGCCGAGAAGGAGCGCGACCCGCTCTTTTTGGGGTATGAGTCTCAGGGTGACGAGCCAAACGACCTTCTTGACTTGCTCCAAGACAGAGGAATCCCCGACGGGAAGCTGCACCCGTATTTCAAAATTCTGCGAGACGAGCCGAGTAAGCATCCGGCACGAACGGTGCTTGCAGCCATTTCACCTTGGCTCCGGAGTTTCGATGCAAACCTAGTAAAGGAGTTTCAAGAAAGTCAGTTCGATCAACGCCTCTGGGAAGTCTATTTGTGGGCAACGTTGCGCGACCAGGGATATGATGTCGAACATCATGAGGCTCCGGATTTGGTTGTATCGAGCCCGCTTGTGAAATTTTCAATCGAGGCAACAACAGTCGCGCCGTCCAAATCTGGCCCCTTGGCCACTCACCCTGAGCCAAGCACCCCGCACGAGTTTCTCGAATTCTTGGCCAACTATATGCCGATGAAATTTGGGTCACCATTGGTATCGAAGCTTAATAAAGTGGACGCGGCTGGAAGGCATTACTGGCAGAAACCCGGTCTCGAAGGTATTCCTTTCGTGATAGCCATCGCCGACTTCCACCAACCGGCGAACACGGAAGAACACAAACTTGGATCAATGACCTATAGTCAGAATGGCCTATACGCATACTTGTATGGCACAAGAGTGTCGGTCGAGAAGCAGGGTGATCAGATCGTGCTCAAGAATACCCCAGTAACTGAGCACACCTACAATGGAAAGACTGTGCCATCTGGATTCTTTGATTTGCCAGACGCCGAAAATATTTCGGCAGTCGTATTCACCAACGCTGCCACTCTCTCAAAATTTGATCGTGTCGGCGTGATGGCCGGGTTTTGTCCTCCCGACCACAAATATATCCGTGTGGGTCATAGATTTGATCCTGCACCAGAGGCCTTGGAAGGCATTCCGTTCAGCTCAGACGTTTCCGATCCGACATACGAAGAGTACTGGGGAGATGAGCTCCAAGTGTTTCATAACCCAAAGGCCGTTCGACCGCTTCCCCCAGAAGCTTTCCCTGACGCCGCGCATTTCTTCTACGAAGACGGCCAACTGACAAGCATTGACCAAGGTGGCCGTGTGCTAGGTTCTTTCACGATGGCCTTGAAGATACTGTCCGATAGAGAGCGCCAGGCCGTGCCGAGCTGAGAGATCATTAGGTCTGCAGCTCGGTGGGGAGCTGGGCAACAGAATCCCCACCACTCATTCCTCTTTCAGAGCCTGAGCTCGCCCTCGGGGGCGCTGCGTACGCCCGAGGTCAGCAGTGTGCCGGTGAGGTCGCCGGGGATGGCGGCGGCGTCGATCTTTGCGAGATTGGCTTCGTGACGCGCGCGGCTGACATCGAGGAAGTGCAGGACGACCAGCGTGATGACGCTGAGGCTGACGGCGATCGGCAGCCAGAGCAGGACCAGGTTCCGCGGAATGTCCGGGTCGATCTGGCCGGGGATGGCTTGTTCGGGAAAGCCCACGAAGGCCAGCATCAGGCCCGCGCCGAACGTGCCGACGCCGGTGACCACTTTCTGCAAAAGGCCGTTGAAGGCGAACAGCAGGCCCTCGTTGCGGCGCCCGGTCTCGGCCGCGATCTGCTCGACGATGTCGCTGAGCAACGACACGATGATGACGACGGCCATGAGGGCCAGAACGCCGGCGACCAAATTGTCGATGAAGAGTATCCAGAAGACGACCGGCGAGGAATTGGGCGGCATCAGGCCGAGCAGCCGCAGCGTCACCGGAATGATCGAGGCGCCGAGCGATATCCACGCGAGGCCGAGCATCGCGTTCTTCTTGCCGAAGCGCTTTGACACGGGCGGCGCGAGGACGACGCCGACGAAGCCGGCGAGGATCGCGCTCGATGCCAGGAAGCCCATGCTGCCCGATGTCTGCTCCCAGAAATAGGCGTTGAAATAGACGCCGAGCGACGAGGTCAGACCGGCGCCGAGGCCGGAAGACAGGCCCGAGATGAGGATGATCAGGAAGGTGCGATTGGTGAGGATGCTCCTTGAGTTCCGCCAAACTTCCGCGAGCGACAGCTCTTCCTGCTCCGGCGCGCGGAGTTCGCCGATGCGCTTGTGCGTGCCGGAGGCCGAGAGCGCGAGCGTCACGACGATGACGATCGCGGAGACGGCGGCCAGCGGTCCGTAGCCGCCCGGCGCCTGCGGCCCT
The DNA here is from genome assembly GCA_020852655.1 of Alphaproteobacteria bacterium. Lineage (GTDB taxonomy): Bacteria > Pseudomonadota > Alphaproteobacteria > Micropepsales > Micropepsaceae > JADZAI01. The sequence goes on from JADZAI010000086.1 coordinate 84,073, forward strand.
CCGGCCTCGGGCAGGAACACCGAAAAGCCGAGCCAGAGGAAGGCGAAGCCGCCCATCGTGCCGAAGAAGAAGCGATAGCCGAGCACCGCCGTGCGGTCGTCATAGTCCGGGGCGACTTCCGGCACGAGCGCTGTCGACGAGATTTCGTAGACGCTGATGAAGAAGCGGACCGACATGACGGTGAGCAGCAGATAGACGAACTTGCCCTCGTCGCTCCACGTCAGCGGCGGCGTGAACAAAAGGTAGAAGCAGAGCGCCGTGGGGATGGCGGAGGCGTACATGAAGGGGTGGCGGCGGCCGAAGCGCGAGCGGAAATGGTCGGTCCAGTAGCCGATCACCGGGTCCCAGAAGGCGTCGAGGATGATCGAGATCATCAGCGCGAGCCCGACCCATTCCGGGCTCATGCCGACGGCCTGGTTGTAGAAGAGCAGGAGCAGGGTCGTGACGCCGCTGACGACGAAGCCGTTGCCGATGGCGCCGCCGCCGAAGAACAGCCGCTCGGTGAAGGTCAGCCGCGTTGTCCCAGCCATGCGTATCCCGACCGCCAACTGTCATTTCAGAAGCCCACGAGGAAGGGCCGTGCAAGCCAACCTAGCCGGAAATCCGGCCTAGTAAAATGTTAGCTTATAGTCAGGCGGCCATGCTGGTGACAGCGATCAGATGCGCACCTCGCCTTCGGGGCGGATCGGGATGCCCTGCGAACTCGGCAGGATGCCCGCGACGTCGCCGGGCACGGCGTCGCTTTCGATCTTGGCGAGATTGGCCTCGTGCTTCTCGCGCCCGACCTTCAGCAGCGACAGCATGAGGAGCGAACTGGAGGCGAGGCCGAAGGTGATCGGCACATAGATGAGGACGAGATTGCGCAGGATCTGCTCGTCCACCATGCCCGGCACGGCATTCGCCGGGAACTGCACATGGAGCAGCAGGCGCCCCGCGACGAAGGCGCCAATGCCGGCGCTCGCCTTTTGCAGGATGCCGTTGAAGGCGAAGAGCAGGCCCTCGGTGCGCCGTCCGGTCGCGGCAGCGTTGTCCTCGACGACGTCGGTCAGCAACGACACGATGATGACGAAGCCCATATAGCCGAGGATGCCGGCGACGGTGACGTCGGCGAGCAACACCCAGAAGACAATGCGGGTCATGGCCGGCGGCAGGATGCCGACGAGGCTCAGCACCAGCGGGATCACCGACACGAACAGCGAGCCCCAGAAGACGACGAGCATCGCCGTCTTCTTGCCGAGCCGGCGCGACAGCGGCGGCGCCGCGATCGTCCCGACGATGCCGGCGAGCAGCGTCGCGCCGGCCAGCGCCGAGATGCTCTGCGGGTCGATGCGCCAGTAATAGGTGTTGAAATAGACGGTCAGGTTCTGCGTCAGCCCCGTGCCCAGCCCCGAAATCAGGCCGGACAGCATGATCACCACGAAGGTGCGGTTGCGCAGGACGCTGGCGAGGTCGTTCCAGATCTCCTTCACCGACCAATGCTGGATGGCCGGCGGTCGCAGGCGCGGAATGAGTCGGTGCACGCTGACGGCGGAGAAGAGGAAGGCGACGAGGATGATGAGGCCGGCCGTCAGGCCCAGCTTGGCGTAGCCCTGCGGCGACGTCAGTTCGGCGAGCGTCGGCATGTAGACCTGGTAGGCGAGCATCACCACGCTGAGCGCGCCGATCAGCCCGAAGAAGAAGCGGAAGCTCCACACATTGGTGCGGTCGTCATAGTCGGGCGCGAGCTCCGGCACGAGCGCGCTGCTGGAGATATCGTACATGCTGGCGAAGAAGCGCGTGCCGATCACCGCCGCGAGGAGGTACCAGAACTGCCCGTCCTTGCTCCAGTCGAGCGGCGGATTGAGCAGCAGGTAGAATCCGAGGGCCGCGCAGGGTGCCGACACATACATGAACGGATGGCGTCGGCCCCATCGGGTGCGGACATTGTCGGTCCAGTGGCCGATCAGCGGGTCCCACAGGGCATCGAGGATGATCGAGATCATGAGGGCCGCGCCGACCCAGTCGGGCGGCAGGCCGACGGCCTGATTGTAGAACAACAGCAGAAGCGACGTGATGACGGTGGTGACGACACCGGTGCCCATCGCACCGCTGCCGAAGACCGTCTTTTCCCAAAGCCGCAGCCTGGTGCGTTCCGCCATGCGCTTCTTCCCGGTCACGGGCTGCGGATCGCGGCGCAGCCTCATTTTATGAACGCGTTATAAGACCACAGAGGGGGACGAGATTGTCAACGTGCGCGCCGTCACGGCTGGGTCGATGGGGCAAGGCCGGCAGCAAAGGTCACCGGTGCGATCCGCCAGAGGCCGCCCTCCGGTCCGTCGGTGAGGATGAGGATCGTGCCATCGGGCGCCGCGATGACGTCGCGCACCCGCTCGCCGATCGGGATGCGCTCCTGGTGCGTCACGGTCTCGCCGTCGAGCACGAGCCGCCACAGCGACAGGGAGGCGAGCCCGCCGAGGAAGAGATTGTCCTTCCACGCCGCGAGCAGATCGCCGCCATAGAAAGCCATGCCGGATGGCGCAATCGAAGGGGACCACGAGACGACGGGCGGCTTGAATTCGGGGCGCGTGGCGTGATCGGGGATCGGCGTGCCGTCGTAATTCTCGCCGTTGCTGACGACCGGCCAGCCGTAGTTCGCGCCGGGCGCGATGACGTTCACCTCATCGCCGCCCTGCGGTCCCATCTCGGTTTCCCAGAGCGCGCCGGTCAGCGGATGGATCGCCGCGCCGAGCGCGTTGCGGTGGCCGATCGAATAGACCGCCGGCTCGACGCCGCGCTGGTGACGGAAGGGATTGTCCTCCGGGATCGAGCCATCGGGGGCGATGCGCACGATCTTGCCGATCGTGCTCGACATGTCCTGCGCGACGTCGAAGCGCTGACGGTCGCCGCCGGTGATGAAGAGCGTGCCGTCGGGGGCGAAGACGAGGCGCCCGCCATATTGTCCGCGTCCCAGCGTCTTGGGCGACTGGCGCCAGATAATACTGCGCCAACTCAGGCGCGTGTCGCCGAGTTCGGCGCACATAACCGCGCCGCCTTTCATCTTCACGCCTTCGATGCTGACGTCGCCGAGCCGCGGGTCGACCGGATCGCGCGGATGACGCGGCTGACGTGCCGCCGCCTCGACGAAATAGAGATAGACGCGGCGGTTGACGGCGAAATGCGGATCGACGGCGATGTCGAGCAGACCGCCCTGCCCGCCATAAACGACCTCCGGCACGCCGCCGATCGGTCCGGACAGTACGCCGTTTGCGAAGATGCGCACCCGTCCCGGCTTTTCGGTGATGAGCAGACGCGCGTCCGGGGTGAATGCCATGCCCCACGGATTTTCAAGATCGGCCAGCTTCTGGAGGGCCACGGGACCGGTCTCGGTCTGGATGGTGTCGTCGGCGATCGCAGGCGACACCAGAAACAGGCTCAGCAGCGCTGCAATCAACCGCACATCGGCGCCCTCGTCCCGTCCGACAATGCGCCGCGTGCGAGCGAGGTCAAGGATTGCGCGCCGGGGTGAGGCGCCAAAGTGCGCCGCCGCTCTCGCCGTCGACGAGCACCATCAGCGCGCCGTCCGGCGCCTGTTCCAGGTCGCGGATCCGCTTGCCGGTGGTGATGCGCTCCTCGCCGGTGACCTTTTCGCCGTCGAGCGAAACGCGGATGATCGCCGTGGACGAAAGGCCGCCGATCAGCGCACTGCCCTTCCAGTCCGGAAACATGTCGCCGGTGTAGAAGACGAGGCCGGACGGCGAGATCACCGGGTTCCACGAGGTCAGCGGCGCCTGGAATTCAGGCCGCGTGTCGTGGTCGGGTATATCGGTATCGTCGTAGTTGCTGCCGTTGCTGACGATCGGCCAGCCGTAATTCTTGCCCGGCGCGATGATGTTGATCTCGTCGCCGCCCTTCGGCCCCATCTCGTCGATCCAGAGCTTGCCGCTCGCCGGATTTATCGCGGCGCCGAGCGGGTTGCGATGGCCCATGGAATAGATGTCGCCGCGCCCGCCCTGCTTCGCGAACGGGTTGTCCGCCGGCAGCGAGCCGTCCGGATTGATGCGCACGACCTTGCCGAGATTGGCGTTGGGGTCCTGCGCCGGATCGAAGCGCTGGCGGTCGCCGGAGGTGATGAAAAGCTTGCCGTCGGGCGCGAAGACGAGCCGGCCGCCGAAATGGCCGCGCCCGATCTGCTTGGGCTCCTGACGCCAGATGACGGTGACTTCGCTGAGCGCGTCGCCTTCGAGACGGCCGCGCGCGACGGCGCCGCCCTTCAGCGTGTTGTCGGGTTCGCTTTGCGTGCCGAGGCGCTTGTCCCAGGGATCGCTGGCGTTGTCGGGCTGCGGATCGGCGGCTTCGACGAAGTAGAAATAGACGAGCTGATTGTTGGCGAAATCGGGGTCGACGGTGACGTCGAGCAGGCCGCCCTGCCCCTGGTCTTCGACCTTCGGCATGCCGCCGAGCGACGGTCCCATCTTGCCGCCCGCGAAGATGCGGAGGTCGCCGGGCTTCTCGCTGATCAGCAGGCGGCCATCCGGCAGGAAGGCCATCCCCCACGGGCTGTCGAGATCGGCCAGCGCCTCGATGTCGATCTTGCCGGACTGGCTGTCGAGGGTTTCGGCCTGGGCGGGCAATGCCGCGTAGAGTGCGCTGCCTGCCAGCAGCGCGGTCAGGATTCGGGACATGGGTCTCCTCTCGCTGCGCCACGAAGGCGCCTGCGGGGGAAACGCCGGCTTTGCCTTCCGGTGCCCTATGACGGGGGAACTTTGACGAGGTGCGGGTCGTCCGCCGGCTGGGCCGGGTCGATCTTGATGACCTTGGCGGCCGGCTGGTCGGCGGGCTTGGCCGGGGGCGGGGTCGCGGCATCGGCGGGCGGCGCGGTGCCGGCGGGCAGAGCCGGCTGGCTATTTGGTTGCGCCTGCGGATCGGCGGTGGGCTGACCTTCCGGCGGGCTTGCGGGCGGCGTGCCGTCAGACGGTTGCGGGGTTTCCGGGATGAAGTCGTGCGCATCCCCCGCGAAGGTGCACATGATGCGTTCGGAGTATTTCAGCTTGCCCTTGGGCAGGATGCGGATCTGCTTGCCGTCGAGATCGCCGAGATCGAAGAACACCCGCACGCCCTTGATCTCGTAGAGGCCCTGCGAGGTCGGCGTGATGTAGTGGCTGTCGTCCACGATCGTGAAGCCGCGCTCGGGCAGCACCCGGCCACCGCGCGTCGCGCACTCATAATCGCCCGCCTTGAGCGTGGCCGGCGGATCTTCCAGGACTTGTGCGAAGGCCGGACCGGCCGTCACCAGCGCAAATGCGACGCCGCAAGCCGCGGCAAGACCCGATCTCATGGTCTGTCTCCTCTCGGCCCAGCCTAGACCCCGGCCGGGCACGTCGCACGAAGCTATCCGCCGCAGGCTTAACGTTCTGGAAACCTCACGCGTCCCGGCGCTTGCGCTGCCAGAGGGCGAAGACACCGCCGAGGGCGCAGACGATGCCGCCGAGCGTCCAGGTCATCGGAACGCCGATATAATGCGCGACGGCGCCGGCCGAGAGCGAGCCGAACGGCATCATGCCGAGGAAGGCCATGGTGAAATACGCCATCACCCGGCCGCGCATGCGGTCCTCGACCCTGAGCTGGACGAGGATGTTCGTCGCCGAGCCCTGAAGCATCAGGCCGAAGGCCGTAGGCGGGATCAGCATGGCCGCGACCGCAAAATCCCGCGTCAGCGAAAGCGACACCAGCGCCAGGCCGAAGCCGACCGCCGCCACCGACGGCGCCGCCTTCAGTGCGGCCTCGCTCATGCGCCCCATCAGGAAGGCGCCGCCGAGAGCGCCGACGCCGACCATGGTCATGAGGAAGCCGTAGCCGCGCGAATCGACGCCGAGAACCTGCTCGGCGAAGACCGGCATCAGCGTCAGATACGGCCCGCCGGCAAAGCTCGTGAGCGCCAGCGCCAGCAGCGCGGTGCGGATTTCGCGGTGCCGGGTCACATAGCGGAAGCCTTCGATGAGGTCCTGGAGCGGCCGCGCCCGCTCGGCCCGCACGGCCGGCGTCGTCTTCATCAGTAGCAGACCCGCCAGCACAGCGAGGAAGCTCAGGGCATTGATCGCGAAACACCACGCTTCGCCGACCGCGGCGATGGTGATGCCGGCGACGGACGGGCCGACGACGCGCGCGATATTGAAAAGGATGGAGTTGAGCGCGACCGCGCTCTGGAGATCGGCCTTGCCGACCATCTCGACCGTGAAGGACTGGCGGGTCGGAATGTCGATGGCGTTGATGAGGCCGAATCCGAAGGCGAGCGCCGCGACGTGCCAGAGCTGGACGACGCCGGTGAAGGTCAGCACGGCCATGACCGAAGCCTGGATCAGGAACAGGCTCTGCGAGACGACGAGCAGTTTCCGGCGGTCGACCCGGTCGGCGAAGGTTCCGCCCAGCGCCGTGAGGAAGAAGACCGGGCCCTGCTGGAGGAAGCCGATGAGGCCGAGGGCGAGCGAGGAACCGGTGAGGCGGTAGACCAGCCAGGCCTGGCCGATGATGGCCATCCAGGAACCCATCTGCGACAGGAGCTGGCCGGAGAAGAAGAGCCGGTAATTCCTGTGCCGGAGGACGGACAGGATCGGCGGCCGTCGGACAGGCGCGGCGGGGGCGGCGGATTCGGTCATCGGGGGCGGCAAGGTAGACGCCCTTCCCGCCACTTTCGCAACGGTTCAGCCGGCCCGGCTGGACATCGCCGCCCGCGCCGTCCATCACGCCCGTGTCGATCCTGTCCCGGAAATCCCCGCCGATGAGCTCCCGTCTCGCGCCGCTCTATACGCCCTTCACGCTCAACGGCCTGACCCTGCCGAACCGCTTCGTCATGGCGCCGATGACGCGGTCGAAGTCGCCGAACCAGGTGCCGGGCGACGACGTCGCCGCCTATTACCGCCGCCGGACCGAGGGTGGCGTCGGCCTCATCATCACCGAGGGCACCTCGCCCGACCATGCCGCCGCGGCGAACGATGCCGCCGTGCCGCGCTTCCACGGCGCGGATGCGCTCGCCGGCTGGGCCAAGGTGGTGAAGGAGGTGAAGGCGGCCGGCGGGTTCATCATGCCGCAGCTCTGGCATGTCGGACTGATGCGCCGCCTCGGCCAGGGCCGCAATCCGGAGGTGCCGCCGGTCGGACCGTCGGGGCTCTTCAGGCCCGGCAAGCGGGTCAACGACCCCATGACCGATGCCGAGGTCGCCGACGTCATCGCCGCCTTCGCCAAAGGCGCCGCCGACGCGCAGCGCCTCGGCTTCGACGGCGTCGAGATCCACGGCGCACACGGCTACATCATCGACCAGTTCTTCTGGGAAGGCACCAACGAGCGCGCCGACATCTACGGCGGCGACATGCTGAAGCGCACGCGCTTCGCCGCCGACATCGTCCGTGCCGCCCGTGCCGCCGTCGGGCCGGGTTTCCCGATCATCCTGCGCTGGTCGCAGTGGAAGCAGCAGGACTACACCGCGAAGCTGGCGCCGACGCCGGCGGCGCTCGAGGCGTTCCTGGCACCGCTGACCGAGGCCGGCGTCGACGCCTATCACTGCTCGACGCGCCGCTTCTGGGAGCCGGAGTTCGACGGCTCGGACATGAATGTCGCCGGCTGGGTGAAGAAGCTCACCGGCAAGCCGACGATCACCGTCGGATCGCTCGGGCTCGACCGCATCTTCGACGGCGGCCGCGAGCCGGTGAAGGCGACGGAAGCGCATTTCGAGACGCTGATCGCCATGTTCGAGCGCGGCGACTTCGACCTCGTGGCGGTCGGACGGGCGCTGCTTTCCAATCCCGATTGGGTGAACAAGGTGCGGGCCGGCGAGCTCGCCGCGCTGCGGCCCTATGATCCGGCCGAGCTGGCGGTGCTGTTCTAGCGTTTCGGCCGCGGCGCGACCGTTACCGTGATGCGCTCGCGCTCGCCGGGCCGGCGCTCGACGAGCAGCCGGGCGACCTGCGAATCGTCGTGGAAGACGTAGCCCTTGATGCCGTCGAGGATGGCCTTGGCGAGATTGTCGAGGTCGAGCCAGGGCGGATCGCCGATATGCTCGACCCTGATCTCGACCGCGAAGTCGCCCCAGGCCGGCCGGGCGCCGCGCCAGGACTTGCGGAAAAACTCGTAGAGCAGCGGCTTGTAGTATTTCGCCTGCGTCGTGATGCCGTCGACGGCGATGACGAGCGCGCCGCCGTCCTGGCGCGCCCGCACCTTGCCGGAGACGGTCCAGGGCGCGGTGTCGCTCATGCCGCCCGGACGGCGGCGGCATCGGCGACACGGCGCGCCATCGGCTGCGGGCGGTTCACGAAGGCGACCATGGTGTAGGAAACGATCATCAGCAGATACCACGACGACAGCTTGCTGAGCGGCACCATCACCCAGCCCTGCCGCTGATGGGGATAGACCCAGGCGCCGCCGGCGGTCGCGATATTTTCGGCGAACCAGATGAAGAGCGCCACGAGGAAGAAGCCGACCAGCAGCGGCATGCGCCGGTGTTCGTGCCAGACCTTGAAATAGACGAAGCAGCGCAGGAACAGCAGCGCCGTCACGGCGAAGAGGCCGAGGCGCATGTCGGGCATGTAGTGGTGCGCGAAGAAGTTCAGATAGATGCCCGCCGCCAGCAGCGCCAGGCTCCAGAGCGGCGGGTGGAAGGTGAAGCGGAAATCGAACAGCCGCCAGACGCGCGACAGATAGCTGCCGACCGTCGCGTACATGAAGCCGCTGAAGAGCGGCACGCCGGCGATGCGGAAGATCGCGTCCTCCGGGTAGACCCAGGAGCCGACCGAGGTCTTGAAGAGCTCCATCATCGTGCCGACGAGGTGGAAGAGCAGGATCGCCCTGGCCTCGTCCCAGGTCTCCAGCCGGAACCGGAGCAGCAGGACCTGAAGCGTCACCGCCGCGAGAAACAGGAAGTCGTAGCGGGCGAGCGGCGCGTCGTCGGGGTATACCAGCTTGGTCACGAGGATCAGCCCGAGCAGCAGGCCGCCGAACAGGCAGGCCCAGGCCTGCTTCATGCCGAAGCGGACGAACTCGTAGAGGCCGGCGGCGAGCGCGCCGCGCCGCTGCGCCCAGCGCCCGACGCGCCGCTCGACGTCGATGAACCTTGCGATCGGCGGCCAGAGAGAGGCGGAGCTTTTCATCGGGGGAGGACAGGCATGGGCAGGCATTGGTGGCCGGCCAATGGGTCGGGTTTGTGGCGCCCGCCGGCCTGCCACCTGTATCGGCAATCACAGGTGAGTCTGTCCAATGGCCGGATAGGGGGCCGGCCGGTTTGGGCTTTTTCCCCTGGGTTCCGCCCCAGCCGGTGCCACATTGACGCGGGCGCAGCCCGGCCTAGATTGCGCGCATGGCGAAGGACTGGATGAACTACGAGGCGCTGGCGCAGAGCGCGCTGCGCGGCGTCGTGAAGATGGCGCTGGAGCGCGTCGCCGCCCAGGGCCTGCCGGGCGACCACCATTTCTACATCACGTTCGAGTCGAAGCATCCCGGCGTGAAGATGTCGCAGTGGCTGATGGATCGCTATCCGGACGAGATGACGATCGTGCTCCAGCATCAATACTGGGGCCTTCAGGTCCGGCCCGACTCCTTCGACATCACGCTGAGCTTCCACAAGGTGGGCGAACAGCTCACCATCCCGTTCGATGCGGTGAAGGCGTTCTTCGACCCCTCGGTGCAGTTCATGCTGCAGTTCAAGCCGGTCGCCGGCCAGCCTGCCCTCGCCGGCGCAAAGAAGGCGGCGCCGGCCGAACAGGCGGTGATCCAGCCGGCGAAGATGACGCCGAAGGCCGACAAGACGGACGAGCCGGCCGAGGACAAGCCGAAGGACCCGGCGCCGACGACCGGCGAAGTCGTCAGCCTCGACAAGTTCCGCAAGAAATAGCTCAGGCCGCGAGGGCTGCGGCCCCTGCAATCGCCTCGACCTCCGCCAGCGCTGCCTTGAGCGCCTTTTCCGCATGCTCCGGCCCGTAGGCGACGCCTTCGATGCGGATGACATCGACGTCCTTGATGCCGATGAAGCCCAGCAGCGTGCGCAGATGCGGCTCCTGGTAGTCGACCGCCTTCAGCGGGCCTTCTGCGTAGATGCCGCCGCGCGCGACGACGAGATAGGCCTTCTTTCCCTTCACCAGGCCCTCGGCGCCGGCGGGGGTGTAGCGGAACGTTTTGCCCGCCCGGAGGATCGCGTCGAACCAGGCCTTGAGGTTGGTCGAGAGGCCGAAATTGATCATCGGCGAGGCGATGACGATGGTGTCGGCGGCGAAGACCTCGTCGATCAGCGCATCGGCCCGTTCAGCCGCTTCGCGAAGCGCGGGGGCCAGCGCGCTGCGGTCCGGCGCGGCGACGGCCGCCAGGAAGGCGCCGTCGACATGGGGCAGCGGCTCGGCGCCCAGATCGCGCAGCTTCAGCGTCGTGCCGGGAGTCCGGGCGGCCAGGCGCTGCGCCAGCTCGGCCGCGACCCGGGCGGAGTGCGAGGCCTCGCCGCGCGGGCTGGAGGTGATCAGCAGGATATTGCTCATGGCAGTCTCAATCCTTACGTTAGTCACAGAATGTAACCAGGGCTCAAAATAAGACCACCGCGAACCGGCACAAGAAGGCACAGCGATGAAACCCGGTATCACCCATGATCCCAACTCGACCGATTGTCGCGCCATTTCCGGCGTGCTCCAGCGCATCGGCGACAAATGGACCGTGCTGCTGGTCAGCCTGCTCGCCGACGGGCCGAAGCGCTTCAACGAGATGAAGCGTGCGGTGAACGGCATTTCACAGCGCATGCTGACGCTGACGCTGCGGGGGCTGGAGCGCGACGGGCTGGTCAGCCGCACGGTCTACCCCACCGTTCCGGCCCGGGTGGACTATGCCCTGACGCCGCTCGGCAGCACCCTGGTCGACAAGCTCCAGGCGCTCGGCGAATGGGCGCGCAGCAATGGCGGGGCGATGGAAGCGGCGCGCCTGAGGTTCGACCGCGCGCACGATGCGGTGCCCGCGTCGCCCGCAGCCGCGACGTCGGCCGTACCGTTCAAGGATGCGGCTGCGCGTCGATCCTGAACTCCAGTTCGGCCGCGGCCAGCCCGTCCTGTTCGACGACGACCCGGGCCGTCTTGATGCCGGGCGTCGCCGTGCTGTCGAAGCAGTCCGCACCGGTGCTGCTCTGGCCCGGGCAGGCGAAGACGAAGAAGCCCCAGTCGTGGCTCTCGTCGTTGTCCCATTCGAAGTGATCCTCCTCGCCCTGCCCGCTGAGTTGCAGGCCGTTGGCGTGGTTGCCGAACGCGTCGAGCGATTCGGGAAAAAGCACGCGCACCGGATCGGCCGTGTCCTTGCGCCAGCCCGTGATGACGACATGGCAGTTGAGGCTGGGCAGCGCGGAGATGAAGATCGTGCCGGGGCAGTCGATCCGCGCGCCGATCTGTCCGGGCGCGGCAGCGACGGAGGTCGACGTCACCGCCTCGCCGCCGCCCTTGCCGAGCACCGAATTGCGGCCCGCGACCGCGGTGATGGCGAGCATAACCTGCGCTTCGCCCGCGCCTTCCTGGCGAACCACGATCGGCACGCTGAGCGGGCCGGGGGCGGCGCCCGTGTCGTGGCAGTTGACGCCGGCGCCCTTCTGGCCCGGGCAGGCAAAGAGCGTCAGCGACCACAGATGCGGGTCGTCCATCCGCGAAACGTCCAGCGCGCCGGCGGAATTGGCGAGCTGAAGCCCGTTGCCGTGGTTGCCGCCGAGATCGATCGCCGACGGCAGGATCACCTGGACGGGATCGGCCGTGTTGTGGCGGAAGCCGGCGATGCTGAGGTGGCACGTCAGAGACGGGAGCTCGGAGATCACAATGGTTGCCGGGCAATCGACGAGCTGCGCCGTGATCTGCCCGCCCGGCGCCGCCCCCATCCCCACGCGGTAGCGGTATCTGTAGATCCCGCCGAGACTGGACCCGACCGTGATCTCGAAATCATCGCCGTCCTTGAGGCCGGGATCGGGCCGGACGCGGACCTCCTGTGTCTTCCGGCTTTCCTCGCCCGGCGTGAGCTGGATTTCGGCCTGCGCCAGGTCCGGTTCGGTCGTGAAGCCGGTGCCGTAGAAGACGGTCGCCATCGGCGGCGACTGCGACTCGCCCTGCTTTGCGTCGAGCCGGCCGCGCGCCGCGAGCGTGACCGTGAAGCCGTCCGGGCCGATGACTTTCGGAATCGCCGACCAGGTGAATTCGACCTCGCCGAAATGCGCGGTAAAGGCGATCCGTCCCTCGGTCACGGTCATGCCGGCCTCGGACGGCGTCGGCGCGACGGTTTCGGCGAGTTCGATGCGGAGGGTTTGTTCGGTGCGGCCCGCCGGCGCCGCCAGCAGGCCGCCGACCGCCATCCCGATCGCTACGATGAGTCTGCGCCCCGAAATCCTCATGCCTGCCTCCCGGACCGCGAGCATGACGCAGCCGATATGGCGCCCCGAGCCACGGCGCTGGCAAGCGCAACGATGTCGCGGGCATGACATTCCGCCCGGCCTGGCCTATGCACGCGGCGCGAAATTCTCCCGAGGGACTATGACCAAGACCCGTACCGAGACCGATACCTTCGGCCCCATCGACGTCGACGCCAGCAAATACTGGGGCGCGCAGTCGCAGCGTTCGATCGGCAATTTCAAGATCGGCTGGGAGAAGCAGCCGCTGCCCGTCGTGCGCGCGCTGGGCATCGTGAAGCGCGCCGCCGCCGAGACCAACATGGCGCTCAAGCGGCTCGACAGGAAGATCGGCCAGGCCGTGGTCAAGGCCGCGCAGGAGGTCATCGACGGCAAGCTGAACGACCACTTCCCGCTGGTCGTCTGGCAGACCGGCTCGGGCACGCAGTCGAACATGAACGCGAACGAGGTCATCTCGAACCGCGCGATCGAAATGCTGGGCGGCGAGATGGGCTCGAAGAAGCCGGTCCATCCCAACGACCACGTCAATATGAGCCAGTCGTCCAACGACACCTACCCGACCGCGATGCACATCGCCGCGGCGGAACAGGTGACGCACGACCTCGTTCCCGCGCTGAAGCATCTCCAGAAGGCGCTCGCCGCGAAGTCGAAGGCATGGGCGAAGATCATCAAGATCGGCCGCACGCATACGCAGGACGCGACGCCGCTGACGCTGGGCCAGGAGTTCGGCGGCTATG
>JADZAI010000087.1 GCA_020852655.1 Alphaproteobacteria bacterium
CCCGCCGACGACCTGACCGATCCCGCGCCGGCGACCTCCTTCGCCCACCTGGACGCGCAGACCGTGCTGTCGCGCGACCTCGCGGCGCTCGCGATCTTCCCGTCGGTCGACCCGCTCGACTCCAACTCGCGCATGCTCGACCCGCGCATCGTCGGTGAGGAGCATTACCGCGTCGCCCGCCAGGTCCAGCAGATCCTCCAGCGCTACAAGGCGCTCCAGGACATCATCGCCATTCTGGGCATGGACGAGCTGTCGGAAGAGGACAAGACGATCGTCGCGCGCGCCCGCAAGATCCAGCGCTTCCTGTCGCAGCCCTTCCATGTCGCCGAAGTCTTCACCGGCTCGCCGGGCCTGCTCGTCAGCCTGGAAGACACCGTGCGTTCGTTCGACGCGGTCTGCCGCGGCGACTACGACCACCTCCCGGAGCAGGCCTTCTACATGGTCGGCACGATCGAGGACGCGGTGAAGAAGGCCGAGAAGCTGGCCGCCGAAGCGGCGTAAGGGCAGGTCATGGCCGAGAAACTGCATTTCGACCTCGTCAGCCCCGAGAAGCTGCTCTACGCGGCGCATGCCGACATGGTGGTCGTGCCGGGCGTCGAGGGTGACTTCGGCGTGCTCGCCGGCCACGCGCCGCTGATCTCGATCGTGCGCACCGGCGTGATCGACGTGAAGGGCAGCGAGGACGGCGCCGATCTCAAGATCTTCGTGCGCGGCGGCCTCGCCGAGGTGACGCCCGCCGGCCTCACGGTGCTGGCCGAGGAGGCGATGCCGTTCGAGGATCTCAGCGCCGCCGACCTCGACCAGCGCATCCGCGATCTCGAGGAAGACGTGGCCGACGCGCGCGACGACCGCGCCAAGCGTCACGCGGCAGAGCAGCTCGACCAGCTTCGCCAGGTCCGCGCGCTGCTGAATTAGCGGCGCATGTTTCAGCGCATCAGGATGATGGAGTCGCTGTAGCGTGCGATAGTTGGATCGCGTGTGATGAGGCGATAGGGACCCTCGAGCGCTTGTGCAACGAGCAGGCGGTCGAAGGGGTCGGCGTGATGGCGCGGCAGGCGAGAGGCGGCCGCAACCTGCCGGGGCTGGATGTCCATAAGCACATAGTCGGCATTCTCGAACTGCCTGATCGCCTCTTCGCCGCCAAATGGCGGCGCGCCGCTGCGCCCCAGTTCGTACTTGATACCGATCTCCCAGATGCTGGCAGCGGAAACATATACATCGTTAGCCGGGTCGACGATCAGATCGCGGACTTCGCTCGTCAGGCGGTCAACGAGCATGACCGACCAGACGGCGATGTGTGTGTCGAGCAGTATGTTCACGCGTCGTCGCCATGGAACAGCTTGGCGACTTCCGCATCCAGGGCATCGAATGCTTCGACGTCGAAAGTTGGATACTTGCCTGCCGCGAGGCCGAGTCGGCGAGGCCGCTTGGGGGCAGCTTCCACAGCGACCAGCTTCGCTGCCGGCTTGCCGTTGCGGGCGATGATGATTTCCTTTTCCGCGCCCGACTCGACGGCCTCGACCAGCCGCGAGAGCTGGGTCTTCGCTTCGAGCATGTTGATCACGGGCATGGTGCGTTCCTGGCCAAGCTTGACCAAGCTAGTCTTCACTACGCTCCGCCGCAAGGTCAGCCCCAACGATCCGCGCCCGTTAACCCGTTGAGTGCATTCATGTTAACTCTTAAGTCCTTCGTGGAACTGGTGTTTCCGTCACTGCGTTAACCTCTACACGCTTCACCGGAGGGTCATCTTGTGGCAGGGTCGTATCTCAAGGGGCCCCACCAACGAGTGGGAACAAGGGATTGCCGCATGACGAAAGCGGGCTGGACGCTCGACGACATCGCATGGCAGCGGTTCGATCGGAGCAAGGTGGATCAGGACCTGTTGATGGCGGTGAAGGCCGCCTGTGTGGTCGAATTCAATGCGCCGGACTACGTGGACTACCTCAAGGCCGTGTTCCCGAACGACGCGGATCTGCACGCGACGTTCGACCAATGGGGCGGGGAAGAAGCACAGCACGGACGGGCGCTGGCCGCTTGGGTGAAGCTCGCGGATCCCGAGTTCGACTTCGAGGCGACCTTCGAGGCTTTCCGCGAAGGCTATCGCCCGCCGCACTTTGACGATGCCGCCGTGTCGGTGCGCGGCAGCCGGCGGGGCGAAATGATCGCGCGCTGCGTCGTCGAGTCCGGAACGACCTCTTACTATTCGGCCATGCGCGATGCGACGGAAGAGCCGGTGCTGAAGCAGATCGCGGCCCATATCGCGGGCGACGAGATGCGGCATTGGCGCCTTTTTTTCGACCTCCAGCAGGTGCAGCCCGAACCTGAACTCGGCCTCTTGAAGAAAATCCGCATCGCAGCCGGCCGTCTGGGCGAAGCGGAGGATGACGAACTCGGCTACGCCTATTACTGCGCCAACACCCCGATCGATCGCATCGGCATCGACCCCTACGACCGCAAGGCCTGCGTCAAGGCTTACGAGACCAGGGTCCTGCGTCTGTGGCGCCCGCAACATCTCGACCGCGCCGTCGGCATGATCGCCGCCGCCGTAGGTCTCCGGCCCAAGGGCTGGCTCGCACGCGGGACTTCGCGTGTCCTGTGGTCGGCGGTGAAGTTCAAGAATCGCGGTCACGCGCGGAACGAAACGCGGCGCGGGCCAGGATTATCGCGCGCTGCCTGACGGCCGCGCCACATTGACTTGCGCGCAGCGGCGTTATCGTCTCCCCCGCCAAGAAATGGGAGGAGACGATGAGCGATCTGGTGCAGCGCAAGGATGAGGCAGGCGTCGCGACGCTCACCCTCAACCGTCCCGACAAGCTGAACGCGCTGAATGTCGAGCTGTTCGAACAGCTCAACGGCCATGTGAAGGATATCCAGGGCGACAATTCAGTCGCCGTCGTGGTGCTCCGCGGCGCCGGCAAGTGCTTCTCCGCCGGCCACGATCTGGCCGACATCGCGTCGGGCGAAAAACTGCCCGAGCCGAATTTCCAGTCCAAGGTGATCGAGCGCATCGCCGACCTGCCGCTGCCCGTCGTCAGTGCGGTGCACGGCCATTGCTATACCGGCGCCCTGGAGCTCGCGCTCTGCGCCGACATCATCTTCGCATCGGCCAATGCCAAGTTCGCCGACACCCATGCGCGCTGGGCGCTGACGCCTGTGTGGGGGCTCAGCCAGCGCCTGCCGCGCCGCGTCGGCACCTACAAGGCGCGCGAGATGATGTTCACCTGCCGCACCTATTCGGGCGCCGAGGCTGCTGCCATGGGGCTCGCCAATGCCTGCGTGCCCGACGACCAGTTCGATGCCGAACTGAAGAAGCTC
This sequence comes from Alphaproteobacteria bacterium, assembly GCA_020852655.1. GTDB lineage: Bacteria > Pseudomonadota > Alphaproteobacteria > Micropepsales > Micropepsaceae > JADZAI01. The sequence goes on from JADZAI010000087.1 coordinate 3,316, forward strand.
GCCGCCGACATCACGGCGAACTCGTCCTACAGCCATGCTGCCAACAAGCGTCTCGTCACGCTCACCGACGGCCTGCCGATCAAGGCGGGCCTCAGCCACGAAATCTATCGCGGCGAAGGCGTCGGCCCTGACATGCGCGAGCGCATCTCCCGCTTCATGACCCGCAAGGCATGACCCAGGCGACGGAAGACGTCCTCAACCGCACGCTCAGCGCCGACGACCGGGCGCTGCGCGACGAAATCCGCAGCTTCCTCGATACGCATCTGACGGACGAGCTGCGTCTCGCGGGGCGGCTTTGTGCGGGCATCTATTGCGACCGGCCGGTGGCGCAGCGCTGGCTGTCGATCCTCAACGACCGCGGCTGGGCGACGCCGGCCTGGCCGGTCGCCTATGGCGGTACGGGCTGGAACCTCGTGCAGCACGCCATCTTCGCGCGCGAGCTGTCGCTCGCCGAGGCCCCGCCGGTAACGCCGAACGCGACCGGCATGCTGGGGCCGGTGCTGATCGAATACGGCACGCCGGCACAGAAGGCGCGCTTCCTGAAGCGCATCCAGTCGGGCGAGGACTGGTGGGCGCAGGGCTACAGCGAACCGCAGGCGGGTTCGGACCTCGCCCGCCTCGGGCTGAAGGCCGAACGCCGCGGCGACGTCTACGTGCTCAACGGTTCGAAGATCTGGACCACCCATGCGCACTGGTCGAACCGCATGTTCGCGCTGGTCCGTACACGGACCGACGGCAAGGCGCAGGAAGGCATTTCCTTCCTGCTGCTCGACCTCGACCTGCCGGGCATCACGATCAGCCCGATCATCTCGATCTCCGGCGACCACGAGCTGAACCAGGTGTTCTTCGAGAACGTCCACGTCCCCGTCGAAGGGCTCGTGGGCGAGGAGAACGCCGGCTGGACGGTCGCGAAATTTCTGCTGAAGCACGAGCGCGGCGGGCAATACGCGCCCCGGCTGCGCAATGCGGTGCGGCAGCTCAAGGCCATGGCGCGGGCGCGGGGCGTCGCCTTCGCGAATGCCCGGATCGATCGCGCCGAAATCGCGCTCGACGTGCTGGAGGCGATGGAATTCCGCATCCTCGCGGCAACCGCGCGCGGCGCACCGCTCGGCGCCTACAGCTCGATGATGAAGGTGCAGGGCACCGAGCTGCGCCAGCTTCTCGACGAGATCGCGCTGGAGCTGGCGGGCGATTATGCGGCGCCGAGCCAGACGCGCGCGCTGCACACGCTTCAGCCGAATGACGGCATCGGTCCACCGGACATCCTGACCACGACGACGCGTTATCTCAACGACCGGGCGGCCTCGATCTACGCCGGTTCGAACGAGGTCCAGCGCAACATCATGGCGGGGCAGCAACTGGGCCTTTAGCAGTCGTCGGCAGCCCCGTCATTGGCGGCGGCGGGCTGAAGGTCTACACCCCCGTCATGAGCGAGAATCTTCTCGTCGGCATTGCCGTCGTCGCCGTCTTCGTCGTCCTTTGCATCGGGCTCTACAGCCTGTTCCGCGGCGGCGACTTCGCGCGCTCCTATTCCAACAAGCTGATGCGCCTGCGCATCGTGCTCCAGTTCGTCGCCATCGTCATCATCATGCTGGTGATCTACTTTCGCGGGTAAAGCCGCCCTCGATCCTGCCTCTTGCCTTTGGTGCAGCGCAGCATAAGGTCCGCGCCGCAATGCGGGGCCGTACCTCGCCTGTCACCCAAGGGGCTCCAGATGGTGGTTCTGAACCGCATCTATACGAAGACAGGCGACAAGGGCGAAACCGCCCTCGTCACCGGCGTCCGCGTGCCGAAGGACGACCTCAGGATCGCCTGTTACGGCACGGTGGACGAAACCAATGCCTGTGTCGGCCTCGCGCGCCTCACGGCCATCAGCCAGCTCGACGGGATGCTCGCCCGCATCCAGAACGACCTCTTCGATCTCGGCTCGGACCTTGCGACGCCGGAAGAGCCGGCGCCGAAATTCCAGGCATTGCGCATCGTCGAGGCACAGGTGGAGCGGCTGGAGAACGAAATCGACGAGATGAACGCCTATCTCTCGCCGCTGAACAGCTTCGTGCTGCCGGGCGGCGCGCCGGCGGCGGCGCATCTTCACCTCGCGCGCACCGTCTGCCGCCGCGCCGAGCGGCTGGCGGTCGAACTCGCGCGGCGCGAGAAGGTCGGCGAAGCGGCGGTCAAATACCTGAACCGCCTGTCGGACCATCTCTTCGTCGCCAGCCGCTTCGCCAACGACCGCGGCGCCAAGGACGTCCTCTGGGTGCCCGGCGCCAACCGGGGTTGACGGCAGGGCCTCATCGCTCCTGACTGGCCGCAGCGCCGCCTTGCAGCGTGGAGGCTTCATGTTCTCGTCCGTCCTCGCTGCGGTGGTGCTGCCCACCCGCCGACATCGTGCCGCCGGAGTCGGTCACCGCTGCAAGAACCCTGACCAGAAGTGATCACGTCCCTTACGATCCGTCCGGAAACCTCCGCCGACTGGCCGGCGGTCGCCGAGATCATCACCTCGGCTTTCACCGCCGCGTTCGGGGAGAGCGCGGAGGCGGAACTCGTCCAGCGCATCCGCAAGGCCGGTCTCATCGAGATTGCGCTGGTCGCGGAACAGGACGGCGCTATCGGCGGCCATATCGTCTTCAGCCGCCTCGACGTCACCGGCGACGGGCGGACGCTGAACGCCCTCGCCCTCGCGCCGGTCTCGGTGACGCCGGCGCTCCAGAGGTCAGGCATCGGCGGGCGCCTCATCGAAGCCGGCCACGCCGTCGCCCGGGAACGCGGCTTCGATGCGGTCTTCCTCCTCGGCCACCCGACCTACTATCCGCGCTTCGGCTACAGCGCCGCCGGAGCCGCGCCGTTTCGGGCGCCGTTCGGCGGAGATCATTTCATGGCGTTGGCCCTGAAACCGGGCACGCTGGACGTCGCGTCCGGCACGGTCGCCTATCCGCCGCCTTGGGGCCTCTGACGTTGCGTTAGTGCCTGCGGTCGCGATTGACTCCCGCGTCGCCGTCCCTATGGTGCGCCGCACAATCGCGGGGCGGGGTTGAAGGCGCAGGCGCAAGCCTGTAACCGCCATGTCCCATCCGCGGCGGATGCGCGGCCACGGCGGCCGCTGCGCCGAACCCAGAGAGACGGAAAAGCCGGAGCACTTCGCCTTATGAAGATCATCGTGCCCGTGAAGCGGGTCGTAGACTACAACGTCAAAATCCGCGTCAAGAGCGATGGCTCGGGCGTCGACCTCGCCAATGTGAAGATGTCGATGAACCCGTTCGACGAGATCGCCGTCGAAGAGGCCATCCGCCTGAAGGAGAAGGGCCTCGCGACCGAGATCGTCGCGGTCTCGATCGGGCCGCAGCAGGCCCAGGAAACCATCCGCACCGCCCTCGCCATGGGCGCCGACCGCGGCATCCTGGTGAAGGTCGAGGGCGACGTGGAACCGCTCGCGGTCGCCAAGATCCTCAAGGCCGTCGCGACCGAGGAACAGCCCGGCCTCATCATCGTCGGCAAGCAGGCGATCGACGACGATTCGAACCAGACCGGACAGATGCTCGCCGCGCTGCTCGGCTGGAGCCAGGGCACCTTCGCCTCGAAAGTCGTGCCGGAAGGCGACAGCGTCTCGGTGACGCGCGAAATCGACGGCGGCCTCCAGACCGTGAAGCTGAAGATGCCGGCGGTCGTGTCGACCGACCTCCGCCTCAACGAGCCGCGCTACGCGTCGCTGCCCAACATCATGAAGGCGAAGAAGAAGCCGATCGCGGAGAAGACCGCAGCGGATTACGGCGTCGACGTCACGCCGCGCCTCAAGGTTCTCAAGGTCGTCGAGCCGCCGAAGCGTGCGGGCGGCGTGAAGGTGAAGTCGGTACAGGAGCTGGTCGAGAAGCTCCGTCACGAAGCGGGAGTGATCTGAGCCATGGCCGTCCTCGTTCTGGCCGAACACGACAACGCGTCGCTGAAGGATGCGACCGCGAAGACCGTCACCGCCGCCGCCAAGCTCGGCCCCGTCACCGTCCTCGTCGCCGGTGAAGGCGCGACGGGCGCTGCCGAAGCCGCCGCGAAGCTCGCGGGCGTCGAGAAGGTTCTCACCGCCGAAGGGCCCGCCTATGCGCACCAGCTCGCCGAACCGGTCGCCGCACTGATCGTCAGCCTGGCGCCGAAGTTCGACGCGATCCTCGCGCCGGCCACCGCCAACGGCAAAAACATCATGCCCCGCGTCGCCGCAGCGCTCGACGTCGCGCAGATCAGCGAGATCCTGTCGGTCGAAAGCGCCGATACCTTCACGCGCCCGATCTATGCCGGCAACGCGATCCAGACCGTCCAGTCGTCCGACAAGATCAAGGTCATCACCGTCCGCACCACCGCCTTCAAGGCAGCGGAAGCGACCGGCTCGGCCCCGATCGAGAAGGCCGAAGGCGCGGCGGATCCCGGCCTCTCGTCCTACGTGGGCGAGGAACTCTCGAAGTCGGAGCGTCCGGAACTCGCCTCGGCAAAGATCATCGTCTCGGGCGGCCGTGCGCTCGCGAGCTCGGAGAATTTCCACACCTATATCGACCCGCTGGCCGACGCGTTCGGCGCCGCGGTCGGCGCCTCGCGCGCCGCAGTCGATGCGGGCTATGTGCCGAACGACTATCAGGTCGGCCAGACCGGTAAGGTCGTGGCGCCCGAGCTCTATGTCGCGCTCGGCATTTCAGGTGCCATTCAGCATCTCGCCGGCATGAAGGACTCCAAGGTCATCGTCGCCATCAACAAGGACGAGGAGGCGCCGATCTTCCAGGTCGCCGACTACGGCCTGGTGGGCGACCTCTTCAAGCTCGCGCCCGAACTGAAGGCCGAGCTCGAAGCCCAGGGTGTGGCCAAGAAGCGCTGATCCGTCGAAGGAACACGTACCCAGAATGACGACATCTCTCGCAACGGTCGGCGTCATCGGTGCCGGCCAGATGGGCAACGGCATCGCGCATGTCACGGCGCTGGCCGGCTACAACGTCATTCTGAACGACATCGTGCAGGAGAAGCTCGACGCGGGGATCGAGACGATCAAGGTCAACCTGACGCGTCAGGTCAGCCGCGGTCAGATCACGCCCGACGAGGTCGACGCGACGCTGAAGCGGATCAAGCCGTCGCTGAGCCTCGACGATCTTTCGAACGCTGACCTCGCGATCGAGGCGGCGACCGAGGACGAGCAGGTGAAGCGCAAGATCTTCGCCGCGCTCTGCCCGAAGCTGAGGAAGGACGCGCTGGTCGCGACGAACACCTCGTCGATCTCGATCACGCGCCTTGCCGCCTCGACCGACCGGCCCGAGAAGTTCATCGGCCTCCACTTCATGAACCCCGTGCCGGTCATGAAGCTGGTCGAGATCATCCGCGGCATCGCGACCGAGGACGACGCGTTCAACACCACGCTCGCCTTCGTGAAGAGCCTCGACAAGATCAGCGCCTATGCCGAAGATTTCCCGGCCTTCATCGTCAACCGCATCCTGCTGCCGTTGATCAACGAGGCGGTCTACACGCTGTACGAGGGCGTCGGGAACGTCGACGCCATCGACACCGCGATGCGGCTTGGCGCGAACCACCCGATGGGCCCGCTCCAGCTCGCCGACTTCATCGGCCTCGACACCTGCCTGTCGGTGATGCAGGTGCTCTATGACGGTCTCGCGGACTCCAAGTACCGCCCGTGCCCGCTGCTCGTGAAATATGTCGAAGCCGGCTGGCTGGGCCGCAAGACCGGCCGCGGCTTCTACGATTACCGGGGCGAAAAGCCGGTCCCGACGCGCTGAGCCGCCGCTACCAGCCGATCAGCTTCTCGTAATAACCGAGCGACGCGACGATCAGGACGAGCGGCGCGCCGACCTGGAGCCAGCGCGCCTTCCGGAACAGCGCCGTCGCCGCCGCCAGCATGGCGAACCCCGCCTGCATGAGCGCATCCACCGGCGCGCTCGCGCCGTTTGGGAACAGGTCGCCGTACATGGCGGCCTGGACGATCGCCAGAACCATGAAGATGGCAAAGGCGAGCGCATATTTCTTTCCGTTCGAATCGTGAAAGGCCTTCAGGTCGATGGGGCCCTTCTCGGGAATGGGCGGCGTCGCCAGTCCGCAGGCGAGGAAGGCGGCGATCGCGAGCACCAGAGGCGGCAGCGCCGTCGAGATGTGCATCTCGTAGGTGTCGCGGTAGCTCCACGACTTGATCCAGAACGTGACCTGGAGATTGAAGATCGCCGCCGCCCACAAGGCATAGCGCCACGAGAAGATGACGCGGCCGCTTTCCTGCACCAGCCGGGCGACCGCGGCCAGGAGCGTCGTCACGCCCAGCGAGATGACGAAAGACAGCAGGATCGTGAAGAAGTCGAAGTCGGACACGGCTCAACCGGCCCCGGCCGTCGCGGCGCCGAGCCGCTGCGCGCTCAGGATTTCGATCCAGTAGCCGTCGGGGTCCTTGATGAAGGCAAGGCCTTTCATCATCCCGTCGTCCGGCCGCTTCTGGAACGCGACGCCCAGGCTCTCGAAGCGCGCACACGCGGCATAGACGTCCGGCACCGATATGCCGATATGGCCGAAGCCGCGCGGCTCCTGATTGCCCGAATGGTAGCCGCCGAAGGCAGCGTCGCTTTCGGTGCCCCAGTTGTGGGTCAGCTCCAGCGTCGCCTTCTGGCGGAAGACGTAGATGGCGTTCTCGATCGGGTCCGCCGGCACCGGCTCGTCGCCGGAGCGCACATAGGCGAAGAAATAGAGCGAGAATTTCGCCGCGGGAAAATCGAACTTGCGCAACAGCGTCATGCCCAGCACGTCGCGATAGAACGGGATCGACTTCTCCGGGTCGCGGATGCGCAGCATCGTCTGGTTGAAGATGAAGTCTTCGGTTCCGGCCGGAGCGGTCATTGGCCTCGGGTCCTGCGTGGCGCGTTCGCGTCTGCCTCTTACCACGTCGTCCCGGCCCGCGCCCTCAGCTTCGCTGGTGCTTGCTCCCCCGCCGCGGAGACCGCCTGAGACGGCCCTTGCATCGACCGTATCCCGGGTGCGCTCAAAGGCGAGCCTTTCGGTCACAGGCGGGCGCGCGCTGCGTCATGATGGCGAAGAGTCTTGCGGAGATGCCCATGACCGCCGCGCGCAGTCCGACAGCCACCGCCGTCCTCGTTGCCGCCGTCGCCCTCGGCGCAGCGATGGGCGGGAACGGGCTTTACATGCTCTATGACCCGAACGGCTGGTATCTCGCCGTGCCCGGTGTGCCGCGCACCGGGCCGTTCAACCAGCACTTTATCCGCGATATCGGCCTCATCTATGTGCTGATCGGCGCGGCCTTCGCCGGCGGTGCGTATACCGCCCAGCGCACCGCGCTCTGGGCCGCCGCAACGCTATGGCTCGCCGGCCACGCGCTCTTCCACCTGTGGGAAGTTGCCGCGGGCCTCTGCGGCGCCGATGCGATCCCGCGAGACTTTCCCGGCGTGACCGTCCCCGCTCTTCTCGGCCTCGCCCTCACGGCGTGGAGCGTGCGCAACCCAGCGCGTTAGGCCGTATCCCGCGCGCGCGTCGCGGCGTGAAGCGGTTCCATGCGCCCGGGTGACGCAGGGCCGGCCGGCTGAGGTCAATCCCTTTCCAGCCGTGCCGGGGTGAGGCGGGATAGCCAGGCGGGAACGGCGTGGCGATAGGCGCGGTAGGCCGGGCCGAAGCGGTGCTGAAGCACCGGCTCCTCGTAGAGCTTCACGAAGCTGAGGAAGCAGAAAGCGACAAAGAGCGCATAGGCGCCGAGCACCGGGGCGCGGAACAGCATGCCCTGGCCCGCGATGACGGCGAGCGCGGCGAGATACATCGGGTTGCGGACATGGCGGTAAAGGCCGCCGATGACGAGACGCTCGGTCGGCGCAACCGGGGCCGGCGTGCCGCCGCCCTCGGCGACGAAGCGGACAAAGGCGCTGACGAGGACGAGCGCGCCGAGGCCGCCGATCGCCGCACCGGCAATCTCCAGCGCACCCCAGCCGGCCACGCCCGTGAGGTCCCAGTGCGACAAGGCCCAGGGCACGACGCCCGCCACGATGCCGGGCGCGAGAACGAAGAACAGCGCGCTGCCGAGCGCGGCACTGCCGAGGCGCATGAGGCAATCCCCCGCGCCGAGGCTAGGCCCGGCCGCCGCGTCATGGCAATCCGATGACCGCCTGCACGAATGCGACACGTTCGCCGACGCCGGCGCGCGGAAGTTCCACGGTGCGATAGCCGAAGCGCGGATAGATCGCCGCGGCGACGTCATAGGAGCGCTGGGCTTCGCCGAGGCTCTGCTTGCGGAGATCGTCATGGGCGTAGATCGCGGGCCAGGGCGGCGCCAGGAAGACGGTGTCGTTGTAGCGATAGCGCGCGGCGGCACGTTCGAAATGCGGCGGCGCGGGATGGCCCATCATTTCGAGATAGCCGACGAGCTCCGGCACGCCGCGATCGAAGAACACCGGCCCGGCCGCGCCGCGCAGTGCGCCGTGGTTCTCCATGTCGCGCGCCAGCATGAGTTCGGCATAGAGCGCCGCGTCGCGTGTGTGTTGCGCGGGACCGTCGATCGCCTGCTGGTGCGCCAGGATCGCGCGACCGGATTCGCCCGCCGTTGCGAAGCCCGCGGCCGCGAGCGCGGCTATGAGCGTCGTCTTTCCCGCGCCGGGTCCGCCGGAAATGATGTAGTAGCTGTCCATGGCTGTTCCTGTCGTGAGAGCCGGCGGCGGGATGCGCGCCGGCTGGTTTTTCGCGCTGGTGCTTGGCTGCTCGATGCCGGTCTGGGCGCTGGATGGGCTGGCCGGCGGCCGGCCCGGTTGGCTTCCGATCGACCTGCCGCTGAGCGCGGCGATGGCCCTGCTGCCCGGGCTGATAGCGTTTGTCCTGATCGCGCGGTCGGGCGGGTTGCCGGTTGCGGGGCGGTGGCTCCGCCGGAGCCTCGCGTTGTCCGGCGGGGCGTCGTGGCTGCTGCTCGCGGCGGCGCTCTATCCGGCGGCGATGCTGGTCGAGTATGGCGTCCTGCGCCTCGGCGGGCAAATCTTCCCCGACATCGCGCTTCCGCCGCTGACGGTCGCGGCGATGCTCGTGATCTTCCTGATCGGCGGCTTCTGCGAAGAGCTCGGATGGCAGGGTTATGCCTATCGCGCCCTCGAACCGCGTCGGGGCGTAATCGGCGCAGCCATACTGACAGGCGCTTTCTGGGGCGCGTGGCACATTGTGCCCTTCCTGCAAACGGCGCACGACGCGCGCTGGATCGCCGCCCAGGTGCTGACCATGGTGCCGCTGCGCGTCGTCACGACGTGGCTGTTCCTGCGCGCGGGTCGGAGCGTTGCGGTTGCTGCGGTCTTCCACGCCTTCGGCAACCTTGCGCAGTTCCTGTTCCCGCGTTTCGGATCGCACTATGATCCGGTCGCGGCCTTGGTAATCTTCACAGCGCTCGCGCTCGCACTGCTGCCTTCCCTGAAACGAAGCGCCGCGGCCGCCACGAGGCAAAGCTGATATGGTGCAGACCGTTGCCCCGCCGCCCGCCGAGATCGCCGCCGTGTTCAGGGGCATGGCGGTCGACATGCGGGCGCGGCTCCAGGACATCCGCGCGCTGATCCTCGAGACAGCGGGCGGCATCGCGGACGTCGGGCCGATCGTCGAGACGCTGAAATGGAACGAGCCGGCCTATCTGCCGCAGCGGCCGCGTACCGGGACGACGATACGCATCAACCGGGTGAAGGCGTCGGATACCGACTGCGCCGTCTATTTCCACTGCCAGACCACACTGGTCGAGAGCTTCCGCGGCCTCTATCCGGACCAGTTCCGCTTCGAAGGCAACCGCGCGCTGATCATGGATATACGCAAGCCCCTGCCGCGCGAGGCGCTGGCGCACTGCGTGGCGCTGGCGTTCACGTATCACCGCAAGGGGTAGGTCGCAGGTATCTGATGCATCGCGTGCGAAAGCCGCGCAGCAGGAGAACGGGATCGCCATCCGCAGGTCCCGCCACGTCGACGGTGAAGCTGAAGCCGGAAGCGGCGATCCGTTCGGTGGGCATGGTCAGCCGGCGGCCTTGCCCGAGAGCGTTGCGAGGCGGTCGCCGCCCTGGCGCTCCAGCATCCAGCCTGGATATTCACGCGGCAAGGCGCTGACCTTGTCGAGCGTTGCGAGCTCGTCGGCCGTGAGCTTCACATCGACCGCGGCGAGATTGTCCTTGAGCTGCTCCTGTGTCTTGGCGCCGATGATGACCGATGTGACATGCTTCTGGTGCAGCAGCCAGGCGAGCGCGATTTGCGCGACCGAAACGTCGTGCGCCTTGGCAATCGGCTGCATTGCATCGATCACGTCGAAGGCGCGGTCCTTATCGACCAGAGGGAAGTCGAATTGGGCACGGCGCGAGCCCTGCGGGCCTTGTCCGTCGCGGATGAACTTGCCCGAGAGCAGGCCTCCCGCGAGCGGCGACCAGGGCAGGATCGCGATGTCGTCCTCATTGCAGAGCGGAACGAGCTCGCGTTCGATGTCGCGGCCGGCGATGGTGTAATAGACCTGCGCGCTCTCGTAGCGGGCGAGGCCGCGCTTGTCGGCATAGGCATTGGCCTTCGCGAGCTTCCAGGCCGGCAGGTTGCAGAAGCCGGCATAGCGGACCTTGCCGGAGCGGACGAGATCGTTCAGCGCTTCCATCGTCTCCTCGATCGGCGTCACCGGATCGAAGCCGTGCGTCTGGTAGAGGTCGATGTGGTCGAGCTGGAGCCGCTTCAGGCTTTTCTCCACCGCCGACAGGATGTGATAGCGGCTCTGGCCGCTCTCGTTGGCGCCCGGCCCCATGCGGCCATGCAGCTTGGTGGCGACGACGATCTGGTCGCGCTGAAGCCCCAGGTTCTTGATGGCCTGCCCGAGGATCGCCTCGGACTGGCCGTTGGAATAGACATTGGCCGTATCGACGAAGTTGACGCCGGCGTCGATGGCGCCCTTCAGCAGCGCGTCCGCCGCGTTCTGGTCCTGTTCGCCGACGACCTTCCAGAAGCCGTCACCGCCGAAGGTCATGGTGCCGAGGCAGATTTCGGAAACGACGAGGCCGGTGCGGCCGAATTTCTTCATGCGCATGGGAGATCTCCTGCGAGGGGAACAGTCGGGAAGGGAACAATCCGTCCGATGTCGGACCGCAGCGGCGATGGTTCAAGGCGTGGCGGCATATCGTCCCAGCCTGCGACGTTCTGGCGCGGCATGGCCGGCACCCGGCAGCCGCTATATCGGCGCGCCATGACCTTGCGCCTGACCGACACGCTGATCCTGCGGCCGCTCGTCGCGGAGGATTTCGAGGCGATGGCAGCGTTGATGGGCGATCCCGACGTCACGCGCTATCTCTACTGGGGGCCGCGCACGCGCGAGGAGGCGCGCGATCCGTTCGAGAAACGGCGCGCCTGCGGGATCATCGCGCCCGGCGTGACGCAGTTGTCGCTGGGCATCGAGGAGAGCGGAAGGTTGATCGGCGAAGTCGCGCTGATGCATCTCGATAATCCCCATCGCGACGGGGAGCTTGGCTATATGCTGGTGAACGGCTTTGGCGGGCGCGGCATCGCCAGCTGCGCCGCCGGTGCGATGCTGCGGATCGGCTTCGAGCAGTTAAAGCTGCACCGCATCCACGCCCGGTGCGACGACCGCAATATCGCCTCATGGAGGGTGATGGAGAAGATCGGCCTGCGCCGCGAAGCCCATCATCTCAGCAATGAATGGGTGAAGGGCGAGTGGACCGGCGCTCTCGTCTACGCATTGCTCGAAAACGAGTGGGAGGCGGCTAGCCGCTAAAGAGGCGTGCATCCCACCAGACGGGCAGGGGCTCGGCCACGCGGATGCGGGCGAAGTCCTTGTGCAGCGGGTTGAAGACGAAATTCCATTCCAGGCGGACGACATAGCTTGGCACACGCAGAACGGCGCCGCGGCCGGAAGCGGCCCAGGCGTCGCCATAGGCGCGCGCGGCCTTCAGGTCTGCGTCGGCCCAGCCGGGCAGATGATCGGGCGTGACGGTTTCGACCAGCGTTCCCGCCGGGATAGTGGCGCGGACATAATGCTGAGCCAGCGGCGCAAGGCCGCCGAGATGGACGAGCTTCTCCAGCATCGCGGTTGAGACATGCTCGGCGGCATAGATGACCGGCGTGGTTGCCGAATTCCAGCGTCCGGGAAACAGCGTCGTGCCCGTCGCATCCCAGATCGGATAGTCGCCATCGGCGTCGCCAAGGCGGAAGGCGTAAAGCGTTTCCGTCGAACGCTGCGGCTTCACACCGCGACGCCGCAATAGCCCCTGCCCAGCAATTCGGTGACCGCCTGGGCGCCGAATTCGCTGAAGGAGGCGTCGAGCGGCGTGATGTTGTCGAGCATCGGGTGCGGCTTCGACATGAAGCGCTCGGCACGGTGCTCGTCCTTGAAGACCTTGTTGGCGAAGGCGCGCACCCGCATCTGGCGCAGCACCGTGGCGGTCTGAGCCTCGCTGAGCCGCGCGTCCTTGCGCTTCTTGAGCCGGTAATAGGTGGCCTTGCCCATGAGGCGCGTACCCAGCACCGCTTCGGCGAGGCCGAGGCTTTCGGCAGCCGACGTCAGCGCGGAGAAGGGCAAGCCCCGTTCGGCGATCTGCATCAATTCGAAAGCGGGTGCCTGGGCTTCTTCAAATCCGGACGGGTGAGTCATGGCGCTGTCTCTCGTGAGAGAGATATAGTCTCCATTGAGACAACGCGCAATACGGGGATGGGCTCCCGACTCAGTTCGCGCCCTCCTCCAGCAGACGGCGGGCGATGACCATGGCCTGCACCTCGGCGGCGCCCTCGAAGATGTTGAGGATGCGGGCGTCGCAGAGCACGCGGCTGATCGGGTATTCGAGGGCGAAGCCGTTGCCGCCGTGGATCTGGAGGGCGTTGTCGGCGGCGGCCCAGGCGACGCGGGCGCCGAGCAGCTTCGCCATGCCGGCTTCGAGGTCGCAGCGGCGGCCTTCGTCTTTCTCGCGCGCGGCGAAATAGGTCATCTGGCGGGCGATCATGATCTCGACCGCCATCATCACCAGCTTGTTCGAGACGCGCGGGAAGCTGAACAAGGGCTTTCCGAACTGGATGCGGTCGAGCGCGTAGCGAAGGCCCAGCTCCAGCGCCGCCTGCGCGACGCCGACGGCACGGGCCGCCGTCTGGATGCGGGCGGATTCGAAGGTCTGCATGAGCTGCTTGAAGCCCTGGCCTTCCTCGCCGCCCAGCAGATTCGCGGCCGGGACTTCGAAGCCGTCGAAGCCGATCTCGTATTCCTTCATGCCGCGATAGCCGAGCACCTCGATCTCGCTGCCGCTCATCCCGGCGACAGGGAAGTGGGTCTCGTCGTCGCCGCGCGGCTTCGGCGCGATCAGCATCGAGAGGCCCTTGTAGCCGGGGGCATTCGGGTCGGTGCGCACCAGCAGCGTCATGATGTCGGCGCGCGCGGCGTGGGTGATCCAGGTCTTGTTGCCGGTGACCTTCCAGACATCGCCCTCCTTCACCGCACGGGTGCGCAGGCTTGCGAGGTCGGAGCCGGTGTTGGGTTCGGTGAAGACGGCGGTCGGCAGGATGGTACCTGCGGCGACGCCCGGCAGCCACCGGGCTTTCTGTTCAGCCGTGCCGTTCGCGAGGATCAGCTCGCCGGCGATCTCGCTGCGCGTCGCCAGCGATCCAACACCGATATAGCCGCGACACAACTCTTCGGAGACGACGCACATCGCCGTCTTGCCGAGCCCGGCGCCGCCGAACTCTTCCGGCAGCGTAAGCCCGAAGACGCCGAGCTCGCCCATCTCCTCGACGACTGGCATCGGAATGAACTCGTCCTTCAGATGCCAGTCATTCGCGAAGGGCGCGACCTTGTCGTCGGCGAATTTGCGGAACTGGGCGCGGATCATCTCCATAGTCTCGTCGAGACCGGTGACGCCGTGGCTCGCGGCATGGGGATGTTCGGCGATCAGCGCGGCGAGGCGAGCCTTGCGGGCCGGGTCCTGCGCGCCCTTGGCGGCAGCGGACACCGCGCCCCAGAACGCGCCGATCGCGTCATCGTCGAGGCCGAGGTCATAGGGGCGCACGATCTCGCCCTGGCTCATCGGAATGCCGCCGACGATCTGGAGCGCATACTCGCCGACGCCGATCTCGAGGATCAGCGTCTCGATCTCGCCGAGTTTGCCGTCGGCCTTCAGGTGTTCGGCCCAGCGATGCATCTGGCCGAGCGCCTCGGTGTAGGTCGCGAGCCACGAAAGGCCATGCGCCGCGTGCTGCTCCTTCTCGAACAGCGCGGCCGAGACCTTGCCGTCCTTCGAAACCTTAGCCCGCACGGCGGCCCTGGCCCTGGCGAGCAGCGTCTGCGTGGCGGCGGCAACTGCCTGGGCTGAGGCGATCGGATCGGAGCCTTCCGGGGCACGAAGCGCGGAAGCATTGGGCGTCATGGCATGGTCCTCAGAGGCGCGGCCGGACTTGGCAGCCCGGCGCATAAAGAGCGGTTTCAGCACGGCGTACCACAGGAGCGGAAGCCCGCTGAGGGCAACCAAAAGGCCGGCGAGCGACAGCACGATCATCCAGGGCGTGTTGAAGTTCTCGCGCGCGCCGTAGTCCATGATGTGGAGCATCCAGAAGAAATCGTAGAGCCGCCATGTGTCGCTGCGCCGCGCGGTGACCTTGCCGTCGTCGGCAGCGACGTAGATGCGCGTCGCGTCTTCGTCGTCGAAGGTGATGCGCCAAGCCGGCAGGCGCCCGCGATAGTCGCCGCCCTCCGCCGTCACCAGCTCGGCGGCGATCGGTTGACCCGCGCCGGCGAAGTCCGCACCCGCGATCCGGCGCGCGAGATCGGCCTGGATCGGACTGATGAGGAAGGCGCCGCGCGCATCGACCAGGACGACCGTGCTGTCATCGCGCCTCACCTCATAGACCGGCTCGCCGACGAGGCTTGTCAACGTCACCGCAACCGCGTGGCCGCCGGCCAGCGTCATAGCCTGCCCGCTCGTCACGGCAACGGGGAGAATTTCCGCGAGCGGCACCGGCGCTTGTTCGGCAATGTTGTGCTCGCTGCGCACCGTCTCGATCGGCAGCAAAGCCATGACGAAGCCGCTCAGCAACCAGATGCCGACCTGGATGCCGACGATCAGCGCCAGCCACTTATGGACGAATAGCAAGGCACGCTTGAGCCGCATGGCTGGACCGCCGGCAGCGGGTCAGCGGCCCGACGCCTCGATCACGTCTTCCAGGGTGCGCAGGCCCGTGCGGGGGGCGGTCACCAGCACGGCCATGTTGCCGGGCAGGTGTTCGTTCTTCCACATCTTGGTGTGCGCCTTGGGGATGTCGTTCCAGGCGAAGACTTCGGACATGCACGGATCGATGCGGCGTTCGACCACGAGGCGGTTGGCCTGGCTCGCCTGGAGGTAGTTGGCGAAATGCGAGCCCTGGATGCGCTTCTGGCGCATCCACACATAGCGGGCATCGAAGGTGAGGTTGTAGCCGGTGGTGCCGGCGCAGAAGACGACCATGCCGCCGCGCTTCACGACCAGGCACGAGACCGGGAAGGTCGATTCGCCGGGGTGCTCGAACACCATGTCGACATCGTTGCCCTTGCCGGTGATGTCCCAGATCGCCTTGCCGAACTTGCGTGCTTCCTTGGTCCACGCGTCGTATTCGGGGCTGCCGACCTGGGGCATCTGGCCCCAGCACTTGAAATCCTTGCGGTTGATGACGCCCTTGGCGCCGAGGCTCAGCACGAAGTCGCGCTTGGATTCGTCGCTGATGACGCCGATCGCGTTGGCGCCCGAGACGGCACAGAGCTGGATCGCGAAGGAGCCGAGGCCGCCTGAGGCGCCCCAGACGAGCACGTTGTGGCCCGGCCGCAGGATATGCGGGCGGTGGCCGAAGAACATGCGGTAGGTAGTGGCGAGGGTAAGCGTGTAGCAGGCGCTCTCTTCCCAGGTGAGATGCTTGGGCCGCTCCATCAGCTGGCGGTCCTGCACGCGGCAGAACTGGGCGAACGAACCGTCCGGCGTCTCGTAGCCCCAGATGCGCTGGGTCGGCGAGAACATCGGATCGCCGCCATTGCACTCTTCGTCGTCGCCGTCGTCCTGGTTGCAGTGGATGACGACCTCGTCGCCGACCTTCCAGCGCTTCACCTTCGAGCCGACGGCCCAGACGATACCCGACGCATCGGAGCCGGCGACATGGACGGGTTGCTTGTGGCCGTCGAAAGGCGACACGGGCGTACCGAGGCCGGCCCAGACGCCGTTGTAGTTCACGCCCGCCGCCATCACGAGGACGAGGACGTCGTGGCTGTCGAGTTCCCAGGTCGGGATGACCTCGACCTGCATCGACTGCTCGGGCGGGCCATGACGATCCTTGCGGATGGCCCAGGCATACATGTTCTTCGGTACATGGCCGAGCGGCGGCACTTCGCCGATCTCGTACAGATCCTTCAGGCCGGCCTGCGGCTTCACGGCTTCGGCAGCGTTCGCCATCGTCTTCCCCTCACCAAGGTCGTCGGCGAGATCTTGGGTCTCTCTGCCGAGCAAACTGAGAATTCGTCAGCCATGCGACCGTCGCAAGACAAATTTTGCACCGCACAACAGAAATCGACAGAAACCGGTCAGAAAATGCTATCGATGCGCAATTTAATTACGAGTTCGCGGCAGAGCAGCATTCTCCTGCCCGATTTCGCGCCACTTCATGCCACGCGCAAGAATGCAGCATCAGCCTTTCGGCGCCTTGGCTACACTATAGGCCGCCTGCCCGACCCAATTGCCGATCGGCGCGTAGCGGCAGACGAGATAGTCGCGATTGCCGCCGCGGGCGATGGCGCAGCCGACCTGCGTCGTCGTCGACCATACCATCTGCGTGTAGTGGCCGACGGCATGCCAGTCCCGGGTCTTGCTGACATTCGGGTGCAGCGCGCCGGGGATGTACTGGTACTTCTCGATCGACCAGCCGCCGATCATGGAACCGACCGTGCGCCGGTTGGCGGTGTTGCTCCACAGATTCTCGCCATGCGCGCGCTGCGGCGCGTGCTGCATGACGCCGGCCTTCGCGAGCGCCGCGGCCCAGGCCTCCGACTCCTCCGCCAGCCTGGTCGACCACACCAGCGGTGGAGCGCCGACGAGACGGCGCTCCACGTTGTGGGCGGCGAGCGCGTCGGCCTGGAAGCCGGGGTCATCGATCGACGGCACCACCGGCAGCGAGCCCGTTGCGACGTATCGATAGAGCGTCGCGTCCGCGTGTCCGCGACCGATGCCGGCAACAGCGATGGTGAGCAGCAAGCAAGCGAAAAGACGCATCAGGCCCTCTCGTCGGCAATACCTGATGTGTATCGTAAGGTGGATGTCGCGTAGCGCTCAACGGTCCGCGCGGATTGCCATTTTTCCTGTCTTGTCGAACCTTCGCGTTGTCTGACAGCAGGATTAATTTGATGGGCGATGCGTTGCGGTGGGTCTATACCGCCGCTAGGTGGCGCGTCGCGCCATACCGTCGCGCCATATCACTGCCGCCAGCACACGACCGAGACACCAAGACATGGGCGAACCCGTCCCCAAGGCAGGTCTGGCCTTGGACAGCAATCCCGACCGCTATTTCGACGATCCGCACGGTCCCGTCGCCGACTTCCGCTTCACCGCCAAGGTGGCCGATGTCTTTGACGACATGGTCAGTCGCTCCGTGCCGTTCTATGCGGAAATCCAGCGCATGTGCTGCGAACTCGCAGCGGATTTCGCGACGCCTGCCACCAATCTCTACGACATCGGCTGTTCGACGGCGACGACGCTGCTGGCCCTCGATCCAGTTGTGGACAAGAGCGTGCACTTCGTCGGCGTCGACAATTCGGCCGACATGCTGGCAAAGGCTCGCCAGAAGATCGCCGACGCCGGCGCGGTCCGGCCGATCGACCTGATTTGCGCCGACCTGCACGATCCTTTCGAGGGCGCCAACGCCAGCGTCATCACGATGCTGCTGACCTTGCAGTTCGCCCGGCCGCTCTACCGCGAGCGTATCGTGCAGGATCTGTATCGCGCCCTGAACGAGCAGGGTGCGCTGATCCTGGTCGAGAAGCTGACGTGCAAGGACACGACGCTGAACCGCCTCTATATCGACCACTACTACGACTATAAGCGGCGCAAGGGCTACTCGGAGATCGAGATCTCCAAGAAGCGTGAGGCCCTGGAGAACGTGCTGATTCCCTATCGCCTGGAGGAGAACGTCACGTTGCTGCGAAGCGCCGGCTTCCGGCAGGTCGAGACATTCTTCCGCTGGTATAATTTCTGCGGGCTGGTGGCCGTAAAATGAAGTCCGCAATGGTTCGCATCGGTGACTTCCTCTTCAAGTGGCGGAACCTGGTTTTCCCCGCGGTCATCGTGACTGCGATGATCGCGGTACCTCCGTCCGACACCTTCTTCGGCCGGCAGGATCTCGAGCCGCTGCGCGACGTACTTGCCATCTTTGTGATGCTGGCCGGGCTCGTGCTGCGGAGCGCCGTGATCGGCTTCGTCTATATCAAGCGCGGCGGACGCAAGAAGAAGGTCTACGCCGCCGATCTGGTGACGACCGGCATGTTCGGCGTCTGCCGCAACCCGCTCTATGTCGGCAACCTGCTCATCTATGCCGGCATCGGTATCATGCACGGCAATCCGTGGGTGCTGCTGGGCGGGTTGCTGCTGTTCGCGTTCATGTACCAGGCGATCGTGCTGGCCGAGGAGCATTTCCTCCAGGACAAGTTCGGCGACGCCTATCGGGCCTACTGCGCCGACGTCCCGCGATGGGGCCTGCGCTGGTCGCGCTTTCGCGAGGCGACCGCCGGTATGCGGTTCGATCTCGGGAAGGCGCTTCTTGTGGATTACAATCCCATTCTCAACGGGGTTTTCATTCTGTCCGCCATCGAACTCTATGAGCAGTTGACCTATTACCCGGCGGCGCGGAACGGCATGGTGTGGTGGCTCGTCGGCCTCATGGTGCTCGCCCTGATCGCCAGCGGTCTCGTCCACTATTACAAACGACACTGGCGCGTCGCGGCCCCCAAGCAGGCGTGATCCTGGCCGCTCTCTGAGCCCTACCTTCGGACAAGCTGACTGCCGCGTTACAAATCGGCGTGGCGCACCTCTCTCGGATTGCGACTGACTTACACCGAGGATACCGCGGTCCGGTTTCTGCGAGAGCGTGGGCTCGTACAGCCGATGGACGTAAGGCGTCACCGAATCCGCGACCGAACGCCCGTCGAGCGGGAAATCCTGGCCCTGCTGCGCGGCGCCTCTGCGACGCAGCAGACCGGCAAGGCTCGGGAGCGCGACAGGGCAGGGGTTGCCTTGCGGCGGCTTGCCGAAGTGTTGGCCAAGGCTGGAAGCTCCGTCCTGGATATCGATGCGCCGTTCACCAGCGAGGTGGAGGAGCGCGTTATCGCGCTCCTCGGCGACCGGCAGCGCCAGAAGCGCTGGCGGCTCAGCCTACCCGCGCCGGCGCCCCTCGACGAAGCTACGCTGCTGGCAGCGGCAGAGGCCTTGCGCGCGGAAGGTCTGATCGTTTCTCACCGAACCATCGTCGCGGGAGCCGCCATGGCTTCGTCCGCCCGAGCGCGATAGGCTTTTTCTGCGGAGCAGAGCTACGTCATGAAGATCCTGGTGGTCGAGGACGACAAGCGGACGCTGTCCTTCGTGACCCGCGGCTTGTCCGAGGCTGGGCATGTCGCGGACGCGGTGCAAGACGGAACCGCCGGCCTCAAAGCCGCGCGCGACGGCGAATACGATGTGGTGATCCTGGACCGCATGCTGCCGGGCATGTCCGGTCTCGACATCCTCCAGCAGCTTCGCAGCGAGCATGTCCGAACGCCGATCCTCATGCTGACCGCGATGAGCACCGTGGAGGACCGGGTAGAGGGCCTGGAGAGCGGGGCGGACGACTATCTGGTCAAGCCCTTCGCCTTCAGCGAACTTCTCGCCCGGGTCCATGCGATCGCCCGCCGTCCGCCCACGACGGATGTGCCGGTCAAGCTGGCCATCGCCGACCTGGAGCTCGATCTCTCGAGCCGCAAGGTCACCCGCGACGGCAAGCGCATCGACCTGACGCCGCAGGAATACAAGCTGCTCGAATATCTGATGCGCCGCGCCGGCAAGACCGTGACCCGCACCATGATCATGGAGCACCTCTGGGCTATCGACTTCGATGTCCGTGCGAATATCGTGGATGCCCATATGAGCCGCCTGCGCGCCAAGATCGACAAGGGGTTCAAGTGCGAGTTGCTGCGCACGGTCCGCGGCGTCGGCTATGTCATCGATGATCCGGGCTGACGTACCTCCCCGCATCTGGCAGACCGCAACCTTCCGGCTTGCGGTCATCCTGTCGCTCATCTTCGGACTCGGCAGCGCGGCCGTCCTGCTCGCGCTCGACTTCTCCATGGCGCGCGCCGCGCAGTCGGAACTGGAGGATTCACTCGAGAACCAGATGGCGATCATGCGGGCGGATATCGATGCCGAAGGTAGCGACGCGCTGATCGAAATGCTGGAAGGCCACCGCAAGGGCGGCAGCCCGACCCAATATGCCTATCTCGTACATACGCCGGACGGCGGCCGCTACGTTGCGGGTCTTCCGGCCGATCTGCCCGAAAGCGATGGCTTCAGCCGCGTGAGCGTCCATCCGGCGACCCCGCGCGGCGGCGAGACGACGATAGACATGCTGGTTCTTTCCGCCCGCGGATCGGACGGCACGTTCCTGGCCGTCGGCCGCGAGACCTCGGCCCTCGACAAGCTGCGCGACAGCCTGCACCTGATCGCTCTCGTCGGTGGCGGCGGTCTCGCTGTCCTGGCTGTCGCGACCGGGCTGGTCCTGGGCTACGTGCTTCTGCGGCGGCTGGAACGGGTGAGCGACGTCGCGGCCCGGGTGCTGGGGGGAAACCAGAACGAACGCCTGCCTGCGATCGGACTTGGCCGCGAGTTCGACGCGCTGGTGCTGAACCTCAACCGGATGCTTGATCGCCTTGCACAGACGATGAGCGCCCTGCGTCAGGTGTCCGGCGATATCGCCCACGATCTGCGGACGCCGCTCACGCGGTTGCGGTCGCTGCTCGAGGATGCCGCCGGTTCCGACGACGCTGTCCGCCGCGAGGTTCTGGAGCGGGCGGTCGGCGAGACCGACGAGATACTGCTCATCTTCAATGCGCTGTTGCGCATCGCGCAGGTCGAGGGCGGCGATCGCAGATCGCATTTTGAGCTTGTCGACATCAGTGCGCTGGTGACCGAACTCGCCGATGTCTACCGGCCCGAAGCGGAGGATCTGCAACATGCGCTGCGCCTCGACGCGCAGGCGGGACTCTACGGCCGCGGCGACCGGCGCCTGCTGCGCCAGTTGCTGTCGAACCTGCTCGAGAACGCCATGCGGCATACCCCGCCCGGTACGGCGATCACCCTGCGCGCAACCGGAGAAGACACGCGGATCCGGCTCAGCGTTACGGATAATGGGCCGGGCGTTCCGGCCGCCGAAGTGCCCAACCTCACGCAGCGCTTCTACCGGCTCGACCGCAGCCGCTCGACACCGGGCTCCGGCCTGGGCCTCACCTTGGCGACTGCCATTGCCGAACTGCATGACGGCAGGCTCAGCGTCGAGAACGGCGAGCCCGGCCTCATCGTCACCTTTGCCTTCCCGCGAGCACCAGCCCCGGCGGCCACGGCAGGCAGGGCGGAGCCTTCGGTCACCGTCGCTTGAGCGCGAACCGCCCGTGACAGCCGGTTCCTATTGAGACAGGCTGCCGGGCAAACATTCGGGGAGCACGCCCATGCTGGACAAGCGGATGCCGCCGCGCGGCGACTGCGTCATGCGCGACCTGATCGACCGCCATGCCCGGTATACGCCGGACGGCGCCTATGCCGTATTCGCCGACGGTACGATCTGGACCTATGGCGATCTCCGCCGCCGGGTGCGCGACACGGCCGAGGCGTTGCAGCGGCTCGGCGTCGCGCAGGGCGATTTCGTCGTCGTCTGGCTGCCGAACGGGCCGGAATGCCTGCGGGTGATGCTGGCGCTGAACTATCTCGGCGCCGTCTATGTGCCGATCAACACCTCCTATCGGGGCGGCCTGCTCGCGCATGTCATCGACAATTCCGGCGCACGGCTGATGATCGGTGCTGCGCCGCTGCTGGGCCGCCTGCGCGACGTGGCGCATGCCGAGCTGGGCGACGTCGTCGTGGTCGGCGGCACGGCCGAGCCTATTGCCGGTCTCACGCTGCACGACGCCTCGGTCCTGGACGGCGACGGGGAAAAGCTCACGCCGCCGGCGCGAGAAATCCAGCCCTGGGACACGCTTTGCATCATCTACACCTCGGGTACGACGGGACCGTCGAAGGGTGTCCTGTGTTCTTCGCTCCAGCTCCACGCCATGTTTACCGCAAGCGAGGCGCTGGAGAGCCAGCCGGACGACCGCTCGCTCGTCACCATGCCGATGTTCCATGTCGGCGGCGCCGGACCGATATGGGGTGCGCTCTATCGCGGCACTTCCTTCGCGCTCGTCGAATCCTTCAAGACGCACGAATTCTGGCCGACCATTCGCCGCTTCGGTATCACCAGCACGATCCTCGTCGGTGCGATGACGCCCTTCCTGTTGAAGGAGCCGCCGTCTCCCGCCGATCGCGACCATACGCTGCGCACCGTGACCATGGTTCCGCTGAGCGATCAGCATCGCGCGTTTGCCGAGCGCTTCGGCGTCGAGGTGCACACCGCGTTCAACATGACCGAGATTTCCTCGCCGCTCTCGGTGCGCAATCCCGAAACGCTCGGTACCTGCGGCCAGCCGCGGGCCGGCGTCGAGGTGCGTGTGGTCGACGAGAACGACTGCGAGGTCGAGGCCGGTGTCGTCGGCGAACTGATCGTGCGCACCGACATGCCGTGGGGCCTGAACCACGGCTATCACAAGAACCCGGAGGCGACGGCGCGCGCCTGGCGGAACGGCTGGTTCCATACGGGCGATGCCTTTCGGCGCGATGCCGACGGCAATTTCTTCTTCGTCGACCGCATCAAGGACGCGATCCGCCGCCGCGGCGAAAACATCTCCTCCTTCGAAGTCGAAAAGGAAATCGTCGCCTTCGACCAGGTCCGTGACGTCGCGGTCGTGGGCGTACCGAGCGAGTTCGGCGAAGACGAAGTGCTGGCGGTGATGAGCGCCGTCGCCGGCCGCAACACGATCGAGTTCGAACGGCTCGTCGACTTCCTGCGTCCGCGCCTGCCGCACTTCATGGTACCGCGTTACTACCGCGTCGTCGCCGATCTGCCGCGCACGCCGACCGAAAAGGTGCAGAAGCACATGCTGCGGACCGAGGGCGTTACCCCCGACACATGGGACCGCGAGAAGGCCGGTATCTTCCTGAAGCAGGAACGGCTGACGGCCGCCCCGTGAGGGCAGAAGCGCCTTTGGGATTGCTGGCCCGAACCTGACGGCAATCTGCGCTTGCGGTGAAACCTTCGCCTGCTCCGGCGAATCTTCATGACTGCGCAAGTCTGCCGCCGCTAACGACCTCGCGTCGACACAGGAGTCCCGCGAGTCCGCATGGACGCTTCTTCTGCCGCCCGCCCGTCCGCCAGCAAGGTGGCGGCTGTGACCTCCGCCTTCTGGATCATGAAGATCTGCGCCACCACCGTGGGTGAAACGGGCGGCGACATGGTCTCCATGACCATGAATGTCGGTTACGCCGCCAGTTCGCTGATCCTGTTGTCGGTCTTCGGGCTGGCGCTGGCGGCGCAATTGCGCGCGCGGTCCTTCCATCCCTTCCTGTACTGGACCGTCGTGCTCGCGACCAGCACGGCGGGAACGACGATCTCCGACTACATGGATCGCACGCTGGACCTTGGCTACGCAGCCGGAGCGGCGCTGCTCTCGGCGACGCTCGTGGCCGTGTTGCTGATATGGCGGCGCAGCGTCGGTTCCCTCTCGGTCTCGGACATCCGCACGCCTCGTGTCGAGGCGTTCTATTGGACGGCCATCCTCGTCTCGAACACGCTCGGCACGGCCGTCGGCGATTTCCTGGCCGACAGTTCGGGGCTGGGTTACGTGGGCAGCAACCTGCTGATCTCAGGTGCCATTGCCGCCATTGCGGCCGGCTATTTCTTCACCTCGCTGTCCCGCACCGGCTTGTTCTGGGGGGCCTTCGTGCTGACCCGCCCCTTCGGCGCGACGATGGGCGACATGCTGACCAAGAGCCCCGCCAAAGGCGGCTTGGGCATCGGCACGGTCGGCGCCTCGGCGGTCCTGCTTGCGATTCTCGTGATCTGCATCCTGGTGACCTCGCGGCCCGCGAACACCCACCGCGCCGCGCCGCGCGGAAAGGGCTGGCGCCGGTTCTGGCTACGCATGGCTACTGCTGTAGCGCTTCTGGTGTCGGTGCCGGCGGGCTACCGCGCCTATCTCTATTTCGCGGGCAATTTTCATGTGGTCGCGGAAGGCGAGGTGTATCGGGCGGCCCAACCGACGCCCGAGCGACTGGCCGACTGGGCCGCGGCCTATCATTTGAAATCGGTCCTCAATCTGCGCGGCCACAGGCCGGGCAAGGCTTGGTACGACGCGGAGGTGACGGCGGCGAAGCAACTGGGTGTGACGCTCATCGATTATCCGCTCTCGGCAGACATCGTGCCGACCGCCGCGCAGGTCGCCGATCTCATCGAGATTCTTGCGAAGGCCCCGAAGCCGCTTCTGATCCACTGCAAGGAAGGCGCCGACCGGGCGGGCTTCGTGTCGGCCGTCTATCTTGCCGCCATCGCCGGGGCGGACGAGGACACTGCGGAGGCGCAGCTCTCATTCCGGTTCGGCCATGTCTCCTTGCCGTTCATCCCCTCCTACGCAATGGACGAGGGCTGGGAAGCAGCCGGGCCGGCGCTGGGCTTTGCCGATTGATGATCTATCGCGTCAGCTCGCGCACAAGCGGTCCGAAGTCGGTGACCAGCGCCTGATAGATGGCCTTCTTGAAGGGCACGATGATGTCGGGGAGTTCCACCACCTGCACCCAGCGCCAGGCTTCGAATTCCGGCTCGTGCAGGTCCAGCCGCACGTCGTTGTCGGTGCCTTTGAAGCGGGCGAGGAACCATTTCTGCGTCTGGCCGCGATACTTGCCCTTGAGCGCCTTTCCGAGCAGGTCGCGCGGCAGATCATAGGTCAGCCAGGCGGGATGCTCGGCGACGATCTCGGCCTTCTGGACGCCGGTCTCCTCGTAGAGTTCGCGCAGAGCCGCTTCGCGCAAATCCTCGCCGTCGTCGATGCCGCCCTGCGGCATCTGCCACGCTTCACCGGCGTCGCGGTCGATGCGGCTGCCGACGAAGATGCGCCCCTTCGGGTTGAACAGCATCACGCCCACGCAGGGGCGATAGGGCAGCTTGCCGGGATCAGTGATGTTCGCCATGCGCTTCGCTTACCGGAGGCGTGGCCTCTTCGGAAGCGGGCGCGTGCGCAGGCGCCGGGTCATGCGCCGGCTCTTCATGCGCGGGCGTGGCCTCGGCTGCGGCCTCTGCGGTGTGTTCCACCGTCGGCGCCTGCGCCAGGCTGCTGGCCGGAACCAATACCAGGCCCCGCGCTTCGAGCGTGGCGGACCAGGCGGCCAGGCGGTCCGCCGTCACTGGATAGGCCCGCGCCAACGCCAGGGCGGAGCCGTTGGCCCGCGCCATCGCCTCGAGGCGCTCCAGCGCGGCGTCGATCGCCTGTGCCTCCGGCGTGCTGTCCAGGGTCAGTGCGATCTCCGCCGAATCCACCGCAGCGGCATCGAAGCCATGCGCGCGGCTGTGACTCCACACGAGGCCGTTCATCGACGCGCCGCCCAGCAAGGGGCCTATCGTCTGGGTGTTCTCGAGGACCGGACTCTGACCCGGCAGCACAGCGCCCGCGTAGCCGGTGAAACGGCCGAGGACCCAGTGCAGCCGTTCCAGATTCTCGTCCGCCGGCAGCGTGCTCAGGATGGCCTGCGGCCCGGCGTCGTTGCTGGGAAATCCCACCGGCTCGAGCGGCACGTCGACGAAGATTTCATGGCCGGCCGCCCGCGCCATATCGGCGTCCTTCTGAAGACCGCGGCCGTAGGGGCTGAAGGAAAGGCTGATGTCGGCCGGCAGCTTTTCGACCGCGCTCGCCGTCACCCTAGACGAAATGCCGAGCCCGGCCACCAGCACCGCAACGCGTGGCCGGCCATCGGCAGGCGGCGGCGGGCGACGGAACTGCCGCGGGTCGATCAGCGCTTCCGCCGGGGCTGCGCCGTGCTCCGGCGCGGTCCCGATCGATGTCGGCTGGTGATGCGTCGAGACGATCGCGAAAGCGCCCGGCCCCGTGCCGAACAAGGCGGATGCACCGGCGCCAAGCACGGCCGATGCGGCGATGGCCCACGCCACGACATGCAGACGCCCCGGGGCTCCGCGCCGTACGCGCGCGGCGAAGCCGCTTCGGAATATCGCGCCCGCTGCCATGACCCAACCATGTCGGCGCCGCGGTTAACGTGCAGTTTACGCTGGTTAATGCCGCACAAGAAAAGGCCGCCCGCGGGAAGACCCGGGGGCGGCCCAATCCTTGCGAAGAAGCCCAGATTACTGCGGCTTGGTCGGATCCAGCGGGCCGGCGTCCGAGGGGCCTTCGGCAACGATCTTCTTGCCCTCGATGCCCAGCGGCTTCATCCCGTTGCGGATGAATTTCAGCGCGTAGTCGAGCTGGAAGTCTTCCGTCTTGTCGCCCGGCATCGGGTAGACGACGCCCTTGGTCTTCGGCTCGACGACGCCGTCGGCCTTTTCGCCCTCGAGGTGACCCATCAGGCTCGCCTCGGAGCGGCGGCGCTGTTCGAGGTCCTTCTCCTCTTCGCTGTCGCGCGGCTTGGCGTGGACCTCCCAGTCCGGCTCGATGCCGTGCGCCTGAATCGAGCGGCCCGACGGCGTGTAGTACTTGGCGGTGGTGAGGCGCAGCGCACCTTCGCCCGAACCCAGCGGGATGATCGTCTGCACCGAGCCCTTGCCGAAGGAGAGCGTGCCGATCACGACGGCGCGGCCCTGGTCCTGGAGCGCGCCGGCGACGATCTCGCTCGCCGAGGCCGAGCCGCCATTGACCAGCACGACCAGCGGCTTGCCGTCGGTGTCGTCTCCGGCGCGCGCGGTGTAGCGCTGGATGTCCTGCGGGTCGCGGCCGCGGGTCGACACGATCTCGCCGCGCTCGAGGAAGGAATCGGAGACGGCGATCGACTGGTCCAGCAGGCCGCCGGGGTTGTTGCGCAGGTCCAGCACCCAGCCGCGGATGTTGCCGCCCGATTGCTTGCGCAGCGTCGTGAAGGCCTGCTCGACGCCGGATTCGGTCTGCTCGTTGAAGGCGGCGACGCGGATATAGCCGATGTCGCCTTCCATCCGGTACTTCACGCTCTCGACCTTGATGAGCGCCCGGTTCAGCGGCACGTCGCGGGGCTTGTCCTCGCCGGCGCGGACGATCGTCAGCGTCACCGGCGTGCCGATCGGGCCGCGCATGCGCTCCACGGCATCCGACAGCGTCACGCCGCGAATCTGCATGCCGTCGATATGGGTGATGAAATCGCCCGCCTTGATGCCGGCACGGCTGGCCGGCGTATCGTCGATGGGCGAGATGACCTTCACGAAGTCATTCTCGATCGTCACCTCAAGGCCGAGACCGCCGAACTCGCCGCGCGTCTGGACCTGCATGTCCTGGAAGTCCTTCGCATCCATGTAGCTGGAATGCGGATCCAGAGAGGTGAGCATGCCGTTGATGGCGTATTTCACGAGATCGGCGTCCTCGACCTCGCGCACATAATTGGCGCGCACGCGCTCGAACACATCGCCGAACAGATTGAGCTGGCGATAGGTCTCCGAACTCGCCTCGACCTGACCGAAATTCACGAGCAGGGCGGTCGCCGCGACGCCCGCGGTCATGCCCATCAGGCCGGCAAGAAAGGTCTTCTTCATCTGACTTCGCGCCTCGATCCCTGGACTTAGGGGTTCAACACCACAACGCAACACACGCTAACCGTTGGCCTGGACTGGCACGAACCATGCCATCGGATCGACCGGCGCGCCCTCGCGCCGCAATTCGATGTACAGGAGCGGCCCGTTCTTCTGTTCGCTGCCGGCCGTCGTTCCCAACGGTTCGCCGGCCAGCACATACTGGCCAACCGTGGCATCAAGACGGCCGAACCCGCCGATGAGAACAAAGTAACCCTCGCTGGGCGCCAGTATCAATAGACGCCCATAGTCGCCGAACGGCCCGGCAAACACGATTTCGCCATCGGCGGGCGCGGTGATCTGGGCGTCCGCGCGGGTCCGCAGCGTGAGGCCCTGGGCCGTCGCGCCGTTGTCCTCGGCCTCGCCGAAGCGGCGTGCAATGTCGCCCATGGCCGGCCAGGGCAGCTTGCCGCGGCGCGTCGTGAACGCGACCTTGGCGCCGCGGCTGGCGACCATGACGGGGGCGGAGTTCGCCTCCTCGGCCGTCGCGCCGGCGCGGTCGCGCGGCTTAGGCGGCTCGTCCAGCCAGGCCATCAGGTCGGTCATGTCGGCGGCGCGCGCCTGAAGCGCGGCGATCCGGCCCTCGGCGGCTGTCACCCCGTCGTCCAGTTCCTGGACCAGCGCCTGGCGCTTCGCGACGAGGCCCTTCAGTTCGCCGGTCCGCTGGGTCAATGCCGCTTCCTGCGTACGGGCGGCATCGCGCTCGACGACCAGCGCGGCGCGGGTTTCGCCGAGTTCCTTCAGTGTGGCGGCGATCTTCTGGGCTTCGACATTCAGTTTCTCGGTGACGGCGGCGATCAGCATCGCGCCGCGCGCCGCCTTGCTCGCATCGTCGGGCGAGACGGCGAGGGCCGGCGGCGGGTCGCGCGTCAGCCGTTGGAGCGCCGCGAGCAGAGGACCCATGCCGGCGCGGCGCTTTTCGAGATCGGCGCTCAGCGTCTTTTCACGCGTATCGAGCTCGCCGATTCGCCGCTCGGCCTGGGTCAGTGACCGTTCGGCGGTCTGGATCTGGCTGGCGAGGCTGGCGGCCTCAGCCTGAAGCTGGCTCAGTTCCGCTGCTGCCTTGACCTTTCCTGCCTGATCCAGCGCCTTCTGCTTTTCCGTTTCCGCAATCTGTTCCTGGAGGCGCAGCAGATCGTCCGGCGAACGCGCAGGCGCCGTCTCTGCCGCAACCGGCAGCGCCAGCGTCATCGCCAGGACGAGCGCGCTAGGCTGCTTCATGCGCCATCCGGGTTGCCGCCTGGACCGGCTTCAGCAGCGAATGCCCGGTCATCTCGGTCGGCTTCTGGATGCCGAGCATGTCGAGGATCGTCGGCGCGAGATCGGCGAGCTTGCCGTCGGCCAGCGATACGGGCTTGGGCAGCACCTTGCCGTTGACCAGCACCAGCGGCACGTCGAGCGTCGTATGCGCCGTGTGCGGTTCGCCGGTCTCGGGGTCGACCATCATTTCGACATTGCCGTGGTCGGCCGTCACCAGCAGGACGCCGCCGGCGCCTTCGACCGCGGCGCGCAGGCGTGCGAGGCAGGCATCGACCGCCTCCACCGCCTTGATTGCGGCCGGCATCACGCCCGAATGGCCGACCTGGTCGGCATTCGCATAGTTGACGACGATGACGTCGAACGTGCCGGCCCGGATCGCCTCGACCAGCGCGTCGGTGACTTCGGGCGCCGACATCTCGGGCTTCAGATCGTAGGTGCGCACCTTGGGCGATGGGATAAGCACACGCTCCTCGCCGTCGAACACGAGCTCGCGCCCGCCGTTGAAGAAGAAGGTGACGTGGGCGTATTTCTCGGTCTCGGCGATACGAAGCTGCTTCAGCCCGGCCTTCGCCAGCACTTCACCCAGCGCGTTCGGGACATCCTGCGGCGGGAAGAGGCTCGGCATCAGCGCCGCGATCGCCTTGGAATACTCCGCCATGCCCGCCGCCGCCGCGAAGCGCACGACACGCGAGCGCGCAAAGCCGTCAAAGGCGGGGTCGAGCAGGGCGGTCATGATCTGGCGCGCGCGGTCCGAGCGGAAATTGGCCATGACGACGCCGTCGCCGTCCTGCATGCCGGGGTAGCCGTCGATCACCGCAGGCTCGACAAACTCGTCCGTCACATCCTTGGCGTAGGCCGCTTCGACCGCCGCTTCGGGCGTCGCGAAATGCGGGCCGGTCGCCGCGACCATCGCTTCATAGGCCGGTCCAACACGCTCCCAGCGCTTGTCGCGGTCCATGGCGTAGAAGCGCCCGCCGGCGGTGCCGGACTTGGCGCTGTCCATCACGGTGCCGGCCGTGGTGCGGAACTCGGCGAGATAGGTCAGCGCGCTCTTCGGCGGCACGTCGCGTCCGTCGAAGAAGGCGTGGATCCAGACCTTCAGCCCGGCCTCGACGCCGGCCTTGGCCAGCGCCAGCACGTGATCCTGATGGCTGTGTACGCCGCCCGGCGACAGCAGGCCGAGCACATGCAGGGCGCCGCCCCGGGCCTTGGTCTTTGCGATGACGTCGACCAGCACCGGGTTGCGGGCCAGCGATCCGTCCTCGATCGCGTTGCCGATCCGGTCGAGATCCTGCACCAGCACGCGGCCGCCGCCGATATTCATGTGGCCGACTTCGGAATTGCCCATCTGGCCGACCGGCAGGCCCACGGCGGGGCCGCTGGTCTTCAGGAAGGCCGTCGGGCCCTCCTCGAACATGCGCCGATAGGTCGGAAGATTCGCCTGCGCCAGCGCATTCGCCTCGCGCTCCTTGCGATAGCCCCAGCCATCGAGGATGCACAGCACGACGGGGCGGGGGTGCGAGGAACTCATTGTCTGTCCGGTCGGATGGGCCATGAGGGCAACATAGGAATGGGGCGGCACCGTGTCACCGATGGAATCCCCTAGGACCGGTGATAGGGATGGTCCGTCAGGATGGTGACTGCCCGGTAAATCTGTTCGGCCGCCATGACGCGGACCAGCATGTGCGGCCAGGTCGCCCGGCCGAAGGCGAGGGTCTGGCGCGCGGCGGCCTTGACCTCAGGCGGCAGGCCGTCGGCGGCGCCGATGGCAAAGCAGAGCGCCGGCACGCCGCCCTCCAGGTGCCTGCGGATGCGGCTTGCCAGTTCCAGGCTGGAGAGATTGTCGCCGTGCTCGTCGAAGGCGATGACGACCCCGCCTTTCGGCACATGGCGCAGATGGTCCAGCTTGCGCTCGTCGATCTCGACAAGGCTCGCCTCGCTGAGGCCGATCCGCCGCCCGGCGGCGCCGGCGCGGCCCAGATACTCGCGGGCCTGTGCGGTTTCCGGTGCACCGGCAGCGCGGCCGCCCGCCAGCAGCAGGATCTTCAAGAAGCCGCGGCCTGCTTCGGGGCCGAGTCCCACATGGCTTCGAGGTTGTAGTAGGTGCGGACTTCGGGGCGGAACAGGTGCACGACGACGTCGCCGCAGTCGATGATCGCCCAGTCGCCCGCCTTCTCGCCCTCTACCACGGCCCGGCCGAAGCCGTCGGCCTTCACGCGCTCGGCGAGATGGTCGGCCGTCGCGGCGACATGGCGTGCCGAACGGCCCGACGCGATCACGATCACGTCGGCATAGTCGGCCCGGCCCTCCAGATCGATGGTCACGATCTCCTCGGCCTTGTCGTCCTCGAGCTGCGCCAGCACGGCCTTCAACAGGGGCTCGTGCCCCTTCGCCTTCTTCGGCCTGGCCGGCGCCGGGGCCTTGATCGCCTCCGCCGCCAGTTCCGGGGTTTTCGCGGCCTTAGCGGCGCGCTTCGCCTTGCGCTCGGCGGTCTTCGTGGTGCCGGCGGCCGGCTTGGCGGCGGATTTCCGGGGCGGCGCCTTCGGGGTCTTTGCAGCGGGCAGGGGTCTCGGGCTCCTCAACGAACGGTTAAGCGCCACCCTATCACGCGCGCTGAATCGGCCAAAGGCCGCGCGCCCGGATATCGGTCGATGACGAGGCGTCGAGGCGCTCTTCCAGATAGGTCCAGGCCGGTGCCGCCAGCGCCGGCAACAATGCCGCGTCGGCGGCATCGATGCGCCAATCGGCGAAACGCCGGGCGGCGGGCGATGCCAGCGCCTTCATCGCATAGCCGGGACGGGCGACGACCGCGATCGGCATCGTGCGGAAGATGTCGCGCCAGTCGCGCCAGCGGTGGAAAGCCGCGAGATTGTCGCCGCCCATAATCCAGACGAAGGATATTTGCGGAAACAGCCGCACGACTGCCTTCAGCGTATCGGCGGTGAAGCGCGTCCCGAGATAGCTCTCCAGCGTCGTCACCTGGATGCGCGGGTGGTTTTCCAGCGCGATCGAGGCGCGCAGCCGCTGGTCCAGCGGCGCCAGGGCACGGCCGTCCTTCAGCGGGTTTCCGGGCGTGACGAGCCACCACACGGCGTCCAGCCGCAACCGGCGCAGGGCGATCTGGCTGGCATGCAGATGCCCGGCATGGGGCGGGTTGAACGAACCGCCGAACAGGCCGATCCGCGGCCGTGACGGGGGCACAAGGGCCCGGCTGACCAAGCGTTTCGGGGACGGCACGTCTTTATGCTCAGACTGTAGATTTATGCCTCTCCGTGGCCCGGCGTCATGCGAATGTCAAACGGGCGCTGCGCCATTCGGCCGCAATGTCCTGGGCTGACTTCCGCCCGTCGAACGGCGATAAGGCAGGCATACATTCAGGAGAGACAGAAATGCGCATTCGCTATGGTTCGGCCCTCGCGGCCCTCGTTCTCGCGGCCGGCCTCACGGCGTGTGGTGGCGGCGGCTCCGAGTTCAAGAGCAAGATGAGCGAGATGTGCACCAAGGACGGCGGCAAGATCGAAGGCCTCGGCGAAGTCGATTGCGCCTGCGCCGTGGATATCATGGACGCCAAGCTCGATGGCGACACCAAGGCGTTCCTGCTGAAGATGCTCAAGGTCAAGGAAGCGGTCGAGAAGGACCCGGCCAAGGCGGCTGACGCCATGAAGGAAGCCGGTATCGATCCGACTAACCCCGACTCCATGAAGAAGATGGAGGAGATGGGCAAGAAGGCCGAAGGCGTCGACACCGAAATCCGCGAGAAGTGCACGAAGAAGAGCTGAGGCCTACGCGCTTCAGGTCGGAAGGCCGCGGGCACCGCCCGCGGCCTTCGTATTTCCGGATCGCTAAATTTGTCGGCAGCGCGTAAGCGCGGCCCTCACCGTTCAAGGCCATCCTCGCCCCGGATTTGAGGGGCTGCCATGAATATTCCGACGCTGATCGGTATCGGTGTCGCCGCGCTCGGCGTCGTCTTTACGGTCGGGTACAAGCTATCCCTGTCGGATGCGCATGCGGCCGAGACGGAATTCGTGACGGGCATGGCGGCGCAATGCGAACGCGCCCCGGGAACGACGGCCGATAGCTGTGCCTGCCTCGCACGCGCCCTCGACGATCATCTGGATGACGCTACCAAGCTCACAATGACGACCATATTCCGCAGCGTCCACGACGGCGTCGTCGACGAGCGCGCCAAGGGGGAATTGCTGGCGGCCGGCGTCACGCCCGCTCAGGTCAAGGCGGCGCAGACCCGTGTGAAGGGCGCGATGCGGTCGGCGATCGCGAGCTGCGCCGGCTGACGATCAGGGGCGGATCTGGCCCGTCCCGCGCACGACCGTCTTGTAGGAGGTGAGTTCCGCCGCGGCGACGGGGCCGCGGGCGTGCAGCTTGCCTGTCGCGATGCCGATCTCGGCGCCGAAACCGAACTCCCCGCCGTCGGCGAACTGGGTCGAGGCGTTCCACAGCACGATGGCGCTGTCGACTCGGCTCAGGAACGCCTCCGCCGCCGCGGCGTCTTCGGTGATGATCGCGTCGGTATGCTGGGTGCCGCAGGCGGCGATATGGGCGATTGCGGCGTCGAGCCCGTCGACGGCCTTCATGTTGGCGATGGCGTCGAGATGTTCGGTGCGCCAGTCCTCTTCGGACCCAGCGGTGATGCGCGGGTCGAGCGCCATGACGGCGCCGTCGCCGCGGATGGCGCAGCCTGCGTCGAGCAGGTCGCGGGCGATGTCCGCGCCGATGCTGCCCAGAACGGCACGGTCGACCAGCACCGTCTCGGTCGCGCCGCAGACGCCGGTGCGGCGCAGCTTGGCGTTCCGCACGATGGCGCGGGCCTTCGCCGGGTCGGCGGCGGCATGGACATAGGTGTGGTTGAGGCCCTCCAGATGCCCGAGCACCGGCACGCGCGCCTCGGCCTGCACGCGCGCCACGAGGCTCTTGCCGCCGCGCGGGATGACGAGGTCGAGATTGCCGCCGAGACCGGAGAGGATCGCGCCGACGGCGGCGCGGTCGGCGGTCGGCACGAGCTGGATCGCCGTGGCTGGCAGGCCGGCGGCGCGCAGGCCCTCGACCATCGCCGCATGCAGCGCCTTCGAACTGTGCAGGCTCTCCGAACCGCCGCGCAGGATCACCGCATTGCCCGAGCGCAGGCACAGCGCGCCGGCATCGGCCGTCACGTTCGGCCGGCTCTCATAGATGATGCCGATGACGCCCAGCGGCACGCGCACGCGGGCAAAGCGTAACCCGTTCGGTTGCTGCCACGCCTTGATCACCTCGCCGACAGGATCGGGCAGGGCGGCGATGGCGGCGACGCTGTCGGCGATGCCGGCGACACGCTTCGCGTCCAGCATCAGCCGGTCGCGCATCGCGCCGGCGAGGTCGCTGGCGGCGGCCATGTCGGACGCGTTGGCGGCGAGGATTGCCGGCGTCGCGGCGCGGATGGCAGCGGCGGCATGCTGAAGGGCTTCGGTCCGCTGCTCCGGCGTCGACTGCGCCAGCGCGGTCGCGGCCTGGCGGGCGGAAACGCCCATCTCGGCCATCAGCCGTTCGGTGTCGGAAATCCGAGTGGGCGCGTTCATGGCGGTCCTATACCACGACCAGGTCGTCGCGGTGGATCATGGCGGCGCGGCCGGCATAGCCCAGCACCGTCTCGATCTCGCTGCTGCGCCGCCCCATGATGCGGCGCGCCTCGTCGGCCTCATAGGCGACAAGACCGCGCGCGATCTCCAGGCCGCCGAGCGAACGCACGACAACGGCATCGCCGCGCGCAAAGGCGCCGTCGACGCCGCGCACGCCGGCCGGCAGCAGGCTCTTGCCGCTGCGCAGCGCGGTCTCGGCGCCGGCATCGATGGTAAGGGTACCCGCAGGCTTGAGCGCGCCGAGGATCCAGCGCTTGCGCGCTGCGGCCGGATTGGAGCGCGCGAGAATCCAGGTCGCGCGCCCGCCTTCGGCAAGGCGCACCAATGGATTGTCGATCTGCCCCAGCGCGATCGCCATGTGGCATCCGGCGGCCGTCGCGATCTTGGCCGCCAGGATCTTGGTGATCATGCCGCCGGAGCCCATGTCGCTGCCGGGCTGGCCCGCCATCGCCTCGATCTCGGGCGTGACCTCGGCGATCTCGGGCAGGAACCTTGCGCTCTCGTTGAGCACAGGATTATCCGTATACAGACCGTCTATGTCCGACAGGAGCACGAGGCAGTCGGCGCCGACCATTGCCGCGACGCGCGCCGCCAGCCGGTCGTTGTCGCCGAAGCGAATCTCGGCCGTCGCCACGGTGTCGTTCTCGTTGATCACCGGCACTGTGCCGAGCGTCAGCAGGGCGCCGATCGTGGCGCGCGCGTTGAGGTAGCGGCGGCGCTCTTCCGTATCGTCGAGCGTCAGCAGAATCTGCGCGGCCGTCGTGCCGTTGGTGCCGAGCGCCTCCGTCCAGGCCTGCGCCAGGGCGATCTGCCCGACCGCGGCGGCGGCCTGCGCTTCTTCCAGCTTCAGCGTGCCCTTGGGCAGCTTCAGCTTGCGCCGGCCGAGCGCGATAGCACCCGACGACACGGCGACCACTTCCGCGCCGCGGGCCTTCAGCGCTGCGATATCGGCGGCAAGCCCTCCCAGCCAGGCGCGGCGCACCTCGCCCTCCGGCGAGACGAGCGTCGAGGACCCGATCTTGACGACGACACGCCGTGCATCGGCGAGGCGCGACCTCATGGCGTCCAGTCCTTCCGGCTTTCAACCTTCGGCGTGCCGCGCTGGATGCGGGCCCGCAACGCCCGCAGCACGGGCGTCACGCCGTCGCCGGTCGCCGCCGACAGTGTGAAGGCCTTGCCGCCGCTCGCTTTCTCGAGCGCGGCGATCTTGCGCTTGAGCTGTGACGGCTCGATCGCGTCGATCTTGTTGAGCCCGATGATCTCCGGCTTGGCGGCAAGGTCTGCTCCGTACGCCTCCAGCTCGCGGCGGATCGTCCGATAGGCCTTAACCAGCGCACGTTCGGTGCCGTCGATCAGGTGAAGCACCACGCGGCAGCGTTCGATATGGCCGAGGAAGCGGTCGCCCAGCCCGACGCCCTCATGCGCGCCCTCGATGAGGCCGGGCAGATCGGCGAGCACGAACTCCGCGCCGTCGACCGCAACGACACCAAGCTGCGGCGCCAGCGTCGTGAAAGGATAGTCGGCGATCTTGGGCTTCGCAGCCGTCGTCGCCGCGAGGAAGGTCGACTTGCCGGCGTTGGGCAGTCCTACCAGCGCCGCATCCGCGATCAGCTTCAGACGCAGCCAGACGGTGCGTTCCTCGTTCTTCTGGCCGGGATTGGCGCGGGTCGGGGCGCGGTTGGTCGAGCTTTTGAAGGTCGCGTTGCCGAAGCCGCCATTGCCGCCCTTCAGGAAGACCAGCCGCTCGCCGGGCGTCGCGAAGTCGTGCAGCAGCGTCTCGCCGTCCTCGTCCAGCAATTCGGTGCCCACCGGCACCTTCAGCACGATGTCGGCGCCGCCGGGGCCGGAGCGCTGGCGGCCCATGCCGTTGGTGCCGCGGCCGGCGCGGAAATGCTGCTGGTAGCGATAGTCGATCAGCGTATTCAGATTCTCGACCGCCTCGATGATCACGTCGCCGCCGCGCCCGCCGTCGCCGCCGTCGGGGCCGCCGAACTCGATGAATTTCTCGCGCCGGAACGAGACGGCGCCGTCGCCGCCGTCACCGGCCTTCACATAGATCTTGGCTTGGTCGAGGAACTTCATGGCAGGGTCGTCATAACGCCGAACGCCGCCCCGGGAACAGGGCGGCGTTCGCAGCTTTCCGTTGCGGTTCTAGCGCTTGAACCATTCCCGCTTCATGCGGGTGTCGAGGAAGCGCACGGCGTGGCCGCGGGCCTTGGAGAAGCGCATGCTTTCCTTGGCATAGCGAAAGCCGAGCTTCGTCATCACCCGGCCCGAGGCATGGTTGTCGGCATAGTGGCCGGATTTCACTTCCGGTTCGGTGAGTTCGTCGAAGGCGAATTCCAGCGCGGCGCGGGCGGCTTCGGTCGCGAAGCCCTTCCCCCAAAAGGGAACGCCGATCCAGTAGCCCAGATGCAGCAGCCCGTCGGATTCCCGGTTGAGGCCGACGCAGCCGACCACTTCGCCGTCATGCTCGATGGCGAAGGGGTAGTCGGCGTCCTGTGCCCGGCGATCGTCGTGGGTGGCGATCCAGCGGGCGGCCTCGCCTTCGGGATAGGGGAAGGGCACGACGTCGAGCATCTTGGCCACGTCGAAGTCGCCGGCGAGCCGCTGTACGGTGGGAGCGTCGCTGAGCCGGAAGGAGCGCAGCACCAGCCGTCTGGTCGTCAGTGCACCTATCTCGGGCACCGGTCGGGGGGCGTATTCAACCGCCATTGTTTCTTCCTCCTTCGGCCGTGTTCGTCCCGTCCTCGAAGCGTCGCCGAGGCAGGACCATCATGCGGCACAGGACGTCGCAGTCGCGGGCCCTAGAGAAGCGCGCCAAGTCCTGTGTGTATGTGAAGCCCAGCTTTTTCAGAACGCGGCCGGATGCCGCGTTGTCGGCGAAATGACCTGCTTCGACCTCCTCGAGCCCCAGCATATCGAAGGCGAAGCCGAGCGCCAGCCACCCGGCCTCCGTCGCGAAACCCCGGCCCCAGTAGAAGCGGCCCAGCCAGTAGCCAAGTTCCGCCGCTTCCGGGTTCTGCGGATTCGTGCTGATGCCTACCACGCCGATCAGGCCGTCGCTCGTGACAATAGCGAAAGGATAGTCGTTCGGCTTGCCGCCATGGCCGGCGACGTGGGTCAGCCAGGAAACGGCGTCTTCGAGCCCATAGGGCCAGGGGGCGCGGCTGAGATTCTTGACGACGCCATAGTCGTTCATCAGTTCGGCGATGCGGGCGGCGTCCGAAAGGAGCGGGCGTCGGAGCGTGACACGGGCGCCGGCCAGGCGCAGCGAATCGATCTCCGGGATGGCTTTCAACGCCTGGGCTGCAACGCTCATCTGAACCCCCAACGGTCTTCAGGCGCGAGGGCAAACGAAAAGGGAGGCGGCGAACCACCTCCCTCGCTGGCGGGCCACCCTTAGTCCGGCGGCCCCTATATGGTGCGCGCCTTATTCCGCGGCGATGGCCTTGGCTACCGGCGTGATCGAGACGAATTGGCGATTCTTCCAACCGTTCTTGAACGTCACCTTGCCCTCGGCGAGCGCATAGAGCGTGTGGTCACGGCCCATGCCGACATTCGTACCGGCATGCCACTGCGTCCCGCGCTGGCGCAGGATGATGTTGCCGGGGACGGCGGTCTGGCCGCCGAAAAGCTTCACGCCAAGGCGCTTCGCCTCGGAGTCGCGACCGTTGCGGGATGAACCGCCTGCCTTTTTGTGTGCCATTGTCTCTTAACTCTCTCAGGCCGCGATGGACGTGATCTTGACGCGCGTGAACGGCTGGCGATGGCCGTTCTTGCGGCGGTAGTTCTGGCGGCGCTTCTTCTTCACGACCAGGATCTTGTCGGCCTTGCCGTGGCCGACGATCTCGCCCTCGACGGTCGCGCCCTGGAGGAACGGCACGCCGAGCTTGGGGGCGCCTTCGCCGCCGCCGACCATCAGCACCTCGGCGAACGACACCTTGGTGCCCTCCTCGCCGGCCAGCAGCTCGATCGTCACGACCTGGTCCTGGGCGACCTTGTACTGCTTGCCGCCCGTCTTGATCACCGCATACATCGCATTCACCACATGGGCGCGCCTGGGCGCGCCATCGCATAAAGATGTCGACGGGGCGCGTTGCCGCGCGCGGGCCTCAGGCCGGGTCCGTCGGGAAGGCGCGCAGATAGACGTCGGCGCCGTCAGCTGTCAAGGAAAACCCCGCCGATCGTGCTGAAAACCGATGGATGCGGATGGGCTGTCCCCAAAATGAAACGGGGCCGACGCACGAGGGGGATGGCGCCGGCCCCGTAT
The DNA here is from genome assembly GCA_020852655.1 of Alphaproteobacteria bacterium. GTDB lineage: Bacteria > Pseudomonadota > Alphaproteobacteria > Micropepsales > Micropepsaceae > JADZAI01. Next base: position 42,358 of record JADZAI010000087.1, read on the forward strand.
TCATTGGACAGACCGTGGCGGGGGGAGCCAATGGCAGCCTGTCAGCTCGATCGGGTCGGGGCTCCCATGTCGCGAGCTGACCCGCTGCCGGGTCCGTCGTCCGGTGCTGTGTGCTCCGTGACGAGGATCAAGATAGGCGCAGCTTCATTGCATGAAAGTGGCGTGAAGATTAAAAGGTCGTCATAATGTAAGCCCATGGAATTGCTGGGAAAATTTGAGTGAATTACCGCCACGCGTTTCATGCCGGAAACCATGCGGACGTGCTGAAGCACGTCGCGCTGGTCGCGGCGGTCGACCATATGCTGCTGAAGTCCAAGCCGTTTTTCGTGCTCGACACCCATGCAGGGGCGGGGCGCTACGACCTTTCTTCCGCCGAGGCGCTGCGCTCGGGCGAATTTCGTCACGGCGCCGCCCGCATCCTGTCCGATTCCCGGCTGCCGGCGGTACTCACGCCCTACGCTGAGGCCGTCCGCGCCTGGAATCTGCCGGGCGCGCTCGTCACCTATCCGGGTTCACCCTTGCTGATTGCTGGCCGCCTGCGCGCCGACGATCGGCTGGTGGCCTGCGAACTTCATCCGGGCCAGGCGCAGCTCCTCGGCGCGGCGCTGCGCCCTTTTCCGCAGGCGCGCGTCGAGACACGGGACGGTTATGCGGCCGCGAAGGCGCTCCTGCCGCCGCCCCAGCGGCGCGGCCTCGTTCTCATCGACCCGCCGTTCGAGCAGCCGTCGGAGTTCGCGGCGCTCACGACACACCTGCTCGTCGCCTGCCGGCGCTGGTCAACGGGCCTTTTCCTCGTCTGGTACCCGATCAAGGACCGCCGTGCGGTCGATATGCTCCACGGCGCCGTCGTCGATGCCGGGCTGCGCGACGCGACCGCCTACGAACTCTTCGTGCGCGCACCGTCCGGCGATCCCGGTCTCGCCGGATCCGGCTTGCTTGCGATCAATGCCAGCTACCCGCTCGATCGCATATTGGGGGAGGCGCTGCCTTATCTCGCCGACCGCCTCGCCCAAGGCCGCGGCGCTGCCTGGTGCAGCGAACGGCTAACGCCGGAATAGGCGACCGGCTGCCGCTCATATCGTGCGTTGCATCGCCGCCATGTTCTCTTAAGGTCGACTCCATGCCCCAAGTCGTCATTCATCCGGATGTTCCGCTGAATGTCGTGATTCTGAGTCATGGGGAGCGTCATCTCGCGCCGTCGTATTTCGAGCGCGGCTGGCTCATCTGCCTGAAGGATGTCCGCATAGAGGCCGACTTCCGCTTTCTCTCCGCGATCAGGCTGCCGCGCGACGTGCGCCGCGGCCATGTGAAATTCATGCTGACGCACGAAGACCACGCCGCCTTCGACGGCAAGCGCAAGGAGACTTGGGCGCTGTTCCGCCAGCGCGTCTTCGACCAGCGCATGAGCGACTATTTCCGGTTCGTCGATCAGGTTCGGTCGGTGAACGAACAGCTCCACACGATCGCGAGCACCTATTTCCCGCGCTATCGTTTCCAGCGGAAGCGTGTCTGCTGGAAATTCGAGGAAATCCCCGAAGGCCAGAATTTGCATATCGACAATATCGACGGCTGCGAGCGGCAGGGCCAGCTCCGCGTCTTCACCAATCTGTCGACGGGCCTGCGCAAATGGAGCATGGCGCAGCATCTGTCCGTCTATGCCCGGCGCCACTACGCCTCCGCGGGCCTCGACCGCTTCGTGCGGCAGCCCTTCGCGTTCAACAACGCCCTGACCGAGGCCGCCTTCGGCTACAGCCATCAGAGCGTTCCCGACCCGCGGCACCTCGTGGATTTCGAGCCCGGCGAGGTTTGGATCGTGAACTCCGCCGTCGTCGCCCACCAGGTGCGCTACGGCACGCTGCTGGCGCTCGATCTCCTGGAGTTTCCCTACGAGGACTACGAAGACCCCTCGCGCGCGCTCCCGGCCATCCTCGCCGACCTTGAGGCGGCCTGTGGCCGCCAGGCGGCGGTGTAGCCGCTATTCCGGGTTCGGCGTCGCCTTGCGCCGCTCGGCGTGGAAGCGCTCGACCAGCGTGGGGAGATAGCGCTCCTTGTTGAGCAGATCGTCCTGCTCGAACATGAAGACGGCGTCGAGCAGCCGCCGACCGTAAATTACCTCGTGCGCGGTCACGTTCGGATAGACGAACCAGACCTCGCCGGGCCGGAAGGCGATGCTGTGGCGCGGCCAGGGCCGCGCGCCGCTTTCGAAGCGGTCACCGAACGCGGCCTGCGTCATGGCCCGGGTGAAGGCGCGCGGATGACCACCCTCCAGCTTCGCCGCGCCGGCCTCGTCGTAGAAATCGCGGACGACCTCCTCCAGGCTCTGTCCGACGTGCCAGATGCGCGGGAAATTATCCATGTTCACGAAGGCGCGGACCTGCGTGCTGATATCGGCGTGCTGCGGGCTGTCGAAATGCAGGTTGATCGCCAGCATCTCGGTCAGATTGTAGATGCACAGGCGCTTTGTGTAGCGATAGCGCGGGAAGAGCCCGTCGACGAGCCGGATGAGCTCGGCATTGGCGGCGGCGACGGCGGCCTCGAACTCCGCGACCTTGGCCTCGTCGTTGTTCAGGATCTGCCGCACCTCGCCCCACTCGCGCTCGCGCGGCGCATCGAGATGGTTCAGGCCGGCACTGTGCAGCCGCAGTTTCTTCGTGCCGTTGGGAAAGGACGTATTGGCGATCACCTTGCGCCCGGCATCGAAGCGGTAGTTCGACAGGACGATAACCTCGCCCCGCTCGTACCAGTCCATCAGTTCGGTCTGACGCTCGGGCGTGCCGTTGAAATAGAGATTGTAGTCGACGATGCGGATATTGTCCCGGATCCGCGGATTTCTGACGATTTTCGGCATGATGGACGCATCCGGAACGGACAGGGACCCTTGGGGCGCGCCGACGATGACGGAATCCGCGGGAGCGCTCAACCCGGGCGCAGTCGCCGCTTGCCTCAGGGCGGCGCATCGCTTATGTGACCCGCCTTCCGCAGGGGGCCCGCCCCCGTCGCGGCCGCGGACAGGTGGCCGAGTGGTTTAAGGTACCGCACTCGAAATGCGGCGAGGGTGCAAGCTCTCCGTGAGTTCGAATCTCACCCTGTCCGCCATTTCGATAAATACACTTGAAAATCAATCACTTACGTCAAACTAAAGGCGATCGTATACCGACAGAGATCCCGTCTTGTATACTGATCGGCCTCGTCTCGCATGTGGTGAGCGACACCGAGTTGCCCGGGAAAGCCCGCGCGATCGCCGCGGAGATAGCAGCGAATGCGCCGCTGGCCGTGCAGTCCTCGAAGCGCATGATGCGGATGAGCGCGAACGAGACGTTCGACACGCATGTCCAGCACGTCTTCCTGCAACATCAGACGCTTCGGAAATCGGCCGATGCGAGGGAAGGCATGCTGTCCTTCCTTGAAAAGCGCAAGCCGAACTTCGAAGGGCGCTGAGTCCCGGCGCGGGCCGATCTGCCGATCGGTCGAAGCGCGTCCGTCGGCGGGAGGTTTTGATATGCGTCAATGACTGCGCATCCTGGTACGCAGACCGTTGGCCTCCTCGGAAAATTATGGGGGTCTTCGTATGTCTCATCGCGCCGCGAGCGTCGACGCTCCTCCCCTGGAATTCGACATTGAGGCCTTGCGTGCGAGATACGCAGAGGAACGGGACAAGCGGCGTCGGCCGGACGGCAACGCGCAATACGTCGAGGTGACGGGCGATTTCAGCCACTATGTCGACGACCCCTATGTCGAGCCCGGGTTTTCGCGCGCGGGGATGGCCGAGGAGGTCGAGGTGCTCATCCTCGGGGGCGGATTTGCCGGGCTATCGGCAGGTGCCCAGCTCGTCATGGCCGGCTTCAAGGACATTCGAATTGTCGAGAAGGGCGGTGACTTCGGCGGCGTATGGTACTGGAACCGCTATCCGGGCGCGCAGTGCGATACCGACGCCTATGTGTATCTCCCGCTTCTCGAGGAGACGGGGTATCTGCCGACCCAGAAGTATATTTTCGGCGACGAGATTCAGGGTCACGCACAGCGCATCGGCAGGACGTTCGGCCTGTACGAGCGGGCGCTGTTCCAAACCCAGGTCAAGGAGATGCGCTGGATCGAGGCCGAGTCGAAATGGCTCGTCAGCACTGATCGGGGTGACGCCATCAAAGCGCATTTCGTGATCCAGACCGTGGGCGTGCTCGATCGGCCGAAGCTCCCTGGAATTCCCGGCATAAATGGCTTTCGGGGCCACACCTTCCATACCAGCCGCTGGGACTACGGCTACACGGGCGGCGACATCCACGGGAATCTAAGCAAGCTCGCCGACAAGCGAGTCGCCGTGATCGGCACGGGATGCAGCGCTATTCAGTGCGTTCCCCATGTCGGAGAGGCCGCCAAGCATCTCTACGTCTTTCAACGGACACCGTCCTCGATCGACCTTCGTAACAACTCCTACACAGATCCGACATGGGCGAAATCGCTTGCCCCCGGATGGCATCAGCGCCGGCGCGAGAATTTCGTCGCCCTGACGTCGGGCATTCCCCAGCCTGAAGACCTGGTCAACGACGGCTGGACCGAAGCGGTTCGCAATGTCGGCGGCTTCTTTGCCATCTCCGGCGAGACGAACCTGTCAGCCGACCAGATCGCGCGACAGGTCGAGATCGCCGATTTCCGCAAGATGAATCAGTTGCGAGCGCGGATCGATGAGATCGTGAAGGACAGGAAGACAGCCGAGGCGCTCAAGCCGTGGTATCGGCAGTTCTGCAAGCGGCCCACCTTCAGCGACAATTATCTTCCGACGTTCAATCGCCCGAATGTCACGCTGGTCGATACGAAGGGCAGGGGCGTCGATCGCATTACCGAGACTGCGGTGGTGTTCGACGATGTCGCTTATGACGTGGATTGTATCGTGTTCGCGACGGGCTTCGAGGTCGGCACCAGCCTTGCGCGGCGCACCGGTTCTCAAACGATTGGCCGCGACGGCAAGTCGCTGTCGCAGGAGTGGGCGCATGGGATGCGCACCCTTCATGGGTTTTACACCCATGACTTTCCCAATCTCTTCCAGATGGGCCTCGGCCAGAACGGCGTCTCCTATGTGTTCACCTACCCGATCGATGAACAGGCGAAGCACATCGCTGCCGTCATAGGAGAGATTCGCAGGCGTCGCGCAAATCGCTTTGAGCCGACAGCCCAAGCCGAAGCCGAATGGGTCAAGACAATCCGAAGCATGTCAGGTCCGACACGCGAGTTTCAGCGCGACTGCACGCCGGGTTACTACAACAACGAAGGCAAGCGCGATGAACTCGGAGGTGTCATCGACGAGGCCTTTGGCGGCGGGCCGCAGGAATTCTTCGCCCTTGTGAACAAGTGGCGGGCCGACGGTATGCCCGGTCTGGCGATCAGCTAGACTAGCGTGCCGCTTCCATGGACAGGCGCCGCACGAGGGTCAGGTCCCGCTCCGTTTCCGTCAGAAGCTTCTCAAGTCGCGCCTTTGCCTTGGGAGCGGCATGGGCGAGCAGGGCGACGCTCATGCCGTATCGGAGTTCCTGCTCGGCGCGATCGATGGAAATGTGGTCCGCCACCCATTCCACCCACACCCCGTTGAACAGCCGCGCGAGCAAAACGGCCAGGGCGCCGGAGTCCGTGGTGCTTCTGAGAATTTCCTCCGAGATCGCCCGATCCGCGGCGGCGCGCCAAACGTTGATCCGGGGCTTTTCATAGGCAAACCGGACGGAATCGTCATTGATCCCGAGAATGACGCCGAGAGCGGATCTGAAGTAATGGGGATCGTCCCGGTACCACTTTGCCGCGAGGCCAACGAGATCCATCAGATAGTTGATGGCGTTGGGCGACTTGAGCAGCATCGCCTGTTGGCGGAACTTCTCCTGTTCTTGATTGAACAGATCAAGAAATATCCGCGTCCGGGTTCCAAACAGATTGTAAACGGTCGCAGGACTCGTCTGCGCCCGTTCAGCAATGGCATTCACGGAAACGGCTTCGACCGTGAATTGATGGAGGAGGGCGGCGGTGGCGTCGATGATCCTTTGCCGACGATCATTCTTGGCCTGTTTCCTTGCAGACTCCCTTGGCTGGGGGGGTGCCACCCTGGGTCTCTCCGAGCATAAATGGAACGAGCAACTGGTATGAGATGGCCCACACCACATCAAGCCCGAAAAGCCGCGCAGGAGAAGGGCGATTGTCCACGACAACCGCCCTCTGCGGTCACTGGAAGTTATAGCCGATCGAAATGCCGAAGGTTGCCGGCATGCCGACCGAGCGGATCACCGTATCGTTGATACGGAACGAGCTGAGCCAATAGAACTCGTCCGTGACGTTGCGGCCCCAAACGGTGAACCGCCAGCTCTCGTTCTCGACACCCATCCGCAGATCGAGCGTGGTGAAGGACGGGATGTCGTTTTCCGGATAATCGCCGAATCCGCCGCTCCGTTTATCCTGGAACGAGAGATTGCCGCCAACAAAGCCGTACCATTCGTCCGAGACGGCAAACTCATATTGCGCGTCGACGGTTACCTGCCATTCCGGAATCTGCGGGAAGGGGTCGCCGGAACGGTCTGAAATGATGCCGCGACCGTCGAGGCCGACATACTCATCGATCTCCGTCTTGTTGTAGCTGACCGTCGGTGCGATCCGCAGACCCTCGAACGGCCGCAGGACAGCGGAAAGCTCGAAGCCCTGGACATGCGACTTGGGTATGTTCACCAGCCTCGCCAGCGGACCGAAGATCGGGTCGATGAAGGCGCCTGTGATCTGCTTGTCCTTGTAGTCGTAGTAGAACACGGCACCGTTCAGGTCGAGCATGCCGTCAAAGAAGCTGCCTTTCATGCCGATTTCGTAGGCGAGCACGCTTTCCTGGGTAACCGGCAGCATTTGGGGGGCGCTGGTATGCGACAGGGTGGGATAGCTTCCCGATTTGTAGCCCTCGCTCACATTCGCATAGAGCAGGACGTCAGGGGTTGCCTTCCAGTTCAACCCGACGCGCCAGGAGACGTTGTTCTCCTTCAGTGAGGCGCGAAGCTCACCGAAGCTCAGGTTCGAAATCTCGTCCAGGTTCTTGATCGTCAGCTCCTTCGGCAGCGTGGAAAAGTCGAAGCCGGGGCTGAAGCCGAAGGTGTAGCAGTCCCCCGGATTGAGATCCTCGTGGTTGGGCGAATAGGGGTTGCCCGTGAGGAACAGGGCTTGCAGGACTTCGAAGACCGCCGCCGCACGGCCATCGCCAACATCCCTGCCGCACCCGCTATAGTCGCGCTTGTTTTCCGTATAGCGAATGCCGGCCTGGAGGGTCAGAGACTCGAGGATGGGATATTCCGCATTCGCGAAGACCGCTTCCGTTTCGACGGACTGGTCGGAAAGATCGTGGTTCAGGCCGAAATTGGTCTCGAAGAGGCCCGCTGAGGTCGGCAGACCGGGCAGTATCCCAAGCGTGTTTGCCGCCAGGGACTGGCGGAACTGCTGGGTAAACTGATCGAAGATCTTGTCCTTCTCGTAGTTGGCGCCGAGCATCCAGGTGCCCTTTCCGCCGAACGACCCGGCGAGGCGCAGCTCCTGATACCAGGTCTTGATGTCGCCCACCTGAAGCGAGTGGTAGTTCTCGAACGCCGATCCATCCTGTTCGAGCGGCTCGTCGCGCTGATACTCCTGATAGGAGGTGAGGGACGAAAGGGTGAGGTCGTCGTTGAACTTGTAATCGATGCGCAGCGACGTGAACAAAAACCAGTTGTCCCGCCGGAAATCCTGCTCCGGATTCCAGTCGGCCGAATTCGCCTTGTTCTTCGCCTTCTGGTCGCAGAACGCGGGTGATGGCGCGAGGGTAAGCGAGCCCAGGACGAGCGGATTGTTCGGGTCGCAATTGGTGTTCGGCCGGAAGCCGGCATAATCGCCGCGCGGCCCTAGGCCCGGAGCGCCGTTGTATGGGCCGAAGTCGCTGTAGAGTGCCCAGAATTGCGGCGCCGGCGTTTCGCCGCGATCGCGCCATCCGCTGACGTCGAAGCGGACGGTGAGACGCTCGGTCGGAGTCCAGTCGAGCGCCACGCGCGCGTCCAGGAAATCCTTGCGTCCGAAGCGGTCGCTTGGCCGCGTGTAGCTGTGCTGCCAGCCGTCCGCTCGATTGGCCCGCAGCGCAATGCGGGCCAGCAGAGTGTCCGTTATCGGTCCACTGACACTCCCTTCGAAGTCGATGGTATTGAACGAGCCGTACTCGACGCGCGCCTGGGCTTCCAGGGAGTCGGTCGGACGGGCAGCGATGAAATTGAGCAGACCGCCCGTCGAGTTCTGACCATACAGTGTCCCCTGCGGCCCCTTGAGGACCTCGAGCCGCTCAAGATCGAGCTGCACGCCCAGCGTTTCAGCCGGAAACGGTATGGGCACTTCATTCAGGTAGGTCGTCACGGTCGGGCTGGCCGACAGTGTGCTTTCCTGGAAGCCGATTCCGCGAATCGTGTAGATCGGCGTTCCGTATAGCGACGGATTGAACGAGAAACCCGGCACCGCCTTTGCGAGTTCGGTCGGGTTCGTAATGCCTGCCTCCTTCAGCGCATTGGAAGACAGGGCCTGGATCGACATCCCGACATCGGTGATGGCCTGCTGGCGTTTTTGCGCGGTGACGACGACCGTTTCGCCGTCGCGGGAATCCGGTTCTTCGGATTGCGCAAGCGCCGCAGAGCTTGCCGATAGCGCGATCGCGCTGACGCCGTGGAGCAATAGCTTGGATAGATTCATCTCGGACTCCTCCCTCACGAATTTCGCACTGGCGCTTTCCCTGAGCCGCGCCCCGTCTTGCGGGGCACTTGCTTGTAATCTGTAGAGTACGTTAGAGTACGCTCTAGTTAGAAATCAAGAGCGATGCTTCGACGCCAAAGGAGAAAACGTGACCCACTCGTTGACGGAAGAGCAGCGCCTGCTCATCGACACCGCACGGGGCTTTGCCCGACAGAGCGTCGAACCGCTTGCGGCGCAGATCGATCGCGAGGAGAGCACCCCGCAATCCCTGATCGACAAGGCGGCGGAGCTGGGGTTTTTCGGGCTGTGTATCCCGGCGGCCTATGGCGGTTCGGGCGCCAGCCTGACGGACGGATGCCTCGTCCTGGAGGAGATCGCCAAGGCCAGTCCTTCCTTCGCGGGCCTGCTTTCGGTGCAGATGATACTTTGTCCCTGGACCGTGCTTCGCCACGGCAACCCGGAGCAGAAGCAACGCCTCCTGCCGGCCTCGGCCAGCGGCGAACGGCTCATGGCCTATTCCCAGACAGAGCCGGCCGGCGCGGGCAACACGGCCTTCCACCAGACCAAATTGCGCGCCGATGGCAATTCGTGGCGCCTGAACGGGGCCAAGCTGTTCTGCACGCAGGGCAGCGCGAAGACCTATCTCGTATGGTGCCGCACGCTTCGTGACGGCCAGGAAGGCTACGGCCTTGTCATCGTCGAACAGGAAGCCCCCGGCTTCCAGGTCGCGCCCTACGAGGAAAAGCTGGGATGGCGCGGGACGAACACCGGCCCGATCAGCTTTCAGGATATCCTCATCACCCCCGAGAACGTGCTGGGCGACCTGCTCACGGCCAGCACCACGCACGGGCCGATAAATCAGGCGAGCTTCATGGGCCATGCCGCCACGTCCGTGGGCTGTGCCCAGGGAATGTTCGAGAAGACGCTGGAATACGTCAAAGGCCGCAGCCTCTACGGCGCCCCGATGCACGTCCTTTCGCCGGTCAGCCACTATCTGGCGAAAGTGCACAACAAGATCGAGGCCTGCCGGGCCCTTCTCTACAGCGCGACCGCCCAGTACGACGACGGCGCGATGCAGAAGCCCATGGGCTCCGTCTGCAAGGACTTCATCTGCGAGACCGCCTTCGAGTGCTGCAATACGCTTTTGCAGTTGTGGGGAGGCAGCGGCATCATGAATTCCACCGGCATCAACCGTTACTTCCGCGACGCTCGCACCAAGCTGATCGCCGAGGGCGCAACGGAAATGCACACGTCAATGGTCTCGGCGGACGTGCTCGATCTGCGCGCGCCCGTTCTTCAAAGCTGAGGATGCAAAGCATGACAATGGACGACATCGGCCGGCTCACCGAAGCTGACGAAGGCATCAATCACCAGATAGCCGACACGTTCGCATCGGTGCGGGAGTCCGATCGCGGCTGGACGGAGAAGATCTGGGGCTCGATCGCCCGCAAGGATGGCGGGCTCCAGATCGATTTCGGCCTTGGCCGATATCCCAACCGCAACGTCATCGACGGATTTGGCGGCGTCTCGCGGAACTACGAGCAATGGACCGTCCGCGCCAGTCGCGAGCTCGCATCCGATTTCGATTCCATGTCCATCGGGCCGGTCCGCTATGAGGTCGTAGAGCCCCTGAAGAAGGTTCGTTTCGCGCTCGACCGGAACAAGTCGCAGCCGATTTCCTTCGACGTGCTCTTCGAGGGCGAGCTTCCGCCCTTCTTCGAGAAGCGCAATCGTCTTCGCACCTTCACCAGGGTGAGCCAGGACGTCGTCCGCTACCATCAGGCCGGCAAGGTAAGCGGCTGGCTGGAAGTCGACGGCGAACGCCACGAAATCGGCGACGACTGGTTTGCCTTCCGCGATCACAGTTGGGGCATGCGAGGCGACGGCATCGGCCAGATCGCGTCGGACCTCCAGCCCGCGACGAGCCGGGGATCGCAGATGCGTATCATGTGGGGCCCCTGGCTCCTCAAGCGGCCGGACGGCTCCAAGTACGAGATCATGCATTTCGTCAACGCATCGGAGCACTACCAGTATTTCTCGGCGCATGTGAACGAGGCTGACGGCAGCCAGCACGCGATCCGCCACATGGCTCCCAACATGAAATTCGACTCCAACACGCGTGTCTTCAAGGGCATGGAGGTGGAGCTGACGATGGAGACCGGGGAAAAGCGGCATGTCGAGGTCAGCGCGATCGGCGATTCCGGCTTCTACCTGCGGACGGCCGAGTACGGGAGCTGGAAGGGGTTTCGCCACGGCGCCTGGCGCGGGGCCTATCACGAGGATGGCGAATATATCCCGAGCATGCTGGATATCCTGACGCAGACCGGTCAATTCCGCGACAAGCCCGTGATGGTCCGCGAGGGCGACGCGGTCGGCTTCGGAATCCAGGAAACCATCCTGATCGGCGTCTATCCCGAGCTGGGCCTGACCGCGGAGTCCGACTTCCCCAGCAATCTGTAGACGCGCGGCGGACAGGCAACCGCGCTCGACGATCGCCTCGCAACCCAGCGCCGTACTGCGCAGCGGACCCCATCATTATGGCCCGAGACCTAGATCATATCCTGCGGACGCTCAGGTCGTGCCTGGCCTCGGGCGAGCAGCTTCGAGGCCTCACGCAGCTTTCGGCGGGATACTCGAATGAGACGTATCTGCTTGAGGGACCCGATCTCATTCTGCGGCTGGCGCCTGAACGCGCCCCGCTGATTCCGGTCGCCTTCGACGTTCTGCATCAGTTTGCGGTATTCGCCGTGCTTGCAACGACGCCCGGCGCCCCTCCGGTGCCGAGCGTTCGGTACCTGGAGCCCGATGCCAGCAAGATCGGCGGCGCGTTCTTCCTGATGGAGCGCATGCGCGGCATTCCCTTCTCGGACTGGAACGCGGCGGAATGGGCATTGACGGAGTCGGCTGCGTTCCGCGAGGGATTGTCGCGGCAGGCTGTCGAGGTCGTCGCGAACCTCCATCAGATGAAGCCGCTCGAAGTTCTGGGGCCGGTGCTGAGTCCGCTCGGCGAACTGAACCGCTGGCGTCATTGCCTGGATCGCTTTGGCGGCTGTCCGCCGCTTGATGAGACGTTCGACCTGCTCCAGCGAACGGCGCCTGCTCCGCTGGGATCGCCGTCGCCGTGCCACGGGGACCTCAAGCTTTCGAACATGCTCTGGGAGGATGGAAAGTTTGTAGGGCTGCTCGACTGGGAAATGGCCAGCAACGGCGATCCCCGCTGGGATCTTGCGTACATGACGCTGAACCATGCCGGACCGCATCGGGAGGGGATGCCCGGCATGGATGCATCGGGCTTCTGGGATCGTGATCGCATCATCAGCGAATGGGAGATCAGAACGGCGCGGCAGGCGGATCGGATCCTGTGGTTCGAAGCGGCGAATTCGGCAAAGCTGAGCACGATCATCATGTCCGGCTATCTCATGACGCGAGAAGGACTGAGCGACGACGAGCGCTATCTCGAGTGGGAGCCGCTTGCTTATGAGCTTCGCGACCGCGCCTATAACCTCGGCCAGCTCGATGCGCAGCTTTCCGCCGCTTGAACAGCCGGCCTCTGCGCAGCCTGCCCGCGGCGCTATTGCGGGCGGCCGTGGGAGAGGTCGTCCAGGATAGGGCAGTCGGGCCGGTTGTCGCCGTGACAATGCTGCGCCAGGTCTTCCAGCGTCGCCAGCACCGATTGTAGCTCGCCGATCTGGCGGCGGATCTCGTCGATATGGGCGAGCGCGAGGGATTTGACGCTGGCGCTGCTGCGGCCCTTGTCGCTCCACAGGCCGAGCAGCGCGGTGATCTTCTCGACTGAGAAGCCGAGATCGCGGGCCCGGCGGATGAAGCGCAGGCGGTGGATGTCGGCGTCGCCGTAGATGCGATAGCCCGCCTGCGAGCGCGAGGCGGCGCCGATCAGGCCGACGCTTTCATAATAGCGGATCATCTTGGCGGAGACGCCGGAGCGCGCCGCCGCCGCGCCGATATTCATCGTGCCTCCTCCTTCAGCGCCAGGCTGCGCAGGCGCAGCGCATTGGCGATCACCGAAACCGAGCTCAGCGCCATCGCCGCCGCGGCGACGACGGGCGAGAGCAGCCACCCGAAGACCGGGTACAGCGCCCCCGCCGCGATCGGCACGCCGGCGGCATTGTAGACGAAGGCGAAGAACAGGTTCTGGCGGATGTTGCGCATCGTGGCGCGGCTGAGCCGCCGTGCCGCGGCGATCCCGCGCAAGTCGCCTTTCAGCAGCGTGACGCCGGCGCTCTCCATCGCGACGTCGGTGCCGGAACCCATCGCAATGCCGACATCGGCGGCGGCGAGTGCCGGCGCGTCGTTGACGCCGTCGCCGGCCATCGCGACGACGGCGCCTGCGCGCTTCAGTTCGGCGACCACGGCGCCCTTCTGATCCGGCAGCACCTCGGCGCGCAGGTCCGCGATGCCCAGGCGGCGGGCGACCGCTTCGGCGGTCAGCCGGTTGTCGCCGGTCAGCATGATCACCTTGATCCCGTCCGCCCGCAGGGCGGCGAGCGCGGCGGGCGTCGAGGCCTTGACGGGGTCTGCGATACCGATCGCGCCGGCCGGCTTGCCGTCGATCGCCACGAGCACGGCGGTCGTACCGTCGGTCCGCAGCGCATCGGCCGATCGCGTGAGTTCGTCTGTCGCGACACCCTGCGCCGCGAGGAACGCGGCGCGGCCGATCGTCACCCGGTGCGGGCCGACGAGGCCGGTGACGCCCTGGCCGGCCGGCGAATCCACCGGCGCGGGATCGTCGAGCGCCAGTCCGCGTGCCCCGGCGGCGGCGACGATCGCCTCGGCCAGCGGATGTTCGCTGGCGCGCTCCAGGCTGGCCGCGAGGCGCAGCACTTCGTCCTCCACGAAGCCGGGCGCCGGGCGCAGCGCGACGACGGCCGGCTTGCCTTCGGTGAGCGTGCCGGTCTTGTCCACCACCAAGGTCGTCACCCGCTCCAACCGCTCAAGCGCCTCGGCGTTCTTGATCAGCACGCCGGCCTCGGCGCCCTTGCCGATGCCGACCATGATCGACATCGGCGTCGCGAGGCCGAGCGCGCACGGGCAGGCGATGATCATCACCGAAACGGCAGCGATGAGGCCGTAGCCCATCGCCGGCTCAGGCCCGAATGCGGCCCAGACGACGAAGGCGATCGCCGCGGCTGCGAGCACCGCCGGCACGAACCAGCCCGAAACGGTGTCGGCGAGGCGCTGGATGGGGGCGCGGCTGCGCTGGGCCTCGGCCACCATCTGGACGATGCGCGCCAGCATGGACTCCTGTCCGACCCGCTCGGCCTTCGCCAGCAGGCCGCCGCTCCGGTTGAGCGTGCCGCCGATCAAGGGCGAACCCGGCGCCTTGGAGACCGGCATCGACTCCCCGGTCACCATCGACTCGTCCACCGTACCGCGGCCTTCCAGCACGCTGCCGTCGACGGGAATTCGTTCGCCCGGACGGATGCGCAGGCGATCGCCGGCCGCGATATGCTCGACCGGCACCTCCTCGTCGCTGCCATCGGGGCGCACGCGGCGGGCCGTCTTCGGTGCGAGGTCCAGCAGGGCGCGGATGGCGCTCCCGGTCGACTCGCGGGCGCGCAGCTCCAGCACCTGGCCGAGCAGGACCAATACGGTGATGACGGCGGCGGCCTCGAAATAGACGGCGACGCTGCCGCCCATGCCGCGGAAGGCCGGCGGGAACAGTCCGGGCGCGACCGTCGCGATCACCGAATAGAGCCACGCGACGCCGGTTCCCATCGCGATGAGCGTGAACATGTTGAGATGCCCGGTCCGCAGCGATTGCCAGCCGCGTTCGAAGAACGGCCAGCCCGCCAGCAGCACGACGGGCGTCGCGAGCAGCAATTGCAGCCCGTTGCTCCAGGCCGGGTCGATCCAGCGATGGAGGTCGATGACATGCCCTCCCATCTCCAGCGCCACCACGGGGATCGTCGCGGCGAGGGCGATCCAGAAGCGCCGCGTCATGTCGGCGAGTTCGGGATTGGGTCCGGCGTCGCGAGCGGGTGTCATCGGTTCGAGCGCCATGCCGCAGATCGGACAGGAGCCGGCGGCATTGCGCACGATCTCAGGGTGCATCGGGCAGGTCCATTTCGATCCTGCCGGGGCGCTCACCGGGGCAGGCGCCGCGCCCAGATAGGCCGCCGGATCGGCGTCGAACTTCGCCTGGCATCGGGGATTGCAGAAATAATGCGTCGTCCCGCCATGCGCGGAGCGGAGCGTCGTGGGCTTGATCGCAACCGTCATCCCGCAGACGGGATCGACCGCCGTCGCTGGCCCGGCCGCATCCGCTCCGGTGTGAGGATGATGTGGTTCGTCATGCCCGTGGCAGCACGCGCTCATGCCTGGCTCCTTCCGCCGAGACACCTCAGATGGGGCTTCCCACGATGGGAAGGTCAAGGGCGTTCGCGCTTCGCGTCAGAACAACACGCGGACACCGAAGCGGATGCTGCCCTGGCCGGCCGGCTCACCTGCGGCGCGCGCCAGCCCGGCGGTCTCGCCCAGCTTCTCTTGCCATACCGCATCGACATAGGGCGCGAAGCGGCGCGAGACGTCGTAGCGAAGCTGAAGGCCGAGCTGCATGTCGGTCAGTCCCGCTCCGAGGCCCAGCTCCGGCACGTCCTGTGCGGCAAGGTTCAGCTCGGCATAGGGCTCGGCGATCAACTCGTTCGTCAGCAACAGGTCGAAGCGCTGCCTGAGCCGCCCGGTCAGGTCGCCCTCGTCGGACAGGAAGGCGCTGGCCTCGGCGTCCAGGAAATACGGCGCCAGCCCGACGATGCTGGCGGCGAGATAGGTGCGGCCCGACGGTTCGATGTCCTGCCGCACGCCGGCCAGCACGTCCCAGTAGGTAGCGACGTTCCAGCCATAATAGAGCTGGATCTCAGCGCTCTCGGTACGGCCTGCGGCCACTTCGCCTTCCGATCTCAGCCAGACGCGCTCGGCGTCGCCGCCGATCCAGCCGTCGACGTCCCAGGTGAAGAGACCGCCGTGGGCGGGCGAATAGTCGAACTCGGCACGGATCGCGTGGAACAGCGTCGGCGCAGGGTCATCTCCCATGCCGCCGGCCGCGGAAGCCGCCGGCACGGCGAGCAGGGCGGCGGCCACCAGGACCATAGGTGCGGCGCTCATTTGCCGTCTCCGTGATCCATGCCCATCCCGTGGCCCTCCATGTCGTGCGGGCTCATCGTGATGGTTCCGGCGTCGGGCGTGACGTCGGCGCTGCCGGGCGGCTCGACGACGAAGCGCGTCATCATGCCGGCGACCATGTGGTAGAGCAGGTGGCAATGCAGCGGCCAGGCGCCGACCTCGCGCGCCGTCAGCACCGCCGAGACCGTCTTGCCCGGCGGTACGATGACCGTGTCCTTCAGCGGCTTGTCGTTCGTCCGCCCGTTTTCGAGCTGGAAGAACTGACCATGCAGGTGGATCGGATGCGCCATCATCGTCTCGTTGACGAAGCTCAGGCGAACGCGCTCGCCATAGCGCACCTTGATCGGCTCGGCGTCGCCGAACTTCCGGTCGTTCAGCGACCAGAGATAGCGCTCCATGTTGCCGGTCAGCCGCACGGTGATCGTGCGTGACGGCGCAGCGGTGTCGGCGCTCGGATGCAGCGCCGCGAGCTGGCCGTAGTCGAGGCGCGTCAAACCGTCCGGCACTCCGCCGGCCCAGCCTTTGGGCCGCCCGCTGCCGTCGGTTCCTTCGCCGCCCGGCATGGCGTGCCCCATCGCCGCATGATCCGGGCCCGGCATCGTCGTACCGAACGGACCCATGACGGGCATGTCCATGCCCGCCATGTCGTGCCCCATCGCGCCGTGATCCATGCCCGCCATGGCCGACATGCCCATGTCGCTCATGGCGAGGATCGCGCGCGGGCTCATCGCCGGGATCGGTCCCTCCATCCCGTCACGCGGCGCCAGGCTCGCGCGGGCATAGCCGGTCCGGTCGATGGACTCGGCGAACAGCGTGTAAGCGACGTCCTCGGCAGGCTCGACGATGACGTCATAGCGTTCGGCGACGCCCATGCGGATCTGGTCGACGGTCACCGGCACGACGTCCTGGCCGTCGGCCGCGACGACCGTCAGCTTCAGCCCGGGCACGCGCACGTCGAACAGCGTCATCGCCGAGCCGTTGATGAGGCGCAGGCGGACGCGCTCGCCCTTGCGGAACAGGAAGGTCGCATTGGCGGCAGGCGCCCTGCCGTTGACGAGGAAGCTGTAGCCGGTGACGTCGGCGATGTCGGTCGGATCCATCCGCATCTCGCCCCAGTCGCCGCGGTCCTTCAGCGCGGCGCCCAGCCCGTCCTTGTCGGCGTCGCGCAGGAAATCGCCGAGCGTGCGCTGGGCGTGGTTGTAGTAGCCGGAGTCGGCTTTGAGGTTCCGAAGCACCTGATCGGAATCCTCAGCCGTCGCATCGCCCAGCAGAACGACATAGTCGCGGTCGGCAGGCGCCGGCGCGGGCGTCTTGGGGTCGATCACGATGGCGCCGAGGACGCTCTGGTCCTGGGTGCCGGAGTGGCTGTGATACCAGTAGGTCCCGCTCTGGCGGATGTGGAATGTGTAGGTGAAGCTTTCGCCCGGCTTGATGCCCATGAAGCCGTTGAAGCCGGGCGCGCCGTCCATCATCCCGGGCAGCAGGATGCCGTGCCAGTGCACCGACGTGACGGCGTCCGTCCGGTTGGTGACGGTGATCGTCGCGTCCTCGCCTTCCTTGAGGTGGAGTGTCGGGCCGGGGACGCCGCCATTGATGGTCATCTTCCTGGCGGTTCGGCCGCCAACATCGACGGTCGCGGTCTCGACGGTCAGGTCGTAGCGACCAGCCCAGGCGGACGGGACGCCCAGCAGGGCGGCAGTGAGCAGCAGGGCTGCGAACAGGAATCGGAACGGCATCATGCTCTCCACGGCAGGGCACCGGCGCGGGATTGCGGCGGCGATCGTGCGGGCGAGCGTTCAGATCAGCAGGCGATGGTTGCGGGCGAAGACGGCGGCAAAGCCTTCACCGGCCGGCGGCGGGCCGCGGGCCGACGGAACGGCCGCCGGCGTTATCGCCGCCGCCGGCTGAAGCGCCGGCATCGGCGGCAGGATGGCGACGACGCCGGGTGCGCTGAAACCGAGGACGGCGGGCAACGGCCCTGCGAGCTTCGCCATCTCCATCGCGGCACAAATCCGGTCCGGGCTGCGATCCTTGGCGGCATGTCCGCGATGGCAGTCGTGCCGATCGGCGGCAGCGGCAACAGCCGTGTCCGCGCGGGCGAACATCAAGCCGCAATGGGGGCCGAGGCCCGCGACGAGGATCGCGAGCGCATAGACTGCCGCCAGGATGCGCGCCGTCCTTGTCATGCGTGCACTCTTCCGCCTTGCCACGCGGGAAGGTCAAGGGGCGCCGCGGCGGTCATCCCAGCAGGGCTGCGGCCCGGTTCCTGAGGTCGCGGCCGAGCGTTCCGCCCAGCCCCGCGGCCTCGTCCGCCGCAGCTCCCGGCGCGAGGTCGCCTGCCGCATCCGCCCGGGCCGAGCCGTCCGGCGCGAAGACGGCGGCCCGCACGGCCATGCTGCCGTCCGCGCCGGGCGCCGCGTGGACGGCGATCGCACTGCGGCACGAGCCGTCGAGCACCGCGAGGCAGGCGCGTTCGGCGGCGAGCGCGATGGCGGCTGCCCTGTCGTCGACGGCGCCCGCCAGGGCGCGGACCGCTTCGTCGTCGCTGCGGCATTCGAGGCCGACGACGCCCTGGCCGGCGGCGGGAAGGAAGCGCTCCACCGGCAGCGGCGTCAGCGCCGGCGCCAGCCCCAGCCGGTTCAGTCCGGCCATCGCCAGCAGGGTCGCATCGACCTCGCCGCGTGCCAGCTTGTCCAGCCGGGTCTGCACGTTGCCGCGGAACAGGCTGATCGCCACTCCCGGGCAGGCGTGGAGGATCTGGGCGGCGCGCCGGGGGCTCGTGGTGCCGACCCGCATCCCGGGGCGCAGGGCGTCGAGCGCGCCGATGCCTAGCAGCGCATCGCGCGCATCCTCGCGCGGCAGCGCCGCGGCGATCGTGAAGCGCTCGGGGATGACGCCCGGCACGTCCTTCATCGAATGCACGGCGAGGTCGATCCGCCCGTCGTCGAGCGCCTCTTCCAGTTCCTTGATGAAGAGCCCCTTGCCGCCGGCCTCGGCCAAGGGCCGATCCGTGATGCGGTCGCCCGTGGTCTTGACGACCACCAGTTCCAGCCGCGCCGCGGCTTCGCCGGGCGTCCAGCGCCGGGCGGCGGCGAGGCGCGCCATGGCCTCGCGGGTTTGCGCAAGGGCGAGCGGCGAGCCGCGCGTGCCGATTCGAAAGCGTCGCATGGCCCTCTACTAATGGCCCGGATCGGCACTGGCCATCCCGGTGCCTGGCGCGTATGGCTGGCCCCTTCCCGCAACGCGTCACGACCAAGGGCCTAGACGTGGATATCCAGCACCGCAAGGAAACCGCCAGGCCCTGGTTCGAGAGCCTGCGCGACCGCATCGTGGCCGCCTTCGAGGCGCTGGAGGACGAGGCCCCGGCGGCGCTCTATCCAGGTGAGGCGGGGCGCTTCGTGAAGACACCGTGGTCGCGCAAGCCGGCCGCCGACGGATCGGACCAGGGCGGCGGCGTCATGGGCATGATGCGCGGGCGGCTGTTCGAAAAGGTCGGCGTCCATACCTCCACCGTCTTCGGCAGCTTCGCCCCCGACTTCGCCAAGCAGATCAAGGGCGCCGCGGAAGACCCGCGCTTCTGGGCCTCGGGCATCAGCCTGATCGCGCACATGGCGAACCCGAACATCCCGGCGGTTCACATGAACACGCGGATGATCGTGACGACGCAGTCCTGGTTCGGCGGCGGCGCCGACCTCAACCCGACGCTCGCCGGTCAGCGCTCGCCGGATCACCCCGATGCGCAGGGCTTCCACGGCGTGCTGCGCGCCGCGTGCGACCGCTTCGATGCCGGCTGGTATCCGAAATATGCCAAGTGGGCGGACGAGTATTTCTACCTGCCGCACCGCGACGAGCATCGCGGCGTCGGCGGCATCTTCTACGACCACCACGACAGCGGCGACTGGGCGCGCGACTTCGCCTTCACGCAGGCCGTCGGCGAGGCCTTCCTCGACGCCTTCCTGCCCGTCGTGCGGCGCCATATCGCCGAGCCGTGGAGCACGGCGCAGCGCGCCGAGCAGGCGCATTGGCGCAGCCGCTATGTCGAGTTCAACCTGCTCTACGACCGCGGCACGACCTTCGGCCTGAAGACCGGCGGCAATGTCGACAGCATCCTTTCCTCGATGCCGCCCATGGCGGCGTGGCGCTGACCGGCATGGACGCGACGGGGAAGCCGTTCCTGAAGGTCCTGCGTGGTGCGCCCGCCGCCGTGCCGCCGCTGTGGCTGATGCGCCAGGCGGGGCGCTATCTGCCCGAATACCGCGCGTTGCGCACCCAGGCGCGGGACTTCATCGATTTCTGCCTGCGGCCCGAGCTCGCGGTCGAGGCGACGCTTCAGCCGATCCGCCGCTATGGCATGGACGCGGCGATCCTCTTCGCCGACATCCTGCTGATCCCGCATGCGATGGGCCAGAGCGTGCGCTTCGTCGAAGGCGACGGCCCGCAGCTCGTGCCGCTGCGTTCGGCCGAAGACCTCGCCCGGCTCTCGACGGACGCCGTGCCGGAGCTTCTGGCGCCGGTCTGCGACACGGTGCGCGGCGTCCGTGCCGCACTGCCGCCCGAGGCGGCGCTGATCGGCTTCGCCGGCGCGCCGTGGACGGTCGCGACCTATATGGTCGAAGGCAAGGGCGGCACCGAGCAGGGCAATATCCGCCGCATGGCCTGGAGCAATCCCGCGCTTTTCGCCGCGCTGATGGACCGCCTGGTCGAGGCGACCGCCGCCTATCTCATCGCGCAGGCAGAGGCGGGCGCCGAGGCGCTCCAGATCTTCGACACCTGGGCGGGCAATGTGCCGGGGCCGCTGTTCGACGCCGCCGTCACCGGGCCGACGGCGCGCATCGTGCGGGCGGTGAAGGCGAAGTTCCCGGCGCTGCCGGTCATCGGTTTCCCGCGCGCGGCGGGCGTCCATCTCGCGCGCTATGCGAAGGCGACGGGCGTCGATGCGGTCGGGGTCGACCACATGAACGACATCCGCGGCGCATCGGACGCCGTGGGGCCGTCGGTCGCGGTGCAGGGCAATCTCGATCCGATGCTGCTGCTGGAGGGCGGCCCGGCGATGGACGCCGAGGTACGCCGTCAGGTCGCCGCGATGCAGGGCCGCCGCTACATTTTCAACCTCGGCCACGGCGTCACCCCCCCAACCCCCCCCGACCACGTCGCCCGCGTCGTCGAACTCGTCAGGGGCGGATAAGGGCCGGCAGCGGCAGGGTCTTCACCGGCAGCCAGATACGCTACCGATCAACGTCCGGTGCACCGGTGAGCCAGTATAGTCCGCTCATATACGGCAGGCGGACTAGGACGGTGCTGTTCTTGGCGACGCCGCCAATAACGACCCCGCGGCACAACAGGCTGACCCCGCCTTGTTTTCGGTCGCAGAACGCATCGGCGCTGTCGATGAAATCCAGGCCTGGCGCGCCGTAGATGACGAGCGTTGCCCCGTCCGGAATTGCGCCGATCGGCTGGATCACGAATACCCGCACGCCGATCGCCCACGCAGCGACGAGCGACACGAACAGTCCCAGGATGACCAGGCCAAGCGTCCGCACGACCTCACTCCGTACAAGGCACGAGCGGGCGGGTCAGGGGTCTCATGGCTTCCAGCCGCATGCGCTGGCGACCTTGGGCAGGTGCTCATCCAGGTGGGATACATCAAATGTCAGCGTCACCGGGCTTTCGTTGTAGGGCGTAAAGCGCACGGTCAGCGATTTCTTGGATGCTAGCTTCCGGGCCAATCCGATCGCACCTCGGGCGAACATGGCTTTGCTGTCGGTCGAAATCCCCCACGTGGAGGTGACGGCCTTGTCGTCGTCGGTTCGCGCCGTCACACTGATCGTATCCATACCGAGATACTCATCGACCGCGATGTAGAGATCGGTCGAACGCTCCTGGCAGCGAATGATCAATGCCGGCTGAGAGCGCATGCCGAATGCGTTGTAGCGATCTTCCGCAGTCGCCATGAGCGTCACGCGCTTGCTGTCATCGATTTCCGAGGTGTCTTCCCGAACGCGCCAAGGGTCTGGTTCTGCGACCGGGGCTTCCGTGGGTGGAGGACTCGGAGCAACCTCCTCCGGTGTTTTGACCGGCGCTTCGGAGGTTGGTTCGGGTGCCGGAGCGGACGACGTTCCGTCTCCTGCCGGCGCGGGGCTTTGAGGAGGCGGATTTACCGCGATCTGGGGTTCGCTCGGCGTGGGCTCGAGAGTTGCAGGCGCTCGGGGGCGAGCGAATTGCGTGCCGGCGGCAAAGCCCAGCGCAGCACAGATGGCGCCCACGATAGCTGACGTGATGAAGGTGTTGGTCGGCATCCGGTCGATCCCTCCTCAACCGGTCATCGGGTGGATTGCGCAACCAGCCGGGATTTGATGGAGGCATACTCGTTTTCCGAGATGGCCCCACTGTCCCAAAGCTGCTTGGCCTTGGCGAGTTCGTCCATGGGCGTGAGCGAAACGATCCTGGCGCGCTGAGTTTCCGGCGTCGCCGGGAGACAGGCAATGAGGATGCCCGAGGATGCTGAGCAGGAGGCCGACAAAGAACCAGCCAAAAGCGTTACGTCCCTTCGATCCTGCGATGATTGCCATGACCACGCCGCAGACCAACCAGAACCCGATAAGTGCGCCCATGGTCTTCCCCCTGTGATTGCGGGCGAACTATGTCTCGCTCATCTTTCAAGTGTAAAGTATCGGCTGGCCTTCCCCCTGACAGGCTTTGTCATCCCCTCGTGGCACCGTAGGCTCACCGATCAGGGAGAGCCGTCATGTGTGCCGCTACCGTTCATCGCCTGCCGACGCTGTTCGCCGAGCCGGATCCCTGGCTGGAGGAGCGCGTCCGCAATGCGCCGCTGTTCGAGCTGCCCTGGGAGGGCAATGACGAGCTCCGCCCCATCCGCACCACCAAGGTGCTGCGCGACGCCTCCGACCTCTTCAAGAACGGCATGTGGGACCGGCTCGACTGGTTCGTCGACGGCCAGGAGGCCTGCTATCTGTGGACCGGCGTCGTGAAGGCCGCCGTCACGCTGCGCACCGATCCGCTCTATGGCTGGTCGGTTCGCGAGGTCTCCGGCGTCGGCGGAGCGCTGCTGCCGCCGGCGGTGGAGGACAAGATCCTCGGCCAGCTCGCCGCCGCCGGTTTCCGCCGCCGCGCCGCCAGCTTCCCGCTCTGACGTCGTCGGCGACAGAAGACCCGCGCGCATTTCGAACAGACCGCGGCACCAGCCTCGCCCCCTCCACCGCTTCGCGGTCCCCCTCCCCCGTTCACGCAGGGCAATCGCATTTGGCAAAACAGAGATGTCATCCCGGTCGAAGCGAAGAGCCGGGACCCAGTGGCAACAAACACGGGTGTCTGAGGCCCCTGGGTCCCGGGTCTCGGCGGCTTCGCCGGCTCGCCCGGGATGTAGAACGCCGCGCCTTCAGGACACGGCCCGCGCTCACGGCAGAGCCGGCCAGTCGCCCCGGCGGTGCCCCGCGACCAGCGCCTTCAGGGCGTCCGGGGCCAGCACCTCGACCTTGTCGCCCCACATATAGAGGTGCCAGGCCATCTCCAGCCGTCCCGCCGCCGTGAAGCGCACGATCAGCCCGCCGTCCGCCTGGTCCTCCAGAACCTGGTCGGGGTGGAAAACGAAGTCGCGGGCGTGGCCGGCCGCCTCCGGGGCGAAGCGCCAGACGACCTCCTCATATTCCTCGGGGCTCTGGAACGCCCCGAACGAACGCTTGGCGTAGGCCGCGAGGTCGAAGGCCTCGTCGCGCACGAAGCTTTCGTCCAGCAGGCGCGCCGCGACGATCCGGTCGACGGCGCGCAGGCTCGGCTCGGCCGCCTCCTTGCCCACCACCCGCACCACCAGATAGCGCCTGAGGCCGGCGAGCAGGCCATGGGGCATCACCCGCGAGGTCGTCTGCCCGCGGCCGCGGGGGCGATAGTCGATCTCGATCACCCGGCAGGCCTTGATCGCCTCGGCCAGCGTCGCCTCGATCTCGGATTGCACCCGCGGGCGGGGGCCCGGCCGGGCGACGAAGCCCTGCGCCTCCAGCAGCGCGTCGTGGTCGGTCTCCAGCCGCGCCTGCTTCTCGCGCGGGACCAGCGACATCACCTTGTCTTTCAGCGTCCGCAAGGCGTGTGCCGCCGCCTCGTTGCCGCCCAGCTCCAGCGCCTGCGCGCCGATGTCGAGCGCCGTCATCTCGTCGGCGGTCAGCGTCAGGAGGTCGCGCAGTCCCGCCGCCGGCAGGCGCCAGCGCTTGCGGCCGTCCTCGTCGAAGGCCTCGCGCACGTCCGGGAAGCGCTGCTCCAGTGCCCGCATCATGCGCTGGGCCGTGCGCAGCGAGACCTGGAAACGCTCCACCACATCGTCCAGCGTGATGCCGGCCCGGCGCGCCGCGGCCAGCGTCGCCAGTTCCATCAATTGCTCGGCCTTCGCGAAGGACATCGCTCCTCATTGCCGCGAAGGGCGCGGATATGCAATTTGCCGTCATGCGCCCAAGTCTCATCCTCGCCGGCGCACTGGCCCTCGCGGCCTGTGCGACGCCGCCCAATATCGCTGCGCCGGCCCTCACGAACGCCAACCACCCGACCGGGCGCTTCGCCTATTGCACCAGCGCCGGCTGCGGCACCCAGGTCTGGGTCCGCTTCAGCGAGGCGGAGTGGGGCGAGATCGTCGCCTTCTTCGCCGGCACACGCGATGCCGCCGACGAGCGCGACCGCATCGCCCGTGCGATGTCGCGCTTCGAGCAGATCGCCGGCCCCAAGGCAGGCACCCAGAACGACGAGGGCGGCTGGGACATGGGCGGCCCCGAAATCGGCCAGCTTGACTGCTTCGCCGAGGCCGCCAACACCGGCACCACGCTCCGCATGATCGCCGACGCGGGCCTCCTCAAATTCCACACCCCGCTGACCAGCGAGCCGACGATGCGCGGCGTGCCCTACGGCACACTCGGCCTCGTCCACGCCGGCGCGACGATCCGCGAGAATGCCAACAGGCGGCTCTGGGTGGTCGATACCTGGTATCTCGCCAACGGCGCGCCGAGCTTCGTGGTCGACCGCGACGAATGGCGCGGCGGCTGGTCTCCGCCGCGCGGGGCGGGCACCTGAACATGCGCGGCCTCATCCTCGCCGCCGCGGCGCTTTCGCTCGCCGCCTGCGCCACGCCCAGCGGCACCCAGCAGCCGCGCAGATATCCGACCGATCCGATCAGCGGCTTCGCCTGGTGCATGTCGTTCGGGTGCAGCGACATGCAGGTCGGCGTCCGCGTCACGCCGGCGCAATGGACCGAGATCGGCGCCTTCTTCGACGGCACCCGCGACGCCGCCGACGAGCGCGCCCGCGTCGCCCGGGCGGTCAGCCGCTTCGAGCAGATCGCGGGCGAGATAACCGGCACCAGGATCGATGAAGGCGGCACCGGCATCCTGCCGACCCGCGGGCTCGGCCAGCTCGACTGCTACGCCGAAGCCGGCAACACGACGACGACGCTGACCATGATCGCGAAGGCGGGCTTCCTGAAATTCCACACCGTCGACGCCGTCACCGTCCGCGGCTTCGGCCACAAGGGCTTCATGCCGATCCACGCGACGGCAACCCTCCGCGAGAACGCCGACGGCCATCTCTGGGTCGTCGACACCTGGTATTACGACAATGGCGGCCCGACCTTCGTCGTCGACCGGCAGGAATGGCTGGACGGCTGGTCGCCCGAAGGCGGCACGCATTTCTAGGCTTTGACGACGCCCACATAGGGCAGATGGCGCAGCCGGCCCGCCGCGTCCATGCCGTAGCCGGCGACGAAGACGTCGTCGGCGGTGAAGCCGATATAGTCCGGCTTCACCGGCGCCTCGCGCCGCTGCGGCTTGTCGATCAGTACCGCCGAAGCGATCCGCGCCGCGCCGTGCTCCTTCAGATGCGCGACCGCCCGCTCCAGCGTGTGGCCGGCATCGCAGACGCCGTCGATCAGCAGCGCCGTCATGCCGTCGATCCGCTTGTCGAGGCCGAGCGCGAGCTGCGGATCGATCTCCGCATGATAGCTGACGCCATAGCTGCGCAGGCGGATCGGCATCACCTCGACCGCGACGCCGTGATACCACAGCGCCCGCATCAGGTCGGCGGCGAAGACGACGGCGCCCGTCATCACCGGCACCGCGATCAGGTCGCGTCCCAACCCCGCGGCGATATCCTCGGCCATCGCATCGACGCGCGCCGCGATCTCGGCGGCGCTGAAGAGCACTTCGGGGGGTGCGTCGCTGCTCACCCGTCGGTGTCCGCGAAATGGGCGTAGACCTGGTAGGTGTCCGGCGGCGGCTGCGCCAGCTCCTGCTTGAAGGCGTGCGTCTCGCCCGGTTTCAGGGTGGTGACGCCGGGATCGAAGGTCCACGAATGCAGCTCGCGCTTGTCCTCCGCATAGAGGGTCGCGCTGATCTGCGGTACCGGCCGCTCCTCGGACGTGACGTTGGCGATGACGCCGGTGACGAGCAGCGTCGAGGCGCCGCCCTGCGAGGACTCGTTCATCGCCTTCGCTTCGATGGTCAGCTCCAGGCCCGTCGTGTCGACCGGGAAGCCGATCATCGCATAGACCTTGCCCATCATCGGCACCGCCGCGGCGATTTCGGTCCGGTAGGCGAAGGACGCCGCGAACAGCACCACGATGCTCGCCACGCCGACGGCCCAGTAAGCGCCGTAGCTCGGGCGGCGGGGCGGAATGTCGGTGCCGGCCCAGATCATCTCGGGCGTGGCTTCCGGGCGCGGCTCTCGCGGCGCCTTCGCCGGCTCGGGCGCGACGATCGCCGCGGCTTCTGCCGGCATGGGCTCGTCGTCGGCGGCGGCAGGTTGCGCCGGGCGCTGGACCCAGACGTGGCCGCAGCGGGCGCATTTGACCTTGCGTCCGGCCGGCGGCAGCGCGGCGGCGTTGACGTCGAAGCGCGTACTGCAATGCGGGCAAGCGATGATCATATGTGTGGGGCGCTCGCGTCTGACGATCTAGTGACATAGGCTCCGATTCGAGACAAGGCGCGGGTTCGCCGCGCACGGGCGCATGTTTCGTTCACCACGATGATCCGCTTCGAGAACGTCGGCATGAGCTATGGCGGCGGCACCGAAGTGCTGCGCGACGTCAGTTTCGAGCTCGCCCCCGGCAGCCTGACCTTCCTGACCGGCCCTTCCGGCGCCGGGAAGACGACGCTGCTGAAGCTCGTCTTCCTAGCGGAACGCCCGACGCGCGGCACGATTTCGATGTTCGGCAAGGACATCGCGGCGATGCGCAAGGGCGATATTCCCGCCCT
This sequence comes from Alphaproteobacteria bacterium, assembly GCA_020852655.1. GTDB lineage: Bacteria > Pseudomonadota > Alphaproteobacteria > Micropepsales > Micropepsaceae > JADZAI01. The sequence continues at coordinate 69,453 of JADZAI010000087.1, forward strand.
CCGCCGCCGCATCGGCGTCGTGTTCCAGGATTTCCGCCTGCTCGACCATCTCACCGCCTACGAGAATGTCGCCCTGCCGCTCCGCATCCAGGGCCAGTCCGAGGAGAGCTACCGGGCGGACGTGGAGGAAATCCTCGCCTGGGTCGGCCTCGGCGAGCGCATGCATGCAAGGCCGCCGACGCTGTCCGGCGGCGAAAAGCAGCGCATCGCGATCGCCCGCGCCGTCGTCGCGCGGCCGCCGGTGCTGGTCGCGGACGAGCCGACCGGCAGTATCGACCCCGAAATGGGCGTACGGCTGATGCGGCTTTTCGTGGAACTGAACCGGCTCGGCACCTGCGTCCTCATCGCGACCCATGACCGCAATCTCGTCGAGGCGTCGAACGCGCGCGAACTGCGCCTGTTCGCCGGCCGCATCAACCAGGCGGCGGGGGCGCGATGGTTGTGAGCGACAGCGCCCGCCGGCCGGACCGCGCGTCGCCCCTCTTTCCCCGGGGCGGCGGCGAAGGCGCGCTGCTCGGGGTCATGGCAATCATGAGCTTCCTCGCCTGCGTGACCCTGGCGTTCGCCCTCGGGGCGACCCGGCTCGCCCATATCTGGGAGCGCGGCCTCTCGGGCCAGGCGACGGTCCAGATCGCAGATGTCGCCGGCATTGCGATGGAGGCGCAGGTCGCCGGCGCCATGCAGGTGCTCGGCGCGACGCCCGGCATCGGTGCCGCCCGCGTGATGACGCGCGAGGAGAGCGAAGACCTGCTGCGCCCCTGGCTCGGCGATGCCGACCTTGGCGCCGTGCCCGTGCCGGTGCTGATCGCGATCACGCTCGACCCCGGCGCACCGCTCGACGTCGAAGGCCTGCGCGGCCGGCTCGCCCAGGTCGCGCCCGGCGCCACCTTCGACGACCACAGTCGCTGGAACCAGGGCCTGACGTCGGCCTCGTCGGCGATCTCCTGGGCGGCCTATGCCGTGTTGCTGCTGATCGCCGCCGCGGCTGCCGCCTCCGTCGTCTTCGCCGCACGGGCGGCGCTCCAGGCCCATCGCGACGTGGTCGACGTCCTGCACCTCACGGGCGCCACCGCGTCCTTCATCGGCCGCCAGGTCCAGTGGCGCTTCTTCGTGCTCGGCGGCGGCGCGGGCCTTGCCGGGCTCGCCTTCGCCGTCGTCTTCGCGATCGGCTTTTCGGTCCTCGTCGGAACCGGCGGCTCCGCCCTCACCAGCCTTGCAGCCAATTGGGACGTGGTCCTCTGGCTGCTGCTGGTTCCCGTCGCCGCGGCGGTCATCGCGATGGCGACGGCCCGCTTCACGGTCCGCCGCTTCCTTGCCGAGGCGAACTGAGCGGCCATCGTTTCGTCACAGATCGCGGCGCTCAGTCTTTGCCGTTGGCGCAAGCCTGAGCGATACTCCCCCGAGATGACAGCCGACCGGCCCCGCAAACCCACGGCTTCGCCGCGCTCCTGGCGCCGGCGTGTGATGGCGCGGCTGACGCGCGGGACCGCAAAGCTGCTCCTTGTCGGCGCTGCCGCCTTCGCCGGGGGCTTCGCAGCCTTCGTCGTCACGCTGCCGCAGCCGGCGCAGGCGGTGCCGGACGGGCAGGGCATCGTCGTCCTCACCGGCGGCGACGACCGCATCGAGGTCGCCCTCGGCCTGCTGAAGCAGGGCCACGGCGAAAGGCTGCTCATTTCCGGCGTCAACCGTGCGACCGGCCGCGTTGCGCTCAAGAACCAGCATCACGGCGATGCCGCCTTCGACTGCTGCGTCGACATCGGCTGGGAGGCGCAGAACACGCCCGGCAATGCGGTGGAGGCGGCGCGCTGGGCGAAGGCGAACGGCTACAGCCAGGTCATTGTCGTCACCGCGAGCTACCACATGCCCCGGGCGCTGCTGGAGCTCGGCACCCAGATGCCGGGCGTGACGCTGGTGCCGTATCCCGTCGTGCCGTCGGCGCTGGCGCGCAGCGACGCATGGCGCAATCCCGAGACATTGTCGCTGCTTGCCGCCGAATACTCGAAATATGTCGCCGCCCACGCGCGCATCGGCGGCGATCGCCTCTTGCGCATGGCCGGAATCTGACCGCACGTCCGCATCCATGGTCGTGCTGCGCTCCGTTCTCTTCCAGATTTACTTCGCCGTATTGTCGGTCGCGATGTGCCTTGGCTTCACGCCCGCCTTCCTCGGCCCGTGGCCGTGGGCGGCCCGGGGCGTCGAATATTGGGGCCGGGCGACGCTCTGGGGCCTTCGGGTGATCTGCGGGCTCACCTACGAGGTGCGGGGACGCGAACACATCATGGCCGGGCCTGCGCTCTATGCCGGCAAGCATCTGGCGATGTGGGACACCGTCGTCCTGCCGGTGATCCTCAAGAATCCGGCCCTCGTGCTGAAGCGGCAGTTGCTGAGGGTGCCGTTCTACGGCTGGTACGCGCTCAAGTCGGGCATGATCGCGCTCGACCGCTCGGCCCACGCGACGGCCGTGCGCTCGCTGGTGGCGCAGGCGAAGGCGCGCCGGGCGGAGGGACGGCCGATCGCGATCTTCCCGGAAGGCACACGCCGGAAGATCGGCGCGCCGCCGGCCTACAAGCCGGGCGTCGCGGCGCTCTATGGTCAGCTCGACATTCCCTGCGTGCCGTTCGGCCTCAACTCCAGCGTCTACTGGACCGGCGCGCTGCGGCGCCCGGGCAGGATCGTCATCGAATTCCTGCCGCCCATTCCGCCGGGCCTGAAGCGGCGCGAATTCATGGCGGCGCTCGAAACGCAGATCGAGACATCGACGGCCGCGCTGGTGGCCGAGGCGCGGGGCGCGTGACCAAGAAGCCGCCCCTCGTCCTCGACAACGCGGCGGCGCGGCGCATCTTCCTGCACGCTCATGCGCTCAGCCACGCCCCGGCCGACGGTACCGACATCCTCGCGCTGATCCGGCGCCTCGGCTTCGTGCAGCTCGACTCGATCCAGACCGTGGCGCGCGCCCATCACCACATCCTGCACTCGCGCTCGTCCTCCTACGCCGCGGCCGATCTCGCGCGGCTGCACGGCAGCGACCGCGCCCTGTTCGAGCACTGGACGCACGACGCCTCGATCATCCCGATCGAGCATTATCCGCACTGGCGCATCCGCTTCGCGCGGACGCGCCAGAGGGTGCGCGACAATCCGGTCTGGGCGGAACGTCTCGGCTCGCGCCGCATCCTGAAGCGCGTGCTCGACCGTATCCGCGAGAACGGTCCGCTGATGGCGCGCGATTTCGAGGATCCCGGCACGCCGGGCGAGATGTGGGGCTGGAGCCGCTCGAAGTCGGCGCTGGAATATCTCTGGCGCACCGGCGTGCTCGCCATCCCGCGGCGCGACAGCGGTTTCCAGAAGGTCTACGACCTCACCGAACGCAGCGTGCCGGCCGATTTGCTGGGCGCGGCGCCGAGCAAGGCCGAGACCGTCGACTGGGCCTGCCGCGCGGCGCTGGAGCGGCTCGGCTTCGCGACGCCGCGCGAGATCACCAATTTCTGGGCGCTCATCCTGTTCGAGGATGTCGAGCGCTGGGTCGAGCGCAACAGGCGCAACCTCGTCACCGTCTCGCTCGAAGGCACCGACGGCAAGCACGTATCCGCGCTCGCTTTGCCCGAGGTCGAGACCTGGCGCGACACGGCGCCGTCGCCACCGCCGATCATGCGGGCGCTCAATCCCTTCGATCCGGCCATCCGCGACCGCAAGCGGCTGAAGCGCCTGTTCGGCTTCGACTACACGATCGAGATCTTCGTGCCCGAGGTGAAGCGGAAATTCGGCTACTATGTCTACCCGCTGCTCGACGGCGACCGCTTCGTCGGGCGCGTCGATGCGAAGACCGATCGCGCCGCCGATGCGCTGGCCGTGCGGCGCATCTGGCACGAGCCCGGTGTCCGGACCGACGCCGCCTTCAAGGCGCGCCAGGCCGAAGCCTTGCGCGATCTGGCGCGTTTCGGCGGGACAGCGAAGGTGGTGCACGCGCGATGAGGACACGTTTCGGAACGCTGCTCGGCGTCGTCCTCGGCGCGATGGCGATCTATGCCGGCTACTGGTTCTACGCGATCGATCAGGCCGAGCATGCCTTCTATGCCTTCGTGAAGGCCGAGCAGGCGCGCGGCAATTCCTTCGAGTATGGCAGCGTCTCCTTCGGCGGATTTCCGATCCGCCTCGGCGCGACGGTGACGGGCGTCAAATATTCCGCCGGCGGCCTCGAACTCGAAGCGGGTCAGGTCCTGATCGAGACCCTGCCGTGGAACCTGACCAACGCGCTGGTCCGGGCCGAAGGGAATGTGCGTCTCGCCTATCTGGAGCCCGACCGGCCCGAGCGGATCGAGATGAAGCCCTCACTCATCTTCGCGCGCGTCCAGGCGACATGGCAGGGCGTCGTGCAGCAGGCGGCTATCGAAATCCGGGACCCGGACGCGAAGGGTGCGGGCGGCAACGGGCGTCCCTTCGCCTTCAAGGCGCAGCGGCTCCAGGCCGATGCGCGCATGGCCGACGTCACGACCGACACGCTCGACAGTTACGACCTTGCCTTTTCCGCCGATCGCGTCGATCTTGCCGAAGGCTTCCCGACGCTGCTCGGGCCGCGTCTCTCGAACCTGCGTTTTGTGGCGCGCTTCACCAAGCTGCCGCCCTTCTCGACCGGCTATCGGCCCGCCGACCGGCGCGATCTCGTCCGCACGCTCCAGGCCAACGGGGTCGAGGCCGAGATCGCCCGCTTCGATTTCGACTGGGGCAATGTCGTCACGCGCGGCATCGGCCGCCTGGCGCTCGACGGCCAGCGCCGCCTCGCCGGCCAGCTCGATTTCAAGGTGCAGGGCCTGGCGCGGCTGATCGACCTGCTCTTTGCGCTCGGCATCCTGCAAGGCCAGGCGCAGATCCTGAAGGATTTGCCGACGACGCCGGAGGGCGAACTGATCTCGCTGACGCTGAAGGACGGCCTGATCGCCTTCGGCCCCTATGCCGTCGGCGCGCTGAAGCCGCTCGATTAGGCCTTGTGGTCGCGGCCGAAATTCGGCTCGGCGGATTCCTGGCCCGCTTCGATGATCGAGCGGCGGATCGCCCGGGTGCGCGTGAACAGGTTGAACAGCGCGTCGCCGTCGCCCCAGCGGATCGCCCGCTGGAGCGCGGTCAGGTCCTCGTTGAAGCGTTGGAGGATCTCCAGCACCGCCTCGCGATTGTTCAGGAACACGTCGCGCCACATCGTCGGGTCGGAGGCTGCGATGCGGGTGAAGTCGCGGAAGCCGCCGGCGGAGAATTTGATGACCTCGGACTGCGTCACGTTCTCCAGGTCCGCCGCGGTGCCGACGATGTTGTAGGCGATGAGGTGCGGCACATGGCTCGTGATGCCGAGCACCAGGTCGTGATGCTTGGGGTCCATCACCTCGACCTTGCTGCCCAGCCCGGTCCAGAAGGCAGTCAGCCTGGCGATCGCCGCCTCGTCGGTCCCGGGCGGCGGGGTGAGGATGCACCAGCGATTGTCGTAGAGCGTCGCGAAGCCCGATTCGGGGCCGGAGTTCTCTGTACCGGCGATCGGATGGCCGGGGATGAAGTGGACGCCATCGGGCACATGCGGTCCGGCATCGCGGATCACCGCCATCTTGACCGAGCCGACATCGGTCAGGATCGCCCCCGGCTTCAGCGCCGGGGCCACCGCTTCCGTTGCCGGCCCGAGCATGCCGACCGGCAGGCAGAGCACGACGATGTCGGCATCCTTCGCGCAGGACGCCATGTCGGCATGGATCGAATCGCAGAAGCCGAGCCGTTCGGCTGCCGCGCGGCTTTCGGCCGAGCGCGAATATCCCGCGATATGCGTCGCCAGCTTCGCCCGCCGGGCCGCGTGGGCGATCGACGAGCCGATCAGGCCGATGCCGATGAGCGCGATGCGGCCGAACTCCCCCTCGCTCATGCCGCGCCCTTCACGAAATCCGCCAGCGCCTGCACGACCAGGCGGTTCGCCTCTTCGGTGCCGACGGTGATGCGCAGCGCGTTGGGCAGGCCGTAATTGGCGACCTGGCGCACGATCAGCCCGCGCTGCATCAGGAAGGCATCGGCGTCGGCGGCGGTGGTGCCCGGTTTGTCGCCGAAATGCACCAGCAGGAAATTGCCGACGCTCGGCGTGACCTTGAGGCCCAGCGCCGCGACCTGTTCCGACAGCCAGCCCAGCCATTGCGTGTTGTGCGCGATGGCGCGCTCGGTGAAGGCCGTGTCGCGGATCGCGGCGGCGCCGGCGGCGATCGCCGGGAGGCTGACGTTGAACGGCCCGCGCGTGCGGTTCAGAACGTCGGCGACGCTCTCAGGGCAATAGGCCCAGCCGATCCTGAGGCCGGCGAGGCCGTAAACCTTCGACAGCGTCCGCGTCATCACGACATTCTGGTGCGTCGCGACGAGTTCGATGCCGGCATCGTAGTCGTTGCGCCGGACGAACTCGGCATAGGCGGCGTCGATCACCAGCAGCGTCTCGGGCGACAGCGCGGCGTGCAGCCGCCGCATCTCGCTGGTCGGGATATAGGTGCCGGTCGGGTTGTTCGGGTTGGCGATGAAGACGATGCGTGTCTTCGGCGTCAGGCGCGCGATGAAGCCGTCGACGTCGGCGGTCAACTCGGGCTCCGGCACCGTCACCGGAACCGCCGAGGCCGAGCGGGCGGCGATCGGATAGACGAGGAAGCCGTGTTCGGAGAACAGGACCTCGTCGCCCGGCCGGCAATAGGCGTGGGCGAGCAGGTGCAGCAGCTCGTCCGAGCCGTTGCCGCAGACGATGCGGTCCGGGTTCAGGCCGTAAAGGTCGGCCACCGCCTCGCGCAGCAGGGCCGAGGAGCCCTCCGGATAGATGTGGAGCTGGTCCATCGCCGCGGCGAAGGCCTCGCTCGCCCGGGGGCTGGGGCCGAGGGCGGACTCGTTCGAGGACAGCTTGATCACCCGCGCGGCCCCGGGCGCGGCGGCGCGGCCCCCGACATAGGGCTTGATCTCCAGGACGCCGGGGACGGGGGTGGGATTGGGCATGGCGGCGCTTCTTATCCAAGGCGGGGCGGGAAGCCAAAGGAAAGAAGCGATGTTGACAGCGGGGCCCCCGCGACCCCACTTGCCCCGCCATGTCCGAGGCCGTCGCAGTCCTAGCGCCCGCACCGCCGCTCGCGAACGTTGCGGAAGCGCGTTTTGCCGGGCCGCGCGCGCTCACGCTCGATTCCGGCCAGGTCCTCCCGGAACTGACGGTGGCCTACACGACCTATGGCGAGCTCAACGCCGCCAGGTCGAACGCCGTGCTGGTCTGCCACGCGCTGTCGCTGGACCAGCATGTCGCCAGCGACAACCCGGTTACCGGGCGGCCGGGCTGGTGGGACCTGATGGTCGGCCCCGGCAAGGTCTTCGACACCCGCCGCTTCTTCATCATCTGCGCCAACGTGGTCGGCGGCTGCATGGGGACGACCGGCCCCAAGGACATCAACCCGGCGACCGGCCAGTCGTACGGGCTCAGCTTCCCGGTCATTACCATCGGCGACATGGTGAAGGCCGAGGCCATGCTGCTCGACCGGCTCGGCATCGCCGAACTGCTCTGCGTGGTCGGCGGCTCGATGGGCGGCATGCAGGTGCTGGAGTGGATGGCGACCTACCCCGAGCGCGTCGTCTCGGCGATGCCGATCGCCACTGCCGCCAAGCACTCGGCGCAGAATATCGCGTTCCACGAGGTCGGGCGGCAGGCGATCATGGCCGATCCCGACTGGTGCGGCGGCGACTATCAGCGCCACGGCGTGGTGCCGTCGAAGGGCCTCGCGGTGGCGCGCATGGCGGCGCACATCACCTATCTCTCCGAGGCCGCGCTCCAGCGAAAGTTCGGCCGCACGCTCCAGGACCGCCAGCATTTCTCCTATGCCTTCGACGCCGACTTCCAGGTCGAGAGCTATCTCCGCCACCAGGGGCGCAGCTTCGTCGAGCGCTTCGACGCGAACTCCTATCTCTACATCACGCGGGCGATGGATTATTTCGACCTCGCGGCGGATCACGGCGGCGTGCTCGCGGGCGCTTTCGGCAAGCTGAAATCGCGCGTCTGCGTCGCCTCCTTCACCAGCGACTGGCTGTTCCCGACGGCGGAATCGAAGAAGATCGTCCATGCGCTGAACGCGGCCGCGGCGAATGTCAGCTTCGTCGAGTTCGCGACCGACACGGGGCACGACGCCTTCCTGCTCGACGTGCCGGAGATGTTCGCGACCTTCGGCGGCTTCGTCTCGTCGGCCGCCGATCATCGCGGCGTCAAGCGGGTCGGCTGAAATCGTGGCGCATCTCAGTCAGGATCTCGCGGTCATCGCGGACATGGTGCTGCCGGGCACGCGGGTGCTCGACGTCGGCTGCGGCGACGGCGCGCTGCTGGAGCATCTGGCGCGCACCAAGAATGTCGACGGGCGCGGCGTCGAACTCAGCCAGGCGGGCGTCAATGCCTGCGTCGCGCGGGGCCTCTCGGTGGTGCAGGGCGACGCCGACAGCGACCTTGCCGACTATCCCACCGGCGCCTTCGACTATGTCATCCTCGGCCAGACGATCCAGGCGACGCGCTATCCGCGCACTGTGCTCCAGCAGATGGTGCGGATCGGGCGGCATGGCATCGTCTCGCTGCCGAATTTCGCGCATTGGCGCATGCGCACCTCGCTGCTCGGCCGCGGCCGGATGCCGGTCACCCGGGCGCTGCCGAATGCTTGGTACGACACGCCCAACATCCACATGTGCAGCGTGCGCGACTTCTCGGAACTGGCGCAGGAGCTGAAGCTGACGATCGACCGTGTCGTCTCGTTGCGCGGCGGCAAGCCGCACGCCGTCAAGCCGTTCTCGATCTCCGCCAACCTGTTCGCCGAACAGGCAATCTTCCTCCTGCGCGGCGCATAGGCTTCAGGAAAGAAGCCAGTCCGTCGGCGCATGCGGCAGGTGGTCATCGTGCTGGCCGTGGCCGAAATCCGGCTGGGCAATCCGGCCGGAACTCGCGCCACCGCCGGAAACGACGTGCCCGTTCCATTGCGCCAGGCTTTTGCCGACGATGCCTTCCACGAGAATGGTCCCGGCGGCATAGGTGAGCATCGTATCGCCATTGGCCTCGCTCAGGCCGGTGAAAAGACCGCCGGAAAGGTCGAAGAGGTCGTTGCCGAATTGCAAGTCGGTGATTGTATCTTGCCCCTCGGCGGACGCGCCGAAGCGGAACAGATCGACATTCCCCCCGCCCGACAGCTCGTCGTTTCCCGCGCCGCCGACGATCGTGTCGTTGCCGGCGCCGCCGAACAGCGTGTCGTTGCCCTCGTTCCCTATAAGGATATTAGCACCTCTTTGACCGATTATCGTCTCGTTCAGATCGGCACCTGCTCCGTTGATATCGGTTGAGCCCGTCAGGATCAGGCGTTCCACCGCAGAAGACGCCGCAATAGAATACG
>JADZAI010000088.1 GCA_020852655.1 Alphaproteobacteria bacterium
CGGCCGTCGCGGATCAGCGCCTCGTCGCCGGAGATGGTTTCCACCGGGGTGCCGAAGCTGAGGACGCGGCGCAGCGAGGAGTTCGTCCACGGCACCTGCTTCGCCCCGGTGCGCAGGTACACCTCCTCGGTCACCAGCGTCATGAGGTCGCCGAAGGCGTAGCCGCCGGCGGAGAAATGCTTCAGCAGCGCCGCCGCATAGGGCGAGTTGCCGCCCGCCGGGCCGTCCAGCGCCGCCTGGCCCGGCGCCGCCGCGAAGCCGATCACCATGCCGAGGCTTTCGGGCGGCACATCGGCCAGCATCGGGGTCGGCCCGCGCATCTCGACCAGACCGGTCGGGGCGACAGCCACCGGCGTAGCGCTGCCCGGCAGCAGCACCATGCTGCCGTCCGGAAACGCCTCGGTGCGGCAGGCGTCGAGCAGCAGGATGGTGACGGGGACGATGCGGGCCAGCTCGTCGACGATCTCGGACACCGCGATCAGGCTGTTGCCGGTTGCGAGATCGGCGTCGACGGGGACGAGGAAGTTCTGCCCGCCGGCCTCGACCGCATGCCCGGCATAGTAGACCAGCGCCACGTCGGCGTTCTCGGCATCCTCGACGAAATCCGCGATGGCGCGGCGCAGGCGGTCGCCGCCGCGATCGAGGACCCGGCTGACCTCGAAGCCGAGGCCGCCGAGCAGCTCGTCCATGGCGCGGGCGTCGTTGAGCGGATTGCCGAGATCGCCGAGCGTCTCATAGTCCGCCTGGCCGATGACCAGCGCCACGCCGCGCAGTTCGTCGGCGCGCGCCGTGCCGAAGCCGGTGGCGACCACCAGCACCAGAATCGAAACCCTGCGGCGCAGTCCCCTCATCGTCGCCCCCTTCCCGCCCGCAGCTAAACCTATGACGTCCGCCATGGCCAGTGTCTTGGCCGGGCTCAGCCCTCGGGCACCGGCGGCTCCAGGGCGCTTTCCGTCAGGCGCGGCCCTTTCAGTGTCAGGGGCAGGCCGGCGACGATGAAATGCACCTCGTCGCAGATCTCCGCCAGCCGCTGATGCGCGGCTCCGGCGAGATCGCGGAAGGTGCGCGCGAGCGGGTTGTCGGGCACGATGCCGAGCCCGACCTCGTTCGAAACGAGCAGGATTCGCGCCGCGGTGAGTCGCGGCAGCGTCGCGGCGAGTTCGTCCACCGCGGCGGCGACGTCGCGGCCGCTGCCCAGAAGGTTGCTGATCCACAGCGTCAGGCAGTCGACCAGGATGACGTCATGCGCCCTGGCCGCCGCCTTGAGTGCGGTGGCGAGCGCCAGCGGCTCCTCCAGCGTCGCAAAGCGCTTGTGGCGCTGCTGCTGGTGCAATCGCACCCGCTCGCGCATCTCGTCGTCCAGCGCCTGCGCCGTCGCGAGATAGAGCGGGCGCTCACCGGCCCGCATCGCCAGCCGCTCGGCAAAGCCGGTCTTGCCCGACCGCGCCCCGCCCAGAATCAGAACATGTCCGCCCATCCGCCGCTCCCGCCGATTCGCCTGTCCTCGCCGCCGGCGCAGGCTGAACGCCGAGCCCCGAGGATTGGTCGCATGGGACCTATGCGGCAAGCCCGGATGGCGCTGTCAAATGGGGTGCGTATTATCCTTTCGTATTGGTCGGCTTCGCATTATGGTCCGGCCGCGCCGCAGGGCGTTGCAGCTTTCCGGGGTCTCAATGGCCAGATACTACCTTGGCGTCGATGGCGGCGGCACCAATTGCCGGATCCGCCTCGCCGACGAAAACCTGGTCACCCTGGCCGATGCCGTCGGCGGCCGCTCCAACCTGCAGATCGACAAGGGCGACCCCGCCTTCCGCTCGATCAGCGAGGGGACGCGCGAGGTCTTCGCCAAGGCCTGCGTCGATTTCGCCGAAACCGCCAGCACCTACGCCTGTTTCGGCATGGCCGGCGGGCGTCTCGCCTCGGCCCGCACGGCCTTCGCGGCCCGGCCCTGGCCGTTCGCGGGCGTCGAGGTGTTCGACGATATCGACATTGCCCGCGCCGGCGCGCATGGCGGCGAGGACGGCGGCGTCATCATCGTCGGCACCGGCTCGGCCGCCATGGCGGTGGTCGCGGGCGAGCGCCACCAATGCGGCGGCTGGGGCTTCCATATCGGCGACCAGATGTCGGGCGCCATTCTCGGGCGCGAGCTGATCCGCCGCACCGTCGAGGCCGGCGACGGGCTGGTGCCCGGCTCGGCGCTGACCGAGGCCGTGCTGCAAAAATTCGGCGGCAGCGTCGATGCCATCATGGACTGGTCGTTCCCGCGCGACGACCGCCCGGCTGCATCCGCCGCCGGCGCGGCGCCCAACACGCTGCTCGGCCGCGCCCCGGCCGAGTTCGGCGCCTTCGTGCCGCTCCTGATGGAGTATTTCGACGCCGGCGATCCCGTCGCCAGGGAGCTGATCGAGCTGCAGATGTCCTATGTCGACAATTACGTGCGCTGGTTCCGGGCGCGCGACGTCCGCAAGATGGCGGCGGTCGGCGGCTTCGGCGCCCGCCTCTATCCGCTGCTGGTCGCCCGCTATGGCGACTTCATCGTCACCCCCAAGCACGAGCCGCTGCACGGCGCCGTGATCCTCGCCAGGCAGATTTTCGCCCCATGAACTATATCGAACGGAGACAACCGAGCGTGTCCAGCCGCATCATCCCCGTCCCGCCCTTCGACTACGTGGTCTTCGGGGCGACCGGCGATCTGACCAGGCGCAAGCTGATCCCGGCGCTCTATCACCGCTTCAAGGATCATCAGTTCGACGAGCAGAGCCGCATCATCGGGGTGTCGCGCTCGAAGCTGAGCGACGAGGAGTTCCGCCAGTCGGCGCGCGACTCCATCGCGCATTTCGTCGAGACGGACTATCAGGACGAGGCCACCATCGAGCGGTTCGTCTCGATCTTCTCCTATGTCGCGCACGATGTGTCCGACCCGGCCAAATGGGGTGACCTGTCGACCAATCTGCGCGACGATCCCGAGATCGTGCGCAATTTCTATCTCGCCATCGCGCCCGATCTGTTCGGGCCGACCTGCGAATATATCGCCAAGCAGGGCTATTACCGGCGCGACGCGCGCGTGGTGATCGAAAAGCCGCTCGGCCACGACCTCAGATCCTCGGTCGAGATCAATGACGAGGTGTCGCGCATCTTCGCCGAGGATCAGGTCTACCGCATCGACCACTATCTCGGCAAAGAGACGGTGCAGAACCTCCTGGTGCTGCGCTTCGCCAACATCCTGTTCGAGCCGGTGTGGAACTCCGCCCATATCGACCA
>JADZAI010000089.1 GCA_020852655.1 Alphaproteobacteria bacterium
ATCGACCTCGGCGTGAAGGAAGGCGCGACGCTGGTGCGCGACGGCCGCGGCTTCAAGCTGCAAGGTCACGAGGACGGCTTCTTCGTCGGCCCGACCGTGTTCGATCATGTGAAGCCTGAGATGAAGACCTATCAGGAGGAGATTTTCGGCCCCGTCCTCCAGATGGTCCGTGCGCCGGATTTCGAGGTGGCGCTCTCGCTCGCGTCGAAGCACCAATACGGCAACGGCGTCGCCATCTTCACCCGCAACGGCGAGGCGGCCCGCGAGTTCGCGGCGCGCGTCGAGGTCGGCATGGTCGGCATCAACGTGCCGATCCCGGTGCCGGTGGCCTATCACACCTTCGGCGGCTGGAAGCGCTCGGCCTTCGGCGACACCAACGTGCACGGCCCGGAAGGCATCCGCTTCTACACCAAGATCAAGACCGTCACCCAGCGCTGGCCCGCCGCCGGCGCCACCGTCAGCGACCAGAGCTTTGTCATCCCGACGATGAAGTAGCACCACTTGTCATCCTCGGGTTCGGACGCCTTCGGCGACCGCCCCGAGGATGACACCTGATAACAAGTAAGGGAGAAACCAATGTCCCACGTCGCCTTCATCGGGCTCGGCAACATGGGCTCGGGCATGGCCGCGAACCTGGTGAAGAAGGGCCGCACGGTCCGTGCCTTCGACCTCTCCGCCGCGGCGCTCGACAAGGCGCAAGCCGACGGCGCGACCAAGGCCCCGTCCGCCGCCGACGCGGTGAAGGGCGCCGAGGCGATCGTCACCATGCTCCCCGCCGGCAAGCATGTCCGCGCCGTCTACGAAGGCGAAATCCTCGCGCACGCCGACAAAGGCGCCATCCTGATGGACTGCTCCACCATCGACGTCGCGAGCGCCAAGCATGTCGTCGGCGCGGCGGAGGGCAGGGGCCTCGCCATGGTCGACGCGCCGGTCTCCGGCGGCATCGCCGCGGCGAATGGCGGCACGCTCACCTTCATGGTCGGCGGCACCGAGGCCGCCTTCGCGCGTGCCGAGCCGTATCTGGCGCAGATGGGCAAGGCGGTCATCCGCGCCGGCAACGCCGGGGCAGGGCAGGCCGCCAAGATCTGCAACAACATGCTGCTCGGCATCACGATGATCGGCACCTGCGAGGCCTTCAACCTCGCGCAGAGGCTGGGCCTCGATGCGCAGACCTTTTTCGACATCTCGTCCAAGGCCTCGGGCCAGTCCTGGTCGATGACGAGCTATTGCCCCGTCCCCGGCCCGGTTCCGACCGCGCCCTCGAACCGTGGTTACGAAGGCGGCTTTGCGGCGGCGCTGATGCTGAAGGACCTGAAGCTCGCCATGGAAGCCGCGCAGGGCGTCGAGGCCTCCACCCCGATGGGCGCCCAGGCCGAAGCCTTCTACCAGCTTTTCAATACCCTCGGCGGCGCCCCCAAGGACTTCAGCGCCATCATCAAGCTGCTGAACGGGAGCTGGAAGTAGCCGAAGCCCGCGACTCCGGCCCCCTCCGTCTGCCGGCTGCGCCGGCAGCCACCTCCCCCGTGAACGGGGGAGGAAACAGGGCGGTGTGTGTCGTCGGCGTTGGAGACAGTGCGCGGCCTGTTTTCTCCCCCGCCATTATGCGGGGGAGATGTCACGCGCAGCGTGACAGAGGGGGCCGGCGCGTCAGCGCCGGTAGATTAAGGGTGCAGCACGCACCCCATCCAGGCACATCGCTGTGCCTTGCAGCGCCCCGGCGCAGGTCTATCTTCGGTTCGAGATACCGCATGCGCCGCCCGGCGCCAGGGAGCCCCTCATGTCCGACAAGCCCGCCGTCGATGTCCGCAACAACGCAGCAAAGCACCGTTTCGAAACGACCGTCGAAGGCCATCTCGCCATCGCCGAATACAACCTCATCAAGGACGCCGTCATCTTCACCCACACCGAGGTGCCGCAGGCCCTCGAAGGCAAGGGCGTTGGCAGCGCGTTGGTGAAGGCCGGCCTCGCCTGGGCGCGGGCCGAGAAGCGCCTCGTCATGCCGCAATGCCCCTTCTTTGCCGCCTACATGAAGAAGCACGCCGAGACGCACGACATCGTGCATCCCTCGTTCCGGTCGGCGCTCGGGATCGCATCATGAAGCGGGTCCAGTTCGTCAAGCGCGAGCACCCGTCGCATTGGGTGGGCGACGGCTTCCCGGTCCGCTTGGTCTTCTCCTACAACGACGTCGCGGCCGAGATGTCGCCCGAAACGGTCGAGGCCGCCTGAGGCGGGCCGGCGCTAAGGCGCCAGCACGCGGCTCAGGGTGCGGACGATGTCGTCCATGGTGTAGGGCTTCTGCACCGTGGGCCGCCCGCGCCAGGCGCTGTCCAGTCCGCCTTCGCCGTAGCCGGTGGCGAAGATGATCGGCACACCGCGGTCGCGCAGCACTTCCGCTACGGGATAGACCCGTTCGCCGCGCAGGTTCACGTCCAGGATCGCCGCGTCGGGCGGCTCTTCGGCGGTGCTCAGCGTATGGGCCTGTTCGAGGGTCAGGGCGGGGCCGACGGGCGTGCAGCCGATATCCTCCAGGATATTCTCCAACAGCATCGCCACGATCGCCTCGTCCTCGACCACGAGGATTCGCTTGCCGGTAAGGGACGCTGCGCCATCAGGCTGCGTCATGGGAATAGCTCTCCGTTGCCATCTTGTCGGACAAGACCGCTGCGTTGCGGCGCTGCTCGGGGGCGCGCCTGATGATGAAAATACATGTCGCGCAGCCAGCCGGCCGCCCTCGACGTTCGTAAAGGTGCCCTTGCGGCGGCCCTGTCTTCAGCCTGTCGCGCCGTTACCGGCCGCGTCGTCCCAGTTTCCATTCAAGGAAACTTTGGCCCGCCGTCAATAGATATAATGCGTTCCACATCTGGAACCTTCAGCCGAGCGCGAGGACTCGCCGGGCCAGCTTCAGGTGCGGCATGTCCAGCATCTTGCCGTCCAGCGCCAGGGTGCCCGCACCCGGATTGGCCGCGAAGAGATCGACCACGCGCTGGGCATGCGCGCGCTCCTCGGGGCTCGGCGTGAATACGTCGTTGATGACGGGGACCTGCGCGGGATGGATCGCCATCATGCCGCTGAAGCCTTCGGCCCGGCCGCGTTCGGCATAGGCTTTCAGCCCGTCCATGTCCTTGAAGGCGGGGAACACGGTTTCGATGGCCGGCACGTCGGCGGCGGCGGCACCGGCGATGCAGAGGCTGCGCACCAGCTTGCAGAGATCGGTATAGCTCCCGTCCGGCCAGCGGCTCGCCGTCGCGCCGATCGCCGCCGGCAGATCCTCGGCGCCCCAGGTCAGCGCGGCCAGCCGTTTGCTGGCGCCGGCATACGAACCGAGATTGAAGACCGAGGCCGGCGTCTCCGTCGCGATGGGCAGGATGCGCGTCGAACCCGGCGCCAGCCGCGACGCCGCCTCGAAGGCGCTGAGATAATGATCGAGCGTCACGAGATGCTGCGCCGAGTCGGGCTTCGGCAGCAGCACGCCTTCGGGGGCGCCCGGCATGATCGCCGCCAGATCGTCCAGCATGAGGCCGGAGTTCAGCGGATTGATCCGTACCCAGAGTTCCGGCCGGCGCGGATGCGGCCGCGACGTCAGGAAATGCAGGGCGAGCCGCCGCGCCTCGGGCTTGTTCGCCTCCGCCACCGCATCCTCGAGATCCAGCACCAGCGCAGCGGCGCCGGATTCGAGGCCCTTGGCGAATTTCTTTTCGCTGTCGGCGGGGATGAAGAGGATCGAGCGCGGCATGGTCATGGCGAAAGCCTAATGGAGCCGCGCTGTTCTGGCGACTCCCGCCCGCCGGCCTGAACCGCACCTGAACACGGGCGGAACGGCCGCCCGGCCGGGTTCAAACTTCTAATTGCGGGTTCCGCCGGGGCCATTCCGGCGCGGGTGCGTTGTGTCGAAGAGCCGGCCGCGGGCGGGAGCGGGCGGCCGAAAACAGGAGACCAACCATGAAGAAGACTGTTCTCGCACTCGGCTCCGTCGCCGCGGTCGCGCTCGGCATGACCGGTCTGACCACGACCGCCTCGGCCGATCCCTCCGATCACCGCTATGTGGTGATCGAACGCTACTGCGCCGACCTCGACGGCGACGCCGACTGCGACGCGTGGCGCACCAGCCGCGACACCTGGGACGACGCCCACTACACCACCTGGTACACGACGCACCGCGACAAGGTGAAGGTCTGGTATCAGGGCCGCACCGACTTCCCGGATTATGACCGTGACGTCGATGTGATCTTCCGCTATTCGCCCGCCCCGCCGCCTCCGTAAGCGGCGTTCAGGCGAACGGCTGACGAGGCGATCCGTGTACGGATCGCCTCGTGGCGTCCCGCTCAGGCCGGCTTCGGCGTCTTGCGCTGGAGGCCGGAGCGCTTGCAGTGCGCGACCAGCTCGTTCTTCTGGTTGAACGCCCGGTGCAGGAACGTCACGATCCCGGCGTCGGGCCGCGACTTCGATTCGCGCAGTTCGATTACCTCCGTCTCCACCCGCACCGTGTCGCCGTGGAATAGGGGCTTCGGGAAGCGCACCTCGTCCCAGCCGAGATTGGCGATTGCCGTCCCCAGCGTCGTGTCGCCGACCGAGATTCCGACCATCAGCCCCAGCGTGAAGCACGAATTCACCAGCCGCTGGCCGTACTCGGTCTGGGTCCGGCAATATTCCTCGTCGAGATGCAGCAGCGCCGGATTGTGCGTGATCGCACTGAACCAGACATTGTCGGTCTCGGTGATCGTGCGGCGGATGGGATGCTGGAAGACCTGACCGATCCTCAGCTCGTCGAAATACAGTCCCGGCATGGCGCTCCTCGTTTTGTCGCTCGCGCCACCATGCCCGGTTTCCGTCGTTTGCAAAGCCTCGCCCCTTGATTGAGCGCGGCGGGCGCCGATGTAAGCTGGCGCGGCAGGTGCCGGCAGCAAGGGGAGAGCGTCATGAAGTCGCGTGAAGTGCGTTTGAAGAGCCGTCCGCAGGGACTTCCGACCGGGGCCCATTTCGACATCGTCACGGTCGATCTGCCCGCGCCGAAGGACGGCGAGGTCCAGGTCCGCAACAGCTGGATGACGGTCGATCCCTATATGCGCGGGCGCATGTATGACGGGCCGAGCTATGCGGCGCCCTTCCAGGTCGGCGAAGCGATGCAGGGCGGGGCGGTCGGCAAGGTCGTCGCCTCGAAGAGTCCGGCCTTCAAGGAAGGCGATCTGGTCCAGTCCTTCTTCGGCTGGCGCGAGGGCTTCACCGCCCCGGCGAGCCTGGTCCAGAAGCTCGACACGCACGGCCTGCCCGAGCAGATGTTCCTCGGCGCCGTCGGCATGCCCGGCCACACCGCCTGGGCCGGCCTCATGCGGGTCGCGGCGTTCAAGCCCGGCGACACCGTCTTCGTCTCGGGCGCCGCGGGTGCCGTCGGCTCGATGGTGGCGCAGATCGCCAAGCTCAAGGGCGGCACGGTCATCGGCACGGCGGGCGGCAAGGAAAAGGTCGCCTTCCTCAAGGAGATCGGCGTCGACCACGCGATCGACTACAAGGAGGGCAATCTCCTCCAGGCGCTCCAGAAGGCGGCGCCCAAGGGCATCGACATCTATTTCGACAATGTCGGCGGCGACCATCTGGAAGCCGCCATCGCGGTCGCAAAGGAACATGCCCGCTTCGCCATCTGCGGCGGCATATCCGGCTATAACGACATGGCGGCGATGGCCGGCCCCCGCAATTTCCTCCAGGTCGTCGGCAAGCGCCTGCGCATCGAGGGCTTCATCGTCTCCGACCACGGCGACATGCTGGGCGAGTATGTCGGGCAGATGTCCGAATGGATCAAGGCGGGCAAGGTGCAGGTGCGCGAGACGGTGGACGAGGGCATCGAGAACGCCGTCGGCGCGTTCCTGAAGCTCTTCAGCGGCGCCAATACCGGCAAGATGCTGGTGAAACTGGCGTAGCACCGCAGACCCGGCGCTAGCCCGAAACGAAAACAGCGCGGCATCGCTGCCGCGCTGTTCAGTTCCCGCGACCGGGCGGCGCGGCTCAGCGCTTGCCGGCCCGGGCCTTGCGCGCCGCGTAGCGCTCGTCGCGCGCCATCTTCTGCTTGAGCAGCAGCAGCGCCTGCTGCTTCTCGAACTCTTCCTGCTCGCGGGCCAGGCGCTCTTCCTCGACCCGGCGCTCCTCGGCAAGGCGCGCTTCCTCGGCGATGCGATGCTCCTCGGCGATGCGCGCCGCCTCGGCCTTGGCCGCCTTGCGTTCGGCCTCGCGTTCGTCGCGGGCCCGGGCGGCTTCGGCGCGCGCCGCCTGACGCTCGGCAAATGCCGGGTCGTTCGCCGGATTGAGCGCCTTGGCGCGCTGGAGCAGCGCCAGTTTTGCCTCTTTGGAGGCCTGCGCGCGTTCGTCGAACTTGGTACCCTTTACCTGCATTCGGTGTCCTTGAGTCCTTCTGCGGATGACCGGCCGGGTTTCAAGCCCAGCCGAGTCGTATTGTCCAGTACCCGCGTGACGGTTTTTCCGTCCTGGCTGAGGCCCGCCCTAGCTGAGAAAGGTCGTGGTTTCCCCGACGGTCGCCCGGTCGGTCCGCAGCTTGTTGATGGGTGCTTCGGGATCTGGGTATCCCACGGCCATTGCGCAATAGAGCCGCAGCTCTTCCGGCATGCCGGTGAATGTGCGGATCAGCGTCGGCTGACGCGCCCAGGCCTCCTGCATGCAGGTGCCGAGGCCCATCTCGACCGCCGCCAGGCAGATCGTCTGCATATACATGCCCATATGGGCCCACTGGCCGAGACCCATCTGGCGGTCGATGGCGAAGAAGAGGGCGGCCGGCGCGCCGAAGAACTCGTAATTCTTCACGAATTGCCGCATCCGCCCGGCCTTGTCCTCGCGCTTGAGGTCCATGGTCGCATACATGTCCTCCCCGCATTTGAAGCGCCGCGAGCGATAGGGTTCCTTCAGGTCCTCCGGATAGATCGGGAACTCCGAATCCTCGCCGAACGGGCGCTCCTGCATGTTCGCGGCGACCTCGGCCTTGAAGCGCTTCAGCGCGTTGCCCGAAACGGCATAGACGTGCCAGGGCTGGAGATTGCCGCCCGACGGCGCCCAGCGCGCGGTATCGAGCAGCTTGCGCAGCGTCTCCTCGCCCACCGGCTTGTCGAGGAACGCCCGAACCGAAATGCGCTTGTAGATGGCGTCCGCCACATCCATGGCCCGTTCCCCTGATCCTTCTGCCGCCCCGCCTATACCCATCTTCCCGCCCCCGCGCACCCATGCCGCAAGGTCAGCGCGGGGCGGTTTTGGCGGGAAAACGCCTGTCATCCTCGGGCGAGCCGGCGAAGCCGCCGAGACCCGAGGACCCATGCCGCAACGGTTCGAGTCGCGCTGTTGGCCTCCAGTTGTCATCGCCGGACTTGTTCCGGCGAGCCATGGTGCAGTCGCACGAGCAATTGCAGGATAAAGCGCTGCTGTGACCGCCGCGCCTAAATCCGAGCTTTTCGCGCGGCGGAACGATGGCTCGCCGGAACAAGTCCGGCGATGACAGTGGGGTTAAGGCACGGACCGCAAAGCGAACCGGATAGCCTTGGAACACGTCCGGGGATGACAAGCTGGGTCTCGGGCCTGAGCTGGTCGCCTCCGCCCCGACAGCTTCCGCCGCACCCGGCATATTCCGCCGCCCCCGTCCTTCCGCTACATGGGTTCGACCGACTCTGGGGGGTGCATGTCGATCGACCTTGCCATCGCGCGCGCCGCGACGATGAGACCCATCGGCGAGATCGCCGAGGCGGCGGGCATTCCGGCCGCCGCCCTGGCGCCCTACGGCAAGAGCATCGCCAAGCTCGAGGAGCCCTTCCTCAGGTCGCTCGACGCGAAACCGCAAGGCCGGCTCGTCCTCGTCACCGCGATCAACCCGACCCCGGCGGGCGAGGGCAAGACCACCACCACGATCGGCCTCGGCGATGCGCTGAACTATATCGGCAGGCGCACCATGATCGCCCTGCGCGAGCCCTCGCTCGGCCCGGTCTTCGGCCGCAAGGGCGGGGCGACCGGCGGCGGGCGGGCCCAGGTGCTGCCGATGGAATCGATCAACCTCCATTTCACCGGCGACTTCCACGCCATCACCTCGGCGCACAACCTGCTCGCAGCGCTGCTCGACAACCACATCTACTGGGGCAATAAGCTCGACATCGACCTGAAGTCGATCACCTGGCGCCGCGTGCTCGACATGAACGACCGGGCGCTGCGCAAGCTCGTGACGGGGCTCGGCGACGGCGCCAACGGCCTCGCCCGCGAGGCCGGCTTCGACATCACCGTCGCCTCCGAGGTGATGGCCATCCTCTGCCTTGCCGCCGACCACCGCGACCTCGAGGCGCGCCTCGCCCGCATCATCGTGGCGCGTACCAGGGGCGGTGCCGCCGTCACCGCGGGCGACCTTCAGGCCGCCGGCGCGATGGCCGTGCTGCTGAGGGATGCGATCCTCCCCAATCTCGTGCAGACGATCGACGGCTCGCCCGCCCTCATCCACGGCGGCCCTTTCGCCAACATCGCGTATGGCTGCAACTCGGTGATCGCGACCCGCGCGGCCCTCGGGCTCGCCGACTACGTGGTGACCGAGGCCGGCTTCGGCGCGGATCTCGGCGCCGAGAAATTCCTCAACATCAAGTGCCGCCAGGCCGGCCTCGCGCCTTCGGCCGCCGTCGTCGTCGCGACCGTGCGGGCGCTCAAGATGAACGGCGGCCAGAAAAAGGACGACCTCGCCACCGAGAATCTGGAGGCGCTGAAGGACGGCATCCCCAATCTCGGCCGCCACATCGAGAATCTGAAGAGCTTCGGCCTGCCGGTCGTCGTCGCGATCAACGCCTTCACCAGCGACACGCGCGCCGAACTCGCCCTGCTCGCCGAGACCTGCCGCGCCCTCTACGGCGTCGACTGCATCCTCTGCCGCCACTGGGCCGAGGGCGGACCGGGGGCGGCGAAGCTGGCCGAGGCGGTGGTCAGGCTCTGCGACCACAATGTCGACCCCGCCGCCACCTTCAACCATCTCTACACGGACGATCTGACCCTCCAGCAGAAGATCGAGGCGGTGGCGCTGAAGATCTATCGCGCCGGCGGCGTCAGCCTCTCGGCGAAGGCGGCGCGCGACCTCGCCCGCTTCCAGGCCGAAGGCTTCGGACATCTGCCGGTCTGCATGGCGAAGACGCCGTATTCCTTCTCGGCCGACGAGACCCTTCTGGGTGCTCCCACCGGCCACACCATCCCGGTGCGCGAGGTCCGCCTCTCCGCCGGCGCCGGCTTCGTCGTCGCCATCTGCGGCGACGTCATGACCATGCCCGGCCTCCCCAGCCAACCCGCCGCCAACCGCATCCACCTCGACGACACCGGCCTGATCGATGGGCTGTCGTAGAGCGGTCATGGCCCGGAGGCCCGCCGATCCGCGTTTGTGGCGCACTGTGTTGGCTGCCGGTAGCATAGCGGCAATGATCTTCGGCCCAGCCCTTTGTTTGGTAGTCAACCTGGTCGGCATCGCACTGCTCGCGCTGGGCGGCGGGACCGCGTGGCCCAGCAATGTGATCGCACTCGCGTGGTTGACGGTAGGAGCGATGACGATTGGCGCTCTCGGCGCGATAGTCGTTGGCGCTCCCGTTGCCTTTCTGCTTCTGCGCAGCGGCCGAAAGGGCTTGGCCCCGTTCCTCGTGTGCGGTGCGGTGATAGGGTGCGCGCTGGCTTTGATATTCTGGACTTCGATGGCTGAAGAATCTGCCGCTGGCGTTGTCGCTGTGGCGGTCGCCGCATACGGCTTCGCGTATGCGGGCCTGACCTGGCTTGCCCTCCGCTGCATCGCCCGCTCGCCGCGCCTTGCGAGCTTGGTGTGAAGCCTTGGTGCGGGGTATCAAATCCGGGATGAGCATCATGGCCGGACATGACTTCACGAAATTCGCGAAACCGGCGCCGCATCCGGGCGAGTTCCTGCGGGAAGATTACCTGCCGCAATACGGCCTGACAGCAGGGGCGCTTGCCCGGGCGATGGGGTTGCGTGACCGCTCGCGCGTCGAGCAGATCATTCGCGAGAAGATCGGGATTTCGGCGGACACTGCGCTCAGGCTTGCGCGTGTGTTCGGAACGACGCCGCAATACTGGATGGGCCTTCAGAAAGACTACGACCTGTCCAAGGCTGCGATCGCGAACCGGGCGGCCTACAAGGCGATCAAGAAACTGGAGCCGGCGGCTGACTGATGCCGCGCATCCTCGTCCTCGACCTCGACGGTGTCGTCGTGCGTGGCCATCCCGGGGGCGGGCGGTGGGACAAGCATCTGGAGCGCGACCTCGGAATCCCGCCCGACCGGCTCCAGGCGCATTTCTTCAAGCCGCACTGGCCGCGCATCGTGACCGGCACTGTGGACATGATGGAGGTCCTGCACGCCGTCTGGCCCGCGCTGGGTGCGCCGGCGGCGCCGGAAGACCTCGTCGCCTACTGGTTCGCCGCCGACAGCCGCATCGATCCTGACGTCCTCGCCGCCGTAGCGGCCTGGCGCGGGGCAGGGCGCCGGGCCTTCCTCGCGACCGTTCAGGAGCATCGCCGCGCCCGCTATCTGATGCACGACCTGAACCTCGTGGCGCATTTCGATGCCATGCTCTATTCCGCCGATCTCGGCGCCGCGAAGCCCGATCCCGCCTTCTATACGCGCGCCCAGGCGCGGCTGCCGGCCGCCTCTCCCGGCGAGGTGATCTTCCTCGACGACCAGAGCGCCAATGTCGAAGCCGCCCGCGCCTTCGGCTGGCGCGCCCGCCCCTACACCGCGATCGCCGATCTTCACGCTGCGCTGGCCGAGCCCTGACCGCCGCAGCGGCGGCCGCACGTCACGGTCTGCCGCTCAAGGCATGGATCACTCGATCGGCCCTGGGGGCCGTCGGAGGACGACAAGGGGGTGGGAGCAAAAAACTTGTCATCCTCCGGGCGCCGCGCAGCGGCGAACCGGGGGAGCCATGCCTGAGCCTTTCCGTTTGAAGCGCTTCGAACGCGCTGGAGGCGACGGGGCGCGATCCGGTCTTCGTCGGCCGTATCAGGCGCGACCCGACGGTGCCGCACGGCCTCGCTCTGTTCGTCACCGGCGACAATCTCCGCAAGGGCGCCGCCCTGAACGCCATCCAGGTCGCCGAAGTCCTGCACGACCAGGGCCGCTGGTAGGCACCGGACTGTTTTCTCCCCCGCCTTATCGCGGGGGAGATGTCACGCGGGAGCGTGACAGAGGGGGCAACCCCGCTACAGCCCCAGCACCGCCTTCGCGAGAATGTTGCGCTGGACCTCGCTCGCCCCGCCATAGACGGTGACGGCACGGTTGTTGAGATAGCGCGCCGTCACGGTCAGTGCGTGCTCCGGCCCGATCACCGCCACGTTGGCGCCGAGCCCCAGGGCGCTGCGCTGGTCGGGCGCGGCGTAATGCGCCAGCGCCTCGACCGCCAGCTCGTTGATGCGCTGGAGCGTCTCGCTGCCGCGCAGCTTGATGACCGATGGCGCCCAGCCGCCCAGCGAGCCGCCGCGCGAGGCCTGCGAGACCATGCGCGCTTCGGTCATCGCCAGCGCCTCGGCCTCCATCTCCAGCGCGTCCAGCCGGGCCACGAAATCGGCCTGAAGCGACAGCGGCGCGGCGCCGTCGCTTTCGCGCGCCGCGATCGCCCGCACTTCGCCGATCGCACCCTTCAGCCGGGGCGCATAGGCGCCGCCCCGCTCGAACTCCAGCAGATATTTGGCGACCGCCCAGCCCTCGTTCTCGGCGCCGACCCGGTTCTCGACCGGAATGCGCACATTGTCGAAGAAGACCTGGTTCACGTCATGCTCGCCCGACATCGTGATGATCGGCTTCACGCTGATCCCCGGCGTCTTCATGTCGGCCAGCAGGAAGGTGATGCCCTGCTGCTTGGGCCCCTCCGAGGCGGTGCGGACCAGCAGGAAGATGCGGTTCGCGAAATGCGCGTGCGTCGTCCAGATCTTGGTGCCGTTGACGACATAATGGTCGCCGTCGCGCACCGCGCGCGTCTGGAGCGAGGCGAGGTCGGAGCCCGAGCCGGGCTCGCTGTAGCCCTGGCACCAGTAATGCTCGCCCGAGAGGATGCGCGGCAGGTACTGCGCCTTCTGCGCCTCGGTGCCGCGGCCCATCAGCACCGGCCCCACCATCAATATCCCCATCGCCGGGATCGACGGCGTCTTCGCCTCCTCGCACGCCGTCTCCCAGAGATAGCTCTGCACGGGCGAGAACCCCGCGCCGCCATGGGCCTTGGGCCAGTTCGGCGCGATCCACCCCTTCTCGTACAGGATCGCGTGCCAGCGCTGGCTCAGCGCCGGTTCGGCGAACACCCCCGCCTGGCGCGCATTCGCGGCGCGCAGGTCGGGTGTGTATTTCTCTGCGAGGAAGGCACGCACCTCCTCGCGGAAGGCGCGGTCGGCCTCCGACAGGGCGATCTCCATCTCAGTTCACCCGCCGCGTCTTTCCTTCCCAGAAGGGCTCGCGCAGATCCTTGCGCAGGATCTTGCCCGAGGCGTTGCGCGGCAGGGCCTCGATGAAATCCACGCTCTTGGGCGCCTTGTAGGCGGCGATGCGCTCGCGGGCATATTTGATGATCTCCGCCGGGCTCGCTTCGGCGCCCTTCTTCAGCGCGACGATCGCCTTCACCGACTCGCCCCATTTCTCGTCGGGCACGCCGATGACCGCGACTTCCTCTACCGCCGGGTGGCCGAAGATCGCGTTCTCCACCTCGGCCGGATAGACGTTCTCGCCGCCCGAGATGATCATGTCCTTCACCCGGTCGTGGATGTAGACAAAGCCCTGCTCGTCCATGTAGCCGGCGTCGCCGGTGCGCAGCCAGCCCTCCTTGTCGACCGTCTTCGCCGTCGCCTCGGGCAGGTTCCAGTAGCCATACATGTTGCTGTTGGAGCGCGTGGCGATCTCGCCGACCTCGCCGGTCTTCAGCACATTGCCGGCCTCGTCGAGGATGCGCACCTCGACGCCGGGCAGCGGCTTGCCGGCCGAGCGCATCTGCGGCGTGCCCTTGGGATCGTGATCCTCCGGCGCCAGCGCGACGATCGTGCCGGTCGTCTCGGTCATGCCATAGGCCTGCACGAAGCCGCAGCCGAAGACCTCCATGCATTCCTGGAGCAGGGCCAGCGGAATGGGCGAG
Organism: Alphaproteobacteria bacterium; assembly: GCA_020852655.1. Lineage (GTDB taxonomy): Bacteria > Pseudomonadota > Alphaproteobacteria > Micropepsales > Micropepsaceae > JADZAI01. The sequence goes on from JADZAI010000089.1 coordinate 13,123, forward strand.
GCGCCGTAGATGAGATATTTCATGCAGGACCAGTCGGTCTCGCGGGCCCTTGGGTCGCGCACCACGATCTGCATCGCCGCCGGCACCATGAACATCTTCGAGATGCGGTCGTTCTGGATGAAGTCGATCACCCCCGCCGGCGAGAACTCGCGCGCCACCACCGTCTTGGCGCCGGCACAGAGGCTCAGCGAGCCCCAGCCCGCGCCGCCGATGTGGAAATTCGGCATCGCCTGGAGCGAGATATCCGTGTCGTTCACCTGGTACCACGCCGGCATGTCGGGATTGCGCCGGCCGTGCAGCAGGTTCTTGTTCGACAGCATCGCGCCCTTCGGCCGGCCCGTCGTGCCGGAGGTATAGAGCTGGAGCATCGGATCGTCCCAGCCCACGACGACCTTCGGGTCCGTGCTGCTCTGCTTGTCGCGCCAGGCCTCGAAGGCCGGCCAATCGAGATCGGGCCCCTCCATCGAGACGATCAGCCTGGCGTGCGTCAGTTCGGGCGCCAGCGCCCGCACCTGCTCCAGGAACTCGACGCCGACGAACAGCACCTTCGACTGCGCGTCATTCAGGATATAGACGATCTCCGGCCCGGCCAGCCGCCAGTTCACCGGCGTCATGATCGCACCGGCCTTGAAGGCGCCGAACATGATCTCGAAGAACCAGTCGGAGTTCTTCCCGACATACGAAACATGGTCGCCCTTGCCGACGCCGGCCGCGATCAGCCCGTTCGCGACCTGGCTCGCATGGCGGTCGAATTCGCCGAACGTCGTGCTGCGCCCCTCGAAGGTGAGCGCCACCTTGTCCGCCTGTTCCCTGCCGTGGATGCGGATGACGTCGCCCAGCGTCTCCGCATCCCTGATATCCGTCATAACGTCCTCCGAAGGACCGGCTTCACCCGGCCGCAATTGCTGAATCCACCCATCGTGCACACCCGCCCCCGCCCTTCAAGCGCGCAGGTATCCCCGTCCCGATCGTAAAGCACCACCCCGTTTTCTCCCCCGCAAGCGGGGGCGAAAGCAGACCGAGCTCCCCGCACCGACACCGCCCGCTTTCTCCCCGCCTGCGGAGGGAGTACCGGCGAAGCCGGGGAGGGAGGGCCCGGGCGTAGAGCACCGCGCTCTCCCGCTCAGCCCGTCATTGCCGCGATCTGCTGGGCGAGGTGCTCGATCATCAGCCGTCCATACGGAAGGCCGGGATGCGTCACGTCCGACGCTGCCAGCTCGGCACGCAGGAAACCCTGCGCGTCAAACGCGCCGGGCGGCACATCCACGAATATCGCGCCACGCAGCGCGGCGGTCTCGCGATACATCTCGCGCAGCACGAACCACAGCTTGCGCCGCACCGGCGCCGCCGTGATGCCGACGTGCGCGATGTCCAGGCCGAACTGCTGCGCCAGAGCGGCATAGTGCGGTTCGGCGCTCAAGCGCTGCCGGATGAGATCGTTGTCGAAGAGCGGCGGCTGGATGCCGACGACAAATCGCCTGCGCCCCCCCCCCCCCGGACCAAGCTCCGCGAGCATGCCGTCCAGCGTTGCGACGCTGGGCGCGAAATGGGCGCGCAGCGCTTCCTCGGGCACGATCTGACTGTTCGGCGCCGTGTGCGTATCGGGATAGCCGCGCGGCACGAGGTCGATGGCGCGGCCGATGGTCAGCAGGAAATCGCCGTTCGCCTGGTTGCCGAGCCAGACGAGGGCGACGTTGCACAACCGGCCGAGCGCCTTGGCCGCGTCGCGATAGGCCGCATTGACCTCGGTCCCGCGCAGGGCGGCCAGGCCGGCGCGCGCCGCCGCCTGCATCGCACCTGTTTCCTTGGCGCCGCGGCGGGTGATCAGGGCGCGGGCGATCGGCGCGGCATTGGAATGCCCGATGAGGATCGTCCGGATCTGCGCAGGGTCGGTGCACGGGGTCATCAGGCAAAGACACTGCGCATTTTCGCGCGCCGGGTCGGACACGAGCGGAAGCCCGAGCAGGCTCGGCCCCGAAGAAGGCAAGGTCACCGACATTGCCGCATTGACAGCCTTCCCCGCCGCCGGCGCAAGCACCGCCCCTTTGATCCTCCCTCGTTCTTCACGGGGGAGGGGGACCGCGAAGCGGTGGAGGGGGCCCGCCACCACCGCGCTGCCCCCTCTGTCACGCTCCGCGTGACATCTCCCCCGCAAGCGGGGGAGAAAACAGTCCGAGCTCCCCGCAACGACACCGCCCGCTTTCTCCCTCCGCCTGCGGAGGGAGTACCGGCGAAGCCGGGGAGGGAGGGCCCGGGCGTAGAGCACCGCGCTCTCCCGCAAACCCCTTCCCGCGCCCCTACTGCGTCCGCCCCAGCCAGTCGTTGATCTCCGGCAGGCGGTTCGTGCGCACGTCGCTGTTGGAGAGGATCTTGTCGACCGCGCGGCGCATCTCGGCATCCGGCGCGTCGGGCAGCGTCTGCTTGAAGAAGCTCTTCAGCTCCTCGGCCCGCGCTCCGTCGGCGGAGCGGCCGGCGATCTCCGGGATGAAGCCGGCCCGGCTCAGCGCGTCCAGCCGGTCCGCGATCGCCGGCAGGTTGGCCTGCACGAAGCGCCAGGCGAGGTCCGGGTGGCGCTTGGCGATCTCGTCGATCATGCGCGGCCCGTATTGCCGGGGCGTCGCCGGGACGAGCGCGAGCTCCAGGCTCTTCTGCGCCAGCGTGTCGTCCTCGACCCAGGTCAGCGCCTCCAGATAGAAGCGCTGCTCCAGCGGCGAGGGCGCCGCCGCGGCGCGCTTCGCGAGCTTCTCCCACATCGCCGCGTCCGCGTGCATCGCGACGGCCCGCGTCACGGCCCGCCGGATGCCGCCGGGCAGCGCGGCCGGATTGCGCTCGAAGGCGGCGAAGCGCGCCTGCGTCTCGGCGATCGTGTCGCCGTCGCCGAGTTTCGCCAGCGTCTCGATCAGCGCGGCGCGCAGCACGCCGGCATTGGGCGCCTCGTCCTTGCCGGCCTCCCAGCCGATCCGTTCGAGCTGCGGCTTAAGCCGGGCGCGCGCCCAGGCGCTGAAGGTCTCGGCGCCCTCCTGGCCGCGATAGAGATCGGCGATCGTGCCGAAGGTCGTCGCGAGCTGGAGCCACACCAGCGGATCGGCGTCCGACGACACCGCGGCGGTGAGGCCCAGATAATCCGCCATCGGCTGATACGCCGCCGAGGCCAGCGCCCATGTGTCGTGCAGCAGGCCGAGCTGGTCGCCTTCGGGCAGGCGCGTGAAATAGGCCTTCAGCGCCGCGAAGTCGGCCGGATCGTAGAGCGTGCGGAAATAGCCCGCATTGCCGGTGTTGACCTTCAGCGGGCCGCAGCCCGCCACCGAGATCACCGCCGTACCGTCCAGCACCAGCTTCGTCGGCTCGGTCCCGTCCAGCACCGTCGCGACCACGGGCACGCGCCAGTGCTGGGCGATCTGCGCCGAATCGTCCACCGCGAAGCGGTCCTGGCGCAGCGTCGCCAGGGTGCGGCCGTCCTTGCACGAGGTCGGCCCCACCGTCACCAGCGGAATGCCGGGCTGGCGGATGAAGTCGCGCGCGACGTCGACCACCGGCGTATCCGAGGCGGCCTGGAGGGCGCGCCACAGATCCTCGGTGACCGTGTTGCCGTAGGCGTGGTCCTTCATGTAGGCGCGCACGCCCTCGCGGAAGGCGTCTTCGCCGAGATAGGCCTCCAGCATGCGGATGACGGCTTCGCCCTTGTCATAGGTGATGTCGTCGAACGCCGTCTCGGCCTCGTCGGAGGAGCGGATCGGCTGCACCACGGCATGGGTCGAGCCGCGGCCGTCCAGCTCCATCGCTTCCTGCTGGCTCCGCAGCGCCTGGAGCCAGGGATGCCATTCCGGGTGGAGATGGTCGGTGGCCTTCTTCTCCATCCACGAGGCGAAGCCCTCGTTCAGCCACAGATCGTCCCACCACGACATGGTGACGAGGTCGCCGAACCACTGATGCGCCATCTCATGGGCGATCGTGCCGTAGATGCGCTGGCGGTCGGCCTCGGTGGTCAGCGAGGGGTCGACCAGCAGCGCATTCTCGAAATAGAAGATGGCGCCCCAGTTCTCCATCGCCCCGAATCCGCCCGCCCCGGGGGCGGCGATCTGGTCCAGCTTGGGCAGCGGGAAGGGCGTGGCGAAATAGTCGTTGTAGTAGCTGAGGATCGGGCCCGAGGCGTCGAGCGCATAGCCGCCGCGCCGGATATCGCCGCGCCGCGTGACGACACCGATCTCGACGCCTTCGGTCTTCGCGGTGATGCGCTCCAGATCGCCCGCCCCGAGGAACAGCAGATAGGACGACATCTTCGGCGTCGGCGCGAAGGCGACGCGCTTCAGCCCGCCGGGCAGGCGTGTCGTTCCCGCCGCCGGCGTGTTGGAGATCGCCTGCTCGCCCTCCGGCACCACGAGGGCCAGTTCGAACACGGTCTTGATCGCCGGCTCGTCCCACATCGGCGCGAGGCTCCGCGCGTAGCCGGATTCGAACTGGCTCATCAGCATGCGCCTCTCGCGCCCGCCCTCGGTATAGGGCGTGACGAACAGCCCGGACGAGGCTTCCGAAATCCTTCCGGTGTAGGCGACGGCCAGCGTATGCGTACCCGGCGTCAGCGGCGCGGCGGCGGTGAAGGTCACGCGCTCCAGCCTGTCGTCGGTCTCGACCTTCGCGGCGGGCGTCCCGTCCAGCGTCGCGCTGGCGACGGTCAGGTCCTTGGCGTTCAGCACCAGCCGGTCGGTCGCCTCCGTCACCTCGACCGTGATCTCGGCCTTGCCGGCGAAGGTCAGCGCCGCGACATCGGGCGTGATCTCCAGCTTGTAATGGCTCGGCGCCGCGTTCGTGGGCAGCACCACGCGCTCCGCCGCCGGGTCGGCAGGAACGGCGGGGGCCGGCGGGGCGGGAACCGGATCGGCCGGGGCGCCGGGCACGGGCGTTGGGGCCGGCGCTGGATCCTGCGCGAAGGCCGGCGCGGTCAGCGTCGTGGCCAGCAGGGCGGCACGGAGGGAGCGGCGCATAGTCGGAAGCTTGTTCACCATCGCTGCGATCTAGGCGTTCGATGTGGTCAAGATTGGGCGGATTTTGGCCGCAGGTTCGAGCGTGACGAGGACGTGCATCGCCAGATAGGCCGCCGTGGACAGGAAGATGTGCCACAGGAAATGCGAGCCGAAGCCGAAGCGGGCGCAGGCTTCGGCGTCGAGGCTGCGCATCGCCAGCGCGAGGATCGCGAGGCCCAGCGCCGCCGTGCCCGCCGCCGCCGCGCCGCGCGATACGGGCAGCGTCAGCGCGATCAGCCAGGCGGCGCACACCGTCACCGACAACGCCCGCACCATGATCCACCCGAGCTGGCCGAAGCCGATCTCCGCCAGCAGGTCGCGCGGCAGGAACTGGGCGCCGAACAGGATCGCCAGGATGGCTACCGCCTGCCACGGCCGCGCCACGCGCCGCGCCCACAGGATCGCCACGAGCCCGACGAAGAAGAAGGCGGGCAGGAAGTCGAGAATCAGCGACCACGGCGTCCTCAGGCCATGCCACAGCATCGACCCCGCGCCGTTCACGATCAGGAACAGGCAGGCGAGATACAGCGGCCACGCCGCCGGGGCCCGTCGCCGGACCAGCAGCACCGCGAGCAGGCCGTAGGCCACGATGACCGCGCTCGACCACACGTTCCACGGCTCGGCCGGGAAGGCGCTCCACGGGTGGAGTTCGTCATACCCTGCCGGCGTTTCACAATATTGCGGTCCGAAACTCGCCATCCCATCCTCGCGGCAGCGTGGTGCTGCCGCCCATTGATGTCACGTCGCGCGGCGTCCGGCCATCCGTGCGCCTGCCTCAGCCGCGCACGATCAGCCGTTCGCGCAGCCGCGCCGTCTGGTCCGGGCTGATGCCGAGATCGCCGGAGACATAGTCCTCCAGCGAACCGCTGCGCCTGGCGATCTCGTCGAGCGCCGCCTCCAGCCAGCTCCGGTCGACGCCCAGCACATGATGCAGCAGGCCTTGGTCGAGGTCGAAGCCGTTCGCCGCGCGGAACTGCGCCGCCAGCTCGGGCACCCGCTCGGCGATTCGGCTCTCGGCGTTGGTGCGCAGATAGTCGGTCATGATGTCGTCCGGCCCGACGCCCAGCATGTGCAGGACCAGCGCGCAGATCACGCCGGTGCGGTCCTTGCCGGCATGGCAGTGCAGCACCACCGGCCCCGGCGCGTCGGCCAGCGTCGTGAAGGCGTCGCGGAACACCTGGAGGTGCCCCGGCAGATAGGGGAAGTCGCGATAGATCTCGGCCATGCGCGTCACCAGCATCGCGTGCGTCCAGCCGGGCTCGCGCAGGAAGGCGAGATGCGGCGGCTCATGGGCCTGCGAGCGGTCGCCATAGCTGATCGAGATCGCCCGGCACTCCGGATGCCGCCGCGTCTTCGTCACCTCGCGCTCGCCGGGGCGGCGCAGATCGACGATGGCGTGGAAGCCCATGTCGCGGAAACGCTCCAGATCGGCGTCGGTCGCCTCGGCATAATGCGCCGAGCGGTAGAGCGCCCCCAGCCGCACCCGCCCGCCCGGCACGCGGTGCCCGCCGAAGTCGCGGAAATTGTGGATGCCTTCGAACGTGTCGGCGGCGGAAGGGGCGATGCGGTCCATGGCGAGCGTCATGACCTGTCTTCGCAGCCCAATGCAACGCCGATATGTCACCTCTCCCGTCTATGTCTTGTCTTCCCCCAGCGAAGCCGGAGCGGTGCGGGGGAAGATGTCGCGAAGCGACAGAAGGGGGTAAAGCGCGCTTCAGCGCGCCCATAACGGCCTGCCGCAGGCTCCGCTTCAGCCCTTTTTTCTTTGCCCCCCCTTCCGCCGCCTTCGGGGGCACCTTCCCCCGATCCGCGCGCCTGCGGCGCGCTGGGGGAAGAGGAAATCCCCATATGCGATCGCCTTTCCCGGGGAGGGGCGGGGCGGTGGCGCTCAGCCGCTGTAGATGAAGTCGCCCCTGTCCAGCGTCCCGACGGCGTTCACCAGCTCCACCACCAAATCGCCCGCCGGGCTGTAGGAGCCGTCATTGTCCATGTCGACCACCAGATATTGCCGCCCCGCACCGCTCTGGTTGCCCGAGCCCGGCGTGAAGAGCACCGCCTCGATCGCCCCGCCCGCGCCGAACGCCGCGTTCACCGCCGCCGCGATGTCGCCGTTGAAGCTCGCCTGGTTCAGTGCGCCGCCGCCGATCGCCGGCAGCACGGCGCCCACCGCGACCGGCAGCACGAAGCGGTCCTGGTTCAGGTTCAGGTCCTTCACCTCATCGCGGTTGCCGCCGGTCGAATCCGCCGCCTCGCGATAGACGATCAGATCGATCGCCGCATCGGCGCCCGGCGAGAGGAAATCGCGTCCGTGATAGCCGTAGAGCCGGTCGGCGCCGCCTTCGCCCTTCAGCACGTTGCGTCCATCATTGCCGGTGATGGTCTGCGCGAATTCGTTGCCCGCAAGGTCGATCGCCGCGGTGCTCGTCTGCACCGCCGCGCGCAGCACCTCCACCGCGACGTTCGGCGCCAGCGTGAAGCTCGCCGTCGTGATCACCCGGTCGAAGCCGCGCCCGCCGCCCTCGGCCACCTGGTCGGCGGTCGAATCGACGATGTAGATATCGTCGCCGATCCCGCCCGACATGAGGTCCGCGCCGGCGCCGCCTTCCAGCGTGTCGTTGCCCACCCCGGCATAGAGCGAATCGTTGCCGTTGCCGCCGAGCAGGCGGTCACCGGTATCGCCCGCGCCGGCCGAAGGCGTCAGCCGATGCACCTCGCCGTCCAGCCCCACCGTGTAGAGCCGCCCCTGGCCGTCGAGCGCGAAGGAGGCGACGAGGTTGACATTGCCCGCATCGGCGACGATCTGCCCGTTGCGGTTCTCCAGATTGATCGCCGCGCCGCCGTCCTGGCGCACCGTCCACAGATTGCCCGAGATGAAGTCGGCGAAGAAATAATTCCCCGTCGCGCCGCCCGGCCCGCGATAGACATAGCCGCCGGTCACCGCATCGCCCTCGAACGGACCGCCGCCGTGGCCGTAGTCGAGCAGCGGGCCGGTCAGCGAGGGATCGCCGGGCAGGACGTTGCCGGGGAAGGGCGGATCGTAGGGATCGTCGCCCTCCATCACCCGCCAGCCGAAATTCAGTCCCGCGAGCGTGCCGGCCGCGACATAGTCGATCTCCTCCCGGCTGCCCTGGCCGACATCGCCGATCCACAGATCGCCGTTGGTGTCGAAGCCGTTGCGCCACGGATTGCGCAGGCCCGTCGCATAGATTTCGTCCGCGCCCGGCGTCGCCCCGGCAAAGGGATTGCCGGTTGGGATCGCGTAGTTGCGCGTCGCGTCGGTCGGGAAGGCGTCGAGCGAGGGGTCGATGCGCAGGAGCTTGCCGAGCAGGCTGTTGACATTCTGCGCGTTGTTGTTCGGATCGCCGCCCGAACCGCCGTCGCCCGTCGCGATATAGAGGAAGCCGTCCGGCCCGAAATCCATCCAGCCGCCATTGTGGTTGTCGAAGGGCTGGTCGATGCGCAGGATCGGCCGGGCCGAGCCGGCATTCGCCGTATCGGCGGTAGCGCGCGTATATTCACGCACCTCCGTATCGCCCGCCGCATTCGTCAGGTTCACGTAGAACTTGCCGTTCGTCGCGTAGTCCGGATCGAAGGCGAGGCCGAGCAGGCCCTGCTCGCCGCCCGTCGCGAGCTGGGCATCGGGAATGTCCAGGAAGGGCGTCGCCGCCATCTGCCCGGTCGTCAGATCGAGGATCTGGATCTTGCCCGTATGCTGCTCGACGATGAAGAGCCGGTCCGGATCGCCCGGCGGCGACACGGCATAGACCGGACTGTCCAGCCCCGAGGCCACCCGCGTCGCCGTGATGAGGCCCGAGCTCTGCGACACGTCGGCCGGGCCGAAGCCGTAGATCACGTCGTTGCCGCCGCCGCCGTTCAGCGTGTCGGCGCCTTCGCCGCCCGAGATCGTGTCGGCCGCTGCGCCGCCCGTCAGGTGCTCGGCGCGGAAGGTGCCGTCCATGTGAGTCCGTCCTGATTTGTTTCCCGCCTCAGGCTAGCCGAGCCCGCAGCGAAACGCTGCGTGAAATCACTGTCACCCGGCGCCCCGCTGCGCCATGCTCGCCGGCAGGACAAGCACAAGGACGCGCCATGAAGTTCTACAATTCGATCGGCCCCAACCCGCACACAGTGCGCATGTTCGCAGCCGAGAAGGGCATTACGCTCGACATCCGGGAAGTCGACGTCCTCAACTCCGAGCACCGGAAGCCGCCCTACAGCGCCGCCAACCCAATGATGCAGACGCCGATGCTGGAGACCGACGACGGCCAGCCCATCACCGAGATCACCGCGATCTGCGAATATCTAGAGGAGCTGAAGCCCGAGCCGCATCTCATCGGCGCGACGCCCGGCGAGCGGGCGGAGACGCGCATGTGGGTGCGCCGCATCGACCTCAACATCGTCGAAGGCCGCAGCCGCGCCTTCCGCGCTACGGCGGCCCGCGCCTTCTATCGGGACAAGATCAAGCTGCTCTCCGAGCCGGCCGCCGAAGAGCTGAAGCTGCTCGTCGAGGACCGCATCCGCTGGCTCGACGCCCAGCTTGGCGCGAAGCCCTTCATCTGCGGCGCGCGCTACACCCTCGCCGACATCATGTTCTACTGCTTCATGACCTTCGGCGCCCTGGCCGGTGGCACCAACCTCCCCGAGGGCTGCCCCAACCTCACCGCCTGGCACACCCGCATCGCCGCCCGCCCCGCCGCGAAGGCCTGAGGCTCGCCATGTCCCCATCCCGCATCGCCCTCGTCACCGGCGCCGGCTCCGGTATCGGACGCGCCTCGGCGCTCGCCCTCGCCGAGGCGGGCTGGTCGATCGTGCTGGCCGGGCGGCGCATCGCGGCCCTGGAGGAGACGGCGGGGCTGGCGCCCACCGGCGCCGCGGTGCTCGTCCATGCCGCCGACGTCGCCGACCCCGATCAGGTCCGCGGCCTCTTCGATGCGGCGCAGGCGAAGTTCGGCCGCCTCGACTTCCTCTTCAACAATGCCGGCACCGCCGCGCTCTCCCATCCGCTCGAGGACATGAAGCTCGCCGACTGGAAGCGTGTCGTCGACGTGAACCTCACCGGCAGCTTCCTCTGCCTCCAGCAGGCCTTCCGCCTCTTCAAGCTCCAGACGCCGCGGGGCGGGCGCATCGTCAACAACGGCTCGATCTCCGCGCACGTCCCGCGGCCCGGCTCGATCGCCTACACCGCCACCAAGCACGGCGTGACCGGCCTCACCCGCGCCGCGGCGCTCGACGGGCGGCGCTACGGCATCGCGGTCGGCCAGATCGACATCGGCAACGCGGCCAGCGACATGACGGCGCAGATGGCGCGCGGCATGCCCCAGGCCGACGGCAGCGTGAAGCCCGAGCCGGTCATGGACGTCGCCGAGGTCGCCCGCGCCGTCGTCTTCATGGCCGGCCTGCCGCTCGACGCCAACGTCCCCTTCCTGACGATCATGGCGACCGGCATGCCCTATATCGGCCGCGGCTGATGGCGCCCCGCGCTCCTTGGCGTGATCGGGAGGCCGTTCATGATCGCCTTCCCCCAGCGCACCTTAAGGTGCGCGGTGCGGGGGAAGGTGGCCGACAGGCCGGAAGGGGGCGCGCCCGGCAGGGCGCGAAACACGCAAAGCCCGGGCGCCGCGGAAGACGTCTTTGCGCGCCGACGCGCGCATGCCCCCTTCGCCTGCTACGCAGGCACTTCCCCCGCACCGCTCCGGCTTCGCCTCCGCTGGGGGCAGAGGAATATTTGCGATAGCCTGAGCAAAATGGGAGGAGTCGCATGCGTTTCATCCATGCCGCGCTGATGGCGTTCGGCCTCGTGGCGTCCGGCTGTGCCGGCCTGCCGCGCCAGGCTGCCGACGCGACGCTCATCGTCGTCTCGCTCGACGGCTTCCGGGCCGACTATGTCTCGCGCGGCAAGACGCCCACGATCGCCGCGCTTTCCGCCGCCGGCGTCCACGCGAGCGCCATGCGCCCGTCCTTCCCGTCGGTCACCATGCCGAACCACTACACGCTCGTGACCGGCCTCTACCCGGATCGCCACGGCATCGTCGACAACACGATGCGCGACCCGGCGATCCCCGGCTGGTTCGGCGTCGAGCCCAAGGTCGAGGACGATCCGCGCTGGTGGAACGGGGCGACCCCGCTCTGGGTCACTGCCGAGAAGGCCGGCATCCGCAGCGGCGCCGTCGCCTGGCCGGGCGCCGCCGTCGCGATCCGCGGGACGCTGCCGTCGCAGGTCGCGCCCTATGCGCCCGATTTCGCCCCGGCCGCCGAGGTCGCGACGGCGCTCGGCTGGCTCGACCAGCCGGAGGGCCGGCGGCCGCGCCTGCTGCTTCTCCATTTCAGCCCGGTCGACGAGGCCGGCCATGCCTTCGGCCCGGATTCGCCGCAGGTCGACGCCGCGCTCGGCGAGGTCGATGCAGCGCTCGCCGCGCTCGTCGACGGGCTGAAGGCGCGCGGCCTCTACGACCGCACCAATCTCGTCCTCCTCTCCGATCACGGCATGACCGGCGTCTCGCTCGACCGCGTGGTGCTGATCGACGATTTCGTCGACGTCGCGAAGCTCGACGTGACGACCTACGGCGCCGAGATCGGGGTGAACCCGGCACCGGGCCACGAGGCCGAGGTCGAGAAGGCGATGCTCGCGCCGCACGAACATCTCACCTGCTGGCGCAAGGGCGAGATCCCTAGGCGCCTCCACTATGGCGCGAACCCGCGCGTGCCGGCCATCTTCTGCCTGGCCGAGAATGGCTGGATCGTCGTGACGCGGGCGATCGGCGAGGCGGCGCTCAGGCAGATGCCCGAGGGGCTGAAGGGCAATCACGGCTACGATCCGGCGCTGCCCGACATGGCCGCGCTCTTCGTCGCCCACGGCCCCGCCTTCCGCAGCGGCGTCACCCTGGCGCCCTTCGACAATGTCGATGTCTACCCGATCCTCGCCCGCCTCCTGGGCCTCCCGCCCGAGCCGGGCGACGGCACCCCCGCCCCCCTCACCCCCGCCCTGCGGTGAGCGGCAGCACGCTGCGCGTGACATCTCCCCCACATAATGGCGGGGAAGAAAACAGGCCGAGCCACCGGCTCCGTCTCTTTCTCCCTCCGCCTGCGGAGGGAGTACCCGCGAAGCGGGGGAGGGAGGCTCCCGGGCGTAGAGCGTCGGGCTGACCCGCCTAACGCCAGGGTATCCCTCGACGGGAAGGTTAGCGCGCTTAGCCAAGGTCGGCGCCGTGGCATGCGCCCACATTTCCGGCGCTGACTTGTGGCCGGGTGGCGCTGGCGGCAGTCTCATCGCCGCGCCAAGGGTTGTCTGGCGTAATCGCAAGGCGGTGGGACGCGGCTTGGAGACATCTGGAGAGGCGCGGATGCGCGTGAAACCGCGGCGCTGGTGGTGGGCCGCGCTGCTCAGCCTGGCGGGGCTGGGGACGGCGTATCTATATGTCGGCCGGCCGTGGCGGGCCTTGGCGCTTGCCGCGACATTCGTGGTCTGGGTGGGCGTGCTGTGGCATGGGCTCTGGGGCTTTGCCGTCAGTGCGCCCGGCGTGCTCCTCCTCGTCGCGGCTTTCATCCTCATGCTCGTCGTGCCCGCGGTCGATGGCATCCGCCTGGCGCGGTTGCAGCGCGACTACAGGCTGCGCTGGTATAATCGCTGGTGGGTCTATCTCGGCGCGATCGGTGCGTCGGTCGCAGGTCTGACGGCGATGGCACATGCAGGCCTTCCCGGCGCCTTCGCGGTGCGCTGGTATCACGTTCCGTCGGCATCGAACGAGCCGACGCTCATGGCCGGCGACGTGATGCTGGCCGACATGCGCGCCTATGCCGATGCCGGACCGGAGCGCGGCGACATGGTCGTTTTCCACAGGGCGGATGGCGTCGCGTATGTGAAGCGCGTGATCGGGCTGCCGGGCGACCGGATCGCGATCGAGGAGGGCGTCCTGATCCTCAACGGCGCGCCGGTGCCGCGCGAGCGTACCGCGATGCGCGAGAGCGCCGGGCCGCCCGGCTATGTCTCGCATGCGACGCTCTATCGCGAGACGCTGCCGAACGGCGTCAGCTACGAGGTTCAGGACTCCCGCCCATTGGGGCAATGGGACACCATGGCGGCGCGTGTCGTTGGCGACGACGCCTATTTCGTGCTGGGCGACAATCGGGACAACAGCATCGACAGCCGCATGACGGCGGAGACGTATGGGATGGGCGACATTCCGCGCGCGCGGATGGACGGGAAGGCGCGCTGGGTGCTGTGGTCGGGCGACCTGGGGCGGATCGGGGTGTCGTTGGCGCGGTGATGGGGGCGGCGTGGCGGCGTTTGGGGCGGCCCCCTCTGTCACGCTGCGCGGCCAGCCTCGCACAAACCCCTCCACCCGGCTCCGTCTCTTTCTCCCTCCGCTTGCGGAGGGAGTACCCGCGAAGCGGGGGAGGGAGGCTCCCGGGCGTAGAGCGCCGCCCCGTTTCGGCGGGGCGCAACCAGGCCTTCACCTAATAAACGATCTGAACCGGCCCGATTCGGCGGCTGCCGCCTATCGCAGCATCGACTATGGCTATGACGGCGCGGGAGCGAGATACAAACTCAACGTATAAACGTTCACGCCAAACGCTATTTAGTAAACTGTCATCGTAATTCCGTTACAGGGTCGAGGATTGCAAGATGTTTATTCTTGGGCCGGTTGGGTTTGCAACAACAGAAGTCATTGTACTTATAATCTACGGAGCTCTAGCATTACTTGTCTACGGGTGGAACGCGGAAGATGCTCATCTTGAGTTTGTTATAACATTATCTAATTTTAGAACTGCAATTCTTATGTCAACAGGATTTGTTATTTTGTCCGGATACATTATTACATCCTTTTTTGTATACCTCTTGCTCCAATCTCGTCATTGGCCGGCGACGCGGACTGCTCTTAACGCCGCGCTTTTCTTAGCCCATGCAATGTTTTTTTTGTATTTGATTGGCACTCCGCCGCTTTCGCGCGGTCTTGCCGACATGATTTTACCATTTATTCTAGGCGTTGCCGCCACGGCGGCCGCAGAAGTAACTACGGTTCTCCTGTGGGGACGATTTTCCGCAAAAGGCTAAATCGAAAGCGCACCGTGACGAGCTATGCCTACGATGGGGCCGACCGGATCGCCTCGTTCGGACACGATGCGACGGAGTTACGGTGACAGTTTATTGAATAGATTTCTGGAAGCTTTACAGATACCCGGGTCACTGCCCAACCCTCCCTGCGGCCAATTTAGTAAACTGTCACCGTAACTCCACCACATCACCGTAACTCCTGGCGTGGCCAGCCGGCTGCCGTGACGTCGGACAACGGGACGGAGCTGACGTCGAACGCGATTTTGAACTGGGCCGACGAGCGCGGCGTTGGTTGGCAGTACATCCAGCCTGGCAAGCCGCAGCAGAATGCCTTCAGCGAGAGCTTCAACGGGCGGCTGCGCGACGAGCTTTTGAACGAAACGCTGTTCCGCTCGCTGACGCAGGTCCGCTTGGCAATGGAAGACTGGCGCGCCGACTACAACACCCAGCGGCCGCACTCGAAGCTGGGCTGGCTTACGCCTGCCGGCTACGCAGCACAGTGGGCAGAAAACGAAGAGCTTGAAGGACGCCCATCGGGGGCGTTTGATGATGACCGGATTCCAGTTCTCGCTGGATGAAAAACGGGGGTCACGTCAAGATGTTCGAGATACTGAGGGTAATAAATTCTACCGGTATGACAGTGACTGTAAAAGGCAACCCTCAGACCTTGCTCACCAAGCTCCGGCTTGCGCAGTCAATAACCCTGATAACCTCATGTGTTTCGCACTAGGGTGCTAAAATGAGAGAAATAATCTATACAATATTTATCGCATTTTTTCTTATATCCTGCACAATGAGCAGAATTCCGGTGAAGATTTCACCTATGATAGAGTATAATTGGTTATCTAAATCCGTTATGTCGATGAAAATCACGAATTCATCCAACAGGGACATTTGCGTATTAGATTACCTCTTTCCATCACCGGAGATTCGTTCCAATATTTTTCTAATTGAGGATAGATTGGGATATCATGCTGAATACATTGGGGAGGAGGCCGTCATAATAGGCGGTGATATGACCGTTATTTCTCCTAAGAAGAGTGTAAATTTAGTTATAGATCTTGCGGGGTCGTATGATTTGTCAAAAATGCCTCCGCCGTTGACTGTTAGGTATAATGCTCCATTTGAGGCATGCTGACTGGCCACGACAAGACGGGCAACCGGACGCGTGTGACCTGGGAGTTACGTGGGAGTTACGGTGACACTTTACTAAATAGCCTAGGGTGTCCCTGCGTGCGGCTTATATCGCGTGTCACAAGGACGACACGGGAGCGCGGGCTGCGGCCCTGGCACGCGGCCGGGTAGGGGATCCGGCCGTTTCAACGTCTCTAACGGCGCGGGCCGCGGCGGCCAAAGGCGGCTCCGCGGACTGCGCGGGTGCCGCGAACTACGTGAAAACCGCAACCGCCGGGTAAGGCGGCGTCAACCGGGGCCCGGTATCGCTGGGGATCACGCGATACCGGAGGGACCCGGCCATGCTCATCACGGGCGACGACCAGCGCAACAATCTGCTCGGCACGGCCGACGCCGACACGATGAACGGCCTCGCCCTGAACGATACCCTCCGCGGCAGCGACGGCATCGACACGCTCAACGGCGGCGACGGCGACGATATCCTCTTCTCGGTCAACGACCCGATCGACCACGACAGCTTCGACAGCCCGACCACCAACTACGCGGCCTTCGGCGACGGGCAGGCGGAAGTCCTGAACGGCGAGGCCGGCGACGACGAACTGGTCGGCGACCTCTTCGGGCTCTATGACGGCGGTCTCGGCGACGACCATGCCTTCGTCAGCATGACCGAGGCGGCGGCGGCCGTCAGCTTCGTCTATGGCGGCGGCGCCGGCATCAGCTATTCCTTCGTCATGGGCGGCGCCGCGCGCGGCACCATGACGGGCGTCGAGACCGTCGACCTCTACGGTTCGGCCTTCGGCGACACGATCTCGCTCGCCGGCGGCAACGACAGCGTCCAGGCCTTCGCCGGCAACGACACCGTCAACGGCAATCTCGGCAACGACGAGCTCCGCGGCGGCCTCGGCAACGACCTGCTGAACGGCGGGGCCGGGCGCGACACGCTGGCCGGCGGGGCGGGGCTCGACTCGCTCGACGGCGGCGACAGCAACGACGTCCTCTTCGCCGGCGCCAACCCCGGCCGCTACACCACCTTCGACGATCCGGCGACCGACTTCACCGCCTTCGGCGACGGCGAGGCCGACACGCTGCTCGGCGGCTCCGGCAGCGACGACCTCGTCGGCGACCATTTCGCCTTCTACGACGGCGGCACCGGCACCGCCGACACCGCCTTCGTCAGCTTCGTCGAGGCGACGGCGGCGATGACCTTCACCTATGGCGGCGAGGCCGACACCGCCTATGCCTTCGTCACCGGCGGGGCGGCGCGCGGCACGGTGCGGAATGTCGAATCCTTCGTGCTCTACGGCACCGATTTCGGCGATACGATCACCCTCCACGACGGCGGCGACAAGATCCAGGGCAACGGCGGCAACGATACGCTGAGCGGCATGGACGGGCGCGATACGCTGGCCGGCGGCGACGGCGCGGATTTGCTGCTCGGCGGCACCGGCAACGACGTGCTCCTCTCGGCCTCCAGCCCCGGCAACTTCACCGTCTTCGACAAGCCCGACGTCGACTATGACGGCTTCGGCGACGGCGCCCAGGAAACCCTCGACGGCGGCGACGGCAACGACAATCTCGTCGGCGACTATTACGCCACCTATCTCGCCGGCACCGGCGCCGACCGCGCCTTCGTCAGCTTCACCGAAGCCGCTGGCCCCGCCAGCTTCACCTATGGCGGGGCCGCGGCCACCGCCTACAGCTTCTTCGTCGGCGGCGTCGCCTATGGAAGCGCCCAGGATGTCGAGAATTTCGACATCTACGGCTCGGAATCGGGCGATGCCTTCAACATGCATTTCGGCGACGACCGCATCGAGGCGATGGGCGGCAACGATACGCTGAACGGCAACGAGGGCGACGACGTCCTGCGCGGCGGCTCGGGCAACGACACGATCAACGGCGGCCTCGACGACGACGAGCTCGGCGGCAATGTCGGCCTCGACACGATCAACGGCGACCAGGGCGACGACATCATCTTCGCCCTCGTCGACCCCGGCAGCTATGACCGCTTCGACGGGCGCTCGCTGGACCAGACCCTGTTCGGCAACGGCCTCGCCGAGCGGCTCGGCGGCGGCGACGGCAACGACCGCATCGTCGGCGACTTCGTCTCGATGATCGACGGCGGCAGCGGCGGCGACCGCGCCTATATCTCGATGTTCGAGGCGCTGGCGGCGGTCAGCTTCGCCTATGGCGGCGCCGTCAGCACCGACTACGCCTTCAGCATGAGCGGACAGGTCTGGGGCAAGGTCCGCAATGTCGAGAATTTCGACCTCTACGGATCGGAATTCGGCGACACCCTGACCACCCATGACGGCGCCGACCGCATCCAGGCCAATGACGGCGCCGACACCGTCGACGGCGGGGCGGGCGACGACATCCTGCGCGGCGGCGCCGGCGACGACAGCGTCCTCGGCGGCGAAGGCCACGACACGCTGGGCGGCGGCGACCAGTCCGACAGCCTGTCCGGCGGCAACGGCAACGACGTCCTCTTCGCCGTCGCGGAGCCCGTCGACTACGCGACCTTCGAGGACAGCAGCACGGATTACCGCGACTTCGGCGACGGCTCGGCCGATTCCCTCGACGGCGGGGCGGGCGACGACCGCCTCCTCGGCGACCACTTCGCGCGCTATCTGGGCGGCGCCGGCATCGACCGCGCCTATGTCAGCCTTTACGAAGCCGTCGCCGGGGTCACGCTTGCCGTCGGCGCCTCCGCGACGACAGCCTATAATTTCGTCGTCGACGGCATCGTCCACGGCAGCGTCACCGGCGTCGAGGCCTTCGACATCTACGGCTCGGGATACGGCGACGCCCTGACGCTCGGGGCCGGCGACGACCACGTCCAGGCCCTCGGCGGCAACGATACGCTCCTCGGCGGCGGCGGCCAGGACGTGCTGCACGGCGGCGACGGCGACGACCGGCTCGACGGCGGCGCCGGCAACGACACCCTTGCCGGCGGCCTCGGCAACGATACCTACATCAACCCGACCGCGTCGGACCTCATCATCGAGGCGGCCGACGGCGGCAGCGACACGGTGCAGAGCAACGTCACCACCACGCTCGCCGGATACGTCAATATCGAGAATATCGTGCTCGCCGGCGCCGCCGCGATCGACGCCACCGGCAACGAGGGCGACAACGCCCTCACCGGCAATGCCGGCGCCAATGCCCTGACCGGCGGCGGCGGCAACGACACGCTCAGCGGCAACGCCGGGGCCGATACGCTGACGGGCGGGCTCGGCAACGACGTCTATGTCAACGTCGACGGCGACAGCGTCGTCGAACTCGCCGGCCAGGGTACGGACACGATCCAGAGCAATATCAGTTTCTCGCTGGTGCCGTTCGCCGCCATCGAACGCCTGATGCTTACCGGCGCCGCCCTGACGGGAACCGGCAACGGGCTCGCCAACCTCCTCAACGGCAATACCGCGGCCAACACGCTCAGCGGTGGCGACGGCAACGACACGCTTAACGGCGCCACCGGTAACGACACGCTGGACGGCGGCGCGGGCCTCGACCAGCTCAACGGCGGCGTCGGCAACGATACCTACCTGAACCCGACCGGCGATACGATCCTCGAAGCGGTGGGTCAGGGCACCGACACCGTGCTCAGCGACGTCTCCTTCTCGCTCGCAGGCGCCGCCAATGTCGAGCGGCTGACGCTGACCGGCACGGCGAGCGACGGCACGGGCAACGCGCTCGACAATCTCCTCACCGGAAACGCCGCGAGCAACGTGCTGAACGGCGGAGACGGCAACGACATCCTGAACGACGGCGCGGGCGACGACCGTCTCAACGGCGGCCTCGGCGCGGACATTCTGTTCGGCGGCGCCGGTGCCGACCGCCTGACCCCCGGGACCGACAGCAACGTCGATATCATCCGCGCCACCTCGGTCTCGCAGTCGACCGGCGTGCTGCGCGACATCGTCCTCGGCATGGACCTCAACGGCGAGGACGTGTTCGACCTGCCTGTCGTCCCCACCGGCATCGCGGCGGCGGTGACGATCGGAACGCTGAACGAGGCGAGCTTCGATGCGGATCTCGTCGCGGCCATCTCCGCGGCGAAGATGGGGGCAGGGCAGGCGGTCCTGTTCAACCCCAGCGCCGGGACGGCCGACTACGGCAACACGGTCTATCTCATCGTCGATGCGAACGGCGTCGCGGGCTACCAGGCGGGGAAGGATTACGTGTTCCAGCTCCAGGGGATGTCCGGCACGCTCGAACCGGCCGACTTCTTCTGAACGCTCAGCGGTATCCGGCCGCCTGGAGCTCGAACAGCTCGGCATAGCGGCCGCCCTCCGCCATCAGCTCGGCGTGCGTGCCGGAGGCCTCGACCCGGCCTTCGGCGAGCACGAGGATGCGGTCGGCCATGCGCACGCTGGAAAAGCGGTGCGAGATGAGGATCGCCGTCCTGCTCTCGCTCAGCTCCTTGAAGCGCTGGAACACCTCGAACTCGGCCCGCGCGTCCAGCGCCGCCGTCGGCTCGTCGAGGATCAGCACCTGCGCCTCGCGCATATAGGCGCGGGCGATCGCCAGCTTCTGCCACTCGCCGCCCGAAAGCTCGACGCCGTTGCGGAAGCGCTTGCCGATCATCTGGTCGTAGCGGCCGGGCAGGCGGCGGATGACGTCGTCGGCGAGGCTGCGGCGCGCCGCGGCCTCGATGCGCGCCCGGTCGTGCCGCGCCGCGATGCGGCCGACCGCGATATTCTCCGCGGCGGTCAGATTGTAGCGCACGAAGTCCTGGAAGATGACGCCGATATTCGCCCGCAGCGCATCGAGGTCGTAGGATTTGAGATCGTGCCCGTCGAGCAGGATGCGCCCCTCGTCCGGGTCGTAGAGGCGCGCGAGCAGCTTCACGAGCGTCGTCTTGCCCGCGCCGTTCTCGCCCACCAGCGCCAGCACCTCGCCCGCCTTCAGCCGGAAGCTGAGATGCCGCACCGCCCAGCGCTCGGCGCCCGGATAGATGAAGCCGACATTCTCGAAGACGAAGCCCTCGCGGAGCGGCGCGGGGAAGGGGCGGGGATCGGCGGGTGAGTGGATCTCCGGCGCGACCTCGTAGAACGAGAAGAGATCGTTCAGATAGAGCGCCTGGCCTGCGGTCGTGGAGAAACCGGTGAGCAGATCCTCCAGCAGCGATCGCAAACGCAGGAACGAGCCGGCGAGGAAGGTGAGGTCGCCGATCGTGAAGGCGCCGGTCAGCGTCCGCCATGCGATATAGGCATAGGCGAGGTAATAGCCGATCGCGCCGATCGTCGTGAACAGCGCGCCCCACGCCGCCCGCCGCACCGCCAGCTTGCGGTTCGCCGCGTAGAAGGCTGTGGCGAGCCGGCGATAGCGCTCGATCAGGAAACCGTTGAGGCCGAAGATCTTGACCTCCTTCGCCGTCTCCACGCTCGCCGCCGTCTGGCGCAGATAATCGAGCTCGCGCCGTTCGGGCGTGCGCACGAAGTCGAGCGAATAGGAGCGCGCGTTGAAATGCGCCTCGCCCAGGAACACCGGCAGCAGCGCCACGAGCAGCAGCACGATCAGCCACGGCGCATAGAACACCAGCCCGGCGCCGAAGCTCACCACCGTGACGATGCTCTGCGCCTGGCCGAGGAGCTGGCTCATCAGCGTCATGCGCCCGCTGGTCTGGCGCCGCGCGCGCTCCAGCCGGTCCTGGAACTCGGCGTCCTCGAAATCCTCCAGGTCCAGCGTCGCGGCGTGCTCCATCAGGCGGATGCTCGACGCGTTGCTGACCCGCTCGCCGAGCAGCCCGTCGGCCAGCGAAACGACGCGGCCGAGCCCGTCGGCCAGCACCGCCAGGGCGAACTCCGCCAGCAGCAGCAGGATCAGCGGCGTCGCCCGGCCGCCCGACAGCCAGCCCTCCAGCGTTGCGGGATGGTCGCCCTGCTGCACCAGCAGCACGACCTCGTCGATGATCAGCTTGCCGACATAGAGCGTCGCCACCGGCACCAGCGCGCGGACCAGCCGCAGCGCCAGCGACGAGGCCGTCAGCAGCCGGCTCGTCCGCCAGACCATCGCGATGAAGGCCGGCACGTTGCGCAGCGCGCCGACCCGTTCCTTCAGCGATTGCGGCGGCGGCGTCCCGCGCGTCCCGGCATTGCCCGCCTGTCCGCCGCCCGTATGCGTCTCGTTGCTCATGTCCGGGAAGCATAGCGCATCGCCGCACGTTCCAGCCCCGAAGCGGAACGGAAACCCGCTGATTGCATTTCAGGAGTCTCGGGCGATCCACGTTCGAGCCGGTAGTTCGCGCCGGCCCGGCAGCGGTCGCGGGCAAAAACGCAGGGAGACCCGCTGACCGCCATGCGTACCTTCGAGCGGGCCGTAGCCTTGGCGCGGAGCGGGACCTGCCAACAGCTCACCGGCCTCAAGTCTCTGCTCGCCGCCGAAGGGCTTGCACCCGAGCTTCTCGACGACCCCTGGATCGCCGACCAGATCCGCCGCATCCTGCGCGAAATGCCCGTCCCGGAGCGGGGCGTTCCTAGCCGCCTTCCTTAAGGGAAAGGGGTTGCATGTCGCAGGCGCCTTCGCTACCAACCCACCCCCGCGCCCGCGCGGGAACGCGGCGATGGGGAATCGTCTAACGGTAGGACCCTGGATTCTGATTCCAGTTGTCTAGGTTCGAATCCTAGTTCCCCAACCACCGGCCGGCACGGACGCGTTCTTCGCCTCTCACGACATCTGCCGAAATGACACGGCTCTGGATTTTCCCACCCTGTGGCCAAGCAGCCGTCATACGCGCGCGCCACCCGACGGGATTGTCTTCGCGGGCGGATGCCGCATGATGCCCTTCCAGCCGGCATGGCGAAACGCCGGTTCAGCGAGGAGGCGCGAATGCGCACGATCGTGAAAGCGGGGCTCGGCTGTGCGCTCGCCCTCGGCCTGTGGGCAGCGTCGGCCGAAGAGTATCATGATCGGCCATACCCGATCGAACACGCGGCCCATCCGCTGCGGTTCGGCGTCTATCAATGCTTCGGCCCCCGCGCGGCGATCGTGCCGTCCTTCGCGTTGCTTGACGCCGGGACCTATCGCGATGGCGATGGCGGGACAGGCGCCTACACCTACAATACGGCCGACGGCATGATGCAGATGACCAGCGGCGGGCTGGAGGGAGTCTCGTACTGGCGCGAGAAGGAGCTCTCGTTCCGCCCGCTCCGGTCGGGCGGGAATTTCATGCCGTTCGAATGCGTGCTCAATCCCGCGATGGACGCGAACGCGCCGCCCTGGTGAGCGGTCGCGCCGGGGCGAAGACATCGGCCCCGACACCGCCCCGCGGGGCCGAGTCACCTTGACGGTCGCGACGGAGCGCGCTTGTTGGCCCCATTCGCTATCGGGTCACATCGGAGTTCATCTTGTCGGCACAGCAGGCTTCACCCTTCGACTCGGATCGGCTCGCCGCCTATCTCCGCAGGGAGATCGGCGGCTTCGGTGCGGGCCTCGACGTCAGCCAGATCAAGGGCGGCTCGTCCAATCCGACCTTCATCCTGACGACCGATGCCGGCCGCTACGTCCTGCGCAAGAAGCCGGCCGGCAAGCTGTTGCCGAGCGCCCATCAGGTCGCCCGCGAGTTCCGGGTGATGCGCGCCCTCGGCGAGCACACCGATGTGCCGGTGCCGCGGATGCGCCATCTCTGCACCGACGACAGCGTCATCGGCACGATGTTCTATGTGATGGACTTCGTGGAGGGCCGCATCTTCCGCGATGCCCAACTCCCCGGTCTGTCTCCGGCCGCGCGCACGGCGGTCTACGACGAGCTGAATGCCGTCCTCGCCCGGCTGCACGGCGTCGACTATCGGGCCATCGGCCTCGGCGATTACGGCAAGCCGGGCAATTATTTCGAACGCCAGATCGCCCGCTGGACGACGCAATATCGCGGCGCCGAGACGGGCCCCATCCCGGCGATGGAGCGGCTGATCGAGGAACTGCCCCGGCGCATCCCCCGCGACGACACGACCTCCATCGCGCATGGCGACTACCGGCCGGAGAACATCATGTTCCACCCGGCCGAGGCGCGCATCGTCGCGATTCTGGACTGGGAGCTGTCGACGATCGGCCACCCCCTCGCGGACCTCGCCTATAACTGCGTCATCTATCACTCGGACTCGCCCATTTTCGGCACGCTGAAGGGCGTCGACTTCAAGGCCTCCGGCATCCCGAGCGAGGCCGACTATGTCGCGCAATATTGCAGGCGTACCGGGCGCGACGGGATCGACGATTTCGATTTCTATTTGGCCTTCTCGATCTTCCGCCTCGCCTCGATCGGGCAGGGCGTGCTGAAGCGCGCGCTGGACGGCATCTCCGACGCGAACCGCGCGGGCACCGACAATCGCGGCGTCGCGCTCCAGGCGGGGCAGGCGCTCGAAATCCTCCATCGGAGCCGCTAGGGCCGCGCCTCCGCGCCGGCACAGGCGCAAGGCAGGGTGCGGACACGCCGTCCGCACCCCGTCCGTCCCTAGCGGGCGAACTTGCGGGGGACGCTCGGCGGCGACAGCGGGCTGCGATAGTCGACATCCGCGTCGGTCAGCTTCGACATCCATTCCTTGCGCGGCCCCATATAGCCGAACAGATAGGCGCCGACTTTGCGCATCTGGATCTCTTCCGTTCCTTCCGTGATGCGATAGCGCCGGTGATGGCGATAGATGTGCTCGAAGGGCTTGTGCCGGGAATAGCCGATGCCGCCATGCGTCTGGATGGCGCGGTCGGCCGCCTCGCAGCACAGCCTGTTCGCCCAGTAATTGCACATCGAGACCTTGTCCGAGATCTTCTTCTCGACCTCGGGATGGGTCATCTGGTCCATCTCCCACGCCGTCTTGCGGATGAGCTGGCGCAGCATCTCGCACTGGGTGTGGAGCTCGATCAGCGGCCACTGGATCGCCTGGTTCTCGGAGAGCGACTTGCCGAACGGCCTGCGGACGCGTGCATACTTGACGCTTTCCTCGATGCAGTAGACCGCAGCGCCCAGTGACCCCGCCGCCTGGCGAATGCGGTTCTCGTGCACGAAGCCCTGTGCCAGCGCGAGCCCGCCTTCGGGCGGCCCGAAGATATCCGTCGCCGGCACCCACACATTGGTGAAGCTGACGCGCGGATGATCGGTCGGCATGTTGAAGGTCCAAAGATACTCCTCGACCTGCACGCCGGGCGCGTCGGCCTTGACCAGAAAACAGGTCAACCCGCGTGCCGAACCGTCCTTGCCGCTGGTGCGCGCGAAGAGGCAGCTATGCGTGGCGTGATTGAAGCCGCTCGTCCACATCTTCTCGCCGTTGATCAGCCAGCCTTCGACGCCGTCGCGCGTCTCGGGCACGGCGCGCGTCTCCATGTGGGTGGCATCCGATCCGTGGCGCGGCTCGGTGAGGCCGAAGGTCACCCGGCGCGTGCCCTTCAGCATGCCGGAGATGAACTCCTCCTTCTGCGCCGGTGAGCCGAAATCGCGGAACATCACCAGGAACGGATTGTTGCCGACCACCGAGTGCTCGTTCTGCTGGTCGTAGTGGAGGCCGAGGCCCTTGGTCGCCAGATGCTCGCGGATGACCGTCATCCAGACATTCGAGCCGTCCTGGCCGCCGAACTCCTTCGGCATGGCGAAACGATAGAAACCGGCTTCGTCGGCGCGCCGGCGGGCTTCGGCCATCAGCGCGATCCACTCCTCGCGCGGCAATCCACCGTTCTCGAAATCCGTGCGGGCCCATTCGCGCCGATAGTCGAAGAAGCGTTCGTTGTCGTCCTGGCGCTGGAGCGGCACGATCTCGCGTTCGATGAAGTCGTCGATCTTCTTCAGATAGGCCTGCAAGTCGGCGGGAATACTGAAATCCATGGCGTTTCTCCCGTTGTGTGTTGTGGGTAGGGCAGGTCTTAGTCCCGGACTTGGCCGCGGCCAACGGCAAGCCCGCCGGGGCGAGGCCGCGCGGGCGAGAAAGATGACGTAACGTCATGGTCCGGTGATCCGATTTCCGGATATTCTGCGCTGAACAGGGTGCCGGCCGCACGGGCACCTGTCCGGGAGCCCTGCGTCCGGTGCGCGTCGGACAGGATGGCACCAGATGATCCCGGATTTCGCCGCCAACATGGCCTCCGCAATCGCCGGCTTTCCTCTGGCCCAGCGCCCGGCGGAGGGAACGCCGCCGCTCTTCGAGCTGCGTCAGGGTCTTCCCGCCGCGCCCTCGCCCTACACGCTCCAGGGCCTCGGCGCCGGGAAGTCGGAACTCATCGCCCAGACCTTCAACGCCGCCAACGGACGGTATGAGTTCAGCGGCGACCGCGACATCGACGCGGTGCTGATCGGCGCCCGCTGGACGGTCACCAATCTCACCTACAGCTTCCCGACCAGCGCCGGCCAATACGTCAGTTATCCCGCGGGCGCGGATAACGAGGCGGCCGGCTTCCAGGCCTTCAATGCGGCGCAGCAGGCCGCGGCGCGCTATGCGCTTGACCTGATCTCGTCCTACACCAATTTGACCTTCACCCCGATCGCCGAGACCGCCAGCCAGCACGCGACGATCCGCTTCGCGCAGAGCACCGCGGCGGGCGCCGTCCCGACCGCGCAGGCCTATTTCCCGTCGAGCGAGGCGAAGGCGGGCGATGTGTGGTTCGGCACCAGCGGCGAGCCCTTCTACGCGACACCGGCGGTCGGCAACTGGGGCATGGCGACGCTGATGCACGAGCTCGGCCACGCCATGGGCCTGAAGCACGGGCACAGCAACTACACGACCGAGGCCATCAGCCACATCGACCCGCCGGCCGGCGGCGGGCAGCGCTTCGGCTCCGTCGAACTGACCGGCGAGCGCGACGGCCAGGCCTGGTCGCTGATGACCTATCGCTCCGACCCGACGAATGCCGGCGAACAGCCCAGCGATTCCGGCGACGGCGAGGCGGACGAGTTCAACCAGCCGCAGACCTATATGCAGCAGGACATCGCGGCCTTGCAGTATCTCTACGGCGCGAACTTCAACAGCAACGCCGGCGACACCGTCTACACCTGGGACCCGGCTACCGGCCGGCACTATGTCGACGGCGTGCTGAAGGCGGCGCCGTCGTCGAACAAGATTTTCATGACGCTGTGGGACGGTAACGGCGTCGATACCTACGACCTCTCCAACTACACGACCGCGCTGAACATCGACCTTGCGCCGGGCGCCTTCTCGACCTTCTCCACCGCCCAGCTCGTCAACCACCAGGCGAAGACCTTCGGCACCGCGATCGCGCCCGGCAACGTCGCCAACGCGCTGCTCTATCGGGGCGATCTGCGCTCGCTGATCGAGAACGCCAATGGCGGTTCGGGCAATGACCGCATCGTCGGCAACCAGGCGGCCAACATGCTGAGCGGCAACGGCGGCGCCGACGAACTGATCGGCGGGGCCGGGAACGACCGGCTGATCGGCGGCGACGGCGCCGACACGTTCTACGGCGACGCCAGGCCCGGCAGCGCCTCGGGCGTCAACAGCAACGGCGACGGCCAGGTCGTGAAGAACGCCGGCGCCGGCAACGTCATCCCGGCCTATGCCATCCCGCTCGACGGGCATTTCGCGCTGACCGCGAATGCCGACATCCTCGATTCGACCACGGCCCCGCATGTCTCGGTCGTCGGCGTCGGCGACAATAACTACGACTGGTACCGCGTCACCGTCGCCGCCGGGACGACGCTGCGCTTCGACATCGACGGCACGACCAACGGCCTCGACCCGCTGCTGGAACTCTACGACCAGAACGGCACGAAGGTCGCGTGGAGCAACGACTCGCTCGTCACGGCGGGCGGCGGCGGCTCGACGGAGGTCTACGACTCGCTGCTCACCTACACCGTGCCGGCCGCCGGCACCTATTATCTCGGCATCGCCTTCTTCGGCGGCATGCAGTTCGGCGCGCCGACCTCGTTCCCGATGTTCTCGGGCCAGGCTTATCGGATCAACGTCTCCGCCTACGGCGCCCCGGAGCTCGGCAGCGGCGCGGCCGGGAACGATACGCTCGACGGCGGCGCCGGGAACGACACGATGACCGGAGGCGCGGGCAACGATACCTATGTCTATGCCGCCGGCGACGTGATCGTCGAAGCCGCGAATGCCGGCACCGATACGATCCAGAGCGCCGCGACCCTGTCGCTCGCCGGCTTTGCCAATATCGAGAACCTGACGCTGACCGGCTCCGGCGGGCTCGGCGGCACCGGCAACGCGCTGAACAACCTCATCACCGGCAATACCGGCGCCAATGGCCTCAACGGCGGCGGCGGCGCCGATACGCTGCGCGGCGGCGACGGCAACGATACGCTGACCGGCGGCGGTGACGCCGACAGCCTGGCCGGCGGTTCCGGCAACGACACCTACGTCAACGTCACCGGCGACACGATCGTCGAGACCGCGGGCGGCGGCGTCGATACCGTGCAGAGCGATGCGACCGTCTCCGCGCTGGCGGCGGAGGTCGAGCGTCTGTTCCTCACAGGCACGGCGGCGATCAACGGCACCGGCAATGAGCTCGCCAACACGATCAACGGCAACACCGCGAACAATGTGCTCGCCGGCCTGAGCGGCAACGACACGATCAGCGGCGCGGCCGGCGGTGACACGCTGCAAGGCGGCGCGGGAGCGGACCGCCTCACCGGCGGCACCCAGCGCGACAAGCTGGTGCCCGGTGTCGACGGCGAGCAGGACATCCTGGTCTTCAACATCCTCAACGATTCCACAGGCGTCACCCGCGACGTCATCGACCGCATCGATCTCAATGGCGAGGACAGGATCGACCTGCCCGGCACCGTCGCGGCCGTCCGCGCGCAGATCGACGGCGGCAATCTCTCCACCGCCACCTTCAACGCCGACCTCACCGCCGCCGTCACCGCCGCGAAACTCGGCGCCGGCCAGGCGGTGCTGTTCGACCCATCCGGGGGCAACCAGAATGTCGCCAACACCGTCTACCTGATCGTCGACGCCAACGGCGTCGCCGGCTACCAGGCGAACCAGGACTGGGTCTTCCAGCTCGAAAACATGACCGGCACGCTGGACCCCGGCGACTTCATCTGACGCGAAGGCGGCCCGCGCCCGATTTCGGGCCGCCCCAGCCTGACGGCGGCCGGAAGACGCGGGGAGTCGTTCCGGCTGGTCCTTTGCCGTTTTGCAAGCGGGATATGTCAATTGTGCGCGCGGGACGGAATCCGCTAGCTTCCGCCGACGCATGAATACCGACCCACGATTGAGCACGCCGCCGCCGAAACCGAAGCCGTCCCGCGGCCGGGGCCGGCCCGTCGGCGACCGCGAGGCGAAGCGCAAGGAATTGCTGGCCGCCGGCGTCCGGGTGATCGCGCGGGCCGGCTATGGCGGCGCCTCGCTGCGCAAGGTGGCGCAGGAGGCGGGGCACACGACCGGCGCCGTCAACTATTATTTCGAAAACAAGGACGCGATGGTCCGCGACATCGTCGAGCACATGTTCGATGCGTTCGACGACATCCTCGCGGACGGCGACCGACTGGCGGACATCAAGCCGCATTTCGAACGCTGGCTGGCCCTCAGCTCCGATTCCGACATATGGCTCGCCAGTTTCCAGCTTCTCGCCGTGGCGCGCCATGAACCGGCGCTCGCTGCGATCTACCAGAAGCGCTATGCGCGCTACCGCAAGATCCTCGCCGGCATCCTGGCGCGGCAGCAGGCGGCCGGGGCCATTCGCAGCGACGTGCCGCCCGATGTCCTCGCCGACCATCTCGGGGCGATCGGCGACGGCTGGATGATGATGATGCCCATCGAACCGCGCCGCTTCACACCGGCCCGCGTGAAGCTGCTCCTCGATGCCCTCGTTGCGCTGTTGCGGCCCGCCCCCGGGGCGTCCGGGTCCTCCGTGTCAGGTCTTCCCGCGCATGCCGTCTGAGACCATGCCGCCTCGTTCGCCCGCCGCCGGCGGGACCGAAGCCGCGTCCGCACCGCCGCTGCGGGCCGCGATCCTCTGCGGCGGCGCGGGGACGCGGCTGTGGCCGCTGTCGCGCGACGCGGCGCCGAAGCAGTTCCACGCGCTGGTCGGCGCGCGCTCGATGCTGACCGAGACCGTCGCCCGGGCGATCGAGA
Source organism: Alphaproteobacteria bacterium (assembly GCA_020852655.1). Classification (GTDB taxonomy): domain Bacteria; phylum Pseudomonadota; class Alphaproteobacteria; order Micropepsales; family Micropepsaceae; genus JADZAI01. The sequence goes on from JADZAI010000089.1 coordinate 42,357, forward strand.
TGCCGGGCGCCGGGCGGCCGCTCATCCTCACCGCCGCGGCCTTCGGCGCGACGGCGGCGGAGCATGCCGCCCTCGCCGGCGCGGCCGACGCAGAGATCATCCTCGAACCCTCGGGCCGCAACACGGCGCCGGCCGCCGCGCTCGCCGCCCTCGCGGCAGCCGACGCGCGGCCGGACACCGTCGTCGTCCTGCTGCCCTCCGATCATCACATCGCCAGGCCCGAGGCGTTTCGCGCGGCGCTGGCCGACGCCTGCACACTCGCGGCGCAGGGCGCGATCGTGACGCTCGGCATCGTGCCGGAGGGTCCCCATACCGGCTACGGCTATATCCGGCGCGGCGCGGCGCTCGGGGGCGGCTACGAGGTCGCCCGCTTCATCGAAAAGCCCGGCATCGACGCCGCCCACCGCCTGCTCGCCGAGGGCGGTTGCTACTGGAATGCCGGCATCTTCGTGTTCCGTGCCGATGTCTACCTGCACGAACTGCGCACCCACCGGCCCGACATCGCGGGGGCGGCCGAAGCGGCCTGGCGCGCGGCGCGGCGCGACGGGCCGATGGTGCATCTCGACCCCGCGCTCTGGGCCGCCTGCCCCGGCGAGTCGATCGACTATGCCGTGGCCGAGAAGACCGCCCATGCCGCCGTCGTGCCCGTCGACATGGGCTGGAACGATGTCGGCTCGTGGCTGTCGCTCAAGGACCTCGCGGCGCGCGATGCCGCAGGCAACACGCTGATCGGCGACGCCCACAGCTTCGGCGCCAGGGACTGCTACGTGCGCGCCACCTCGCGCCATGTCGCCCTTGTGGGCGTGCAGGATCTCATCGTCGTCGAAACGCCGGACGCCGTGCTGATCGTCCACAAGGACGCCGCGCAGGACGTCAAGGCCGCCGCCACGCAGCCCAGGGCCCCCCGCTCCGCATCCTAGAGCGGATTCATTTTAATCGCGGTCATATCCGGCAGCGCTGAAGTAGTTTGCGCATTCGGTTGGGGTGAAGAGGGGAATGGCGTCGGCGATGGCGTTCCAGAGCGTTTCGACGGTCCGCGCGGC
>JADZAI010000090.1 GCA_020852655.1 Alphaproteobacteria bacterium
CGCTTCTATGGCGGCAATGCGATCGTCGGCGGCGCGCTGCCCTTGGCCATCGGCTTGGCCCTCGCCGACAAGATGCGGGGGATCGTGCGGGTGACGGCCTGCTTCTTCGGCGAGGGCGCCGCGGCGGAAGGAACCTTCAACGAATCCCTCAACCTCGCCGCGTTGTGGAGGTTGCCCGTCCTGTTCGTATGCGAGAACAACTTCTATGCCATGGGAACGGCGCTCGTCCGTTCGGAATCGGAAACGGATATCCGCCGCCATGCGGAAAGCTATCGCATCCCCGCGGAGGTCGTGGACGGCATGGACGTGGTCGCCGTGGAAGCGGCGGCGCGGCGGGCGGCGGCGGCCGTTCGGGCCGGCAAGGGGCCTTATTTCCTCGAGAATCGCACCTATCGCTTCCGCGCGCACTCCATGTTCGACCCCGAACTGTACCGGGACAAGGCCGAGGTCGAGGAGGCGAAGAAGCGGGATCCGATCCGCTTGTTCACCACGTGGGCGGATACGGCTGGCTTGCTCCACGAGGCCGATATCGCGACCCTCGAGCGCGACATTGCGGCGGAGATCACGGACGCGGTCTCGTTCGCCGAGGCCGGAAGCTGGGAACCGATCGAGGATCTGACGCGGGACGTATACGCCCGCGCGCCGGCCGTGCCATGAAGACGACCTATCGGGAAGCCGTCCGGGAGGCCTTGCGCGAGGCGCTGACCAAGGATCCGCGCGTCTTCCTCATAGGCGAGGACGTCGGCCGCTATGGCGGCACCTATGCCTGTAGCAAGGGCCTCCTTGCGGAGTTCGGCGAGGAGCGGATCCGCGACACGCCGCTCAGCGAGGGTACGTTCGTTGGCGCGGGAATTGGTGCGGCCCTGGGTGGCATGCGCCCGATCGTCGAGATCATGACGGTCAATTTCAGCCTCCTCGCGCTCGACCAGATCGTCAACAACGCCGCCACCCTCCGGCACATGTCCGGGGGCCAGCTCTCCGTGCCGCTGGTGATCCGGATGGCGACCGGCGCCGGCCGCCAATTGGCCGCGCAGCACTCCCACAGCCTGGAATGTTGGTATGCCCATGTCCCCGGCATACGGGTCGTGGCGCCCGCGACCATCGAGGACGCCCGCCACATGCTGGGCGCCGCCTTGGCGGAATCGGACCCCGTGGTCATCTTCGAGCATGCCACGCTCTACAATCTCGAAGGTGATTTGCCGGAGCGGCCTTCGTTCATGGACATCGACCACGCCGCTGTCCGGCGCGAGGGCACGGATGTGACGCTGATTGCCTACGGCGCGAGCGTTCACAAGGCCCTGGCCGCCGCCGAGGAGCTCGCGCATGGCGGCGTCTCGGCGGAAGTGATCGACCTGCGCACGCTTCGCCCGCTCGACGAAGCCACGATCATCGCTTCCATCGTGAAGACACACCGCGCCGTCGTCGTGGACGAGGGATGGCGATCCGTCGGTCTTGCAGCCGAAATCAGCGCACGGATCATGGAGCGCGCTTTCTATGAGCTGGACGCGCCGGTCGCGCGCGTGTGCGGCGCGGAGGTGCCAATCCCGTATCCCCAGCATCTTGAGCAAGCCGCACTGCCCCAAGTCGGCGCCATCGTCGCGGCTGCGTTGGCGACCCGTGGCTGAGTTCCGCATGCCCTCGCTCGGCGCCGACATGGATGCCGGCACGCTTGTCGAATGGCGGCGGCACCCCGGCGAGCGGGTCGCGCGCGGCGACATCATCGCCGTCGTCGAAACGCAAAAAGGCGCGATCGAGATCGAAGTGTTCCAGGACGGCGTGATCGAGACGATCGAGGTCCCGGTCGGACAAAAGGTGCCCGTGGGTACCGTGTTGGCGCGGATTCGGGGCGCGGAGGAACTCGCCGCCGCTCCGACGCCGCCCTCCCGCCCCCTGCCGACACCCGGTGAAACGCCGGAGATACCGCCGGCGGTGACCGCAGAACGGGCGCGCATCTCGCCGCGCGCCCGCAGGCGGGCGGAATCGCTCGGGGTCGATTTGGCAGCCATCGCCGGCACCGGCCCGGGTGGCGCCGTGTCGTTCGAGGACGTCGAGCGTGCCGCCCGCGCGCGAAGCCCGGCTGCCGACATGCGCAAGGCGATCGCCGCCGCCATGTCCCGGTCCAAGCGCGAAATTCCACACTATTACCTGGAAGCCTCCTACGATGTGTCGGCGCTGCTGGATTGGGTTGCCGAACGGAACGCCGGCCGCGCGCCGCCGGAGCGGTTGCTGGCGATGGCGCCGTTGCTCAAGGTGGTGGCGCTGGCCTTGCGCCAGATGCCGGTGTTGAACGGCTTTTGGAGGGATGGCGCATTCCTGCCGAGCGACGAGATCCACCTGGGCGTCGCGATTTCCTTGCGTGGCGGCGGGCTGGTGGCGCCGGCCTTGCACCACCCCGACCGGATGGACGCGGAACAGCTCATGCGGAACCTGTCGGACCTCGTCGCGCGCGCCCGGCGCGGCGGGCTGCGAAGCTCCGAACTGTCCGATTCTACCGCGACGGTCACCAGCCTCGGCGAAAGCATCGCCGATACCATCTTTCCGGTGATCTATCCGCCCCAGGTCGCCATCGTCGGCATGGGCGGGATCGTCCAACGGGCTTGGGTCGTCGATGGCCGGATCGAACCGCGCCAGGTTCTGCGCATCTCGTTGGCCGCGGATCACCGGGCCAGCAACGGAATCCAGGGCGCCCGTTTCCTCGAGATCATGGGACGGCTGCTGCAGGAGCCCGGCAAGCTATGAACGACGATCGGTTGATCGCCGTCGTCCGCCGCGCGCTCGAATCCGTCGCACCCGAACTCGCCGGCGTCGCCATCGAGCCCAGTCAAACGTTCCGCGACCAGTTCGAGATCGACTCGATGGATTTTCTGAACTTCATCATCGCGCTGCACCAGCAGACAGGACTGGACATCCCGGAAGCCGATTACCCCCAGCTCACCACCCTGGAGGGTTGTCTGGGCTATCTGCGGCCGCGGCTCGCCTCCGGCGGCACGGCGTAGTTTTCCCGATCCGTGGATCGCTATGCCCTGCCGGGAAGTTCCCGTGATCTGCCAGGCCGGGTTGATTCGGCCTGGCAGATCACGTCGTAACGAAGCCCTCGTCACGGAATCACATCACCGGCGCGCCTCGATGATCAGATTGAACGGCGTCTCGGCGGCATGGCGCACGGTTCCGAAGCCTGCCGACTTCAGGACGGCGTCGAGCTGCCTTGGTCCCGCTTGGGCGCCGAGAACGTGGGTGCCGTTCTCCGATATCGCGTGGGCGCAGCACATGGTGGTCGACGCTGCGTAGTAGAGCCGGCCGACGGGATTGATATTGTCCTCGACGCGATCCCTGGCGAACGGCTCGACCACCATGAGCGTGCCGTCTTTGGCCAGCGCCCTTGCCGCATGGCGCGTCGCTTCGACGGGCCGGCCCATGTCGTGCAGACAGTCGAAGAAGCAGATCAGGTCATAGCCGTGCGTGGCGTATGTATCCGCCTTCGCGACCTCGAAGCGGACGCGATCCTCCACGCCCGCCTCGCGCGCCACCTGACGGGCGGCTTCAATCGACCCTTCATGCACGTCGAAGCCCCAGAAGCGGCTCTGGGGAAAGGCCTTCGCCATCAGGACGGTCGAATAGCCGTGCCCGCAGCCGACATCGGCCACCTTGGCGCCCTTCTCGAGTTTGGTCGTCACGCCTGTGAGCGCGGGCAGCCATTCCTGGACCAGGCTCGCTCTGTAGCTGTTGCGGTAGAAGGCGGCGACGCCGCAGAAGAGTTGCTCGTCGTGCTCGCCCCAGCTTACGCCCTTGCCGGTCTTGAAGGCCTCGAGCGTCTTAGGTTCGTCGGTCCACATGGACGCGACGACTCGCCAGGCATGCGGCAGGAACACCGGGCTCGTGTCTTCGGCGAGGACCATAGCCTGCTCCGGCGTCAGCTCGTAGGTCTGGGACGATGGGTAGTAGTCGACATAGCCGCCGGTCACCTGGGAATTGAGCCATTCGCGCACGTAGCGCTCGCTGCAGCCGCTGCGCCGGGCGACTTCCTGCGAACTCAAGGGGCCGGCGCCGGCCATCGCACGGTAGAGGCCGAGCTTGTCGCCCAGGCTCGCCATGACGCCGCCGTACCCGCCCGAAAGGTCCCCGAAAAGGCGCCCGACAAGTGCGTCGAGCTTCGATTGATTGACCGTCATTGTTCGCTCCATTTTTGGCTTTCGCGCCGTTTCGCGCTGAGACGGGCGGCAGGATGGCGATTGGCCGTTTGGTGCGGGAGTGCGAGACTGGCCATCGACGGTTCTTTCGTGCCAGGAGCCCCTCGCATGTCGGCAGCCGCGCGGCCGCTGCATGTCAGCCTCGTCGCGATCCCCGATGCGGTCATCTCGACGTTGACCGGCATCTATGACGTGCTGGGCGCGTTCCGCATGCTCGGCCGCGTCGAACCGTCGATTCCCGACGCGCCGCCGTTCGCGGTCGAGATCGTCGCGGCCAAGCGCGGCGGCGTGATGCTGGCAAGCGGCGTGCCGGTGGAGGCCGGGCTGGCGGTCTCGGACATCGAGGCGACGGATATCATCATCGTGCCGTCGGTGCTGCTGGGGCCCGGCGGCTGGACACAAGGCCGCTATCCCCAAATTGTCGACTGGGTCCGGCGCATGCACGCCCAGGGCGCGTTGCTCTGTTCGGCCTGTTCGGGCGTGTTCCTGCTGGCCGAGACGGGACTCTTCGACGGCCGGGAGACGACGATCCACTGGGCCTACGCCGAGCCCTTTGCACGCGCCTTCCCGCGCGTGCCGCTGCGGCCCGACCGCGTGCTGGTGGTCTCGGGCGCGCGCGAGGAGCTTGTCAGTTCCGGCGCATCGATGACCTGGCATGACCTCGTGCTTTATCTGATCGCCCGGCATGTCGGCGCGACGGCGGCCCAGACCGTGGCGCGCCATTTCGCACTGCAGTGGCATCACGATGGGCTGGCCCCCTATATCGTCTTCAAGGGGCGGGAGGATCACGGCGACGCCGCCATCGCGGACGCGCAGTCCTGGCTTTCGACGCACTTTTCCGTCGCCAGCCCGGTCGAGGAGATGGTGCGGCGCTCGGGCCTGGCCGAGCGGACGTTCAAGCGGCGCTTCACCGAGGCGACCGGCTTCGCGCCGATCGACTATGTCCAGCGGCTGAGGATCGAGGACGCCAAGCGCCGGCTGGAGCGCACGGATGCGCCGGCCGACGAGATCAGTTGGAAGGTCGGGTACGAGGACGCCGCCTTCTTCCGCCGATTGTTCAAACGCGTCACCGGCATGACCCCCGGCGCCTACCGCCGGCGTTTCCAGGTGCCGGCCTTCGCCCGTTCAAAGAAGAAGTAGAAGTAAAAGTGCCCGATTAAAGATACGGCTGGTCTTACGTTCCGGCGAAAGCTCGCACAGCCTCGCGGTTGCATCGGGCCGATGACGACAGCACGGCACGACGTTTCCTGAAGCCCTCACGCAGGCCTTCCTGTATTCTCGCCAGCGAGATGAAACGCCGTCGTCCGATCTACCCGGCCATCCTCGCGGCCACCGCTGCCTTGACTCCCTCCTTCGCCCACGCCGCCGCGCTCGACGGCGCCGCGCTCGGCGTGGCCTGGGCCTTGCCCTTCGCGGGCATCCTATTGTCGATCGCGCTCTTCCCGCTCGTGGCCGGTCATTTTTGGGAGCATCACCACGGCAAGGTCGCCGCGCTGTGGGCCGTCCTGATCGTCGCGGCGCTCACGCTCTATGGCGGGCCGATGATGGCGGTGGAGGAGCTGGCCCACACGGCGTTGCTCGAGTACATCCCGTTCATCCTTCTCCTGACCGCGCTGTTCACCGTGGCGGGCGGCATCGTCGTCTCCGGCAACCTGCACGGCTCGCCCGGCACCAACACGGCGATTCTGGCCATCGGTGCCCTGCTGGCCAGCGTGATCGGCACGACCGGCGCCTCCATGGTCATGATCCGGCCGCTCCTGCGCGCCAACGACGACCGCAAGCGCAACGCCCACGTGGTGGTCTTCTTCATCTTTCTGGTCTCGAACATCGGCGGCTCGCTGACGCC
>JADZAI010000091.1 GCA_020852655.1 Alphaproteobacteria bacterium
ATGAATCGTTCGACGGCTGGTACTTCACCGGCGGCATCACCGCGCCGATCGTCGAGAACGTCGCCGGCTTCCGCCTCTTCGGCTCCTACCGCAAGGTCGACGGCTACATGGACATCCTGTCCGGCCCGACGCCCGACGTGCGCTCCGGCAACGACAAGGAAAGCTGGACGCTGCGCGGCCAGTTCCTGTGGAAGCCGGCCGACAAGACCTCGGTGCGCATCATCGCCGACGCCGCCAGCCGCGACGACGAATGCTGCTACGCCGCGGTGCTGCGCCCCGGCGGCCCCGGCGCGCTCGGCCGCACCGTCTACGACGTCGTCAGGCTGATCAACGGCTATGACGGCACCGCCAACCACAACACGGTCGAGCAGCAGATCGGCTATGCCAACCGCAAGCATCCGCAGTTGATCGACGACTACGGCATCTCGGCGGAGGTCAACCACGATTTCGGCTGGGCCAATTTCACCTCGATCACCGCCTATCGCGACTGGAAGCTCGAAGGCGGCAGCGACGCCGACTACACCTCGGCCGATTTCCTGTGGACCGACCCCGACGTCGGCTTCCAGCACTTCAAGACCTTCACCCAGGAATTCCGCCTGAACGGCTCGGCGGACTGGATCGACTGGCTCGTCGGCGCCTTCTACTCGAACGAGAATCTCTCGCGCGAGACCTCCACGCTCGACGGCACCGACACCGAGGCGTTCCTCTCGCTTTACAATCTGCCCTTCAACAGCGCGACGGGCCTGCGCAACCTGCTCGCCCCGATCCCGCTCGTGCGGCCGGGCTCGCCCGCCTATGCCGCCGGCAACACGCACCAGCTCGGCGCCGGCCTGCACGACTATTACGACCAGGATGCCGAAAGCATCGCTCTTTTCACGCACAACGTGGTGACGCTGACCGACGCGCTGAAGCTGACGCTCGGCCTGCGCTACACCGCGGAAACGAAGAAGGTCGACGCCACCTACCGGACGGTCGGCCCGGCGGGCTGCGCCTATCTGGAGGGCATCTACGGCTACAACCCGAACGGCACGTTCGACCTCAACGGCGACGGCATCGTCGACACCACCGCCCAGGGCGGGGCGCCGGCCGGCGCCACCGCCTTCTGCGTGCCGTGGGGCCGTTCGGCGCTCGACGTGCTCACCGCCGACGCGCCGCTGCACCAGAAGAAGACCGAGAAGGAATTCTCCGGCATCGCGACGCTCGCCTACGAGTTCACCGAGAACTTCAACGCCTACGCGACCTATTCGCGCGGCTACAAGGCGGGCGGCTTCAACCTCGACCGCTATTTCTCGGTCGACAACGGCACCGCGGCGGGCTCGTCCATCGTGCGCTGCCCCGACGGCTCGGACGGCTCGCCCGCCCAGCGCGATCTCCAGGGCAACATCGTCTCGCCGGCCCGTCCTTACACCTGCGCCCGGCCGTCGATCGTCGTCGCCCCCGACATCTCGTTCAAGCCGGAATTCGTCGACGCCTTCGAGATCGGCCTGAAGACGACGCTGCTCGACGGCGACATGCAGCTCAACATCGCCGTCTTCTACCAGGACTTCAAAGACTACCAGATCAACACCTTCACCGGCGTGTCGTTTGTCGTCACCTCGGTCCCCGAAGTCATCGCGAAGGGCTTCGAGATCGACATGAAGGTCTACCCCGACATCGTCGACGGCCTCGCGATCGATGCCGGCGTCGCCTATGCCGACACGCGCTACGGCAACGATCTCGGCTCGCTCGACGAGCCCGGCTCGTTCCTCTACGAGAATCCGAACCTCCAGTTCCTGCCCGGCGAGCAGCTCACCAGCGCGCCGAAATGGACCATCACCGGCGGGTTCTCCTATGAGTTCCCGATGTTCTCCGGCTGGAACGGCCTGGCGAACATCAACTTCCGTCACACCAGCGACCAGCGCACCGGCTCGAACCTCGATCCCGCCAAGACGCAGGACGACTACACGCTCGTCAATCTGCGCCTCGGCGCCTCGACCGAGGACGAACTCGTGTCGTTGGAGTTCTGGGTGAAGAATCTGTTCGACGAGCGTTACTTCCAGATCTCGTTCGACGCCCCGCTCCAGGGCAGCGCGCCGACCGCCTTCGTCCCGAACCCCACCAACTTCAGCCAGATCGGCGCCTTCCTCGGCGAACCCATGACCATGGGCTTCACCGTCAAGACCCGGTTCTGAACTGAAGTCCTCCCCCTACCAGCAACGGCCCGGGCACCCCCGGGCCGTTTGTTGTCCGACCCCTCGCCCCGCTTGCGGGGCGAGGAGGGAGCGCGGCAACGCCGCGCGGAAGGTGAGGGGCCGGCGCGCAGCGCCGGTACGCCGCATCCGCATCCACGATCGTCCCCTCATCGACCCGGCCTACGGCCGGGCCACTTCTCCCCGCAAGCGGGGAGAAGGGTCGGACACCTTCGGCCATCGGCGCTCTGCGCCCGTCGGCAACCGTTTCCGGCACAGGCGCCCTGCATCCAAACCCCCACGGCACTTTACCGTTTGACGTTTGCGTCCGCGGCGGATTCCATCCCGCCCGCCGGGACGGGGATTCGCTATGCGCTATGTCTTGCTGGCCTTGCTCATCGCCGTCGCGGGCTTCGGCGTCTGGCTTGCCGTGCAGCCGACGCCCATCGAGCCGCTCGGCTGGGACGCCCCCGCCAATCCCGGCCTCACCGGCGTCTACAAGCCCAACGAGGCGCTGAAGGGCGCGACCCTCGCCAGCGTCGCGCCGGGCCGGGGCCCCGAGGACGTCGCCTTCGGCCCCGCCGGCTTCGTCTATACCGGCCTCGAGAACGGCGACATCGTGCGCCTGCGCGCCGACGGTTCGACCCCGCCGCAGAAGATCGCCAACACCGGCGGCCGGCCGCTCGGCCTCGAATTCGCCTCGGACGGACTTCTCCTCGTCGCCGATGCGCGCCGCGGCCTGCTCGCCGTCACCCCGGACGGCAAGGTCTCCGTCCTCGCCGTCCGCGCCCGGGGCAAGCCGATCGCTTTCGCCAACGACCTTGCCATCGCGACCGACGGCACGGTCTATTTCTCCGACGCCTCCTCGCGCGGCTACGAAGGCCTGCCGCTCGATGCGTGGGAGGCGAACCCGACCGGCCGCCTGCTCGCCTACGACCCGCTCAGCGGCGAAACCCGCGTCCTCCTCGAGGGCCTGCAACTCGCCAACGGCGTCGCCCTCGGCCCGAACGAGGAGTATGTCCTCGTCGCCGAGACCTTCGCCTACCGTGTCCGCCGCTACTGGCTGAAGGGACCGAACGCCGGCAAGGACGACGTCTTCATCGACGGTCTGCCCGGCTTCCCCGACAATCTCTCCTATGACGGCGCCGGCCGCTTCTGGATCGCCCTCGTCTCGCCGCGCAACGACACGCTCGATGCGCTCGCCGGCCGTCCGATCCTGCGCAAGATGCTCTTCAACCTCTACCGCCTGATCGGCTTCCCCGCCGCGGGGCCGAAATATGGCTGGATCGTCGCCGTCGGCACCAACGGCCTCGTCGAAGGCAATCTGCAGGACCCCGCCGGCCGCGTCCACGACGTCACCAGCGTCAACCGCTACGGCGACACCCTCGTCCTCGGCAGCCTCACCATGACCGCCCTCGCCACCATCCCCGCCCCACCGCCTTGATCCTCACCCGTTCTTCACGGGGGAGGGGGACCACGCGAAGCGTGGTGGAGGGGGCGTGACGTAGAGCGCCGCCGGCCCCCTCTGTCACGCTCCGCGTGACATCTCCCCCGCAAGCGGGGGAGAAAACAGACCGAGCGCTCTCACCAACCTCGCACCAAACTCCGCAACGACACCGCTCCCTTTCTCCCTCCGCCTGCGGAGGGAGTACCGGCGAAGCCGGGGAGGGAGGCCCCGGGCGTAGAGCGCCGCACTCGTTTCCTTCCCCTCAGCCCTCCGGCTTGAAGTCCAGCGCCACGCCGTTCATGCAATAGCGCAGCCCCGTCGGC
>JADZAI010000092.1 GCA_020852655.1 Alphaproteobacteria bacterium
ACGCGCTCTGCCTCAATGGCTTCTATCACTACGTCTCGGAGACGTGCCTGGAGATCACGGCGAAGAGCGCGAGCTTCGGCACGCAGGCGCCAGGGCTCAACGACAGTGCGTCGGCCAAGGCGATCGACGATCGCCATGCGCAATGGGCCGGACAATTGCCGAAGGACGCCGGCGACCTCTGGAACGCGCTGATCGCCTTCGACGGCGACAGCCGGGCCGCGTTGTTCGCGCACTGCGCGTCGCTTTCGGTCAACGCGGTCCATGAGCCCTGGAACCGCAACCCGCGCCGCATCGCCCATGCGGGGCAGGTCGCCCGGGCCGTCGGTCTCGACATGGTCGCCGCCGGCTGGACGCCGACCGTGGACAACTATCTCGGCCGGGTCACCAAGGCGCGCATCCTCGAAGCCGTGCGCGAGGCCAAGGGCGAAGCCTCGGCCCAGCTCATCGACCACCTCAAGAAGCCGGACATGGCGAAGGAGGCCGAGCGCCTGCTCGCCGGATCGGGGTGGCTGCCCGAGCCGCTTCGCCTGCCGGACGCCGAGACGGCTGTCGACGAACCGGCCACGACCGAAGATCTGCCGGCCTTCCTCGATGACGACGAGGGCGCATCCGCGGACTCCGATCCGGAACAACCGCAGCCGCCCGCCATCGCGGCGGAATGACCTCGACCAGCGGGGCGGCACTCGTCGCCCCGCACTCTCCCTCACCAAGCCCGGCCTCCTGAGCATGTCGAAGGGGCGCCGGGCTTTCGCATTTCAGGAGACTTTCGATGGACTGGTACACCTCCTGCTCCTACGAGCCCGATCGGAAGCGTCGCTTCCATACCGTCGCCCGGGCGCGGCTTCGTCGTCTGGCTGCGGAGATCGGATTTCCACGGGCATCGTTCGATCTGCGCTCGAACCAGGGCGGCATCGCCGTCTCCGGCGAGATCACGCTCCACCATGAGCGCGTCTATGTGCAGGTCTGCCAACCGGCGACCCGCGCCGACACCGGCATCCTCATCCGCACCTGCGAAGGCCGGCGCGACTATACCGGCGGGCGCAACCACTTCGCGCCGCTGTCGATGCTCGACGACATCCCGGCGCTGGCGGCCAGAGTCCGGACCGTGATGGCGGCGGGCAGCAGCGCGGCCCGTGTCGCCTGAGAGGAAGAGAAGGGCCGGGACGGGGTGAGCCGAAGGGCATGAGAGAGAGCGCCCTCGCGGCTCGTCCCGCTCCCCGCGCTCTCCCGGGAATCCTCAGCCATGAACTTCATGCCCGCATCTTCCGCCGCTGCCGCGGCGGCGCGCCAGCCTCTTGTTCCTGCATCTGCACTGTTCCACGCCGCCGGGCACCTGCTCCCGGATCTGGAGCGGGGCCGGGTCGTCGACGCGCGTACCCTGCGCGCCGCCATGGAACAGGCCTTCGGCGGCACCGACGCCGAAGGCGCATGGAGCTGGAAGGACGCCTACGAAGTCTGCGAAGCGGCGCAGGTCTTGTTCCTGCGCAAGTTCGGCCCGGCCATGCGCGCTCGGGCCGAAGCTCCGACCGCGCTTCTCGCGATGCTGACCAAGCTCGCCGCTCTCCTGCCGTCGCAGACGCGCCGCTCGCAGGAAAGCCAAGCGCTTCAGCAGTTCTCCACGCCGATCGCGCTTGGATATGTCGCCAGCGTCGCGGCCGGCATCACGCCCCGCGACCTGGTGCTGGAACCTTCGGCCGGCACGGGACTGCTCGCCATCTTCGCCGAACAGGACGCCGCGTCGCTCATCCTGAATGAACTGGCCGAGACGCGTGCCGGGCTGCTCTCGCATCTGTTCGCCGGCGCGGCCGTCACCCGCCATGACGCGGCGCATATCCACGATCATCTCGACGCCGGCATCCGGCCGACCGTCGTGCTGATGAACCCGCCCTTCTCGGTGGCGGCGCATGTGGACGGCAAGGTTGCCGACGCCGCCCTGCGCCATGTCTCGTCGGCGCTGGCGCGCCTCGCCGAAGCCGGCCGCCTGGTCGCCATCACCAGCGCCAACCTCTCCCCCGACACTCCGACATGGCGCGACGGATTCGTGCGGCTCCAGGAGCGGGGCCGTGTCGTGTTTTCCGCCGCCATAGACGGGCGCGTCTATGCCCGCCATGGCACCAGCGTCGAGACACGCCTGACGGTGATCGACCGCATCCCTGTCGACGATCCGACGGCGTTCCCCTCGTCGCGGGGTGCAACACCCGACGCCGCCACGCTTCTCGATTGGGTCATCCGTCACGTCCCGCCGCGCGCCGCCATGGCGGCTTCCCCGGCGATACCGGCTGCGACGCCCGCAGGGCGTCCGACATCCGCGCCTTTGACGCCGCGCGCGATCCCGCCCCAGCCCATCGGACCCGTTCCGGAAGACGCCGTCGAACTCGTCTATGAACCTTGCGACTGGGCGCCCGCCGAAGACGGGCGCATCAGTGAGGCGCTCTATGAGAGCTATGCTCTCCAGTCGATCCGCATCCCGAATGCCAAGCCGCATCCGACGCGGCTGGTACAGTCGGCCGCCATGGCGTCGGTCGCGCCGCCCAAGCCGAGCTACCGCCCGCGTCTCCCGGCCGCCGTCATCACGGACGGCCTGCTGTCGGACGCCCAGCTTGAGAGCGTCATCTATGCCGGCGAGGCCTATGCCGGCTTCCTCGCCGGGTCGTGGACCGTCGACGAGACCTTCGACATCGTCGCGGCGGCGCCCGACGATGCAGAGGCGGCCGTCCGTTTCCGTCGCGGCTGGATGCTCGGCGACGGCACCGGCGCCGGCAAGGGCCGCCAGGTCGCGGGTGTGCTGCTGGACAACTGGCTGCAAGGCCGCCGCCGCGCGGTCTGGGTGTCGAAGTCGGACAAGCTGATCAGGACGCCCAGCGCGACTGGTCCGCGCTCGGGCAGGAGCGGCTGCTGATCACGCCGCTCGCGCGATTCCGGCAGGGCACGCCGATTCGGCTGGAGCACGGCATCCTCTTTACCACCTATGCGACGCTGCGCTCCGATGCGCGGGAGGCGAAGGCCTCCCGCGTTCAGCAGATCGTCGACTGGCTGGGCCGCGACTTCGATGGCGTCATCGTCTTCGATGAGAGCCACGCGATGCAAAATGCCGTGGGCGGGAAGGGGGAGCGTGGCGATCAGGCGCCGTCCCAGCAGGGCCGCGCCGGCCTCCGCCTGCAGCACGCGCTGCCCAACGCCCGCGTGCTCTATGTCTCGGCGACCGGCGCCACCACGGTCCACAATCTCGCCTATGCGCAGCGGCTCGGTCTGTGGGGCGGCGAGGACTTCCCCTTCGCCACGCGCGCCGAGTTCGTCCAGGCGATCGAGGCCGGCGGCGTGGCGGCGATGGAGGTCCTGGCCCGAGACCTGAAGGCGCTCGGCCTCTACGCCGCGCGCTCGCTCTCCTACGAGGGCGTCGAATACGAGCTGGTCGAGCATTCGCTCAGCCCGGAGCAGATCCGCGTCTACGATGCCTATGCCGGCGCCTTCCAGATCATCCACAACAATCTCACCGCGGCGCTGGAGGCCGCGAACATCACGGGCGAGGGCGGCACGCTGAACGGACAGGCGAAGTCCGCCGCCCGCTCAGCGTTCGAGAGCGCCAAGCAGCGCTTCTTCAATCACCTCATTACCGCGATGAAGACGCCGACGCTGATCGCCGCTGTCGATCGCGACCTCGACGCGGGCCAGGCCGCCGTCATCCAGATCGTCTCGACCGGCGAGGCGCTGATGGAACGGCGTCTCGCGGAGATTCCAACCGAGGAATGGGGCGACGTTCAGGTTGACATCACGCCCCGCGAGTATGTCCTCGACTACCTCGCGCATTCCTTCCCGACGCAGCTCTACGAGCCCTTCACCGACAGCGAGGGCAATCTGTCGTCGCGTCCGGTGTTCCGCGACGGCCAGCCGGTCCAATGCCGCGACGCCATCGAACGGCGCGACCGCCTGATCGAGAAACTCGCGGCGCTGCCGCCGGTGCAGGGTGCGCTCGACCAGATCGTCCAGCGCTTCGGCACGGACTTGGTCGCCGAGGTCACCGGCCGTTCGCGCCGCATCGTCCGGCACGCAGACCGTCTGCGCGTCGAGAGCCGCGCCGGCTCGGCCAACCTCGCCGAGACGCAAGCCTTCATGGACGACGAGAAGCGCATCCTCGTGTTCAGCGACGCCGGCGGCACCGGCCGCAGCTACCATGCCGATCTCGGCGCAAGGAACCGCCGCCTGCGCGTCCACTACCTGCTCGAAGCTGGCTGGAAGGCGGATACGGCGATCCAGGGCCTCGGCCGATCCAACCGCACCAACCAGGCGCAGCCGCCGCTGTTCCGGCCGATCGCCACCGACGTGAAGGCGGAGAAGCGCTTCCTCTCGACGATCGCGCGCCGCCTCGACACGCTCGGCGCCATCACCAAGGGCCAGCGCCAGACCGGCGGGCAGGGGCTATTCCGCGCGGACGACAACCTCGAATCCGTCTATGGCCGCGCCGCGCTCCGCCAGCTCTACGTCCTGCTATATTCCGGCAAGGTCGACGGCTGTTCCCTGCAGGCGTTCGAGGACGCCACCGGCCTCAAGCTGACGGACGGCGACGGCAGTCTGCGCGAGGAGCTGCCGCCGATCACCACCTTTCTCAACCGCCTGCTGGCGCTCACCATCGACCTCCAGAACGTCTTGTTCAGCGTGTTCGAGGAATTGCTGCGCGCGAAGATCGAGGGCGCCGTCGCCTCCGGCAATTACGATCTCGGCGTCGAGACGGTCACGGCGGAATCGCTGCGCATCACCGACCGCCGCACCATCTACGTCCATCCGGGCAGCGGCGCCGAGACGCAGGTCTTCACCGTGGCCCGCCGCGATCGCAACCGGCCGTTCAGCCTCGCCGAGGCGCTGGACCGCGCCGGCGATCCACGCGCAACCCTCCTGGTCAACAGCCAGTCGGGCCGCGCCGCCGTCCAGGTCCCCGCACCCAGCCTGATGCTCGATAACGGCGAGGTCGAGCGCCGCGTCCGTCTCCTGCGGCCGATGGAGCGCCCCGCCATCGCCTTGGCCGCGATGGCGCAGACCCATTGGCGCGAAGCCGACCGCGACGCGTTCGCCGCCGCCTGGGAGGCCGAGATCGCCGATCTGCCCGAGTTCACCGACAGCAGGATCCATATCGTGACCGGCCTTCTCCTGCCGATCTGGAAGCGGCTCCCCGACGAGGGATGCCGCGTCTACCGGCTTCAGACCGACGAGGGCGAGCGGGTGATCGGCCGTCTCGTCACGCCGGCCTGGGTCGCGCAGGCGGTCGCGACGGACACACCGACGATCAGCCCCGCCGACGCCTGGACTGCCGTGCTCGACGGCCGGACCGTGCTGGAGCTCGCCGACGGTCTCCAGCTCCGTCGCGCCAAGGTCATGGGCGCGTTCCGCGTCGAGCTATCCGGCTTCACCGACGGCATGGTCGACCGGTTGAAGGCGATAGGGCTCACCTCAGAGATCATTGCCTGGAAGCTCCGGCTGTTCGTCCCCACCGGCGCGCCCGGCCCCGCAATCCTCGGCACGCTGATGAAGCGCCATCCGCTCATGCGCATCGCCGACCGCAGCGCGGCGTGAGGGGAGGCGATCATGTCCAACCAAGCCGCTGACCTGGCGCGGCGTCTCGCGCGCGATGCCGAAGGCGTCTGCCGCCACTACCTTCCCAACGGCCGCCGCCACGGCCGCTACTGGCTGGTGGGCGATGTCCGGAACTCGCCCGGCCGCAGCCTCTATGTCCGTCTCACGGGACCGGAGTCGGGCCCTGGCGCTGCCGGCAAATGGACCGACGCCGCCACCGGCGAGCATGGCGATCTCCTCGACCTGATCGCTCTCAATCGCGGGCTCGACGCCTTCCGCGACGTGCTCGACGAGGCGCGCCGCTTCCTCTGCCTGCCGCGTTCCGAGCCTGCGCATCCGACCCGCGAACCGCCTGCGCCCGGCGGATCGCCCGAGGCGGCCCGCCGTCTGTTTTGCGCTGGCCAGCCCGTCGCCGGCACCCAGGCCGAAGCCTATCTACGGGCGCGTAGCATTACCGCACGGCTCGACTGGCCGTCGCTGCGCTTCCATCCGGCGCTCTGGTACCGGTCCGACCGCGATGCTGCCCGCGAGTCCTGGCCGGGGCTGCTCGCCGCCGTGACCGACGCGGACGGCCGGATCACCGGCGTCCATCGCACCTGGCTCGACCGGCAGCGCCCCGCGAAGGCCCCGCTCGCCGAACCGCGCCGTGCGCTCGGCCAACTGCTGGGCAACGGCGTGCGCTTCGGCCGCGCCACCGACGTGCTCGCCGCCGGGGAGGGAATCGAGACCATGCTCGCGCTCAAATCGGTGCTGCCCGACCTGCCGATGATCGCCGCCCTCTCGGCCAACCATCTCGCCGCCCTCGATCTCGCCCCGATGCTGGCCCGGCTATATGTCGCGCGGGACCGCGATGCGGCCGGCCGGATGGCGGCGGAACGTTTGCACGCACGCGGGCGCGACGCCGGCATCGAGGTCCGCGATCTCATGCCGGCCAGGAGCGATTTCAACGTCGATCTGCGCCGGCTCGGTCCCGACGCCATGCTGGCCCGATTGGCGGGTCAGCTCGTCCCGGCAGATGCCCTGCGGTTCCTGCGCCGTCGCGACGCCGCGTGACCGGAAGGTCGAGCGCGGCATCTCCTGCGATCCGGTGCCGGACCGGAACGGGCACGGGGGCCGTGCGGCGGGGCTTCCGGGCCGGCCAGGGGGCCGCGCCTGCGGCCTTCCCGAGCGGCGATCTGCCAGGGCCGGCCCCGGTCCGGCAATGGCGTCCGGCGGCTATTTTCCGCCGCCGGGCGGAAGGCCGCCCGGCTTTGCATCGCGAAACAAAATAGCCGCCTCCCGCCATCCTCCGCTCGCGCTCCGGCCCCTTGCCGGCAGGCCGGCGGCGGGGTGCAGGCCCGGCTCCGTCCCCGGCGGGCGATCGCCGTGAAGGCCGCGATGGGCGCGGCCAGACCGGCAACAGGAGCCCGCCATGACACACGATCCCATGCCCTTCCACATTCCCGACACCGAGCCCGCCGACGAACTGCACGCTGCCTCGCCCACCGCGCATCTGCTCGACGAGCTCGCGCTCTACGGCCATCGCCCAGGCCAGGACGAGCCCGATCCGCGTCCGCTGCCCGAGGCGGACATCGTCCGCGCCGAGGTCGGTGCGATCGTCGACGGCTTCGCCGCGATGCTGACCGACACGCGGCTCGAGGACGATCTCGACGACCTGCTCTGGTCCTTCGTCAACCTGTTCCACCGCAAGATCGACCGCATCGAGCGCGATCTCGACACCAACGAGCAGGCACAGCGCCGCTCGCAGCGGGAGCAGAACGGCTCCGAGGTCCGCTCGGTCGAGCTCGAGCGCCTCATCGATCAGGGCGTCGGGCTGATCGAGCGCCGCAACGCCTTCGAGTTCTGCCGCGACCATGCCGCCGAGCAGTACGAGGCGGTCACCGGCTCGCTGTGGCGGCCCCGCTCGGGCTCGATGGTCAACCATCGCGCTCTCACCTCCGCGATGATCGACAGCCGCGAGTTCATCGCTGCCCAGCGCCGCGCCGAGGCGCAACTGCTCGTGCCCACGGGCAGCCGCATCGCCTTCACCGGGGGCTCCGACTTCAACGATCACCAGCGCATCTGGGCCGCGCTCGACAAGGTCCACGCCAAGCATCCCGACATGGTGCTGCTGCACGGTGGCAGCCCGCGCGGCGCCGAGCGCATCGCTGCCTGCTGGGCCGATAACCGCAAGGTCGTGCAGGTCGCTTTCAAGCCCGACTGGAACCGCCACCGCAACGCCGCGCCCTTCAAGCGCAACGACGAGCTGCTCGACGTCCTGCCCATCGGCGTCATCGTCTTCCCCGGCTCGGGCATCTCCGCCAACCTCGCCGACAAGGCCCGCAAGATGGGCATCCCGGTGTGGCGGTTCAGCGACGAGAGCGGCGCGTAAGCGCCGTTCTCTCGATATCAATCGATGCCTGGGCGCCAGTGTCGGGCTTGCGCGCATTGCTGCCGTTATGCGGAGCTACAGCATTCTCGGAAGCCGACATTGACGTGGCTAATGTCTGGAACCCTGAACCCAACCAATCATTCGTCGTGCCGAGCACTCCTAATGAGAGGACTCTTCAGCTTGGGCGGACGGCGCAGCCGTCATTCCTCTTCTCCTTCGCTTTCCGTCCTTGCCCAGGTGGGGCGGCCATCCGTGCGGCGCTTGAAGTCATAGGATGTCGTGCTGGAATAGAGCACGCGGTGGGACGGGCTGCGGATGACGTGCTCGCGCCCCTCGACACGGATGTGGGCGATACCCGGAAAGAGCGCTTCGTCGACTGGATGAAGCGCATTAGGATTGTGATACATTTCGATCTCGTCGGCCCAGCCTTCCTCATAGGTCGGGTTCTCGACATCGAGATTGAACGGGATTCCCTCGAATGCCCCGGGACGCGGGTCGTTCCACACGCCCTTGCGGACGAGGCTTACCCAGGGGTCGCCATAGCCGGCGCGGATGCCCATCCGGCTAAACTTCACGATCGTGCCCGCATTGGAGAAGAGCACCGCCGAGATATGTTCGGTGTCAGGCTGGGCGAAGAAATTTGTCGGCACCACCTTGCTACCGACCACATGGTCGGCGAGCGATTTTTCCACACCGAAGAGTTTGCCGTCACAATCGACGCTGGTCTCAACCCCGACTCCGTAGAGATAGAAGGGCAAGGCCGTGTGCGACCAGCGCATCGAGGCGGGCGCGTGAAAGTCGGCGATGGCGAAAATCAGCGGATGGCCGGCAATATGCGGCTTCTCCCAATAGCGCTTCTGCAGCTTCGAGAAGAGCGGCGAGCCGAACTTCTGGGGCATCACATGCTCCATATATTCCCAGAAATTCTCAGGTGGTGCCGGTGGCGGCCCCGCCGCCATTGCGGACGCCAATGTGTCCTGCGAGTTGACGGTGGTCGCTTCGATGAAAAGCCGGACGTCGCCCTTGCGCAGGCAGAAGTCAGGTACGGCGTGGCCATAGTCCATGTCGAAGTTCAGCGCCCGGAGCGCCGCCCAGAGATAAAGCTCCCAGACGCGTGCGCTATAGCCGGTAGTCTGGAAGTCTCGAACGAGATTACCGTCAAGGTCGGGCACCCAGCGCATGATCTCGGTGAGAATCTCGCGCGCGGAGGCCTGGTTGAAGCCGTCGCGGAGCATAACGAAAGCGTCGTGCAGCTTCGACACGCCGGCGATCGGCGCGAACAGGTCGACGCCGGGCGGTTGGTCGTCGAGTGGGGTGAA
Source organism: Alphaproteobacteria bacterium (assembly GCA_020852655.1). Lineage (GTDB taxonomy): Bacteria > Pseudomonadota > Alphaproteobacteria > Micropepsales > Micropepsaceae > JADZAI01. The sequence goes on from JADZAI010000092.1 coordinate 9,256, forward strand.
GGTCGGCGCCTTCTCGAGGAAGCCGCCGCGTAGCTCGTGCTGGAGGGCGAACTCCCCCGCGCGCGCGGTCGGCAGATAGTGCGATCGCATGTAGGGTCGATATCGACCCTCCTCATCGCGCGCGAAGGCGACGCACATGAATTCTTTGGTCTCGAGGATATGGAAGACGCCGACCAGGACGCGCTCATCTTCGGTGGACCAGTGGGACGCACTGAGCGTCTCCTCCCGCATTTTGACCGGCATGCCCCACAGTGCAAGCGCTGCGAATCGCTCGCTCGTTATGCGCTTGAAGTAACACTCGCCAGTCGTCACCCCGACCCCGGCCTCGATCACTGGCGGGTCTGTTTCGCGTCCTGGGTGTGATTCGTCCGCAGTTTTCATGCGTGCATAATGCCACTTGGGCCGCGCCTTGGCTTCTGCGTAATGGCCTGCGTGCGCCAGTCCACAGGTCAGTTTGGCTTAGCCCTCCAATGCAATGTCCTACTTCTCCCGTTGGGGTGAGAAAACGCAACATCTGCATCCGGCCAACTCCAGTCGCTTAGCCGGAGCAACTCGAACTTCCGCCTCGGGGCAGAATCCCTGGACAGCACTGACCTGAAGCAGCCCCTCCGAATTTGCTTAGGCCAGTGTGTGGCGCCCGCGCGGGCCAGCCCGCGCGCCGGGCTCTCGTGAACCGAGCCGCCTTGCGGCGTCTCGGCCCTGGTGGGCTTCGATCCCTGGCGCAGCGCTCACGGATGCCGGCTCCAAGAGGCATCAAGGCAGCCCACGACGGTCTCCTGTCCGAGTCGTTCCTAGAGATCGGCGTGCTGACTCTAGCATGCCCTGCCGCGCTAATCGGCATGGCTTCGTGGCGGCTATTCGGTATCGCGTCCGCCGCGCGCAGTGAATATGGATGCGTCCGTCGTTGTGCCGCTCATGAGGTCGGCACCGATGCACCTCAGCCCGATCATCGGCGCGTTCGCCATGAGAATCAGCCTGTCTTATCCCTCGACCGAATTGCCCCGGCCGCCCGTCACCGACTTCGCGCTGCCGTCTTGAAGGTCCGTATGAGAGGGCGTGGCGGACATCGTCGAACGGGTCTGGAAGACAGCGGCGGCGTGGGTCTGAGGGTGTCCGTTCCGGCACGGTCGAGACCGGCGTGAAGGCGCGCGGGTGGTTCAGCCACCGTCTCCTTGCATGCTGAGATTCGCATACCGTCCCTGCATGTCTCTCAAAGCGCTAGAGCCCGCGTCGCCCCTCTCCAACCTGTCCGGCGAAAGAATTTCCCCGGCCCGCAAGCGGGCCTCCTCGCGGACGCTTCGCTCCAAATTCTCCCGCCT
>JADZAI010000093.1 GCA_020852655.1 Alphaproteobacteria bacterium
GAGATAGGACGTTTCGCTCGCGAGCTGGAGATTCGTGCCGATCGTGTTGATCGTGACGCCGCCATCGCCCGTGCCGGTGATCGGATAGCACTTCGGCAGGCCGGTCAGCGGGTCGATGTCGTCCAGCGTCTCGCCGGTCACCGGATCGCGTGTATTGTCGGTCTGGCACTGCGTCCAGGCGCGGTCCTTGAGGGCAAGGTCGGTACGCTCGGAGATTTCGGCCGAACCCGAGATCTGCCAACGGTCGCCCGAGGCGCCGCCGACCAGCGAGATGCGGCCTTCGTCGCCGCCGCCATGCTGGGTCTTGTTGTACTGGCCTTCGATGGTAAGGCCGTCGACGTCCTTGCGCGTGATCACGTTCACGACGCCCGCGATGGCGTCGGAACCGTAGACCGACGACGCGCCGTCGCGGAGGACTTCGATGCGGTCGATCATCGCCGACGGCAGCACGTTGAGGTCGGCCGAGCCGATCGCACCGCGCGTACCGGCCGGGGCAACGCGGCGGCCGTTGATGAGGACCAGCGTGCGGCCGGCGCCGAGGCCGCGCAGGCTGATCGTGTTGGCGCCGGGGCCGCCATTGGTGACGAAGCCGCCGAATGCGTTGTTGATCTGGGCCGCGCCGCCCGTGACGGCCGTGCCCTGGATGGCGTCGGCGGTCGAAGTGTAGCCGGCGATCGTGGTCTCTTCGCGCGTCACGACCTGGACGGGCGATGCCGAGTTGTACTTGGTGCGCCGGATGCGCGAACCGACGACGACCAGCTCCTCGCTGCCCTCTTCCTGGACCTGCTCGTCCGAGGTGTCGGTGGTTGCGGCCGAAGTCGCTTCGGCGGGGGCCGCAGGCGCGGCCGGAGCGGCTGCGTCGGCCTGGGCGACCGTCACATTGACGGGCGTCGGATCATCGGAAGCCGCCTGCGCGACGCCGAACGAAAAGGCCGTGATCAGGCTCACGGCCGACACGCCGGTCAGGAGCGCAGCCTTCCTGACGGGCGATGAGGACAAGGGGGTGGTCAAAGGGTTGCTCCCGATAGCGTTGAAATCGGCCTGCACCGCATGCAGGCCGGGCCGCGAACGGGATTGAAGAAGGAAGTGCCCTCGACAGAGCGCTTAGGTCTGTCGCCCCCGCGACCGCTGACTCCACGTTACGCGCGCCACAAACGCAGCATCAATCCAGATGACGGGGTAGGGGTGCAGGACACTGCACTTCCCGATCGATTGTGGCGATGCGGCAACAAATCGGCGTGACACGGTACTCCATCACAGAATTGACGGTCACAACGCCTCGCGCTGCGTTGCTCGTCACATCCGGATTCTCTTGACGGCACCGGAACTTTCCTTCGGCGCAACTTTATTACGCGAGAGCCTTGCCCTGAGACACGCTAAAACAGGGGGGCTCTTGTGGCTGACACTTTTGGTCTTCGGCAGGGCTGGCAATGCGTCGGCCGGCCTCCATAATGCCGGCCAAAGACAGGCCGGAGGACGAAGATGGGCGCCTATCGCACGATCGAGCTGGAGAAGAAGGGCGCGGTCGCGACGCTCGCCTTCAACCGGCCGGACCGCATGAACGGCATCATCAACGAGATGATGCGCGAGCTCTACGAGGCGCTGCGCAGCATCGAGGTCGATCCCGCGATTCGCGTCATGATCCTCACCGGCCGGGGCCGCGGCTTCTGCCCCGGCGCCGACATCACCCACTACGCCGACGGCAAGCCCGACGAAGAGCTGCTGCTCGAATATTTCGACGTGACGCGGCTGTTCCACGAGCTGCCCTGCGTCACCATTGCCGCAATCAACGGCGCCTGCGCCGGCGCCGGGCTCGGCTGGGCTTCGGCCTGCGACCTCCGCTATGCCGCCGACGACGCCAAGTTCAACTCGGCCTTCCTCGGTGTGGGGATATCGGGCGACATGGCGCTGCCCTGGTTCCTCACCCGCATCGTCGGCGCGACGCGGGCCCGCGACCTCTGCTTCTTCCCGCGCAAATTCACGACTGCCGAGGCCAAGGCCTGGGGCTATGTCCTCGACAGCTTCCCGCTCGACCGGCTGATGCCGGAGGTCGAGAGCCGGGCCGAGGTGCTCGCCGCCAGCGCGCCGCCGGCGCTGAAAGGCATGAAGCAGAACTTCCTCTCGGCGGAAGTCATGAATCTCAAGGATTATATCGCCATCGAATCGGCGCGGCACCGGATGACCGGCGCGTCGCCCGAATCCAAGGCCGCCTTCCAGAATTTCCCCTATCGCAGCCAGAAGGACGCAAAATGACCGGCTGGATCCGTCTTCGCCAATTGGCGATCATTACCGGCGACCTCGAAGCCGCCGTCGCCCCGCTGCTCGACGTCTTCGGCCTCTCCGAAGGCTTTCGCGACCCGCATCTGCTGCCGCATTTCGGCCTGGTGAACTGTGTCGTCCCCGTCGGCGACCAGTTCATCGAGATCTGCGCCACCGCCCGCGAGGGCACGCAGGGCGAGCGCTTCCTGAAGCGCCGCGGCGAGGGCGGCTACATGGTCATCCTCCAGGCCGATCCGCATGCCGCCTTCCGGGCCCGCATGGACGATCTGAAGATACGCGTCATCGCCGAACAGGCGAAGCCCGCCTATCACATGGTCCAGCTCCACCCGCGCGACACCGGCGGCCCGATGCTGGAGGTCGACTGGCACGAAGGCGGTGACACGCCCGAGCGGCCCTGGTCTCATGCCGTCGGCCACGACTGGCGCAAGGGCATCCGCACCGGGCGCGTCCAGGCGATCGCCGGGGCGGAAATCCAGTCGGAAGACCCGGCCGGCCTCGCCGCCCGCTGGTCGGAAATCCTCGGCCGCCCGTCGCGGGCCGGCAAGGACGGCGCGCATCACATCGCGATCGACGAGAGCGAGCTCCGTTTCGTGCCCGTGACCGACGGCCGGGGGGAAGGCCTCGGCGGCATCGACATAAGGAGCTCACAGAAGGGCCAGGTGCTCGCCGCCGCCCGCAAGCGGGACCTGCCCGTGAAGGGCAACACGATCAACCTCCTCGGCATCCGCTTCAACCTGGTCTGACGGCTCAGGGCGAACGATAGGGGTCTGCGGCATCGCGCAGACCGTCGCCGAGGAAGTTGAAGGCGAGCACGGTCACGATCACCGGCAGCGCCGGCAGCATCAGCCACGGATGCACCGACAGCGCGGCGAAGCTCTGCGCATCGTTCAGCAGCGAACCCCAGCTCACCAGCGGGTCGCGGATACCGAGGCCCAGGAACGACAGCGCCGTCTCGCCGAGGATCATCGCCGGGATGGCGAGCGTGACGCTGGCGATGAGGTGGCTGGAGAAATTCGGCAGCAGATGGCGGAACAGGATGCGCCGCCGCCTGGCGCCCATCATGGCGGCGGCGACGGCGTAGTCCTCCTCGCGAAGCTGCATCACCTTGGCGCGGACACCGAGCGCCAGGCCCGGCCAGTCGAGCAGGCCGAGGATCACCGTGATGCCGAGGAACACCGACAGCGCCGGCCAGGTCGCCGGGATCGCTGCCGACAGCGCGAGCCAGAGCGGCAGCTCGGGCAGCGAGCGCAGCAGCTCGATCAGCCGGAGGATGCTCCAGTCCCACCAGCCGCCGAAATAGCCGGCGATACCGCCGAAGAAGACGCCGAGCACGAAGCTGATCGTGACGCCGATGAGGCCGATGGTCAGCGAGATGCGGGCGCCGAACACCATGCGGCTGAAGAGATCCCGCCCGATATTGTCGGTGCCGAAGAGAAAGACCGTGCCGCCCTCCGGTGCGCAGAAGAGCCGTGCCCGCGTTTCGATCAGCCCCAGCAGATGATAGGGTTCGCCGGCGCAGAACCAGCGCAGCGTCTGCTTGTGCGCCGGATCGGACTCGTAGATGCGGCGGAGATTTTCAAGGTCGATCGACGGTGTCGTCGCCGTCACGAAGGGCGCGGCCGGCCCGCCGTCCCACACCTGCACGAGTTGGGGGGGATGCTGGATGCGGTCCGGGAAGCGCTGCCCGGCGGAATAGGGTGCGAAGAACTCCGCGAACGGCACCACCAGCAGATAGAGGAAGGCGAGGCCCCAGAAGGCGAGCAGCGCGAGCCGGCGGCGCCTGAACTTGCGCCACATGACGCGCCAGGCGTCGGCACCGGCATCGCTGCCGACGAGCGGCGGTGCGGGCGCGAAGGGCCGCTCGTCCGTCCAGTGCGGCGGCGGCGGATCCTGGAGGGGCGGCGCTGCGCTCATGCGCTCGACCGCTCGCCCAGCCGGATGCGCGGATCGAGCGCGGCCAGGATGAGGTCCGAGATCAGCATGCCGACGAGCGTCAGCGCGGCGGTGAAGAAGAGGATGAAGGCGGCGAGGAAGGTGTCCTGCCCGCGCAGCGCATCCAGCAGCACCGGCCCGACCGTCTGGAGGTTCAGCACGACCGAGACGATGACAGAGCCCGACACCATGCTCGGCAGGAGGTTGCCGATGTCGGCGACGAAAGGCGCGAAGGCGACGCGCAGCGGATAGCGCATCGTCAGCGTCGTCTCGTTCAGGCCCCGCGCCCGCGCGGCGACGACATAGGGCTTGTTCATCTCGTCCAGCAGATTGGCGCGCAGCCGGCGGATCATGATGCCCGCCGAGCCCAGCGCGATGACGAGAGCGGGGATCGCGAGATGCGCCGCCACGCTGCCGAGCTTTTCGAACGACCAGGGCGCGTTCTCGAAGCGCGGGTCCATCAGCCCGCCGATGGTCATGCCGAACCAGGCATGGGCCGAGGTCAGCAGGATCAGCGCGAGCAGGAAGCTCGGAATTGCGAGGCCGAGATAGCTCAGCAGCGCCGAGGTCGTGTCGACGACGCCGTTCGGCCGCCGCGCCGCCGCGACGCCGATGGGGAAGGCGATGAGATAGACGAGGAACACGGTCGCGAGATTGAGCAGCGCCGTCAGCCCGATGCGGTCGCCCAGTACCTCGGAGACCGGCTTCGATTTCTGGAACGACCAGCCCCACTCGCCCTGGAGCAGGCCTTCGAAGCCGTTGGCGCCCGGCCAGACCCCGACCCAGATCGCGTAGCGGACGAGGAACGGCTCGTCGAACGAGAACTCCTTGCGCAGGAATGCGATGCGCGCCGCGCCCGCGCCTTCGCCCTGGCTTTGCAGCTCCTGGAGCTCGTTCGACAGATAGTCGCCCGGCGGCAGTTCGACGACCGCGAAGATCAGCAGGCTGACCGCGAAGAGGGCCGGCACCATGGAAAGGACGCGCCGAAGCGCATAGCGCCACATGGTCAGGTCACCGGTCCAGCCACACGGCGTCGAGGCGGTAGATGCCGAACTGCGCGCCGGGGTCCCAGCCGAAGATGCCCTGCTTCGGCACGTTGCGCACGGCGTTCGACACGACGATGGGCTGGAGCACGCCCGAGACGGTGCCGATCGTGAACTGCTCGGTCGCGTGCAGGTCCAGCATCTCGGTCCAGATGCGGCCGCGTTCGCCGTCGTCCTGTGTCGCGTTCCAGCGCGTGTAAAGATCGAACAGATGCTGCGCCTCGGGCATGTCGGCGGGTTCGCCCGACACGCCCTTGGTCTGGATATATTGCCCCCAGCGCGGCCATTGCAGCGACGGTTGCAGCACCGGTGCGAGCTCGTCGGGGCTCGCGGCCGGCGTCGGCACGCCGTTCTCGAAGCCCGACCACACGGTCATGACGCTTTCGCCGGCATAGGCGCGGTTGCGCAGTACGCCGCGCTCATAGGGACGGACGACGAGACCGATTCCCGCCTTGCGCCAGGTCGGCGCGATCAGCTCCAGCACCGCGGCCTCCTCGGCGCTTTCGCCGGAGCTTTCGACGACGATCTCGATCGGCCGGCCGTCGGGGCGCAGGCGCAGGCCGCGACCGTCGCGTTGCGTCAGACCCATTTCATCGAGCAGGGCATTGGCCTTGCCGAGGTCGAAAACCGCCTCGCGTGCCACCCGTTCGGGCAGGTAGAGCGGGCTCTGCTGAAGGGCCGTGTTGTTGCCCGGCGTCGCCAGGCCATAGAACAGCGTCTGGTTGATGTCGTCGCGGTCGATGGCCGCCGATAGCGCCTGGCGGAAGCGGCGGTCGCGCAGCAGTTCGCGCCATGCCGGATCGGTGACGGTCAGGTTCGGATAGAGCGCGACCTGCGATCCCTTCGTCACCGGCCACAGTAGAACGCGATAGCCGCCCTGGCCCTCGGCCGCCTTGAGCGCCGTCGCGTCGGAAAAGGCGAGGCCGCGGAACTGGAGGTCGCTGTCGCCCGCCGCCGTCTTGGCGGCGATCAGACCCGGCTCGACAATCGTCGCGCTGATCGCGTCGGCATAGGGAAGCTGCATGCCGTAGGGATCGACGCGATGGAAATAGGGATTGCGCCGCAGCCGGTAGGCCGGTCCGCCGCCCGGCTCGATCACGAAGGGCTGGAGCGTCGGCATCTCCGGATTGTCGTTGTCGTACATGGAGTCGCGCCGGTTATGCAGCGCGGCCCAGCCCTTCACCTTCTCCTTCGCGACGAGTGCGGCGATGTCGTCGGGGTCGCCGTATTTCTCGTGGAAGCGCTTCAGGTAATGCGCCGGGCGGTAGAGGAAGAGATCGCGTGCCTGGGCGAGCAGCGCGAGGAAGCGGGGGTTCGGCGCATCCCATTCATAGACCACCGTCGTCTCATCGACGATCGTCACCTTCGGCGGCTTGCCGTCGACCGTCAGCTCCTGCGGCACGCCGGCCGGCGTCAGCTCGCGATTGTTGGCGATGTCGTCCCAGTAATAGCGGAAGTCTTCCGACGTGAACGGCGCGCCGTCCGACCATTTGTGGCCCTTGCGCAGATGCAGCGTGAAGATGCGGCCGTCGCTGACGTCGATCGCCTTCAGGATGTCCGGCTGGATCTGAAGGTTCTCGTCATAGCCGGCGAGGCGCGCATAGCCCCACACGTTCAGCAGCCGGATGTCCTTGTCCTTGGGCAGCAGGATGCGCAGCGTGCCGCCGCTCCTGCCGGTGGTGCGGCCCAGCGTCTCGAAGCCGCCGACCAGCGGCTCCTCAGGCACGCGCTGTGCCGCCGGCGGCAGGGCGCCCGACGCGACGTCGGCGGCCAGCGACGGCGGGTCGATCGGCGTGACGGCGAAGGCCGCCTGCGCCAGGCCGGCGGCCAGGGCGATCGCGCTAAGCAGCCGCCGCATGGCTGCCTTTCGTGACCGTCATGGCGACCCGGTGGCCGGGCGCGATGTCGGTCATCCGCACGTCGGCGTCGTCGCCCCAGTCGGACTTTGCTGCGGCCGATACCGCAGCAAAATCGAGCCGCGTCTTGCGGTCGGCCTCGGGCGCCGCGGCGATGAGCGCGCGGGTATAGGGATGCATCGCGTCGGCGAAGAGCCGCTTGGCCGGCGCCTCCTCGACGATCCGCCCGCGCCGCATCACCGCGACGCGTTCCGCGACATGCTCGACGACGGCGAGGTCGTGGCTGATGAAGAGATAGGCGAAGCCGAGCTCGCGCCGGAGGTCGCCGAGCAGGTTCAGGATCTGCGCCTGCACCGACACGTCGAGCGCCGAGGTCGGCTCGTCGAGGATCAGGAGCTCGGGCTTCAGGGCCAGCGCCCGCGCGATCGCGATGCGCTGCCGCTGTCCGCCCGAGAAGGACGGAGGGTAGCGATCCAGCGCCGAGCGCGGCAGGCCGACGAGGTCGATCAGCTCTCGTGCGCGCGCATCGCGCCCGCGCCGGTCGGCGAGGCCGTGGATGGCGAAGGGCTCGACGATCGTGTCGCGCACCGTCATGCGCGGATTGAGCGCGGCGTAGGGGTCCTGGAACACATAGGTCACGCGCCGGCGGAAGCGGCCGAGATCGTCGCCCGCCAGCGTCGCGACATCGCGCGGCACGCCTTTCAGGTGAAAGGTGACCTTGCCGCTGTCCGGCACGACGGCCCGCATGAAGACCTTTGCCAGCGTCGATTTGCCCGAGCCGGATTCGCCGACCAGCCCGACGCTTTCGCCCCGTGCGATCGCCAGCGAGACATGGTCCAGCGCCCGTGCGCCGGTGCCGCCTGTGCGGCGGGTCCCGAAGGCCTTGGTGACATTCTCGGCGACGATCAGCGGCGCGCCCGCATCCACGTCGTCGCGGTGCCGCGAGGGGGCGGCGGCATAGCGGGCGGCCGCGCCGGCGTCGCTCTCGCCGCCGATCACCGCCAGCCGGTCCTGCTTGCGGCGGAGGCCGGGATTGGCGCCCTTAAGCGCCTGGAAATAGGGGTGCCGGCTTGCCTCGAAGACGGCGTCGGCCGGGCCGCGTTCCATGACGCGGCCGCGATAGAGGACGACGAGGTCGTCGGCGATGGCGGCGACGACGCCGAGGTCGTGGGTGATGAAGAGGATCGAGAGGCCGAGTTCGCCCTTGAGCCGGTCGAGCAAAGCGAGGATCTGGGCCTGGATGGTGACGTCGAGCGCCGTCGTCGGCTCGTCGGCGATCAGCACCGGCGGGCGCGCGGCGAGCGCGACGGCGATCATCGCGCGCTGGCGGAGGCCGCCCGAGAGCTCGAAGGGGTAGGCGTCATAGCCGCGTTCGGGGTCTCGGAAGCCGGTCAGCCTCAGGATTTCGATCGCCCGGGCCCGGGCTGCGGCCGGCGTGATCTGCTCATGCGCCAGCGCCGCCTCGGAAATCTGGCGGCCGACGGTGTGGACCGGCGAGAAGGCCGACAGCGGCTCCTGGAAGACGAGGCCGATGCGCCCGCCGCGGATCGGCCGGAAAGCGCCGGAGCCGGGCTTCAGCCTGGCAAGGTCGATCGCCGGCGCCTTGCCGTCGTCCAGCAGGATCGTGCCGCCGAGCTTCGCATGCCGCGGCAGCAGGCCCATCGCAGCCAGCGCCAGGGTCGATTTGCCCGAGCCGGACTCGCCGACCAGCGCCACCGTCCGGCCGCGGCCGACGTCGAAGCTGACGCCGTCGAGCGCGCGCAGCGGTCCGCCGGATGTGGCGAAGTCCAGCGTCACGTCGCGGAAGCTGAGGGCGGGCATGGCGCGACCTTAGACGCCCGACCCGAGGCGCGCGAGCAGGCTTGCGCTCTGCGCCGCGCCGTCGAGCTGCAACAGGGACGGGTCCGGCGGAGGCGCCGCCAGTGCTGCCGTGCAGGCCTCGGCCAGGGCAGCGGCGGAAAGCCGTTCCTCCGGCAGATGCTGCACCAGCCGGGCCGCAGCAAAATGCTGCGCCCGGAGGGCCTGTTCCGGCTCGCCCTCCGGCGCGAAGGGCACGACGACGGTTCGCGTCGCCGCCGCAACGCTCTCGATGACGGTGTTGTAGCCGCCGCGCGATATCGCCAGCCGCGCCGCCGTCAGACGGAACGGCAGGTCTTCGGCATGGCCGAGGACCGTGACGCCGGGCAGGCGGGCGTCGCGCAACACGGCGGGCAGGTCCTCCGGCGCGAGCGGCCCGGCGATGAAGGTCCAGGGCTCGTCGGCCAGCAGTCCGGTCATCCGTGCGTCCAGCGCCGCGCCGAGCAGCGCCGCGGAGTCGCCGCCGCCGCCGCCGGTCACCACGACGCCGCGCCGCTCGCCCGCCATCGGCGGCACGGCATCGACGACATAGCCGCTCATCAGCGTCGGCACCGGAATCTCGCCTGGCCACACGTCCTGAAGCCCGACGACGGCCGGATCGCCATGCACCAGCACGGCATCATAATGCTGATGCAGCCGCGCGGCGCATTCGTCCAGCCGGCGCGGATCGGCCGGCGCGGTGGGCAGGTCGCGGATGCTCGAAACGATCGTCATGCCGCGTTCTTTTGCTGCGCCGACGAGGTGCAGCAATTCCCGGGCAAGCTTGCGGCGGCCGAAGGGGAAGGTCTCGGTGACCAGTACATCCCATCGCCCGCCCGCCAGCGTCGCGTCGATCAGCCGCCGCCGTTCGTCCCAGAGATCGCCGCTGACCGCCGCGCCTTCGGTATCGACGAGCCGCGCATAGGTCGGATCCGGGGCGCGGATGACCGGCAGCGCGACGACCGCGACGCCGTCCTGTGCGCGGCCCGACACCGGCTTGTTGCCGGCGATGATGGTGGCGGCGCCGCCGGCGTCGACCACGGCATTGGCGATCGCCGCCGTGCGCGTGAAATGCCCGACGCCCCAAAGATGGTTCACATGGAAGAGCGCGCGCACGCTCACGACCGGGACTCCAGCGCAACATTGGCTTCGCGCAAGGAGAGGCTCCCGTCGGCGGCGATGTCAAACAGATGCAGCGCGCGCCAGGCGAGCTTGACCGGTGCCTTGTCCGCCATGTCCCAGCCGGTCGCGAGGCTGAGCGCGGCGCGGATGACGCCCTTGTGCGTGACGCCGACGACCGGTGCCGTCGCCGTCGCCAGTTCGGCGAAGAGATCGCGCAGGCGGGCCTGAACGTCGCGCGGGCTTTCGCCGCCGGGCGGGCGGAGGTCGAGCCCGCCCCGGCCGCGGCCCGTCATGTGTGCGGCGAAAGGCCGGTAGGCGGTCACCGGTAGGCCTTCCCAGGCGCCCCAATCCGTCTCGATCAGGCGCGGTTCGGGGCGGGCCGGTCCATGCAGCAGCGCCGCCGTCTGCTGCGCGCGGCCGAGCGGACTGGCGATCCAGGCCGCGCCGCTCAGCCGGGCGGGCACGCTGAGGGCGCGCAACTCGGCGATGCCGGCGGCGGAGAGGCCGATATCGGCGCGACCCTGCGTGCGGCCCTCGGTGTTCCAGGACGTCGTGCCGTGGCGGAGGAGCGCGAGCAGCGTCATGGCGCCAGCCTGGCCAGCACCGGCCGCAGATGCGCCGCCGCTTGTGCTACCGTCCGTTCGGCGGAGACGAACTCCCGCGCCACCTCGCCCATGGTCTCGCGGGTCTGCGGGTTGGCGAGCAGGATGCGCAGCGATTGCGCGAGCCCGTCGGGATCGCCGGCCTCGCTCAGAAGCCCGCCACGGCCCTGTTCGACCACCGCCGGCACGCCATGCGTTGCGCAGGCGACGACCGGCAGGCCCGATGCCTGCGCCTCCAGATATGAGAGCCCATAGGCCTCGCGCAGGCCGGGCCAGAGATAGAGGCTGGCCCGGCCATAGACATCCGGCATCGCCGTCGCCGGAAAGGCACCGGCGAAGACGACGCGATCCCTGGGAAAGCTGGCGAAGCTTGCTTCCGCCTCGGCCCGGCCCGGTCCGTCGCCGGCCACGAGATAGATCCAGCGCAGGTCGGCGATGCGCGCCAGGGCCGCCGCGATCAGCGGGAAATTCGCAAGCTTCTTGCCCGGCCGCAGCATCGCGACCGACAGGATGACCGGCGTCAGGCCCGCCTTGCGGCGGACCGCCGCGAAGGGCCGGGCGTCGATGAAGGGCGGCAGGCGGTGTAGCCGCTCCGGCGGCACGACGGCGCCGAGGCCGGCGGCGTCATGTGCCGTCATCGCGAACACCGCATCGGCGCGCTCGAGTGCCGCCTTCGCCGCGGCATGGGGGGCAGCAAAGGCGCCGTTCGCGCGCTTCGCGGCATAGCTCGCCTCGACGATCACGTAGGGAATGCCGAGCGTCGCTGCGACCGCCGGCCCCAGTAGGTCGGGCGATTTGTAGTAGCTCAGATAGGTCACCCACAGCGCCGGCGGCGCCGAGCGATGCTGCGCGATCAGCCGCTCCGCTTCGGCGGCGCCGGCGGCCGCGATCGCCGCCTGGGCCGCGCCGTCGCCGCTGCCGTCATAGCTGCGGAAGGCCGATGCCGGTTCCACCGCGAATCCGTCGGCCTCCAGCGCGCGCGACAGCAGCCCGGCCATCGCGCGGTCGCCGGAGGGCTGCGCGCCCGGCTGCGGCGGGTTCATAGGGCAATAGATGAGGGCGCGTTTCATGCCGCCCCGAGATGCATCCGGAGCAATTCGGCGATGGCGTCGGCGCCGGGCGTCGCCGAAAAATCCTGCTCCACCCGCAACCGCCCCGCGGCGCCGAGAGCGGCGCGTGTCTCCGGCTCGCGGATCAGCCGGCCGAGCGCGGCGGCGATGGCCGTCGGCTGCTGCGGAGGGCAAAGCAGCCCGTTCAGCCCGTCCTCGATCAACTCACCGACTCCGCCGACATCGGTGGCGACGACCGGCAGCGACTGGCTCTGCGCCTCGACCAGCACATTGGGCAGGCCATCGCGGTCGCCGTCGGCGGCGACATGCGGCGTCAGCGCGAAGATGTCGGCCTCCATCATGGCATGCCGGACGGTGTCCTCGTTCTGCGCGCCCATCCAGGTGACGCGCGGTGTCACGCCGAACTCGGCCGCGCGGACCTGCAATTCGCCGCGCAACGGCCCGCCGCCGATATGGGCAAAGCGCCAGTGCAGCCCGAGCGGCAGCAGCGACAGCGCCTCCAGCAACGTCGCATAGCCCTTTTTCTCGACCGCCCGGCCGACCGACAGGATGACGACGGGGTTGTCCGCGTCCGTGCCCTTCTTCAGCCGGCGCAGCGGCACTTCGGGCCAGTCGTGGAGGTCGAGCCCGTGCCGGTTCAGCGTCAGCCGCGACCGGTCCGGCGCCAGCCCCGCGAGCCGCGCGAGGCCGTCGTCGGTGCAGGTCGTGACGAAACGCGCCTCGCCGAGCTTGCCCGCAAGGTCCCAGTCGGCCGTCGTCCAGATGTCGCGCGCATGGGCGGAGGCGCCGAACGGCAGGCCGCGCAGCGCGGCCCCATAGCGCGCGACCGAGCCCGGCGTGTGGATGAAATGGGCGTAGAGCCCGGTCGTCTCCGGCGGCAGCTCGGCCGCCAGCACCAGTGCCTGGCCGAAGCGGCGGATGCGATTGCGGCTGCGGTCGCGGCGCCAGTCGGCATCGAACAGCGCCTTCGCCTTCGCATAGCCCGGCGTCCGGCGCAGCCTGCGCCAGGCGCGCCACACCCGCAGCGGCTCCTGGTGCAGATACTCGGGCAGATAGGCGACCGGCGCGCGCACGGCGTCATGGACGTCATGCCGCTTCCGGTCGGTCGGATGGCGCAGTGACCAGAGGCTTAAGGCCAGCCCGCGCGCCTCCAGCGCCTCGATCTCGCGTGCGATAAAGGTCTCGGAGAGCCGCGGCCAGCCCTTCACGATCACCGCGATCATCGCGTCAGCCAGCGCTGCGAGAGGCGCACGACCTCGTCGAGCCCGGCCATCATGCCGGGCGCGAGATGGGCCGAGGGCTTCGGCTGCGTGGCGAGGCCGCGGATCGCCGACGCCATTGCCGCGGGATCGCGGGCGCGGCCGTGCTCGGCCGGGTCCTCCAGCATCCACACAAGGCCCATGTCCTGCGCGCGCTTCGCCCGGATCCACTGCTCGCGGCGGGGCTTCTCGCGCGGCACGATCACCGCCGGCTTGTCGAAAGAAAGAATTTCGCAAAACGTGTTGTAGCCGCCCATCGCGACGACACCGGCGGCACGGTCGACGATGCGTTCCATCTCGGCATCGAAGACCGTCGCCGTCACCGCTGGCAGTCCCGCGGCTCGGCCGAGGAAGGTTTCCTGCGCCGCCGGCTCCATGAACGGCCCGAGCACGAACAGCGCCGGCGGCAATTCCGCGCCAAAGCGCTCATAGGCCGTTAGCGCCCAGTCGATCAGCCCGTCGCCGTCGCCGCCGCCGCCCGTCGTCACCAGCACGAAGGGACGGTCGGGCAGGGAGGCGCGCATCGGCGACCCGCCGGTCGGCAGCTCGCGGCGCAAATAACCGGTGTAGCGCGTCTTCTCGCGCAACCCGTCGGCGAGGCTGATGCCCTGGAGCGGGTCGTAGACATCTTCGACGCCGTAAATCCAGATCTCGTCGTAGAGCTCCGACAGGGCGGGCGCGACGCCCTTGCGGTTCCACTCCTGGTCCAGCGCCTCGGCGTCGTCGAGCACGTCGCGCAGGCCCAGCGCCAGCCGGGCGCCGCGCTCCTTCAGCGCGCGCAGCGTCTGGGTCAGCTCGCCGCGCAAGCCAAGCGGCTCCTTGTCGACGATCACCAGGTCTGGCCGGAAGGCGAGCGCCGCCTGTTCGATGATCTCGGCCCTCAGGTGAAACACGTCCACCGCTTCGGCCGGCAGCTTCAGCGGCACATAGGCGCCGTTCTTCAGCTTGATGATGCCGGGGACGCGGACGAAATCGACCCGCGTCGGGAATTCGAACGCCCCGATGATGGGCGAGCCGGAGACGATCAGCACCGACAGGTCCGGGCGCGCCGCCGTCAGCGCCCCGCCCAGCGCCCGGCAACGGCGAAGATGGCCGAGCCCGAAACTGTCGTGGCTGTAGATAAGGACGCGCGCGGGCGCAGAAGTCACTCAGGCGGCTCCGGATTGAGAGGCGGATTCAGCAGGTCGGCGCGTACGGGCGACTATTCTAGAGAAACAGCGGGTTTGCCAGCAAATGCCTTCGGGAGCGTGCCAATAGCGCGGCTTGCGATCTGCCGCTCTGGCATGGATCCCCCGGGCGCGACGCCTGGCGGCGGCGCGCTGGAAGAGGACAACCTTTTTGTATCCCAACCAAACCTGTCATCCTCCGACGGCCCGCAGGCCGATCGGGGCTGATCGGGGGAACCATGCCTGAGCCTTTCCGCGTGGCGCACGCTTGCAGGACGAAGGACCAAGCTCACAGCCCTTCAAGAAACCTTTCGAGCGCTGCGTTGGTTTCCGCCGGGGCTTCCTGCTGCACCCAGTGGCCGACGCCGTCGATGATGGTCGAGCCGCGAAAGTCGGTGCAGGCGGCGCCGGGGTCGGCATAGAGGTCCATGCCGGGGATGAAGGCGCGGACGGCGTCGCGCGCGCCGGCGATGAAGCAGGCGGGCTGCGTCACCGGCTTGCCGACGACGTCCTTCAGCTCTGCCGGGTCCAGAAGCTGGGCGCGGTAGCGGTTGATGGGGCCGCGGAAGCCGCCCTTGGCGAAGGCCTCGGTGTAGACGTCCATGTCGGCGTCGCTCATCCAGGCGGGGTAGGGCTGGGGGTCTTCCATGCCGTCGAGCAGCTTCGCGTCGACCGGCTTGTGAGCGATCCAGTGGTTCAGCGGCGCGCCGCCCGACAGCGCGAAATAGACCTTGCGCAGCGCAGTGCGCGGATCGGCCTCGAGCTCGGCCTCGGCCACGCCCTCGGCCTGGAAATAGGTCTGATAGAAGAAGCGGTCGCCGTAGACCATCTTCGCGATGTCGGTGAAGGGCGTGTCCGCCGGCGGCATATACGGGACGCTGAGGCCGGCGACAGCGGTGATGCGGTCCGGGTGCAGCACGCTCGACGTCCAGACGATCGGCGCGCCCCAGTCATGGCCGAAAAGGATGGCCTTTCCGCCGCCCAGCGCATCCGCGACCGCCGCGACGTCCGAGGCGAGGTTGCGCAGCGTATAGGCGCCGATCTCGTGCGGCTTGGAACTGCCGCCATAGCCGCGCACATCCATCGCCGCGACCGTGTAGCCGCGCCGGCTGAAATGGCTGATCTGGTGCCGCCAGGAATACCAGAGCTCCGGCCAGCCATGCACGCACAGGATCAGCGGCCCCGACCCGGCGATGGCGACGTTGAGGGCGATGTCGCCGTTCCTGACGGTGGTGAAGTCCATGCGCCCCTCCCTTGGGTTCCCCAAGGCATACGGCAGCGGCGTCCCTTGCGCGAGGGGCCGTGACGGCTGCGGCTTGCGGGGCTTGCGGGTTTCCGCCTATTGCGGACGGGGATGGAGCGCAGGCTTTTCACCTATATCTGGCGGCATAGCCTGGGCGAGCAGCTGCGCGTCCTGACGCTCATCGTGCTGTCGCTGCCCTTCTACTTCCTGTCGCTGAACCTGCCGAAGTTGATCGTCAACGGACCGATCCAGGGCGGCGGCTTCGAGAATGGCGCGAGCCGCACGTATTACGTGGTGACGCTGCCCGACTGGCTGGGCGGCGCGCAGGTCTTCGACGGCCTCACGCTCGACCGGATGAGCGCCCTCTTCGCGCTCTCCTTTTCCTTCCTCGCCCTTGTCTGCATCAACGGCCTCTTCAAATACCGCATCAACGTGATGAAGGGGCAGATGGGCGAGCGTCTGCTGCGCCGCCTGCGCTACGAGCTGGTCGACCGCGTGCTGCGCTTCTACCCGGCGCGCCTCAGGCGCACCAAGCCCGCCGAGGTCGCCTCGATGGTGAAGGACGAGGTCGAGCCGCTCGGCGGCTTCGTCGGCGAGGCCTTCGCGACGCCGGCCTATCTCGGCGGCCAGGCGGCGACGGCGGTCGTCTTCATCATGCTCCAGAGCGTGTTCCTCGGGGCGGTCGCCGTCGGCATCGTTTCGATCCAGGCCTTCCTGATCCCCTATCTGAGGAAGCCCATCCTGGCGCTCGGCCGCCAGCGCCAGCTTACCGCGCGCGAACTTTCGGGCCGGGTCGGCGAGATCGTCGACGCCGCCGCCGACATCCAGGCCAACGACACCTCGAACTGGGAACGCGCCGACATCACGCGGCGGCTGGGACGGATCTTCGACATCCGCTTCGAGATCTACCGCCGCAAATTCTTCGTGAAGTTCCTGAACAACTTCCTCGCCCAGGTGACGCCGTTCTTCTTCTATGCGGTCGGCGGCTATTACGCGATTCATGGCGAGCTTTCGATCGGCCAGCTCGTCGCCGTCATCGCCGCCTACAAGGACCTGCCGGCCCCGGTGAAGGAACTGCTCGACTGGTATCTGGAGAAGCAGGACGCGCAGATCAAATACGAACAGGTCGTCGAACAGTTCGGCGCCGACCGGCTGATCGATCCCAGGGCGCACGCGCCGCTGGAGCCGCCGCCGCTGAGCGGCCGTATCGAGGTGCGCGAGGCGACCGTGGCCGACGACACCGGGGCCCGCCTGCTCGACGGCGTCAGCTTCGATTTCGAGGTCACCGATCATGTCGGCCTCGCTGGCCCGCCCGGTGGCGGCAAGGAAGCGGCGGCGGCGCTGATCGCCCGCCAGGTTTCCGTGCGCTCCGGTCAGGTGCTGATCGCCGGTCAGGCGATCGACGGCCTTCCGCAGGCCCTGACGGGGCGGCGCATCGCCTATGTCGGGCAGGAAGCCTATCTCTTCGGCGCGAGCCTCAAGGACAATCTGCTCTACGGCCTGCGCAACCAGCCCCGGGGCGCCGCGAATTATGACGGCCCGGCGCGCCAGATCGCCATGGCCCGGCAGGCCGAGAGCGCGCGGGCCGGCAATGCACCGTATGACGCCGAAGCGGACTGGATCGACTATCGCGTGCTCGGCTGCGACGGGCCGGCCGGCGTTGACGGCTGCCTGATGCGCTCGGTCGCCATGGCCGGCCTCGACGCCGACGTGTTCCGCTTCGGCCTGCAAGGGCGCTTCGATCCGGACGACGCCCCCGCCGTCGCCGAGCGGCTGCTGAAGGCGCGCAGCCTGTTCATGGAGCGCGAGATGCGCGAGCAGGTCGACATCATCGAGCCGTTCGACGTCACGCGCTACAACAGCCAGGCGAGCATCGCCGAGAATCTGCTGTTCGGCGTTGCGATCGGACAGGATTACGCACCCGCCAATCTGTCGCACAACAGGCGCGTGATGAATCTGCTGGAGCGCGAGCAACTCGTGCAGCCGCTCTTCACCCTCGGCCGCGGCATTGCCGAGACGATGGTCGAAATCTTCCGCGGCCTGCCGCCGGACCATCCCTTCTTCGCGCAGTTCAGCTTCATCGCCGCCGCCGACCTGCCGCTCTTCGAGGCGATGCTCGGACGGCTCGACGGCGGTCAGGCGCTGAACCCGGAGCAGCGGCTGAAGATGATCGGCCTCGGCTTCGCCTATTCCGAAGCGCGCCACCGCCTCGGCCTGCTCGACGACGCGCTGCGCCAGCGCCTTCTGGCGGCCCGCGCCTTGCTGCGCGACAGCCTGCCGCAATCGGAAAAGGCCAAGATCGCCTTCTACGACGCCGGCGCCTATAACGAGGCGGCGAGCGTCGAGGACAACATCCTGTTTGGCCGCATCGTCTATGGCGTGCCGAGCGCGCAGCAGCGCATCGAGGCGATCCTGCTCCAGGTCATCACCGATCTGAACCTCAAGGGCGACATCGCGCGCATCGGGCTCGGCTTTTCCGCCGGCGCGGCCGGCAAGCGCCTGACGCCGTCGCAACGCCAGCGCCTCGCCCTGGCGCGCGCCCTGGTGAAGTCGCCGGACCTGCTGATCGTCAATGGCGCGCTCGCGGTGCTCGACCCGGCGGCGCAGGGCGATATCCTGAGGCGCGTGCTGGATGCGCGAAAGGGACGCGGTGTCGTGTGGACCCTGGGGCCGGGGCAGGACCACGCCCCGTTCGATCGCGTGATCGGTTTCGAAGGCGGCAGGCTGGCGGGTTCGGCATGAGGAGCATGCAGCGATGAGCATCATCGACGAGGTCGAGGCCCTGCGCCGGGTGCCTTATTTCGCCACCATGGACCCGGTGAAGCTGAAGCTCCTCGCCTTCGCGTCGGACCGCTTCCAGTTGCCCGCCGGCGGCGTCATCTGCCACCAGGGCGAGCCGGGCGACGCCGCCTATATCCTGCTCGACGGCGAGGCCGACATCGTGGTGAAGACGAATGACGGCCGCCAGCTCACGGTGGCCAAGGTGCCGAAGAACACCTTCATCGGCGAGATGGCGGTGCTGCGCAACGCGCCGCGCAACGCGACCGTCGTCGCCGCCTCGCCGATCACCGCGCTGAAGGTCGGCAAGGACGCCTTCTACCAATTGCTGCGCGACGTGCCGCAGCTCGCCTTCGAGGTCATGCGCGAACTCGCCGAACGCGTGGAGGACACGACGGCCAAGCTGCGCGATGCCCGGGCGAAGCTCGACGCGGCAGGCCTGTCGTGAGCTGGCGGACGGTCGACCCGGCGACGCCCGGGGCGTTCCCGCCCAACATCCAGGCGATCCTGAAGCGCCCCGCCACAGGCGCGGCGACGCTGGGGCAGCGCCTGCTGGAGATCGACAGCGAAGCCGGGAATGCGCGTGTCGCCTATGACGTGGGCGACCATCTGCTCAACCGCTTCGGCGCGCTGCACGGCGGTATGACGGCGGCGATGATGGACGACGTCATGTCGATCGCCGCCGGCCTGACGCTGCAATGGGGCGAAATCTCGCCGACCCTGGAGATGAAGGTCTCCTACATCTCCATGGCCAAGCCCGGCCGCCTGACGGGCGAGGCACGCATCGTGAAGCGCGGCCGTTCGGTGATGTTCCTGGAGGCGACGCTGAAGGACGAAGCCGGCGCGCTGATCGCGACCGCGTCGGCAACATGTTCGGTGATCCAGAACAAGAAGAGCTGAGGCGTCACGCGTCGGCGTAGACGCCGGCTTCGATGTTGTTGCCGGCGGAGTCGATCAGGAAGGCGCAGTAATAGCGGCCGCGGCGCACGCCGGGCTCGCCGTTGTTCCGGGCGCCGAGGCGGAGGCCGGCGGCGTGGAAGGCGTCGACCGCAGCCCGTGACGGCGCCCTGAAGGCGAGGTGAATGGGACTGGTGCCGGGCGCGTCGCCCTCGCGCCAGAAGGTCGGGCGGCCCGCCGCGACGACGAAGAACGGCGATTCGGGCGCCCCCGTTCCGAACACGAGCCAGCCGGTGCCGTCCGGCTGGCCGTGATCCTCCAGCAGCTTGAGCCCGATCGTCGCGAGCAGCGGCGCGTAGAAGGCGGCGCCGGCCTTCAGGTCGCTGACGACGATGCCGATATGGTCGAACAAGCGCGCCTCCCAAGATCTGCGCTAGTGGCGCGGGGTGCGGCCGCGGATCTTGTCGAAGCCCGCCTTGATGCCTTGGAAGCGCGCTTCGATGGCGGGCTCGAACTCGGTGTCGGTGAAGATGTAGGGCCAGTCGTTCTCGATGCCCTCGCGCACCAGTTCGCCGACATAGAGCGGGTCGATGCCGCCTTCGACGCGGCTCTGCACCATCTTGACCATTTCGGCGACCGGCCCTTCGGCCGGCAGCGCCGGCTGGGCGTCGCCGGAGAAGCGCTCCGGCCGGTTGCGGCCGGAGGTCACGATGTTGGTGCGGATGAAGCCGGGGCACAGCACCGAGACGCCGATGCCGTGCGGGGCAAGTGCCGGGCGCAGGCCTTCCGACAACGACACCACGCCGTATTTCGTCGCGTTATAGGCGCTGGCGCCGCCGATCAGTCCGGCGATGGAGGCCGTCGAGACGATGTGGCCGCCCTCGCCGTGCTGCTCCATCAGCGGGCCGAAGATCTCGATGCCCCAGACGACGCCCATCAGGTTGACGCCGATCGTCCAGTCCCAGCTCTTGTCGGTCCACGCGCCATAGCCGCCGCCTCCGCCGACGCCCGCATTGTTGACCAGGATATGGACCTTGCCATAGCGCGCGATCGTTGCGTCCGCGGCGGCCTGTATCTGCGCCTTGAGGGAGATGTCGGCCCTGACGCTGTCGACGTCGGCATTGGTGCGCTTCAGGCCTTCGACCGCCTTGGCGAGTGCGCCTTCCTCGATGTCGCACATCATGACCTTCACGCCCGCCTGCGCGAGCGCCGTGGCGATGCCGAGGCCGATGCCCGATGCGGCGCCCGTCACAAAGGCGACCTTGCCTGCCAGATCCTTCATACGCGTCTCCCCTTTTGTGTTGCGCGCAAACCTGGCGCGTCAGCGTTCCACCTTCACGACGATCGGCACATGGTCGCTCGGCTTTTCCCAGTCGCGCGCCTCGCGCAGGACCGTGTGCGACGAGATCGCGCCCTTCAGCGCCGGGCTCGCCCACACATGGTCCAGCCTTCGGCCGCGGTCGGAGAGCTTCCAGTCGCGGTTGCGATAGCTCCACCACGAGAAAATCTTCTCCTCGACAGGCACGAATTGGCGCGTGACGTCGATCCATTCGAAGTCGGCGAGGATGTCCTTGAAGCGTTCGGTCTCGGCCGGGGTGTGGCTGACGACGTCGAGCAATTGCCTGTGGCTCCAGACGTCGGTCTCGTGCGGCGCGACGTTGAGGTCGCCGACCACGACGATCGGATCGCTATTGCGGCGGTCCTTCTGGCCCGCCCAGTAGGCCCGCTTCTCGTCCAGGAATTGCAGCTTGTGAGCGAATTTCTCGTTCGCCGCCGGGTCCGGCACGTCGCCGCCGGCGGGAATGTAGAAATTGTGGATCTCCGGCCCGTCCTGAAGCTTCGCCATCAAGTGCCGGCCGTCATCCTTCTCGCACCATTTCAGCGCCTCGGTCTTCTCGAACGGGATGCGCGAAAGGATGGCGACGCCGTGATAGCCCTTGCGCCCGTTCACGACGCGATAGGGGTATCCCATCGCCTCGATGGGCGCGTGCGGAAACATGGAATCGTCCACCTTCGTCTCCTGAAGGCAGATCACGTCGGGCTGCTGCTCCTCGGCGAGGCGCTGGAGCAGCTTCATGCGGATGCGGACGGAATTGATATTCCAGGTGGCCAGTGTCACCGGCGATAAGGCGGACATCAGCGGCAGATAGGACCCGCGCCGCCACGGCGCAAGCGCGTCACCAGACCAGCGGCACCAGGCGATAGCGCACGCGCGCCGCGTAGCCGGCATATCCCGCCAGCGTGGTCTTCAGCAGGCGCTCCTCCAGCACCGCGCGGATCGCGATCGCCAGCACGATCAGCAATGACCCCGCCGTCGCCCACCAGGAGCCGGCCAGCAAGCCGCTGCCGAGCAACACCAGCACGGCACCGGCATACATCGGGTGCCGGACGACGGCGTAGGGCCCGGTCGAGATCACGCGGTGCGCTCGCTCCGCCTGCACCTTCACCACCGGGGCGAGGAAGGTGTTTTCGGCGAAGACCCGGGCGACGATCGCGAAGCCGGCGACGACGGCCGCGCCACCTAGGGCCTCCAGCCACACCGGCACGTCCGACCAGCCATAACGTGCGTCGAGGCCCATCGAGGTCAGCCAGCCGAGGAATACGACACCGACCACCGGCAGGAAGAAGCGGTCCCAGACCGGTTGGTCCCGTTGCACAGGGCTGCCCAGCCGCTCCGCCATCAGGGCCGGGTCCTTCTGGAGGACCCATTCCGAGATGGCGAAGGCGCAACCGAAGAAGACCGCGAGGAAGGCCCAGCCCTCCCGCCAGTCGAGCCGGCCGGCCGCGCCGAAGAGGATCGCGGCGAAGACGGCGAACTCGGCGACGAGGGCGAAATACATCTTCGCGCGCATGGGGCCTCCGCCGGGTGCTACGCCGTCCTGGCAGCCTTCAGGCTGACGCCCGGGGGTAGCGGCATCGAGTCGGGGATCATGTAGTCGCCGCTGCCGAGCGGGTAGGTCGGGTCGACGCGGTATTTGTCGAAGTCGCGTTCTCCGGCGTCGTAGAGCACCTGGTCGTCGATGCAGAAATTGCCGGTGAACTCACGGCTGTTCTTCGAAAGCATAACGTAAGCGGCGTCGGCCATGATATCGACGGTGCGGCAGCCGCGCAGGCCCTCCTGGCCGGAGACCGCGAACTCGATCGCCGCTGTTGCGATGCCGGTGCGCGGCCACAGCGAATTGAACGCGATGCCGTCCTTCCGGAATTCCTCGGCCATCCCGGCCGTGCACATCGCCATCACCAGCTTCGCCGAGGTGTAGGCGACATGCTTGCCGAGATATTTCGTCGAGATGTCGAGCGGCGGCGACATGTTCAGCACATGCGGGTTCGCCGCTTTCTTCAGATGCGGGATGCAGGCCTTCGAGGTCAGGAACGTCCCGCGCGCCGTGATCTGGTGCATCAGGTCGTATTTCTTCATGTCGGTCTCGAGCGTGCCGGTCAGGCTGATCGCCGAGGCATTGTTCAGCAGGATGTCGATGCCGCCGAAGGTGTCGACCGTCTGCTGGACGGCGTCGTACACCATGCCGTCGTTGCGCACGTCGACCATGATGGGCAGCGCCTTGCCGCCAGCCTTTTCGATTTCCTCGGCGGCCGAATAGATCGTGCCCGGCAGATGGCGGTGCTTCTCCGCCGTCTTGGCGGCGATGGCGACATTCGCGCCCTCCTTTGCCAGCTTGAGCGCGATCGCGAGGCCGATGCCCCGCGACCCGCCCGTCATGAACAGGGTCTTGCCTTTGAAGCTCATGGGTTTCCTCCGTTTGCTGAAAAGCCTACGCCGCCCGGGCCGCCGGTAAAGATGGAGCGCGCTATAAATTTCCCTTGACGGCTACCCGGCGCGGCGCAATGCGAGGCTCAAACGACAGTGGGAGGACTTCATGCTGCTCAGCGACATCCCGGAGATCGCCGCGCATCACGCCCCGAACGCGGTGGCGATCCATTTCGAGGGGCAATGGTGGACCTATGCCGAGCTGCGGAACCGCTGCTGGCAGCTTTCGAACGCGCTCCAGACCATCGCCGCGCCCGGCGACCGCGTCGCGATCCTGTCCGAGAACTGCCCCGAATATGCCGAGGCCTATTACGGCGTGCCGGGCGCTTCGATGGCGCTGACGCTGCTCAACTACCGCCTCAGCCCGCGCGAGCTCACCTATATCATCAATAACTGCACCCCTTCGGTCCTCCTGGTGCAGCCGAAATACCTTGAGACCATCCGCCTGATCCGCGCCGACCTGTCGAGCGTGAAGCATGTCGTGCTGATCGGCGGCACGTCGGACGACACGATTTCGTATGACGACCTGTTGAAGCGCGGCGAGGTGAAGGCGCCGGAGACAAAGCCCAAGGAGACCGATCTCTGCTGGCTGCTCTACACCTCCGGCACCACGGGCCTGCCAAAGGGCGCCATGCTGAGCCATCGCAACCTGATGGCCTCGATCATGAACGCGATGGCGGGCGGGGCCGAGGCGCTGCCCGACGAGGTGCCGCTCTTCATGTTCCCGCAATTCCACGTCGCCGGCTATGTGATGCCGATGTACCACCTCAGGAAGTGGCCGGTGGTCATCATGGGGGCCTTCGATCCGGTCAGCTTCCTCAAAGCCGTGGAGCAATACCGCGTCACGTCCGCGCCGGTCGCACCGACCATGCTGGCGATGCTGCTCGAGAATCCGGCGATGAGGGATTACGACCTCTCCTCGCTCCGCAGCTTCGGCTATGGCGCGTCGTCGATGCCGCTGGAGGTGCTGAAGACCGCCTTCCGCAAGCTGCCGGGCGTCGGCTTCGGCACGGGCTTCGGCATGACCGAACTCGCCGGCAATGTCTTTGCTATGGGCAAGCAGGACCACATCCGCGCCGCGGAGGAGAATCTTGAGATCATCCGCTCCGTCGGCAAGCAATTGCCGCTCGCCCGCGTGCGCGTGCTCCAGGAAGACAACACCGACGCGCCGCCGAACGTGCCGGGCGAGATCGTCGTTAGGGGCGATCAGGTGTTGATGGGCTATTGGGCGAACGAGAAGGCGACGAAGGACTCGTTCGTCGACGGCTGGTTCCGCACCGGCGATGTCGGCCGCTGGGACGACGAGGGCTATCTCTACATCGTCGACCGCAAGAAGGACATGATCCTGACCGGCGGCGAGAATGTCTATCCGCGCGAGGTGGAAGAAATACTCTACGAACACCCGTCGATTGCGGAGGTCGCCGTTGTCGGCACGCCCGACCCGAAATGGGGCGAGAGTGTCGTCGCCGTGCTGCGCTTGAAGGAGGGCGCCGAGGCGCCCGCCGCC
The DNA here is from genome assembly GCA_020852655.1 of Alphaproteobacteria bacterium. Classification (GTDB taxonomy): domain Bacteria; phylum Pseudomonadota; class Alphaproteobacteria; order Micropepsales; family Micropepsaceae; genus JADZAI01. Next base: position 24,358 of record JADZAI010000093.1, read on the forward strand.
CGCGACGTCATCCAGTTCTGCCGCGAACGCATCGCCAGCTACAAGAAGCCGAGATTCGTGACCTATGTCGGCGAACTGCCGAAGAACGCCTCCGGCAAGATCCTCAAGCGCGAGCTTCGGGACCGGATTGCCGCGGGCGAGCTGAAGCTCGACGCGGGCTGATCCTCCCCCAGCAGACTGGCAAGCGACCCTAGAGCAGACTCCAGATTCCTGTTGCGGATTACTGAAACGCGTGTCACAATTGAGGGGACATCAAGACGGGCGCCGCGAAAGGCAGCCCGCCCCAGCTTTGGAGACGCGTATGGACAGCGCAGATTCGACGGGCGGCTTTGTGCTGGAGATTCCCGAGATGGTCGGCATTCCGCTGGCCGCCAAGCGCACCGCGCAGGCGAAGCAGAACGAGTGGCCGGCCGGCACCTATATAGTCTCGGCCGACAGCCACATGATCGAGCGCGACTGCTGGGTCGATCGCTTCCCGGCGTCGCTGAAGAAGCGGGCGCCGCGCGTGGAGTTCAGCGACGGCGCCTATCGCTTCTCGATCGGCGGCGCGCCGATGATCCCGGAGGAGTTCGCCAAGGGCCTTTGCGAGGCCATGGAGTGCAATCCCGGCCTCTCGCAGGTCCCGGCCCATGTCGCCGACATGGACATCGAGGGCGTCGAGAAGGCGCTGATCTTCCCGCAGCGTCTTTTCGGCCTCTACATCATGGGCGGCCAGGAGGACATCCGCGAGGAGATCTTCACGATCTACAACGACGACATTGCGCTCCGCTGCGCCGAGAGCAACGGCCGGCTCTACCCTGTGATGATGCCGAATTTCTGGGACGTCACGAAGACCATGGCCTCGCTCGACCGCATCAAGGCGCTCGGCGGCCGGGCGGTGATGCTGCCCAACAAACCCGCCAAGAACGAGGACGGCAAGGTCGTGCACTACAACGACCCGGCGCTCGATCCGATGTGGCAGGCGATCGAGGAGTCCGGCCTGCCCATCGTCTTCCATATCGGCGAGGCGATCGTACAGGCGATGCACGGCGCGGCGGGCACCGGCCTCATCACCCAGATGCAGGGCTTCCGCCATCAATGGGGCATGATGGTCTTCGGCGGCGTGTTCGACCGCTTCCCCGGGCTCAAGGTCGTGTTCGTCGAAGCCGGTCTCGCCTGGATCGCCTCGATGCTCCATGACGCCGACATGGGCTACAACTCGTTCCCCAACGCGATGATCCCCAAGCTCGCCCATCCGCCGAGCTGGTATTGGCGCAAACACTGCTACGCGACCTTCATGACCGACCCCTCGGGCCTTCAGCTCATCGACCGGATCGGACGCGAAACCGCGATGTGGTCGTCGGATTATCCGCATCAGGAATCGACCTTCGGCTACACCCGCTCGTCGATCCAGGCGGTGTTCGACAGCGTGAAGGACGTCGAGGCGGCCCAGCGCATCCTCGGCAAGACGGCGCTCGACGTCTTCGACATGCACCGGCCGTATGAGCTGGACCGTACCCTGATCGACGGCAAGCGGCTGAAGGCCCGTCGCAAGCCCAAGGCGAAGGCAAGCGAATCGGCCGTGGCCGCGGCCACCGCCGCCGGCTCGACATCCGATCCGTTCGGGGTGGCCGCCGCGCGGCGCTGAGCCGGCGCCGGCGGCCTCAGGAAGACGGCGCAAGGAAAAAGGGGCGACGCGATGCGCCATCCCCTCACGCTCGGTACAGAATGACGCCTTACTCGGCCGCGCTCGCCTTGCGCAGGTCCGGGGCATTGGTCGTCGGAATGGGCGTGCTGGACATCTGGGTCTCCTTCAGCGCCTCCACCGCCTTCTCGTTTTCCATGATCTTCTTCATGACCGCCGCGCCGGCGCGTTCGAACATGTGGCGGTTGTCGATCAGATACTGGCGTGAGATCGACAGATTCTCGGTGTGCTTGTTGATCGCGGGAACGACATAGCGCGCAACCATGTCCCAGCTGCGGCGCGTATTCTCCGGATTCGCCCAGTCGTTGACGAAGCCGATCACCGCACCGAAACCGCCCGAAACCTCGTCGATCTCGAGAATCTTCTTCACCAGGTCGTCCGGCGTGCCGATCACCGCCGTCGTGCCTTCGGTGAAGGCCGTCATGTCGACCGCGTGGTCCGGGTTCTCGAAGCGGATCGCATCCGGGCGGCCCAGCGTCTCCAGCGTATACTCGTTGTGCCAGCGCATCAGGCCGTGGCCGGCTTCCTTGCGGGCCTGTTCGCGCGTCTCGGCGATATGCCAGGACAGCAGGATGCGCCACTCCTTGCGGTCGGCGACCTTGCCGGCCTTCTTCGCCGCGTCCTCGGCGAAGCCCCACTGGGTGCGCAGGCCGTTGAGCCCGCCCTTCTGCATCGAACCGAGCGAGATGATGCCGATGCCGTATTTGCCGGCCAGCGTCATACCCGAAGGGCTCACCTGCGAGGCGACGACGAACGGCATCTCCTCCTGCAACGGCAGGAGCTGGAGCTTGGCGTCCTTGATCGTGAACCACTCGCTCTCATGCGTGACGCGCTCGCCCTTCATCAGCCGCATGATCACGCTGATCGCTTCGTCCTGGCGGTCGCGCTGCACCATCGGGTCGATGCCGAGGACGTAGGCATCGGAGGGCAGGGCGCCGGGACCGGAGCCGAAAATCGCGCGGCCGCCCGTCATGTGGTCGAGCTGCACCATGCGCTGGGCGACGTTGAAGGGGTGGTGATACGGCAGCGACACGACGCCGGTCCCCAGCCTGATCGTGTGGGTGCGTTCGCCGGCTGCCGCGAGGAACATCTCCGGGCTCGCGATCATCTCCCAGCCCGACGAGTGATGCTCGCCGCACCAGAATTCGTCGTAGCCCAGCTTATCGAGCTGCTCGACCAGGTCGAGATCGCGGCGGAACTGTAGCCGCGGATGCTCGCCGATCGGGTGGTGCGGCGCCAGGAACGCTCCGAATTTCAAACGTGCCATACTTCCCAAGTCTCCTTTTATTTTAGGTTCTGCGATTTCGGTTTGCTGCCGCGGTAGCCGTGCGGTTCGGATTTCGCAATGCCGCCTGCTTGCCAGTTTCGCCGGGGCGGCGACAAGATGGCGCACCCGGAAGGGCGGGTAGCCGCATTTGACTCCGTTCCCGTTCTTTATACGCTGATCTGGTTTTCATAGCGAGCACAGGCACAAGTACGGCCTGGCCCGAGGACCGGAGGAAACCGCATGTCTGCGGAAGGTGCGGCGCTCTCATTCGACGAGCGCCTCAAGATCGAACACGCCTGCACGCGCCTGTCGATCGACTATTCGCATTTCGCCGACGCGCGACAGATGGACGCGTGGGCAGAACTTTTCGCCGAGGATGCGGAACTCGTCGTGATGGGCGCCGTCCAGCGTGGGCGCGCCGCCATCCGCAATTCCGTCGGCGACGGCACCGCGGAAACCGCCTCCTTTCACAGCAACTCCAACATCCGCATAGATGTCGTGTCTGCGACGGAAGCGCGCGGCGAAATCTGCGCCACCGTGTTTGTCGTGCCGGTGAAGGACGGCAAGGCGCAGACGCGCGACCTCGCGCCTACGATCATCGGCAAATATCTCGATACCTACCGGAAAACGCCTGGCGGCTGGCGCTTCGGCCGCCGCGAGTTCGTTGCGACGATGACGCGCATGACCGACTGAGCCCTCGAACCGGTCGCGCGCTGTGCCGTGGCAGGAGATGCGAGCGAGACATCTCGCAGCGCACAACCGAATTCGCAGAACAAGTTCTATTTCTACGTTGACAAAAATTAGACGCCTCTCCAACATTTCGTCCACCAACACGATCAAGGGGGAGCACCATGAAGAAGTCGATCGCAGGGAGAAGTCTGTTCGCCGGCGTGGCCAGTGCGGCCTTGTTGTGCGGCGGAGCGTGGGCGCAGGACCAAGCCGCGCCTGCTGACGTGCAGGTGGCCCAGGCCGACGCGGGCAGGCAGGCGGACGACAGCGAAGTTATCACGGTCACGTCCGAGCGCCGCGCCCAGAATCTTCAGGACGTGCCGGCTTCGGTCACTGCCTTCACGACGAAAATCCGCGACGTCACCGGCATCATCACGCCGCAGCAGCAGCTCAACTTCACGCCGGGCGTCTTCTACAATCCCGCCTTCGATCGCGTGACCATCCGCGGCATCGGCCGCGTCACGACCCAGATCGGCACCGATGCCGGCGTCGCCGTCTACCAGGACGGCTTCTACGTCGCGAGCCCGACCAATATCGGCGGCTCCACTCTCGGCACCCAGCGCGTCGAAGTGCTGCGCGGCCCGCAGGGCACGCTCTACGGCCGCAACTCGATCGGCGGTGCGCTGAACGCCATTTCCCGCCGCCCCACCGACGAGGTCGAAGCCGATGCGCGCATCAGCGTCAACAATTACGGCGGCGTGACGCTGGAAACCCGCGTCGCCGGCCCGATCGCCGACTGGGTGTCGGGCAGCCTGCGCGTCGGCGCGGTCGAGCAGGAAGAGGGCTATTACAAGAATTTCTCGAACAGCAAGGACGAAGGCGGGCCGGAGAGTAGCTGGAACGTCGACGCCCAGTTAAAGTTCAAGTTCGACGACAATTTCGACGCCTGGATCCGCTACACGACGCTCGATTCCACCACCCATCCGCGCAACTCAGTCGGTATCACCGCCTATGGCGTACCGAACCGCGGCACCGGCGTTCCCTACGTCTTCTATGGGCTGCCGGCGGACGGCAATCCGGGCGTGGAAGATCACCGCATGTTCCGCACCGATCGCCGCTCGACGGCAACCTACGACAACTACCACATGGTCATCGGCGAGGCCGTCTACCACGCCGACGGCTTCGACGTGAAATACACCGGCGGCTACCGCACCTACGACTACCTGCTGAGCCTCGACGGCAACGCAACCGACAATGTCGACTTCCAGTTCCCGTATGACTGCGGAATCCTCGTCACAGGGGTCGAGAACGAGGACTGCGATGCGGTCACGCCGGGCATCCAGCGCTACTACCGCACGGTCCACAACGACATCATCCAGGATCAGACCGACGATCGCGAGGGCTTCAGCCACGAGCTGAACATCACCTCGACCGGCGACGGACCGTTCCAATACATCCTCGGCGCCTATTATTTCGAGGAAGACCAGTCACAGCGCTTCAGCATCATTTCCGTCGACGAACCGGGCAACTCGATCGTCAACGGCGGCGGCGCCAATCCCGACAACACGACCACCGGCCATGCGGGCGTCGCTGGACACCAGGGGCTGATCTACGAATATCACACCCTGCTGACGACCAAGTCGTCGGCGATCTACGGCCAGCTCGACTACCAGTTCACGCCGGAGCTCAAGGCGACGGTCGGCCTGCGCTATTCCTACGACAAGAAGGAAGGCTACGAAGACAACATCTTCATCGCCTGGCTCGTGGCCGGCTTCCCCGGCGCCCCGACATTCGGCATTCCGCCGACGCTCTTCGACTACACGGTCGGCATCTGCCCGTCGGCGTCGGACCCGGCCAGCGGCGTCATGGACCCCGAACGTCTCGACCCGGCCTATGCCTGCCCCGTCTATCGCAACATGGACGATTCCTGGGATGCCGTGACCGGCACGGCGGGCATCGAATGGACGCCGAACGACGACACGCTGGTCTACGGCAAGTACAGCCGCGGCTTCAAGGCAGGCGGTTTCAATCTCGGCACGATGCTGGCCGATCCGACCGTGGGCGAAGAAACGGTCGACGCCTGGGAGGTCGGCTGGAAGCAGACGGTGGACGAGCGGCTCATGTTCAACGCCGCCGCCTTCTTCTACCAGTATCACGACCAGCAGGTCCCGGTCGCTGAGGTGCAGTCCGACGCAGCCACGGGACAGCAGATCCAGGTCAGCGTCCTCACCAACCTCTCCGAGGTGGAGAATTACGGCCTCGAGGTCGAAGCGACCTGGGAGCCGATCGACAATCTCCGCTTCATGGCGAACTACAGCTATCTCCACGCCGAGATCATCAAGGCGTCGCTCTATGCCGACGTCGCGGACCCGCTGGCGCTCCAGCCGGAAGCCCAACCGGTCGGGGCTGTCGTGGCGAACACGCAGCAACAATCCGTCGTCGGCAACACCCCGCCGGGATCGCCGGAGCACAAATTCTCGATCAACGGCTCCTACACATATGAGTCCAACATCGGGGACTTCATAGCGTCTGCGACCTGGACCTATCGCAGCCATTCCTTCCAGACGATGTTCAACACCAAGCAGCACCTCGTCGAGGGCGGCAGCCTGGTCGATCTTCGCCTGACCTGGAACGACAAGGACAGCGGCCTGTCCATTATCGGCAGCGTGAACAACGTGTTCGATGCGGAAGTCATGACCGGCTTCTTCACCGATTCCCCTGCCCGCCTCAGCTTCCAGTCGCTCTTCCTGGAGCCGCCGCGGCAGTTCTTCCTGGAAGTCCGCTACAGCTACTAGGAGCGGCAGTCTCCAAAGGCGCCGCTTCGGCGGCGCTTCCTTGGCTCCCGCGTCGTCCGGCGCGGGAGTTGGTTTTTGTGACGCGCGCCGGCCCCACGGCGGCGCCAGGGGAGAACGACATGGCACGCCTCTTGGAAGGACGGGTCGCGCTCATCACGGGCGCCGGCCGCGGACAGGGCCTCAGCGCCGCGCAGCTCTTCGCCGACAACGGCGCCAAGCTCGTCATCACCGACCTCGATTCGGAATCGGTCGACGCCGCCGTCGCCGCGATCGCCGACAAGGGCGGCGACGCAGTGGGCAGCGTCGGCGACGTTTCGAAGTCCGAAGACGTCCGCGCAGCCCTGGCGCTGGCGAAGGACCGCTTCGGCGGCCTCGACATCCTCTACAACAATGCCGGCATCGGCTTCTCGGCCAAGCAGCGCATGGGCGTCGAGATGACCGATCTGGTGAACTGCACCGAGGAGGACTGGGACCGCATCATCGCGATCAATCTCACCGGCGTCTTCCTGATGTGCAAATACGGCGTGCCGATGCTGACGGAGCGCGGCGGCGGCGTCGTCATCAACACCGCCTCCATCGGCGGCCTGCGCGGCGGTCCCTCGGCGCACGCCTATGCGGTGTCGAAGGCGGGCGTCATCCACATCTCGCGCCTCATCGCCCGCACCTATGGCGCCAAGAAAATCCGCGCCAACACGATCTGCCCCGGGGTGATCGACACCGACATGATCCACAGCCACATGCTCATGAGCAACGCGGCGCGCGACGCGATCAGCCAGGCGACCCCGATCGGTCGCATCGGCACGCCGCGCGACATCGCGGAGCTGGCGCTCTATCTCGCCAGCGACGCGGCGTCCTTCATCACCGGCCAGGCCATCGCCATCGACGGCGGCATGACCGCCTGACGGATCAGGTCATCGGCGCGAGGAGTTCGATCGTGTAGCCGTCGGGGTCCTTCGCGAGCCCGACGATCAGCTTCAGCGGCTCGAACTTCATAGCGTCGGCCATGATCTCCAGGCCCTCCTTGCGGATCTTGGCGATCACGGCGGAAGGATCGGGCACGTTGAACACCAGCTTCACCGGGTTGTTCGTGTAGTGCTGGGCCGAACCGTCGGTGTAGTGCATCAGCGCGATGGAAGGCGAGCCGTCATAGCCGACGATCACCTCGTCCATATTGTCCAGCTTGAACTCCTGCGTCTTCGTCATGCCCAGCACGCGCGTGTAGAAATCCACCGAACGCGCCATGTCGCTGACGCCGATGCCGACGGCGGCCATGGATACGGATGCCATTGTCTCTCCTCCCGATATATGTGCGGCGAGTGTGGTACGGCGCCCATGGCGTCGGCAAGCTGACGGCAGCGTAAATTTGGAGCGCGATATAAATAATTGACGAAGCGCGCCGGCGCCCGGATCATGCGGTGCCGAATGACGGAAGGCCGCGATGAAGTTTCACTGGTTCGCCGAGGTCACCTACCCGGAACTGCCGCTCACGCCGAAGCCCGGCTACTCATCCTGGGTCACGCCCGACTGGCGCATGGTCAACCCGGTGAAGGTCGGCGAGACCTATCGCATGTTCATCCGCCTGATGCAGCAGGCCGACCGCGACGGCTTCGACGGGCTCGCGGTGAACGAGCATCACCAGACGCCCTTTGCCATGACCCCGTCACCGAACCTGCTGGCGGCGAGCGTCGCGAGTACGACCGAGAACGCGGCGATCCTCATCATCGGCGACAGCCTCGCGCTCTATAACCCGCCGCATCGCGTCGCCGAGGAGATGGCCTATCTCGATTGCGTCTCCGGCGGCCGCGTCATCGCCGGTTTTGTGTTCGGCACGCCGATGGATTCGGTCTTCGCCTATGGCAATCCGCCGATCGAGCTGCGCGACCGCTTTCACGAGGCGCGCAAGCTGATCCTGCGCGCCTGGGAGGAGCCCGATCCCTTCGCCTTCAACGGCAAGTACACGCAGCTCCGCTATGTGAATGTCTGGCCGAAGCCGATCCAGAAGCGCCCGCCCATCTGGGTGCCGGGCTCGGGCAGCGTCGAGACCTGGGATCTCGTGATCGACGAGGATTATTGCTACGGCCACCTCTCCTTCTCGGGTCTCTATTCCGCCAAGCCGATGGTCGATGCCTATTGGGACTATGTCGCCAAGCGCGGCGGCAACATGAACCCCAATCGCATGGCGTTCACCCAGCTCATCTGCTGCGCCAACACCGACGCCGAGGCGGAGGAGAAATACTACGAGGCGGTCAAGTTCTTCTATCAGTCGAACATGCTCGATCCCGGCTTTGCCGCGCCGCCCGGCTACACAACCGTGCGCTCGCAGCAGGCGATGGCCGAACATGTGAAGGCCTCGCCGTTGCTGAAGCCGGAGGACCGCCTGCGGGCGTCGCGCGGCGAGATGAGCTTCTGGGAGTATGACGAGAAGGGCTACATCATTGCCGGCACGCCGCAGCGCGTCGCCCAGCGCGTCCGGGCACTCGCGACCGATCTCCGTATCGGCCAGCTCATCGCCTGCCTCCACATGGGCAACCTGCCCGAGGACGTCGCGGCGATGAACACCCATCTCGTCGGCACCGGCGTATTGCCGCAGGTGCGCGACCTCTGGGCCGACGAGCCCGACCACTGGACGCCCGAGATCAGCCGGCAGCGCATCGCCGCGCGCAGCGCCGCAAAGGTGGCTGCCCAATGAAGTGCACGACCCGGAAGATCGGCGGCCGCGACATCCGCATCTGGAGCGGCGGCACCGGCGCTCCGCTGCTCTATCTCCACGGCTTCGAGCAGCACCCGGGCGATGCGCCCTTCCTGCAAAAGCTCGGCGAGTCGTTCGACGTGTACGCCCCGGAGCATCCGGGCTACGGCCACTCGAACGGCCTGGACACGATCCGCGACCTCCTCGACCTGACGCTCCACCTGCGCCGCGTCGTCGAGCAGTGGGGGCGCGGTCCGGTCCATGTCGTCGGCCATTCGCTGGGCGGCATGTTCGCCGCCGAACTCGCCGTCATCGCGCCGCATCTCGTGCGCAAGCTGGTCCTCGTGAACGCCTACGGCATGTGGCGCGACGATGCACCGGCGCCCGATCCCTTCGTGCTCCAGCCCGATGCGCTCGCCGCCGCTAAATGGCACGACGCTGCGAACGCTTCGCGCGAGCCTTCCGCCTTCGACGCCGCGACCGACGGCACGGCCCAGGTTTTCCGCGCGGTGAATCTGGCGGCCGCCACCAAATTCCTGTGGCCGATCCCCGACCGCGGCCTGTCGCGCCGCGCCGGCTATATCCAGGCGCCGACGATGGTCCTGCATGGCGAATCGGACGAGCTGGTGCCGGCGAGCTATTCCCGGGCGCTGGCGGATGCCATTCCGGGCGCCGAATTCGCCGGGCTGGCGGGTGCCGGCCACCTGCCCATGGTCGAGGCGGAAGGCGGATTTCTGGCGATGCTGCGGAAATTCCTCGCTTAGCGTGAACGTCAAGCCCGCATCGCGGTCACGATAGCGGCGGTTTTTGCGTCAATTTGACTTGAGCACCACTCAGTTTTTGGAGACAAGTGCCCGCAATTGTTGGTGACAGGATGTCACCTGCGCTATCCTTGTTTTCTGGGGACCCGCCTTGAACGCGCTGCAACCTTCGCGCCGTGAGCAGGCCAAAGATGGCCGTCGCAACCGGATCATCGATGCGGCCAATGACCTGATCAAGGAAATCGGCATCGAAGATCTGTCGGTGCGCATGATCGCCGACCGGGCGGATGTCAGCCCCGCGACCGTCTATAATCTCTTCCGCAACAAGGCTGCGGTCCTGTTTCGTGTCTATCAGCGCCGCGTCGTGATTTTCGACGAGCGGGTTGCCAAGACGAAGTCGGCCGATGCGCTGGAGCGCATCTTCGATGCGGCGGCGCATGTCGCCGATCTCTACCGCAAGGACCCCGGCTTCTATCGCGCCTTCATCGGGCTGCGTCTCGACGTCCGCCCGGAAAGCCTGCCGGCGCGCGAATCGCCCGGCGCCTATCTCTGGCGCAAGCTCGTGCGCGAGGCGATCGCCGCCGGTGAACTGGTGGAGGACAAGATGCCGACCGCGTCGGCGGCCTGCTCTACCGCATCATCACCGGCGCCTTCTACGAATGGGTCGGCAACGCTCTCCCGCTCGAGAAGGTGGAAGAGGAGACGGCCTTCTCTTTCGCGGCGATCCTCACCACCTGGGCGACGCCGGCCGCCAGGGGCCGCCTCGCCAAGCGCCTTGCGTCCGCCGCCAAGAGCCCCCGCCTGCGCCTGGTCCGCCAAGCCGCGGACTGAGGCCGGGGCACGCGCCTGACATCAGAACCAAGCGGTCGTCATCCTGAGGTGCTCGGCGGTGCAGCCGCCGAGCCTCGAAGGACGCACGGCGTCTAGTCGCGCCGCTGCCTCATACGCAGACCACGCCCGCCTTGGCGGCGGTGTAGTCGCCGGCGGCATAGGCGACCTCACCGTTGACCAGCACCGTGTCGATGCCGGTCGCGCTGCGGACATAGCGCATGCCGTCGCCGGGCATGTCGAACACCGCCCGTTCCGCGCCGCGCCCGATCGTCGCCGCGTCGAACACCACGACATCCGCCGCCATCTCCGGCGCCAGGCGGCCGCGGTCGGCGAGGCCCCAGATTTCGGCCGTGTCGGAGGTGATCTTCTTCACCGCCTGTTCCAGCGTCAGGTCGCCGCTCTTGCGCACGAACTCGCTGAACAGGAAGCCGGTGTCGCCATAGGTCGAGAACGAGGTGATGTGCGCGCCGCCGTCGCTCGCGCCGATATGGACGCTCGGCTTCGCCAGCATCGGGCCGATGCGCGACGTGTCCGCATGCCCGACATTCTCCGCCAGGAACGCGACATCGAGGTCGTTCTCCAGCGAGACGTTGATCAGCGCCTGTGAATTCGTCTCGCCGCGCTCCTTGGCTACCTCCGCCAGCGTGCGGCCGACATAGCCGGCCGGCGCGTTGTCGCCGCCGCGGATGACGAGGATGCCCATGCCCTGCGTCATCATGTTGGTGTCGGCCTCGGCGAGCATCTTCGCGACCACCTCCTTGTCGCGCAGCGACGCGTTTCGCTGTTCCAGCGGCTGGCGCAGCGTGCGCCACCAGGTCGGCAGGCGTGCGAAATAGAGGCTCGGGCGCAGGAACGAGAAGGAGATGTCGACCGGGCGCGTCTGCATCTGCGGCCACACGCGGGCGCCGCGCGCGAACTGCTCCTCCACGCGGGCCACGATGCGCGGCGAGTTCTTCGGCGTCGCCGGGCTGTCGAAGACCGGCGAAAAGGTCGTGGGGATATTGTGCTTCAGCGACAGCTCGGCGAGCTGGTCGATGCGCGCGATGGTGAGGTCGGCGTCGTAGAACTCCGGCACCACCTGGAGGATGCGGCCGAACTCGCCCAGCACTTCGCACAGCGCATCGAGCTCGTCGAACTGGGCGAAGCGGCTCGGCACCGGGCGGCCGTTCTCGTCGACGTCGATATAGCTTGTGGACAGGCCGACGCCGCCGGCCTTCAGGCTCTCGCGCAGCAGGTCCTGCATCTGCGCGATCTCGTCCGGCGTCGCGGCGCGTTGCTGCGAGGCTTCGCCCATGACCCACAGCCGGATCAGGCTATGGCCGACAAGCGGCGCGACATTCAGGGAAAGGCCGGGCTCGATCGCCTTCCGGTAGCCGGCGAAATCCTCCCAGGTCCATGTGAAGGCCTGCGTAAAGGCCTCCGGCGGCATCTCTTCGATCTGCTGGAACATGCCGACCACGGCCTTGCGGTCACTGGCCTTCAGGGGCGCCAGCGAGAGCGAGCAATTGCCCGGCACGATGGTGGTGACGCCGTGCTCCAGCGCCGGGCGGGCCGCGCCGTCCCACAGTATCTGCACGTCGAAATGCGTGTGCGGGTCGATGAAGCCCGGCGCGACGATGCGCCCGGCGGCGTCGATCGTCCGCTTGGCCGTGCCGTCGACCTTGCCGACCGCGGCGATGCGGCCGTTCTTGATGGCGACGTCGCCTTTGAATCCCCGGGCGCCGGTTCCGTCGACGATCGTGCCGTTGGTTATGATCACGTCATACATCGTGCAGGCTCTCCAATATCGCGCGCCACGAATGCCCTTTGAGTTCGTTCAGGCTGTCCGCACCGCAGGTTCTCAACAACGCAAATCCGATATCCGCATCCAGGACGACAGGGCCGACCGTGCCGTTCGGGTAGCGGAGATTGACGACCAGTTCCGCCGCTCCGTCATGGCCGGCGCCGATCGCCGCGCTCTCGATCGTCGTGTCCGCGTCAGGCTTCATCCAAGCGGCGGCTCGACGAACACGACATCGCTGCCGGTCAGAAGGCCCGGCGGGCGGCGCATGGCGAAGATATGCAGGTTCCAGCTCTTGATGTCGTCGACCGCCTTCTGGGTCGGCCGGCCGGGCAGGGCGCGCGCCGCGATCTGTTCGACGGTCTCGCCGGGGCCGGGCGTTACGAAGCTGCGTTGTTTGGAAAGGGTCATCGGTGGTCTCGGATGTTGGAAATCTCAGGCCGCGCGCTTCGCCAGGTCCATGAACCAGTCGTCGCGGAAGGCGTCGCCGGGCTTCAGCCGCTTGTGCAGGCCGGGCACGTTGGGCCCGGCCTGCCGCTCGCGGTTCTCATAGATGCACTCGCGCCCGAAGAAGCGCAGCGTCAGCGTCCGCCGGCGCGCCCCCGTATGCGTCGGCGCACCGCCATGCAGCGTGTGGGTATGGAAGATGACGAGGTCGCCGGGCTGGATCGGCCAGGAGACGATCTCGTAGTCGCGGCGGTTCTTCTCGATGTCCGGCAGGCGGGGCATCTGGCCGCTGGTGTAGAGCGGCGCGGTATCGTCATCGACGTCGAAGCGCGAGCCGTCATAGAGCGGCCCTTTGTGCGAACCCGGGATGAACTCCAGCGAGTCTTCCTTGCTCAGCGGGTCGAAGGTGATCCAGGCGACCGCAAGGTCCTTTCCGCCGACGCAAAGGTAAGAAGCGTCCTGATGCCAGGGCGTCCGCCGGCTCTCGCCGCCTTCCTTCAGGAAAACCTGCTCATACATGAACCAGCAGTCCGGCGTGCCCCACAGATCGGTGCAGAGTGCCGGGATCGGCGAGGCGCGCAGCATGTCGCGATAGGCATCCCTGCACCCCGGATTGTAGAGGTCCTGATAGAAGAGCGCGTCGGTCTTCTGGGGGATCTTCGACGCCAGCGGACCGGGGTTGGTGAGGCTCCATTCATAGGCCTTGCGCGCCTGCTCCAGCGCCGCGGGCGAAAGGGCCTGCGGAAGGAACACCACACCATCGCGCGCGAAGGTTTCGCGCGCGCTCTCCGCATTCCAACTCATATTTTTTGACAGCTCTCTAGTCTTGTCCGGGTCGCGGAGGCACACTATCCAATCGAAAAAGAATTGTAACGCGTTTTAAGTGCTGTCCGCCAGTGCCGCGTGTGAGTGCGCGAAAGAGCAACGGGACGGCCTAGGAGAGGAACATGGCTACCCGTCCCGAAGTCGTCGCCCAGCTCGTGGCGTCCGGCCTGTTCGAGGTCGTCCCCGACGACAGCGCCGGCTATCCCCAGAAGGTCTACCGGAACGCCCCGCGAACCTTCCGCGAATTGCTGGAATCGACCCGCCAGTTCGACGACCGCACCTTCCTCGTCTATGGCGACGAGGAGGTCACCTATCGCGAGCATTTCGGAAAGGTTGCGGCGCTCGCGCAGTATCTCGTCGCGCAAGGCGTCCGGAAGGGCGACCGCATCGCCATCGGCATGCGGAACTATCCCGAATGGGCGATGAGCTTCTGGGCCTGCCAGGCGATCGGCGCCGTCATGGTCGCGATCAACGCCTGGTGGACCGGGCCCGAGATCGCCTACGCGCTGGAGGATTCCGCTCCCGCCGCGCTGCTGATCGACGGCGAGCGTCTCGAACGCCTGGCGCCGCTGATCCCGGAGATGAAGGGCCTCAAGGCCGTCGTCGTCGCCCGCCGCGGCAATGCCGGCCCCGGCGGGGTCGACTTCGCCGAGGTCACCGCGACACCCGCCGACGCGCTGCCCGAGGCCGACATCGCGCCCGACGACTACGCGACGATCCTCTACACCTCCGGCACCACCGGCAAGCCGAAGGGCGCCGTCGCGACCCAGCGCAACCACATGACCAACTACATGAACACCATGCTCGGCGGTTCGGTGGCGCGCGGTCTGCTCGGCGACTTCTCCATCATCGGTCCGCTCGACATGCCGCAGTCGGGTGCGCTCCAGACCTTCCCCTTCTTCCACATCGGCGGCCTCACCGGACTCTACGTCTCGACCGCCACCGGCGCGAAGATCGCACTGATGTATAA
>JADZAI010000094.1 GCA_020852655.1 Alphaproteobacteria bacterium
ACGCATGGCGTTTCCGGGCGCGCGCCGTGGCGACCGTGGGCGGCGCGGCGTCCAGCCAGATGAGACTGTCCAAGACGCGGCGCAAGAGATCGCGGTTGAAGGACACGGCGAGCGGCGCGGCACCGGGCGCGTCGATGTGCAGCGTGATGTGCTCGCGGTCATCGCTGATGAGCGGACGAACGACGGACGCGGTGATGTGCTGTGTCATAACGATGAAACGCGCGGCCCGCGTTTTCCGTCGCAACAAATATCGAATAGCGCCGCGTGGCGCGCGCCCGGTTTTTTAGAACGAGAGGGAGCTTTGCAGGACGAGGCCGGCGGCGCGGTCGGTGGGGCCGAGTTTCCAGCGGTACATGATGTCGAACTGGATGAAGCTGGAGGGCGCGCGGTATTGGGTCTGGCGGAACCAGTAGCGCAGGCCCGCGCCGAGTCCCACGGCGGTCGCCGACTTGCTGCGTTCGGCGGCGTCGTAGCTGTAGGCGGCGCTGGCGAAGAGCGAGCCCAGGAGATTGGGCGAATTCCCAATACGGCTGTCGCGGCCGTAGCGGCCTTCGATGGTGCCGATGAAGCGGTCCTGATTCACGAAGTAGTCGGCTTCGCCGTAGATCTGGCCGGTCCAGTACGAGGACTGCGCCGGCTGGATGTCGGTGTTGAGGCCCATGGAGTAGCCCGCGCGCACCAGCCAGTCCTTCATGGCGCTGTCGCCGATGGGGAACAGGCGTTCCCCCGCGACGAGCAGATTGAGATCGGAGAACGGTTTGTAGCGCAGGCCGACGGCGCCCTGGGTCGAGTCCGTCTGCACGGTGCTGGCCGGCGTGAGGGCGTTGAGACCGGCGCGGCCGTAGATCTGCAAGAGCTTGCCGTCGCGGTTGCCGATGACGGGCGGCTGCCAATAGGCTTCCACGATCCCCTGCCCCACGCTTCCTCCGCCGGCGGCGCTGCGCGCGCCGCGATAGAAGGCGCCGGCGCTGAGACCGAACCGGCGGTCGAGGGAATCGATGCCGCGCTGAATACCGAAGGCGGTGACGGTGTCGAAAGCGGGCGTGGGCGCGGCGCGGTCGGCGTCGAGCGCGGCCTTGAAATGGGTGCTGGCGATTTCGTTGCGGTTCAGACGGCGCGCGGCATAGGCGGCGTCGAGATGCGCCGCCGCGGTCATCTGGTCCTTGCAGCGGCCTTCGAAAGTGGCGAGCGCGGTGGCGTCGTCGCCAAGGCGTATCAGCAGGTAGGCGATATCCATGTCGCAGGCCGGCGACGCACCCAATAATGTGCGGACAATGGAGCCCGCCGCCTCACCATGACCAAGCGCCGCTTCGGCCTGAGCCTGGCCCTTGAAGGCGGCGGTCTTGCGGTCCGGCGCCGGCGCGCTGCCGGCGGCGGCGGCGAAGGCGTTGCGGGCCTGTTCAAAGCGGCCCAGCGCGAAGGCCGCGAAGCCGATGCGCGCCTGAACGTCGTAGGACATGTCGCCGGCGAAGGGCGCGAGAGTCTCGAGGACGAGTTCGTTGTCCTTGGCGGCGGCGGCGGCGTCGGCGAGCGCAAGACTGATCGCGCGGCGGCCAGCGGTGAGGCCCGGGTCCTTGAGCGCGGCGGTGAAGTCCGCGGCGGCGGCCTCGCTCCGGCCGGCGGCGGCCAGGAGATACCCGCGCGCGGCGCGCAGGTCGGCGTCGACCGTGCCCTTGGCGACGGCGGCATCGGCGATGCCCAAAGCCTCGGCGGCCTTGCCCTGACGGCCGAGCACATCCATGACCAGGCGCACGGCGTCGGTGCTGTCCGGCTGTAAAGCCAGCGCGGCGCGCGCCTGCGTCTCGGCGCCGGCGAGATCGCCCTTGGCGATGGCGGCGTAGGCGGCTTCGGCGGCTTCGGCGGCTTTATAGGCGTCGCCTTCCAAGGCGGCGGCAAACGCCGGCGATGTGCTGAGCGCGGTCGCGATGAGGAGGGCAGAGAGGAAGAAACGCCCCCTCCCTGCGCCCTCGCCTTTCAGGGGAGGGAAAAACCGACGATGAGAAACAGGGTGTGACATGGCGACTAGTGGACGGTCCGATTTAAAGTTGCCTGATGGGCCAGCGCGGTGTCGAGGTTTTCCCGGGATACCGTGCCTTCGGCGACCAGAAAATCGCCGAAACGGCCGTGACGCTCGGGCGAATATTGCCGAAGGGCGTAATTCAAATCCTGGCGGCGGGCAAAGCCCATTTCGACCAGAAGGTCCCCGAGCAGCGGGGTATGCGCCCGCGGCGCGGCCGCTTCACCGGCGGTCAGAGCCTTAAGACCGTCGACGATCTCGGATTCACGGAGAATGGAGACCAGCGGCCGGTGCGGGTCGTGCCCTTGAAGTTCGGCGAGGCTTTCCTCGCTGAGCGCGGCGCCGGAGAAGATCCGCAAGGCTCCCTCGTCCGTGCGGCCCGCCGGCAGCACCCGGTGACGCAGGGCCATCTCGCGGGACAGAAGCCCCTTGTGCGCGAGCACGATTTTCCGGTCGTAGGTCCCGCGCGGCAAGTCGTTCTGGTAGGCAAGCACCTCGGCCAGCATGTCCTCGGTGAGCCAGCCTTCGCGCATGAGCACCTTGCCCAGGTGCTCCCTGCTGCCGGCCTGTTTCGCCAGGGCCTGGGCGAGCTGGTCGGCGCTGACGGCCTTCCAGGCGACGACGAGATCGCCGAGGCGCTTCTTGTTTTCGCGCAGGTGATCGGTCGAGGGATAGACGTGATCGGTCTTGTCCCAGGCGATGGACTTGTTCTTGAACACATGCATGCCGAGCATGCGCCACGCGCGCGCGGCGGCCATGAAGTTGATGGCGTTGTTCACTACGAGGCGGGGGATCGCCATCAGGCCCTGCAGCGGGCCGTACATGTTGGTGACGAAATAAAACCGCTGGGCCAGGCGATTCATCAGCAGCGCGACGTTCATGACGATGACCTGCTGCATCCAGTCGTGCGAGGCGATGAGATCGGAGAAAACCTCGATGCCGAAATATTCGGCCGCCGCGGTGGCGGCGACGTAACTCAAGAGCAGCAGATAGGCGAAGATGGTCACCATGCAGGTGATGGCGCCCTTCCGGTCGCGCAGGAGCATGTACATCCTGCGCCAACTGCCGCCCCAGCCCATCTCGAGCCAGCCCTGGAAGGCGATGCCGTAGATCCAGCGGGCGCGCTGCCGGTACGCGGCAACGAAGCTGTCGGGAAAATATTCGCGGATGGCGATGACGCTTTCGACGTCGACCGCCTTCTCCTTGCCCGTGAACGTCTTGCGCCGCGACGTGTAGCCGACCGGCACGCGCACGAAGACCTGACTCATCCCGAGCTTGGCGAGACGGAAACTGAAGTCGTAGTCCTCGGTGAGGCTGTCGGTGTTGTAGGGCTGATTGCCGGTATCGGCGCACAGGGCCGTGATCGCCCGCCGGCTGAAGCAGGTGCCGACCCCGGCCGAGGGCACCTCGCCCAGGAAGCTTTCGCGGACCACGAGGTCCTTGGAATGCCATTCGGCGAAGTCGTCGAGATAGGTGCCGGCGACGAGCTGCCACCAGGGCCTTTCAAGGGAAAGCACCGGAAGCTGGATGAAATCCTTCTTCGGCAGCAGGAAATTGAACAGCTTCAACTCCATCGGATGGATGACGTCTTCGCTGTCATGCATCGCGATGCCGCCGAACTTCATGTCGTGCTGTTCTTCGTGCAGGAAAATCGCCTGGATGATCCAGTTCAGGCAGTCCGCCTTGCAGGTCGGGCCGGGATGCGGCACGCGCACATGCACAACGTGTTTATAACGGCGCGCCATGGCGTCGATGACGTCGCCGGTGGCCGGGTCGTTCGGATAGGAGCCGCAGAAGATCTTGAAGTTGGAATACTCGACGGTCGCCACCGTGTTCTCGATCATCTGGGCGATGACGCCGTCCTCGCGCCAGGCCGGCACCATGATGGCGATGGGCAGTTCCTCGCCCTCGAGCAATTTCCCGATGTCCAGCGGCTTGTGCTTGCGCCGGACGTAGACGAAGCGATAGGCCGCCCGGGCCCAGTAGTAGACGTCGATGAAAAAGTCGTCGAGGCTTGAAAGCAGAATGAAGATGGCGACCAGGACCCCGGTCCACTCGATGATCCGGATGAAATCCGCCAGCAGATAGGGTTCGAAGCCGACCATGGTCCTTGAGCTTTATGCGGCGGTTTCCCCGGCCTTCTCCGCAAGGCGGCGCTTGCGCGCCACGACGAAGGCGCGGGTGGCGGACATGACGAGCATGGCGAGAACGACGCCGACGCCGGTCATGATCCAGATGGAGTAGCGGTGGAAGATCGCCCCGGGTGAAAGCAGCGCGCGCTTGATCTCGGCCATGCGGAAATCGCCCGCGCCGAGATCGCCGATGCGGCCCGAGGCGTCGTAGATCGCCACGTCGCCCTCGCCCAGGTCGGTCACCTGGATGTTGGGAATCGGCTTGCCCGTGGTGGAGGTGACGGAAAGGCCGGTCACCTCGCCGAGGCTGACGATCTGCACCACGGCGGCGTCGCGGGCGCCCTGGACGTTGGCGATGGGAAGACCGGTTTCGTCGGTCAGGAGCAACGTGTTGTTGGTCGCCTGAAGGTTCTTGCGCTTGCCGGTCAAAGGCAGGCCGAACGACACGAAGGTCGATTCCGGACGGTAGGCGGCGGCGGCTTCGACCGTGCGCAGGCGGATGGACGACGAACTGACCTTGAGTTCGCGCAGGAATTGAAACACGTAGGGCAGGCTTTGCGCCGGCGTGTCGAGGTAGGCCTTCGGCACGGCGATCAGCGCGCCGTTGGCGAGCCTGGACTTGAGACCGAAGAACTGCCCGCCGATGGTTTCGTTGCCGAGCACGAGACGGCTGGTCGGCAGGATCTGGGCGAGATAGCCGCGGCTCAGCGTACGGCAATCGCCCGAGGACGGGCCGCGCTGCAAGGCCACCCGCAAGGTGTTGCGCGAGGCCAGGAGATACGGCGGCACGTCGGCATTGATGCGCACGGTCGTGCTGTCGGCGTCCACCTTCTCGGCGCGCAGGAGGACGTCGTTCAGCATGATCGTGACCAGGGGCGCGACGTCGGACGCATCCGGCGACACGCGCATCTCGAGTTCGATGTTGGACGGCCAGCGGCCGGCGGGAAGCTGGGCGGCGTCGAACGCCGTCACCCATTCGCCGTACTGGATAATGGACTGAGCGCCGAGGTTGCCGCCGAATTCGCCGAGCTGGATCGAATTCATATCGTCCGGTTTCGAGCCCGCGAAGGCGACGTCGAGGCCCGCCCCGTTGGCCAGGCGCGACCACTGGGTAGCCAGCAGCGACGCGGCGCGCGAGGCGTCATTGGTCAAGGTGATGACCGGCTGGCCGAGAATCGTTTCCAGGGTCAGATTGTCGGCGTCGGAGGCCATGGCGGCGGTCGGCAGTTCCGCCAGGAGGCCGGCCAGCGCGCGCGCGGCCTCCGGGCCGGCCTGTTCGGCG
>JADZAI010000095.1 GCA_020852655.1 Alphaproteobacteria bacterium
GAGAAAAAGGCGCTCAACCTGGACCCGCACCAAGAGACGCAGGCGGAAACGCAGCTACGGGCCGCCGAGGGCGCCGTGACGGCGCGACTGCCCGAGACCTATCAATGGCTTCTCGTTCCGGAGCAGTCGACGCCGCAGGCGCCGGTCGTCTGGCAGGCCTCCCGGCTCACGGGCAGCGACGCCTTGGCGGTGCGGGCCAGCAAGAAGCTTCGCAGCGATGAGCTGCTGGTTAGCAGCCTCGGCTCGACGATCCTGCGCAAGCATTTGGACGATGTTCCGCTGTGGCGCGGCGACCATGTCGCGGTAAAGCAGCTCGTCGACGATTTCGCGCGCTACCTCTATCTGCCCCGCCTCGCCGGTCCCGAGGTTCTGGTGCAAGCGATCCGGGATGGACTGGCACTGCTGACATGGCGCGCCGACACGTTCGGCTATGCCGAGAGCTATGATGAGGGGGCGTCACGATATCGCGGGCTGCACGGCGGGCACAGCGTCAGCGTCTCCGCCGACAGCGCCGGGTTCCTCGTCAAGCCGGACGCGGCTAGCAAGCAACTGGACGCCGAGACACCACCCCCAGGAGCCCCCACTCCCCCTCCCGGCCCTGGTGGCGGAGAGCCCGGCCCTCGTCCCGGCCCGGGCGAGACGCCTCCGACTCCGCCTGCCGCCCAGCAGCTTCGGCGCTTTCATGGGTCAGTGCGGGTGGATTCGACGCGCGTCGGGCGCGACGCGGGCCGCATCGCCGACGAGGTGATCGCCCATCTGGCTGGTCAGATGGGTGCAGAAGTCACCGTCACCATCGAGATCGAGGCCAGGCTGCCCAACGGGGCCACGGATCAGCTCGTGCGCACCGTCACGGAGAACAGCCGCACCCTGAAATTCGACAGCCATGGCTTCGAGACGGAATAGGCGAGGCCACGCATGGCGGCTCTCCCCTCCGTACTTCCGCCGCCTTCGCGCCTTGAGGCCGCGCCATGACGATGGCCGCATCGCAGCCTCAAGCAACGAACGGGGACGGTGGTGAGGTTCGCCCAGCGATCTTCATTAGCCACGCCACACCCGAAGATAACGCCTTCACGCTCTGGCTGGGCACCAAGTTGGCGGCGCTCGGCTATGAGGTGTGGGCGGATGTGCTGCGTCTGCGGGGCGGCGACGATTGGCAGCGCAAGCTCGAGCATGCGCTGCGTCATCGAGCAGCCAAAGTCCTTCTGGCCGCTAATCCACGCGCGGTCGACAAGCAGGGTGTCCGCAACGAAATCCAGATCGCCTCGGACGTGGCGCGCAAGATCGGCGACCAGGAGTTCATCATTCCGTTGCGTCTGGCCCCTTTCGAGGCGCCATTCCTGATTGCGCATGCGCAATACATCGACTTCCAGCGCGGCTGGGCCGCCGGCCTAGCCGAACTGCTCGATGTGCTGGGCGAGACCTACAAGGTTCCACGGCAAGGGAGCGACCAGAGCGCGATCTGGCGCGAAGTCCAGCTCGTCCATGCCCGAACCGTTTCGGCTACGCCGGAGCGGCTAATATCGAATTGGCTCACGATCAAACAGTTACCCGCCAAATTGCGATTCTTCGAGTTCCGCGGCGGGTCCGAGCGTGCTGCGCAGTCCCGCATCAAGAATACGCCGTGGCCGGCCGTGCCGTTTCGGCGAGGGTTTCTAACCTTTGCGCGCATGGATGAGCTGCAGGACCATTTCGGCCCGTCGTTGCCGTTGAAACTTCAAGGTGAACGTCGCCTCGATGGCTTCCTCGAGGATGGTTGGGCGACGTTCGATATCGCTCGCTTCGACGCACGCAACAAGTTCAGCGACCTGGCGAGACAAGCGCTTGAATCGGCACTGCGCGCCCGTGGCCTCCAGGGTTACGCCCTCTCGGGTTTCCAGACGGCGTGGTGGGCGCCGACAAATGTTGCCCCGACGGGAAAGGTGGCTTTCCGCTGGGCTGACATCTCGGGCCTTCGCCAAATACAGGGCGTCTCGGCGAAACGCCACATGAACTGGCATTTTGGCGTTAGCGTGGCTGTGCGAACGGCGCCGCTTCGGCATGTCCGGGTCATCGGCCGGCTGATCTTCACCGAGGACGGACACAAGCCGTTCGAGGATCCGGCAAAGATGCACAGGTTGCGCCGGTCCTTCGCTAAGACATGGCGCAATGCGCGGTGGCGCGACATGCTTCTCGCCTTCTTGCATTGGCTCGCGGACGGGAGCGCGGAATGGCGGGTGCCCGTGACCAGCGACGAGGCGCTGGTTCTTAGATTGCCTCCTGTGATGTGGATGGCGCCGGTGAGCATGCCGCTCGACGCCGAAACACCGGAAATAGATGACGATGACCCGAGCGACGACGACGAGGTCGGCGAGTTCGAAGAAGAAGACGGCTCCGAAGCGCCATCCGACGCGGAAGACGATGAGCCGTAAGATTTTCGAGCCACTTGTGACCTATTTGCCAGAGCCACAGCTCGAATTCCGGTTCGGGCAGCGGCTCGTTTATCCGCGTGATGGCCTTTTCCTCTACGGCCCAGTGGGCGACACGAGACAAGTTCCCTCGATCCGCTATGGCGTCATAGGCACGAGGGATGGAGTGCGCCGGTTTCGCACCTGGTCGGCGAAGCTCAAAGGCTTCATCGATATCCCGGCGCCCGGCCCACGATCCCGCGCGGTTGAGCCTCAACATGTGCCGTTTCCAGGATTCGCGGAGGCATTTCACGCCGATTGGCCAACTGAGCCCGTGGCGGAGGTGGCTGATCTGGATCCCGCAGCGATCGATCGTGCGCTACGGCTCGCCAATCGCCATGAGGCCGTGAGGTCCACCGTCGACCTGTTTGTCACGCGACTCATCAGCGAGAATAATCGTCTCGAAAATCCTCCGTCGGTCTGGTTCGTGATTATTCCTGAAAGCGTCTACGAGCTCGGTCGACCTCAGTCCTCGGTGAGGAGAAGCGAACGTGTCGAAGGGTCGGTGACGATCAGCCAACGGCGGGCGCGACAACTTCAGGTGCAGCCGACTCTGTTCGGCGACGATGAGCGCGAGGCCGAGGTTTACAAGTACGCGACGCACTTCCGGCGCCAGCTCAAGGCGAGGCTGCTCAAGGAAAAGATCGTCACCCAGATCGTGCGTGAGACTACGCTGACGCCTGAAGAATTCCGACGCGAGAACGGCATGCCGGTCCGTCGCGTTGAGGACCCAGCGACCATCGCCTGGAAGCTTGGAACCGGCGCCTACTACAAGGCTGGGGGCAAGCCGTGGCAACTGGCGGATGTCCGTCCTGGCGTATGCTATGTTGGGCTTGTTTATAAGCGCAGCGAGTTGACGAGCGACAAGCGACACGCCTGTTGTGCCGCACAGATGTTCTTGTCGGATGGCGAGGGCGTCGTGTTTCGTGGGGCGCTCGGCCCCTGGTTTCAGACAGACACGAAACAGTTCCACCTCGATCAGGAGGCTGCCAAGTCTCTCATCGGAATGGTCATCGGCGAGTATAAGCGCCTACATGACACTGCGCCGCGCGAACTTTTCATACATGCCAAGTCCGCCTTCACTGATGCGGAATGGGCGGGGTTCAGCGCCGGTTGCGGCGAAGGCACCAACCTCGTGGGCGTCCAAATCGCTGAAGCGCGAGACGATCTGAAACTGTTCCGCCCCGGCGATTATCCGGTGATCCGCGGTACCGCCCTTCAGGTGGGAGAGCGACACGCATTCTTGTGGACTGCCGGCTATGCGCCGCGGCTTGACACCTACATGGGGCCGGAAACACCGAATCCGATCTCAGTGAAAGTGTTGAGAGGAGAGTGCCCGATAGAAACGGTGTTGAGTGACGTGCTCGGGCTAACCAAGATCAACTTCAACTCGTGTCTTCACAACGACCGCCTGCCGGTGACGATCCGGTTTGCCAATGCGGTCGGCGATGTTCTCATCTCGGCGCCGATGGACAGCGAACCGAAATTGCCTTTCAAATTCTACATTTGAGGGAACGCTGCCGGCGCTTCGTGAGAGATGGCGCACCCAACAGGATTCGAACCTGTGACCTCCACCTTCGGAGGGTGGCGCTCTATCCAGCTGAGCTATGGGTGCATCGCCGTTGCGCCTAGCCCGAGTGACCGATCACGGTCAACGGATTCGGCTGTTCCTCTAACTGGCTTCCGGATCGGGGCGCTTCAGTACGCCAGCCTATCCGTCCGCCTTCGTTCGTGCGCTTCACACTGCTTACGCGATGCTTACGCGACATTCATTCGGTTTGTAGCGGCCCATCCTCCAAACTGACAACCGCTTGTTTTTCCTTTCCCTTTCTGACTCACCTCTCATCGCAAACTGCTTGACACATGCCTTCGGAGGGCAGCACTCTATCCAGCTGAGCTACGGGCGCGCGGGAGGCGAAGCCCATACCTGAAACGGCGCTTGCGATCAAACGGGCGCCGACGCATGTTCCGCCGCCATGACCGAGACCGCCACGCCTGTCCCCGCGCCCGCCCCAGGTGTCACGCCGCCGCCCGAAGTGATCCATGTCGCCGATCACCGCGTCGCCTGCGACGGCGGCAACGGCGCGCTCGGCCATCCGCGCGTGTTCCTGGAGATGGGCGAGGGGCACGAGGTGACGTGCCCCTATTGCGACCGCCTCTTCGTCCTCGACGGCCACTGAACCCTCAGCGGCTGACCCCTTCAATGGGATCTACGATCAGCGGCGGGCCGGCCGGCTGCACGAGCGTTTTCGGGTTGGCGGCATAGAAGAGCCGCGCCCGGTGGTGCACGAAGACCGCTCCGGCCAGCGCCAGCAGCACGCCGTACCAGAGCGGCACGCCGGCGAAGACGAGGCCCGCCGCGATGGTAAGCCCCAGCGTCCCGCCGATATCCCAGCCGCCCTCCGCCGCCACGTAGAAGCGGAAGGTGCAGGGCGCCCGCCGGCCGAGCGTGTAGGCCGCCGTCATCACCGCCGGCACGTAGAGGCACCCCGCCAGCGCCCCCAGCGCGTTGGCGGCGATCGCCAGCGTCGCGTCGCCGGTCGCCGCGGCGCGGAGCAGGGCGACCAGCGCGATGGCGCCGACGCCGATCGTCACCGCCCGCTTGCCGTGCCCGGCATCGATGGCGCTCCCCAGCACCAGCCCGCCGACCGCCCCGACGAGCGCCGCCAGCGCCAGGGCGCCGCCGAACGCGATGAGGTCTGAGCCGAGCGCCGTGAAGAGCGCGATCTGCCAGACGAAGTGATAGCCGGCCGCCAGGAAGCCGTCGCCCATGAAGATCAGCACGCCCGGCAGCGCCGCCTTCAGCGCCCCCGGCGGCGCCTTGGGTGCGACCGCGACCTGCGGCGTCCACGCCAGCGGCAGCGCCGACAGCGCCACCGCGACCGCCGTGACGGCGAAGGTCAGGCGCGGCCCGAACTCGGTCAGCATCCAGCCCGCGGCGAGCGGGCTGACGATGCCGATGGTCGCCGCGATCGCCTCGCGCGTGCCGACATGCTTGCCGCGATGGTCGTCGTCGCCCACCGAGGCGAAATAGGCGTGGTAGCTCGACCAGTAGACCGTATCGCCGAGCGCCCCGACGAGGCAGAACGCGGCCAGCACCGCGCCGACCGTGTCGACCTCGGCCAGCACCGGATATTGCAGCGCCGACAGCACCGATCCGGCCATCAGCAATTGCCGGAGGCCAAAGCGGATCGCGAAGCCGATGGCGATCGGGCGCAGCACGAAGCGGATCGCGAGGATCAGCGCGACGGCGCCGAGCACCGTCGGCGGCGCGATCCCCGATTTCAGCAGGAAGGCCGAGACGAAGGCGGCGCCGCCGCCCAGCGCGATCGAATGGATCGCATAGTGGAGATTGAGGAGATTGATCGTGCGGTTGGCGAGAAAGGCCATGGGAGGTCCGGAATGTGCGGGGAGAAAAAGGCGGCGCTGACGGGCAACACCAAGCGGGCCGCGGCAGAACCGCAGCCGGCAAAGCCGGAACCAGGCCGGCTCAGGTCAGCGCAATTTCTCCAGCAAAGCGGACACCTCGCACAAAGCGACGCGACCCTAGCGGAATGACTGCGGAAATCCAGAGGTCGCAGGTCCCGATATTGGCGCGGGCCGGCGGCGGCACCAGCGCGGTTGATTTCGCACCGCGCCGCGGGGTTCACTCCGCCGCATGAGCGCAAAGACAGAAGCCGCCCCTGCCCCGAAAGCTCCCACCCCAAAGGCTGGCGCCCCGTTCGGCAAGGGCGACCACCTCTATCTGATCGACGCCTCGGGCTACATCTTCCGCGCCTACCACGCGCTGCCGCCGCTGACGCGCAAGACCGACAATCTGCCGATCGGCGCGGTCAGCGGCTATTCCAACATGCTGCACAAGCTGCTGCGCGAGTTGCGCGGCGGCGACCGGCCGACCCATCTTGCAGCGATCTTCGACAAGTCCGAGGTGACGTTCCGCACCGAATTCTACCCGGACTACAAGGCGCACCGCCCGCCGCCGCCCGAAGACCTGATTCCGCAATTCCCGCTGATCCGCGACGCGACCCGCGCCTTCAACGTCGATGCGGTCGAACTGGGCGGCTACGAGGCCGACGACCTCATCGCCGCCTATGCCTGCCAGGCGCGCGACCGCGGCGGCCGCGTGACGATCGTCTCGTCGGACAAGGACCTGATGCAGCTCGTCGACGACGGCAGGATCGAGCTCTTCGACGCGATGAAGTCGAAGCGCATCGCCTCGGCCGAGGTCTTCGAAAAATTCGGCGTCACGCCCGACAAGGTGATCGACGTGCAAAGCCTCGCCGGCGATTCGGTCGACAACGTGCCGGGCGTTCCCGGCATCGGGGTGAAGACGGCGGCCGAACTGATCAACAGCTTCGGCAGTCTCGAGGCGCTGCTGGAGCGGGCCGGCGAGATCAAGCAGCCCAAGCGCCGCGAATCGCTGATCGAGCATGCCGAGAAGGCGCGCGTCTCCAAGCGCCTCGTCTCGCTGGATTGCGACACGCCGGTGCCCGTCACGCTCGACGATCTCAGGGTAGAGGAGATCGACGCACCGAAGCTGATCGCCTTCCTCAAGGCGATGGAGTTCAACTCGCTCATCAAGCGCGTCGCCGCCGAGTTCGACGTCGCCGATGCCGGCGCCATCGAGGCAGCGCCGGTGAAGATCGCAACCTCGGCCCGCACGGCGCCGGCGGCGGAGCCGCTCAAGGAGGGGGCCGCTGGCGAAGCCTGGACGCCGCAGCAACGCCCCGGCTGGGCCGCGGTCGAGAAGGCGCTGACTGCGAAGTTCGACGTCAAGTCCTACAGGCCCGTCACGAAGGCCGCCGAGCTGATTGCGTTCGTCGCGCGCGCCTATGATCTCGGCTTTGTCGCCTTCGATACGGAATCGACGGGCAACGATCCGATGAAGGACGACCTCGTCGGCGTGTCGTTGGCGCTGGCGCCGGGCGACGCCGTCTACGTGCCGCTGCGCCACGGCAAGATCAGCCGCGACCTCATGTCAGGCGACGCGGCGCCCGACCAGATCGGCGTCGCCGAAGCGATCGCGATCCTGAAGCCGCTGCTGGAAGACGATTCCATCGTGAAGATGGCGCATGACGCCAAGTTCGACATCAACATGCTGGCGAGCGCCGGCATCGCGGTCGCGAATGTCGACGACTCGATGCTGATGTCCTACGCGATGGGCGCCGGCATCCACGGCCACGGGCTCGACGAACTGTCGAAGCGGCATCTCGACCACGATCCGATCTCCTACAAGGAGGTCGTCGGCAGCGGGAAGAACATGCTGACCTTCGACCGCGTCGAGCTCGGCCGCGCGACGGAATACGCCGCGGAGGATGCCGATATCGCGTTGCGCCTGCACGAACTGCTGAAGCCGCAACTGACCGCGAAGGGCATGAACACGATCTACCAGACGCTGGAGCGGCCGCTGCTGCCGGTGCTCGCGGCGATGGAGCGGGCCGGCGTGCTGGTCGACCGCGACATGCTCTCGCGCCTCTCGGGCCGCTTTGCGCAGAAGATGGGGGCGCTCGAATCGGAGATTCACGAACTCGCCGGCGAGCGCTTCAACCTCGGCAGCCCCAAGCAGCTCGGCGACATCCTGTTCGGCCGCATGGGCCTGCCCGGCGGGCGCAAGACGGCGACCGGCGCCTGGTCGACGGATGCCGATATCCTGGAGGAACTGACTGCGCAGGGGCACGACCTGCCGCGCAGGATCCTCGACTGGCGCCAGGTCTCGAAGCTGAAGAGCACCTACACCGACACGCTGCCGGGCTTCATCAACGCCCATACCGGCCGCGTCCACACGAGCTACCAGCTTGCCGCGACGCCGACCGGCCGCCTCGCCTCGATCGACCCGAATCTCCAGAACATCCCGATCCGCACCGAGGAAGGACGCTCGATCCGAACCGCCTTCATCGCGCCGCCGGGTCATGTGCTGATCAGCGCCGACTACAGCCAGATCGAGCTCAGGCTGCTCGCCCATGTCGCCGCCATCCCGTCGCTCAAGAAGGCTTTCCAGGACGGCCTCGACATTCACGCGATGACGGCATCGGAGATGTTCGGCGTTCCGGTCGAAGGCATGCCGGCCGATGTCCGCCGCCGCGCGAAGGCGATCAATTTCGGCATCATCTACGGCATCTCGGCCTTCGGCCTCGCCAACAATCTCGGCATCGAGCGCGGCGAGGCGGACGCCTATATCAAGAAATATTTCGAGCGCTTCCCCGGCATCCGCGACTACATGGAGGCCGCGAAGAAGCACAGCCGCGACTTCGGCTATGTCACCACGATCTTCGGCCGCCGGGTGCACTATCCCAACATCAAGGCGTCGAACCCGTCGCTGCGCAGCTTCAGCGAACGCGCCTCGATCAACGCGCCGCTCCAGGGCTCGGCCGCCGACATCATCCGCCGCGCCATGATCCGCATCCCGCCGGCCCTGGAGAAGGCAGGGCTGAAGGCGCGCATGCTGCTTCAGGTGCACGACGAACTCGTCTTCGAAGCGCCGGAGAGCGAAGCCGATGCGACGATGAAGCTGGTGAAGGACATCATGGAGCACGCCGCGGCGCCGGCCGTGCACATGACCGTGCCGCTCACCGTCGAGGCGCGCGCCGGCAGGAACTGGGACGAAGCGCATTAAGCTGCAAGCTTGCGCAGCACCTCGCGGATGGCGGTTTCGCAGGTCCCCTTCGGCACGCCGCCCGACTCGAGGGCGCGCGCGAAGGTCAGGGCAACCACGGCGCTTCTCGTGCGGTCGGCGGCGGTGAGCTGCGTGCGGAACTGATCGATCGTGTGCCGCGCGATCGCATCGATGGCCGATGCGCCTTCCCCGCGCGAGGCTTCGGCCAGGCTGGAACGCAGGATGCGTGTCTGAAGCCGTGCCGCGAGGGCCAGCCGTTCGAGCGGCGGCAGGCGCGGGTCGAGCAGGGCGGCCTCGAACGGCGCCGCTGAGAGGATCGGCTTCAGGTAATCCCAGATGCGCCGCTTGTTCTCGGCGCCGACCACGTTCTCATCGAGGCTCAGCAGCCGCTCGGCCTTGTCGATGGGCGATTTCGCATCTTTCAGGAGTTCGCTGATCGTGTCGGACTGGACGAGGCGGCGTGAGCGGACCGTGATCGCGGCGACGATGTCCTCGTGCGGCACCAGCTTGGGCGGTCCTTGCACGAGGCGATGGGTGATGGCGCGCAGGTGGCGCATCTCGGCGTCGACGGTGCCGGCGAGTTTCTTGTGCGCCCGCAGTTCGGCAAGAATGCGCCGCCCCAGCCCCGTCCGTGCATCGAGCAACTGGTCGGCGCCGAAGAGCGAGGAGAGCCGCGCGAGCGCCGAACTCTGCTCGCCGCCCGGTGGGCGCCCGAGATAGAGGTCGCTCATCACGACAAGGGCGCTGCCGAGATCGGGCATCGGCCCGATCAGTTCCTGAAGCGCTGCCGACCCGGAAAGAATCTCGCCGACCACGGCGTCGGCGAGGGTCAGCAGCGCGGCGCGCGCCGCCTCCGTCTTCGGCAGGGCGGCGATCGCCTGGAGCACGAGGTCCAGCTTGCCCGACCAGTTGGGCGCCGGGGCGAGATAGCGGGCGAGCGCAAGGCCCAGGGCAAAGGCCGCGTCCGGCTGCCCGCCGCGGGCGTCGGCGAGAGCGGCGAGCTCCGCGGCGCTCGCGCAGGCGGTGATGCGGCCGGCCCGGTCTTCGCGATAGACGCGCTGGATCGCCCGGTCGGCGAGGTCGTTGACGGCGCGGATGATCTGGGGGACCGGCACACCGTTCGAGGCGGTCTGTGCGATCGCCACCTTCTGCACCGCGTGCTGGAACAGGGTCCCGGTCGCTTCCAGCTTCTCCAGCATGTCGGGGCGGTGGATGAGCTCGGTGACGGTCAGCTTCCACCGCGCCAGCGTATCTGCGAACAGGCGCGACAGGGTCAGCCGGGCGTGGACCGAATAGAGGTCTTCGGGCGTCAGGCAGGGCAGGGCGGCCGGCTTGTCTTCCTCCTCGCGGCCGAGGGCGATCTTCTTGAGGTTGCCGTCTTCCAGGATGACGACCGACCGGAACTCGTTGGTCGCGTCGTCGAAGACCTCCTTGACGACGCGAACGGCGGTGACGAACCCGCTCGCCATCTGCGCCTTGGCGGCGTCGAGGGCGTCCTGGCGCGACTCGATCGCGTCATGCAGCGACCAGCTCCGGGCCGCGCCGCGGCGCACGAACAGTTCGAAATGGATATGCTTGGACAAGCCGCAGCCCCGACGCCGAGGGCGCAGTCTGGCCTGCGTTGCTTAATGCGAGGTTGCGGGAGTTCCCGCCTTACTCTTCCGCCAGCTTGACCAGCAGTTGCTGTTCTTCCGGGGTCGGATCGCCCCAGAATACCGGCGCCGCCGCCTTGAGGATCACCCGCGCCACGGCCCGCGAACCGTCTTCGGCGAGAAGAAAGGACAACTGGTTGTCGCCGCAATCGTGCGGCTTGCAGGCCCAGCCGCCGAGGCCCGGGCCTCCGCCCACCGTCTCGGGCACGAGCGGGGTCGCGGTCGCATCGAGGGCGTAGATCCATTTGGTCTGCCGCTCGGCCGCGGGCACCAGCTTCTGCCAGGCCGCGAAGGCGGCCGGCTGCTTCGCGGCCAGGCCATAGGCATAGTCGTCGCCGGCGAGGGCGACGCCGGTCAGCAGCAGGGATGCGAGAGCCAGGCGGAACATCGAAGACCTCCTTCTACAGCAGCTTGCCCGGATTCATGATGCCGGCCGGATCGAGCGCCGTCTTTATGGCGCGCATGAGGCCGAGTTCGACGGGAGACTTCACCGTCGGCAGCAAAGCGCGCTTGTCGATGCCGATGCCGTGCTCGGCGGAGATCGAGCCGCGATGGCGCGCGACGACGGCGAACACGGCCGCGTTCATGTCGGCCCGGCGGCCCAGGAAGACGCCCGTATCGGCCCCGTCCGGCTGGGTGATGTTGAAATGGATGTTGCCGTCCCCGAGATGGCCGAAGGGGACGGGCCGGCAGCCCGGAACGAGGCATTCGGCCTCGGCCAGCGCCTCCTCCAGAAATGCCGGCACCGCGGCGACCGGGACGGCGACGTCGTGCTTGATCGAGCCGCCCTCGAATTTCTGCGCTTCCGACATCGCCTCGCGCAGCCGCCAGAACGCCGCCGCCTGAGCTTCGCTTTCGGCGATCGCCGCATCGCTGAGCGCGCCCTTCGCGACGGCCTCGGCCAGGGCCGCCTCTGCGGCCTCGCGAAAGCCTTGCCTGGTCTGCGCGGCGATTTCGATCAGCAGCGCCCATGGCGAGGGCGAACTGAGCGGATGGCGGGTGCCGGGAATGTGGCGCAGCACGATGTCGAGCCCGAAGCGGGGCATCAGTTCGAACGACGTCACCAGCCCCGGCGCCGCATCGCGGATGACCCCGAGGGCTTCGAGGGCGTGCCGGGGCGAAGGTGTCGCGGCGAAGATCGTGATCCGGCTGCGGGGCGCCGGAAACAGCTTCAGCGTCGCCGCGGTGACGATGCCGAGCGTCCCTTCGGCGCCGATGAACAAGTTCTTCAGGTCGTAGCCGGTGTTGTCCTTGCGGAGCGACTTCAGGCCGTTCCACACCTCGCCCGAGGGGAGCACCGCTTCGAGGCCGAGCACGAGATCGCGCGTATTGCCGTAGGCCAGCACGGCGGTTCCGCCGGCATTGGTGGAGATGTTGCCGCCGATCGTCGCCGTGCCCTCGGCCGCCAGCGACAGCGGAAACAGGAGGCCGAGCTCGCCCGCCGCCGCCTGGGCTTCGAGCAGCGTGACCCCCGCTTCCACGGTCAGCGCCAGTCCGGCGGCGTCGCGATGACGAACCCGATTGAGGCGGCGCAGCGAGACGACGATCTGGCCGCCGCTGCCGTCCGGAATCTGGCCGCCGACGAGTCCGGTATTGCCGCCCTGCGGGATCAGCCCGACGCGATGCGCGGCGGCCAGGCGAACGATGGCGGCGACTTCGTCCGTACTGCCGGGCCGGAGCACCAGCGCGGCCCGGCCCGTCCACCGGTCGCGCCACTCCGAGAGATAAGGCGCCTGGTCCTCGGGGGCGGAGAGCGCCTGGCCTGGCGCGACGCAGGCGGCGAAGGCCGCAACGAGATCGGGAGCCAGGGTCATGCGCGAAGAATGCGACAGCCCGGCGCTTGGGCAAAGACCCAAAGGCCTCGAAACGGCGCCGTTTCCGGCGCCGTCCCGAAGAAGTTTTGGCTATTCCGCCGCCAGCTTGAGGCCGGGGGCGGCGGCGCGGACCTGCGCGGTGACGTGGGCTTCGAACTTGGCGAAGTTCTTGATGAACATGTCGACGAGCTTGGCGGCCTGTGCGTCGTAGGCGGCCTTGTCGGCCCAGGTCTCGCGCGGATCGAGGATTTTCGAGTCGACGCCCGGCACCGCGACCGGCACCTGGAAGCCGAAATTCGGGTCGATGCGGAATTCGGCCTTGGCGAGCGAGCCGTCGAGTGCGGCGTTGAGCAGCGCCCGCGTCGCCCTGATCGGCATGCGCGAGCCCGTGCCGAAGGCGCCGCCCGTCCAGCCGGTGTTGACCAGCCAGCAATCGACCTTGTGCTCGGCGATGAGGTCCTTCAGCAGGTTGCCGTATTCCGACGGATGGCGCGGCATGAAGGGGGCGCCGAAGCAGGTGCTGAAGGTCGGCTGCGGCTCCTTGCCGAGGCCCTTCTCGGTGCCCGCGACCTTCGCCGTGAAGCCCGAGAGGAAGTGGTACATCGCCTGGTCGGGCGAGATCTTGGCGATGGGCGGCAGCACGCCGAACGCATCGGCGGTCAGCATGATGACGTTCTTGGGGTGCCCGGCGCGGCCGGTATCTGAGGCGTTCGGGATGAAGTCGAGCGGATAGGCGCCGCGGCTGTTCTCGGCGAGCGTCGCATCGTCGAGGTCGAGTTCGCGCGTCGCCGGGTCCATCACGACATTCTCGAGCACCGTGCCGAAGCGCTTGGTGGTCGCGTAGATCTCGGGCTCGGCCTCGGGCGAGAGGCGGATCATCTTGGCGTAGCAGCCGCCTTCGAAATTGAAGACGCCCGATTCCGACCAGCCATGCTCGTCGTCGCCGATGAGGGTGCGCGAGGCGTCGGCCGAGAGCGTCGTCTTGCCGGTGCCGGAGAGGCCGAAGAAGATCGCCGACTTGCCGTCCGCGCCGACATTGGCCGAACAGTGCATCGGCATCACGCGCTTGGACGGCAGGATGTAGTTGAGGATCGTGAAGACCGACTTCTTCATCTCGCCGGCATAGGAGGTGCCGCCGATGAGGATCAGCTTCTTGCTGAAATTGACGCCGATGACGGTGCCGCCCACGGTGCCGTGACGCTTGGGATCGGCGCGGAAGCCCGGGAAGTCCACGATCGTGAATTCAGGCGCGAAATCGGCGAGCACGCTCATCTCGGGCCGGATGAGCAGGTGGCGCACGAACAGCGCGTGCCACGCGAATTCGGTGATGATGCGGACATTCACGCGGTGACGCAGGTCGGCGCCGCCGTTGAGGTCCTGGACGAACAATTCCTTGCCCTGCGCATAGGAAAGGAAGGCCTCCTCCAGCGCATCGAAATGGGCCGGCGACATCGCCTTGTTGTTGTCCCACCAGATCGTGCCCTCGGTGCTGGCGTCGCGCACCGTGAACTTGTCGCCCGCCGAGCGGCCGGTATGTTCGCCGGTCTTCACGACGAAAGCCCCGTCGCGCGACAATTCGCCTTCGCCGCGGGCCACCGCAGCCTCGATCAGGGCAGCCGGGCCCCAGTTCCAGTTGGCCGCCGCTATGTTGCGGAAACCCTGGGCTTCCAGGCCATGGCTCGAGATCTTCGGACCAGTCTGCTTCACTTGTTTCTCCCGGCGAACGCAAAACGGCGGGCGCAGCGCAGCAGCCCGCGAATATGGCGGCAACGGGCCTCGTCGGCCCGACCTCTTTTTTGGAGAAGGCAGCGGCAGTTTACGCCATCGCCGCAGCCGCGCGCAATTGGCGCGGAGAATTCGCAAAAATGTCAGCGACGATGCGCCGACGGGCGGTGTCGCCGCCGGCTCGTGTCGCGCCCGTCACTTGCGCCGTCCCCAAAGGACGGGATGATGGACCGGCAATGACGCGCGGCGGGGCTGCGGCGGATGGGCGCGGCCGGCAGGACTTGATGCCGGGTTCTTGGGGTATATCGTGAACATATGACCGAAACGGGCGCACCCAGCCGCAGCGACCTGCTCGACCGGCTCAAGCTCGACCGCACGGCGCCGGATGCCTCCGGCGGCGGAAATGGCTGGATTCCGGGCGCCGGCGGCCTCGTCCTGGGTCTCGTCCTCGCCGGCGGCGCAGCCTTCCTGATGTGGCCCGAGACCGCTTCCGCTCCGGCGACGAGCGCTACGACATCGACTTCCGCGGCCGCCCCCGCCACATCCGGACCTGCCCCGGCCCCGGCCGTCGGCGGCTCGGTCCTCGCCGCCTCCGGCTACGTGACCGCGCGGCGCCTTGCCACGGTATCCGCCGAGGTGACCGGCAAGGTGGCGGAGATCCTGGTCGAGGAGGGTACACCCGTGACCGCCGGCCAGGTCGTCGCCCGTCTCGACGCCACGCTGGCGCAGATCGACCTTGCCCAGGCGAAGGCCGATGCCGCCGCGGCCCTCGCTGCGCGCGATGCGGCGATCGCCGATCGCGAGAATGCCGAAGCCACGCTGAAGCGCATCCAGGGCCTGCCGCGCGGGTCGGTGGCCAGCGAGGCCGACCTGACGCGGGCCATCGCCGGCGCCGAGGCCGCCCGCGCCCGCGTTGCCCAGGCCGTCGCCACCCTCGGCGCGGCTGAGGCCAATGCCGCGCGGGCCCAGGCCATGCTGGAGAAGACCGAAATCCGCGCGCCCTTCGACGGCATCGTCACCTCCAAGGATGCCCAGCCCGGCGAGATCGTCTCGCCGGTTGCGGCCGGCGGCGGCTCGACCCGCACCGGCATCTGCACCGTCGTCGACATGACCTCCATCGAGGTCGAGGTCGACGTCAGCGAATCCTACATCAGCCGGGTCAAGCCGGGGCAGCGCGCGGTCGCGACGCTCGACGCCTATCCCGACTGGCGCATTCCGGCATCGGTCATTGCGATCATCCCGACCGCCAGCCGGGACAAGGCGACGGTCAAGGTGCGCGTGGCGCTCGAGGACAAGGACGGGCGCGTGCTGCCCGACATGGCGGCCAAGGTAAACTTCATGGACGCGGGCAGCTAAGCCCGCGCAAGGGGACGGGAATGAGCGAAGAGCTGGTGAAGCTGTCCGGCGTGCAGAAGGCCTACAGGCGCGGCAAGCAGTCCGTGCCGATCTTCGAGACGCTCGACATGTCGATCGAGAAGGGCGCGTTCCTGGCCATCATGGGTCCTTCCGGTTCCGGCAAGACGACCCTGCTGAACCTGCTCGGCGGCGTCGACCGCCCGACCGGCGGCTCGATCACCTTCCAGGGCCAGCGCGTCGACAATCTTTCGGAGAGCAGGCTCGCGGCGTTTCGCGCCGGCCATGTCGGCTTCATCTTCCAGTTCTACAATCTGATGCCGATGCTGACGGCGGCGCAGAATGTCGAGCTGCCGCTGCTGCTCACCAGCCAGGGCAGCAAGGCGCGCAAGGAGCGCGCCGCGACGGCGCTCCAGATCGTCGGCCTCTCCGACCGTGCCGCGCACAAGCCCTCCGAACTGTCCGGCGGCCAGCAACAGCGCGTCGCCATCGCCCGCGCGATCGTCAGCGACCCCGAGCTCATCCTCGCCGATGAACCCACGGGCGATCTCGACCGCGAGACGGCGAACGAGATTCTCTCGATGCTCCAGGAGCTGAACGCGAATTACGGCAAGACCATCGTGATGGTGACGCATGACGCCGAAGCCGCACGCTACGCCAGGAAGACGCTCCACCTCGACAAGGGCCACTTCGTCGAGAAGGACCTCGTCGCATGACCAGCCGCGGCCTCGTCTGGAAGAACCTCTTCCGCAAGAAGCTGAGGACCTTCCTCACGCTGTTCGCGATCTTCGTCGCCTTCCTGCTGTACGGCGTGCTGATGGCCTTTCAGGCCACGCAGGAAGCGCCGACGCAGGGACCGCTGGCGCGCCGTCTGGTGGTGACCAACAAGATCAACTTCACCCAGCCGCTGCCGATCTCCTATGTCGACAAGATTCGCGCGCTGCCCGAAGTGAAGCGCGCTTCGCATATGAGCTGGTTCGGCGGCTACTACCGGGAACCGCAGAATTTCCTCATCGCCTTTGCCGTGGATGAAGAGTCCTTTCTCGATGTCTACAGCGAGTTCGAGCTGCCGCCCGAGCAGCGCGCGGCATTCCTGAAGGACCGCCAGGGCATCGTGATCGGCAAGCGCATCGCCGACAGCTACGGCTTCAAGGTCGGCGACCACATCCCGCTGCGCTCGAATCTCTTCTTCAAGAAGGACGGCGGCGACACCTACGAGTTCAACGTCTCCGGCATCATCGTCTCGCCGGAAAATCTGCAAGGCGAGGATCAGGTCGCCTTCCACTATGCATATTTCAACGAGGCGCGCGCCTTTGGGCAGGACTCGATCGGCCAGGTGATCGTCGAGACCAACGACCCGGCCCAGAACGATGCGGTCGCGCAGAAGATCGACGCCATGTTCGTCAACTCGGCGAACGAGACCGAGACCCGGTCCGAAGCGGTCTTCCAGGCGGCCTTCGCCGAGCAGGCCGGGAATATCGGGCTGATCATCACCTTTGTCGTCGGGGCGGCCTTCGTCACGATCCTCCTGATCGCCGGCAATACGATGATGCTGGCGGTGCGCGAACGCACCGGTGAGATCGGCGTCCTGAAGACGATCGGCTTCACCGCCCAGCGCATCTTCGCGATGGTGCTCTCGGAATCCATGCTGTTCGCGCTGATCGGCGGCCTTCTCGGATTGGCGGCCGCGGCGGGCGCATCGGCCTACCTTGGTACGGCCGGGCCCGGCTTCATCGCAGGCATGAAGGTGACGCCCGGCATCGCCCTCAGCGGGCTCGGGTTGATGCTCCTGCTTGGCTTGGTGACGGGCGCCGTGCCTGCCTGGAATGCCATGCGCACCGACATCATCACCGCCTTCGCGAGGAAGTGACGCTATGGCCAATCCCATGACCCAGATCGCGGCCGTCACGTCGATGAACCTGCGCTCGCTTCCGCAGCGCTTCTGGACGTCGGCTGCGACCGTGGTCGCCGTCGCTCTCGTGACGGCGGTGCTGCTCGGCTTCCTGGCGCTCGCCAACGGTTTCCAGGCCACGCTCTCGGGAACCGGAACGGACGATGTCGCCATCGCCGTGCGCGAGGGATCGAGCGGCGAGCTGAACTCGGTGCTGTCGCGCGAACAATTGCAGCTCATCGCCGAAGCGCCGGGGATCGCCAGGGGCGCCGACGGCCAGCCGAGCGTATCGGGCGAGCTCTATGTCGTGGTCGACGGCAAGCGGCGCTCGACCGGCAAGAAGGGCAACCTGCCGTTCCGCGGCATCGGCCCGAAGGCGCTGGAAACCCGGCAGAACATCACCATCACCGCAGGGCGCATGTTCACGCCCGGTCTTGCCGAAATCGTGGTGGGCAAGGGCCTGGTGCAGCAATTCGAAGGCTTCGACCTCGGCGCGACCGTGCATCTGGGCAAGACCGACTGGAAGATCGTCGGCGTCTTCGATGCGGGCGGTTCTGCGTTCGAATCGGAGCTCTGGGCCGACATCGCCCTGTTGCAGAGCGTCTACAATCGCGGCTCCAGCGTACAGACCGTGCGCATGAAGCTGACGAGCCCCGACGCACTGAAGCAGGTGCAGGCGTACAGCCGGAAGGAGACGCGGCTGAAGCTGGATGTGGACTCCGAACGCGCGTTCTACGCTTCGCAGACCGGCGGCATCTCCGACCTCATCTTCTATCTCGGCTGGCCGCTTGCCATCGCCATGTCGTTCGGCGCCCTCGCGGGGGCGCTGAACACGATGTACGCCTCGGTCGACAGCCGCATGCGCGAGATCGCGACGCTCCGCGCCATCGGCTTCGGTGGCCTGCCGGCATTCTGCGGCACCATGGCGGAGGCCTTGGTGCTCGCGGGGCTGGGCGGTCTTGTCGGGGCGGTCGCCGTGTATCTCGCATTCGACGGGCTCTCGGCCGCCACCCTCGGTGGGGGATTCACGCAGGTCGTCTTCGCCATCAAGCTGTCGCCGGCCCTCGTGCTCCAGGGCGTGATCCTCGCCCTGGTCATCGGCTTCATCGGCGGGTTCTTCCCGGCGCTGCGGGCCGCACGGGCGCCGCTGCTGGCGGCCTTTCGCGCCTGAGCGGCTTGGCGAAAGGGCGGCGGCTGTAACGTTGATCGGCCGCTGCCTTCGTCGGAAAATGGCGGCGTCTTCGAACCCCTGAGCCCGCGCTTCCCTCCATGACCGCTTTCTCCGCCGATGCGGCGCTGCCGCCCCGGACGCGTGCCCTGCGCGAGGCCGGGGCGATGCTGCGTCTCGCCGGACCGGTCATCGTCGCGCGGGCCGGCCTCGTGGTCATGCTCACCGTCGACACGCTGATGACCGGCATGGTCGATGCGCACGAGATCGCCTTTCTCGGCCTCGGCCTGTCGCCGGTGATGGTGTTCATGCTGGCGACCGTGGGCCTGCTCCAAGGGTCGCTGGTCCTCGTCGCCCAGGCCAACGGCGCCGGCGAGCATGCGCGCTGCGGCGCGATCTGGCGCGTCGCCCTTTTGAATGCGCTGGTGCTCAGCTCCGTCTTCGGCCTCATCGGCTTCGTCGCCGAGGACATCTTCCTCGCCATCGGCCAGGACCCGGGGCTCGCGAAGGGCGCGGCCGAGGTCACCTTCCACTTCGCCTGGGGCATGCCGGGCGTGATGCTCTACGTCGCGAGCGGCTATTTCCTCGAAGGCATCGGCCGCCCCCGCACCGGTATGGTCATCATGCTCGCCGCCAATATCGTGAACGTCTTCGCCGACGGCATCTTCGCGGTCGGCTGGTGGGGTCTGGTCGAGCCCATGGGGGCCGTCGGCGCCGTCATCACCACCAGCGCCATACGCTGGGGCATCTTCGTCGCGATCCTCATCGTCATCCTGACCATGCGCGACCGCGCCGCCTACGGCGTCACCGGCGCCGCGACGCCGATCCGCGCCATCGCCGGGCGCCTCTGGAAGCTCGGCGCGCCCATCGCCGGCACCGGCTTCCTCGAAAACGGCGCCTACGCCACCCTGGCGCAGCTCGCCGGCCTCCTCGGCGCCGCCTCGCTCGCCGCCCATCAGGTCACGATCAACGTCATGACCCTCGCCTATATGGGCGCCAACGGCATGGCGGCGGCGACCAGCGTCCGCGTCGGCTTCTCCGTCGGCCGCGGCGACCAGCCCGGCATCGCGCGCAGCGGCTGGACCGGCATCGCCCTCGGCACCGTCCTCATGGGCCTCGTCGCCGTCCTCTTCGTGCTCGCGCCGACCGCCATCGCCGACATCTTCCTGCACACCAGTTCCGATTCGCTCGGCATCGCCGGCCATACGGTGATGGCGGCGGGCGTCTTCATTGTCTTCGCAGGCGCCATGGCGACCGGCATGGGCGCGCTGCGCGGCGCCGGCGACATGATCGCCGCGCTCGGCTGCTATGCGCTCGCCTATGTGGCGATCGGGATTCCCGCCGCCTGGGCCTTCGCCTTCCGCCTGGGCTGGGGGGCGCCGGGCCTCATCTACGGCCTGCTGGCCGGCGTGCTCGCAGGCCTTGTCCTGCTGCTCTGGCGCTTCCGGACGATTGCCCGCCGGGTCGTGGCGCGGGCCTGAGCATTGCCTAGCGGCCCGCGCTCCCGCAGTGTAGGCCCTAGGTTCGTAACGATTTGCCGAGTCCTATGCCGACCATCGCCCTCGTTGATGACGACAAGAACATCCTGACCTCCGTCTCCATGGCGCTGGAGCAGGAGGGCTATCACGTCCGCACCTACACGGACGGGGCGCAGGCCCTGGCGGCCTTCTCCTCGACCCCGCCGGATATCGCGATCCTCGACATCAAGATGCCCCGCATGGACGGCATGGAGGTGCTCCGCCGCCTTCGCCAGAAGAGCGAGTTGCCGGTGATCTTCCTGACCTCGAAGGACGAGGAGATCGACGAGCTGATGGCGCTGAACGCCGGCGCCGACGATTACATCAAGAAGCCCTTCTCGCAGCGCCTGCTGCTGGAGCGGGTGAAGGCCGTCCTGCGCCGTGCCGAGGCCCGCGCCGGCGGCGGCAAGGAAGGCCCGGTCGATCCCGCGCAGGCCGCCTTCACCCGCGGCAAGCTGATGATGGACCCGCCGCGCCACGCAACCCTCTGGGACGGCAAGAACGTCACGCTGACCGTGACCGAGTTCCTCATCCTCCAGGCGCTGGCGCAGCGGCCGGGCATCGTGAAGAGCCGCGACCACCTGATGGACGCGGCCTATGACGACCAGGTCTATGTCGACGACCGCACCATCGACAGCCACATCAAGCGGCTGCGCAAGAAGTTCAAGACGGTCGACGACGACTTCGATGCGATCGAGACGCTCTACGGCGTCGGCTATCGCTTCAAGGAAGGCTGACGGCAGCCCATGGCCAGCGGCGCCGCGCCCGCGCCGCGCCGCAGGCGGCGCGGCCTGACGCGCCTCATCATTGCGCTCAACCTGATCGCGCTGTTCGTGCTGATCGCCGGCACGTTCTGGCTGAACGTGCGCCGCGTCGGCATGATCGACGAGCGCATCCTGTCGCTGAAGACGCAGGGCGCGATCATCGCCGCCGCGCTGGCCGAGAGCGCGACCCGCGGGCCGGAATCGATGGAGATCGACGAGCAGTTGGCGGTGCCGCTGATGCAGCGGCTCGTCGCCCGCAC
Organism: Alphaproteobacteria bacterium; assembly: GCA_020852655.1. Classification (GTDB taxonomy): domain Bacteria; phylum Pseudomonadota; class Alphaproteobacteria; order Micropepsales; family Micropepsaceae; genus JADZAI01. The sequence goes on from JADZAI010000095.1 coordinate 21,202, forward strand.
CAATGCCCGCGTCCGCCTGTTCGACCGGCGCGGCCAGCTTCAGATCGACAGCCGCATCATCGTGCCCTCGAACGAGGTGGTGACGAGCCGCCTGCCGCCGCCCGACAGTTGGCTCGCCTCCGAATGGGTCGATGGCATCTATGAATGGCTGGCCCGCTGGGCGCCGGGCGCGGACTACCCGCCCTATCAGGAGCTCCAGGGGCCGGACGGCACCTTCTACGGCGAGGTCGCCGACGCGCTCCAGGCCAATGCCTCGAGCGCGATCCGCGTCAATTCGACCGGCGACCTCATCCTCTCCGTCGCCGTGCCGGTGCAGCGCTATCAGCTCGTCCTCGGCGTCCTCCACCTCACCAACGAGGGCGGCGACATCGGCGCGATCCTGCGCCAGGAGCGCCTCGCCATCCTCCAGCTCTCGCTCATCGCGATCGGCGTCATGATCGCGACCTCGGTGCTGATGGCGCGCAACATCGCGCGGCCGATCCGGGCTCTTGCGGATGCCGCCGACGACGCGCGCACGCGGTCCAAGGGGCGCGTGGCGATCCCGGATTTCGGGCGGCGGCGCGACGAGATCGGCGAATTGTCGAATGCCCTGACCGCCATGACCGGGGCGCTCTACGACCGCATCGACGCCATCGAGCAATTCGCCGCCGACGTCGCGCACGAGATCAAGAACCCGCTGACCAGCCTCAAGAGCGCCGTCGAAACGATGCGCCGGGCGACGCCGGAACAGCGCGAGCGGCTGATGGCGGTGATCGAAGACGACGTCCGCCGCGTCAACCGCCTCGTCAGCGACATCTCCGATGCCTCCCGCCTCGATGCGGAACTGGCGCGCGAGAAGGCCGGTCCGGTCGACCTCGCCCGCCTCGCCCGTGAAGTCGCCCAGCTCTGCGAGCAGGACGACGGCCCGAAGGTCGTCGTCGAGCCCGACCTCGGCGTGCAGCGCTCCGGCCTCGTCATCACCGGCCTCGAAGGCCCGCTGGGCCAGGTGCTGCGCAACCTCATCGACAACGCGATGTCCTTTTCGCCGCCGGACGGCATCGTGAAGGTGATGCTGAAGCGCGAGGGGCGCTTTGGGCTGATGACGGTCGAGGATGACGGCCCCGGCATCCCGCCCGAACATCTGGAAGACGTCTTCAAACGCTTCTACACCTCGCGCCCGGAGGAACACTTCGGACGAAACTCCGGCCTGGGTCTTTCGATCTCGCGCCAGATCGTCGATGTTCACGACGGCACGATCCGCGCCGCGAACAAGCCGGGCGCCACGCCCGGCACGCATGGCGGCGCGATCTTCACCGTGCGACTGCCGCTGCCATGAGGGGCCAGATGAAGGACGACGCCACCGCCCGCATCCATGCCACGCTGGTCGCCCTTCCGCGCGCCCAGGGCCTGCCTGCCGGCGCCCTGCTGCTGGGACCGCCCGGCGCGGGAAAATCCGACGTCGCGCTGCGCCTGATCGAGGCCGGCGGCACCCTCGTCGCCGACGACCAGGTGGATCTCTCGCTGGGCGACGGCGGCCTCTGGGGCGCCGCCCCCTCCGCCACGGCAGGCCTCATCGAAGCGCGCGGCATCGGCCTCATCCGCCTGCCGTTCGAGAAGCGCGCGCGCGTCGCCGTGGTGGTCGAACTGGTCACGACCGAGATCGAGCGCATGCCCGCCCGCCGCTGGTACCAGCCGCCGCAGACCTTCCGTGCGCGCGGCGGGGCGCTGCGCATCCCCCTGTTCGCGCTGAACGCCTTCGAGGCATCGACGCCGGCCAAGATCCGCGCCGTCATCGAGGGACGCCTGGAAGGCTGAAGGCCAGAACGGGTTCTAGATTTCGCTTGCGCGCCATCGTGCCTTGGTGTCGATGGCCGCGCCAATTCAACGAGGAAACGTCAATGGCTGCCTACGCAGTTTTCATCCGCAACAAGATCACCAACCCGGACGAGATGGCGACCTATGGCGCCAAGGCCGCGAAGGCCGGCCGCGCCGGCATGAAGCCGCTGGCGCTCTACGGGAAGTGCGAGACCCCGGAAGGCGAACCCGCCGAGGGCGTCGTCATCATCGAATTCCCGTCGATGGACGAGGCGAAGGCCTGGTACAATTCGGACGCCTATCAGGACGCGCTGAAGCACCGCAAGGCCGGCTCGGATTATCGCGTCATCCTCACCGAAGGCTTCACGATGCCGGGCGCCTGAGCGCCCAGCATCGCGACTCGCATTCAGGCCGCCTTCAGTTCGGGATAGAGCGGCGATCCCGCCTTGATGAAGCGCAGGAGGTGGCGCACGCGCGCCACCTCCACGCCCTTCTCGTCGTGGGCCGTCGCGTCCCACCAGCAATATTCCGTCTTCGGACTTTCGCCGACGCCGATCACCGTGCCGCGCACCTTGTAGGGGCGATCGAGGAAGATCGGCCCGTTCACGAAGACGAGCTGGCACGCGCCATACATGCCGTCGGCCTTGTCGCTGTCGGGCGCCAGGTGAACCAGCCCGCTATGGCCGTTGTCGTGGCCCAGCCGCACCATCAGCGACGCCGCCTGGCTGATCGAGGCGATCGGCCCACCCCACGGCGAGGCGCCGTGATAGAACGCCATGTCCTGGTTGATGCCGCCCGACGCGATCTGCGCGTCGTGCTTGCGCGCTTCGACCACATGCGTCCGCTCGCCGACCAGGGCGCCGGGATGCACGCCCTTCAGCAGGCGCAGCCTGGACTGGTCCGTCAGGCGCAGGTCGCGTTTCATCAGGTCGTGATGCGCGTGGTCGTTCAGTGACGCCGTACCGCTGGCGACGGTGATCGACGGATCGTCCGCGCGCCGCGCATGGATATGCGTCAGCGCGCCGGGCGAAGACGGCCGCTGCGCCACCGCCTGCACCGGCTCGCCCGAAACGACGATGTTGAGGAAATAGAGCGAGAGCCCGCCGCGCCGCCACCAGTCTTCGCCATAGGCTTCGAGCATCAGCGGCGCGAAGCAATCCATGTGAAAGATGCCGGCCACCGCAGAGCCGCGAAATCCCAGCGCCTTGGCGCGTTCCGGATCGTGGATCGACAGGTCGCTTTCGTTGCGCGCTATGACCGGCGCGCCGACCAGCTCACTCATGACACGTCCTCGCCTTAATTTTTGTCGGCGAAGGCTACCCCGTCAGGCGCACGCTGCCCAGCGTGGTGCGGTCGCCGGCCAGAAGGCCGGCAAGCGCCGGCGCGTGCGTGTGGGTCGCGAGCCGGCCTGCGTCATGCAGCTTCACGAAGCGCGCGCCCGGCAGCCAGGCCCAGGTGTCCTGCACGCTGCGGGTCGACTTGAACGGCTTGGCGGCCGTCTCGACGATCGTCCAGTGGCGCCCGCCGACCCGCGCCGGGCGCGGCCATCCCGCCTTGTAGGCCTGCTCCCATGCATAGAGGCCCTTTACGCCGCGCGAGATCGCCGCGTTCATCTCGCCGAGGCGCTCCTCCAGGAAGGCAGGATCGCGCGAGGTTTCGGCATCCGCCGGGACGTCGCGCAGCATGTAGCTCTGGAGCCAGCGCCAGAACCGCGTGCTGCCGGTCCGCCGCAGCGCATCGGCGAAGCGTTCGCCCGTGCCCGGCATCGAGAGCACGCCCGAATAGAAGCGCTGGATCGGCCCGGCAAAGACGGGCTCCTCGCTGGGGGCGCGCGGCATCAGCATCACCGCCGATTCGACCATGTCCGGATAGCGCGTCGCGAAGGCGATCGCCGCCGCCGCCCCGCCGAGGCCGGCGAACAGCCGCACGCGGGAAATCCGGTAGGCCGCCAGCACGGCCGCCGCATCTTCGGCTGCCGTCTCGAACGGATGATGACCCGCCGCCGGGTCGGACAGTCCGCAGCCGGCGCGGTCATAGCCGATCGAGCGCAGGCCACGTTCCGCCAGCGCATCGGCAAAGGCGCGGCGCACCCAGCGGAAGCAGAGATTGGGATGGAAATGCAGCACCGGCGCGCCGTCCGGCGGTCCGAAATCGGCGGCCGCGACCCGCCGCCGATCGTGCCGCACGATCAGGCGCGTCGCCGCGATCAGCCGGCGCTGATCGGCCGGATAAGGCTCGCCCCCCGACGTCCACGCGGCCAGCGCGCAGGTCTCCGCCACGATGCGGGCGAGGTCGGCGCCGCGATGCGCCCCCGTCCGCGCCAGCGTGCTGTCGAGCTGCGACCGCACCGTGTGGGGGCTGACGCCGTGCTGGCGCGCGATCTCCGGCGTCGTCAGCCCTTCCGCCACGGCTTCTGCGACCTTCGCCTCCGCACGGGTCAGCCCGAAGGCCTCGCGCATCAGTTCGGCCCGCGCATGCGTCCGCGTGTAGTCCCCGGCGACGAGTTCCGTGAAGCGCGCCGCCAGCGAGGACCGGCGTGTCGCGCCCGTCTTCTCCAGCAGGTCGCGCATTCGCTCCTTCACCGTCACCGGCGCTACGCCCAGCCGCTCTGCTGCCTCGTTGATCGTCGGAGCATCGACCAGCGTCGCCGCAAGGCGGGCTTCGGCGGCCGTCAACCCGAAGGCGTTTTGGAGAAGCGCCGCGAATTGCTGGAGGCAGGTCGCCATGAAGGCCATCACGACGACGGCCCGCGGGCCGGCGTCGACCTCGCGCCGCGCCGCGTCGGACAGCGGCCATGCCAGGGTTTGCCGGGCCGGGGCAGCGACGCATACGGGCGTGCGTCCGTCCGGCAGCGGCAGGAGCGCAAAGAGCCGCGTACCGCGCTGTGCCCGTGCCGCAATGTCCAGGAGCGCTGCCTTGGCGGTACTTTCTCCCTCCAGTGCGCCCAGCACGGGATCGAGATGCGCTGCTGCGCGGTCGCGGATCACGGCGCAGGCGAGAAAGGCGTCATGGACGGCGCTGATGGCCGGGCCGCCCTGGGCGCTGCCGGTCATTTCGTCGGCGATGCGCTCCAGCGCCGGGGCCGCAAGACGCGCCGCCTCGGCCAGCATGTCGGCCGTCGTCGCGAGCGTCTCGGGCTCCGTAACGTCGCCGCCGATCCGGCGTACCGCCTCCAGCGCGGTGGCGATCTCGGCGTCCGAGGGCGTGCGAACGGGTCCATCCATGGATGCGAGGCTAGTTCGCCGGGCGGCGGGCGACAATTGCAACCGCAGGCGAAGGCTAACCTGGAACCCGGCCCGAGGTTGGCACGCTCTTGGCCGCCCTGTATGAGGCGCGCCATCCTGAGGACCAAATCCATGAGCGATGCCGCACAGACCGCCCTGCCCGATCGCCTGTCGAACGATCCCGACAGTCCGTTCTACGTCGCGGACCTGATCGAGAACGGCGTCGGCATCAAGTTCAACGGCCAGGAAAAGACCAACGTCACCGAGTATTGCATTTCGGAGGGCTGGATCCGCGTCTCGGCCGGCAAGACGCTGGATCGCAAGGGCAAGCCCATGACCCTGATGCTCAAGGGAAAGGTCGAGCCCTATGTCCAGCCGAAGGCCTGATTCCGTCAATCGCGCAACAGCGTGGATTGAATCGGTGCGCCGCCTCTTGGGGCTGCCCCGGTTCCCTGCTAGAACCCCCAGCTTCGTGAGGGCCATGGGCCTGCGTCCCTGCGTTTAGAGATGATCGGTCTCGTTCTTGTCACCCACGGCGGCCTTGCCGCCGAACTCATTGCAGCGATGGAACATGTCGTCGGGCCGCAGACCCACGTGAAGGCGATCTGCATTGGTCCCGATGACGACATGGAAAAGCGGCGCAAGGAAATCCTCGCAGCAGCCAAGGCGGTCAATCTCGGCGACGGCGTGGTCCTGCTCACCGACATGTTCGGCGGCACGCCGTCCAATCTGGCGATCTCGGTGATGGACAAGGTCCAGGGCGAGGTGATCGCCGGCGTGAACCTGCCGATGCTCATCAAGCTCGCCAGCGTCCGCGTGTCGGGCAAGCTGACCGAAGTGGTCCACAAGGCCCAGGAGGCCGGGCGCAAATACATCATCGTCGCGAGCCAGGAACTCGCAGGAAGCGTCTGACGGCGTGACGAAGCTGGCCCAGACTATGCTGATCGTGAACGAGCGCGGTCTGCACGCCAGGGCCAGCGCCAAGTTCGTCAAGATCGCCAGCAAGTTTCAGAGCGTCATCAAGGTGACCCGCGGCGACGACACCGTCCACGGCACCTCGATCATGGGCCTGATGGCGCTCGGCGCCGGGCTCGGCACCCGCATCCTGGTGGAGGCCGAGGGGCCGGATGCGCGCGAGGCGCTGGAGGCTATCAACGCGATGATCTGCGCCAAGTTCGGCGAGGAGTGAGGCTGACAAGCCCTCGCCCGAGGCTTAGGCTTTGCGCGCCATGGAAAGCAAAGACGAGATCGTCCGCAACTGGCTGCCGCGCTACACCGGCATGGAGCTGGGCGAGTTCGGCAAATACATCCTGCTGACGAATTTCGAGAACTACGTCCAGAAATTTGCCGAATGGCACGGGGTCGACGTCCGCGGCACGGACCGGGCCATGCACTGCGCCAACGCGGACGGCATCACCATCATCAATTTCCAGATGGGCAGCGCCATGGCGGCGACGGTGATGGACCTGCTCAGCGCCGTCGCTCCGACGGCCGTGCTGTTTCTCGGCAAATGCGGCGGCCTCAAGAAGAAGAACGCGATCGGCGATTTCGTCCTGCCGATCGCCGCCATTCGCGGCGAAGGCACCTCGAACGACTATTTTCCGCCAGAGGTTCCGGCGCTGCCCGCCTTCACCTTGCAGCGCGCGACGTCCTCGACCATACGCGACCACGGCCACGACTACTGGACCGGCACGGTCTACACGACCAACCGGCGCGTCTGGGAGCACGACACGACCTTCAAGGACTATCTGCGCCGCATCCGCGCCATGGCGATCGACATGGAAACGGCGACGCTCTTTACCGTCGGCTTCGCGAACCGCATTCCGACCGGCGCGCTCCTGCTCGTCAGCGACCAGCCCATGGTGCCGCAGGGCGTGAAGACGACGGAAAGCGATCGCAAGGTCACAGGGGCGTTCGTGGAGCGCCACATCCGCGTCGGGATCGACGCGCTGAAGGAAATCCAGAATGACGGCCGGTCGGTGAGGCATCTGCGATGGGACTAGCGCTCGCCGCCGTCGGGTTGTGCCGCGGACTCCTCTTCGCGATCACGATCCTCGGCGTCACCGTTGCCGATACGCCTGCGGCGCCGCGCCGGGGCGAACCGGCGATCTGGACCATCGAGAAGCCGAACGGTGCGACGATCACCTTGTTCGGCTCGGTTCATCTCCTGCCCGACGGCGAGGAATGGCGCACCAAGGCCCTGGCCGCCGCCTACGACAAGGCCGACGTGATCGTGCTCGAAACCGATCTCGATCAGATGCAGACGAATGAAATGCAGGCCTATCTCTCGAAGCATGCGCTGAATGACGGGGACACCACCCTCAGCGATCTGCTCTCGCCCGAGCAGAAGGCGACCGTCACCAAGGGTGCGGTCAAGGCGGGGCTCGGCCTTTCGGCGATGGAGCGCTTTCGCCCGTGGTTTGCGGCGCTGCAACTATCCGTCGCCAATGCGGTCGCGCAGGGCCTTTCGCCCGATCAGGGCGTCGACCAGCAGATCGCCCAGCAGGGCAAGGCCGACGACAAGGCCTTCGACTATTTCGAGACGGCACGCGAACAGCTCGATCTCTTCATCGAACTGCCGGAGAAGGAACAGGTTTCCTTCCTGGTCCTGGGCGCCGCCGAACTGATCGACCGGCCCGATGCGCTGAAGCAGTTGATCGACGCCTGGTCGACGGGAAACGTTGCGGAAATCGACGATCTCATGAACCGCGGACTTCAGGATGCGCCCGTGGTCGCCAAGGCGCTGCTGGCCGACCGCAATGCGCGCTGGGCCAGGAAGATTGAGGACTTCTATCTGAAGGACCGGAACTCCTACCTCATCGTCGTCGGGACCGGCCATCTGGTCGGCGATGCCGGCGTCCCCGAGCTCCTGCGCGATGCCGGCGTGGAGGTCAAAGGCCCCTAGCCGGGCAACCAGCGGGCGGTTTCGGCCGCCGGGTCGGTGGCGACGCCGCGGATCAGCATCGTCAGCATTTCGTGCCGCAACTCCGACGTCTTCGCCCGATCCGGCATAACCAGCCATTGGCGCAGGACGCCATGCACGGCCGCCATGATGATCATCGCCTGGGCGCGCGGGTTGATATCGCGCCGAACCGTCCCGTCGGCGATGCCTTTGCGGAGATGGCCGGAGACGAAACGCGAGGCCATGAGCGTCAGGGCGGCAACCGAATCGCGCAGGGCCGAATCGCGCGAGGCCGCTTCGCCCAGCAGGACCTGGAGGCCGAGGCTGACCTTGAGCTGGACGGGCGGGGCCTCCAGGATCCGCGAAACGAGGCCGAGCACGGCGTCGAGCCCGACGGCATCCGGATCGACCGTCGGGATGTCCAGCGACACGGTGTTGAGGTGCGGGACCAGTTGCTGAAGCAGCGCGGCCTTGGTCCCGAAGACCTGACTCGGCAGGCCGCGGCTGTATCCCGCACGCTCGCCGACCTCCGCCAGGGTGAAGAGTGTCGAGCCGCGTTCGCTCAGCAGCTCGAAGGCGGCGTCGAGCAGGCGCCGGCGTGACTCCTCGCTGCGCTCCGCCTGGGTGCGGCGCACGCGGTGCAGCGTCTTTGCTTCGGCGTGCAACGGGGCGGCGCTCACCGTATCTCGCTGATCATTCCGTGGGCCCGGGCCCTGGCGTCCCGGCGGTCGGAGGCAGGCCCGAACCCATGCATAGAATACCTCTGCCCGCTCGTAAACGACGGCGGATGGCGCTGACGGCTTCGCGTAAAGATGGCCTTCCCGCATTACATAAAGAGTTCTTTATATGCGCCTTGCGCTCCGGATGCCGGGCTGGTAGGGCAGCGCCATTGCGGTGAGGCGACGCGCCTCCCAGCCGCCCCTTCACGCGCCCCGAGGCATCATGTCGTCCCACGATTATCACGTCGCCGATATCAAGCTGGCCGAGTTCGGCCGGAAGGAAATCGATCTCGCCGAAGCCGAGATGCCCGGCCTGATGGCGACCCGTGAGGAATTCGGCCCGAAGCAGCCGCTGAAGGGCGCGCGCATCGCCGGCTCGCTGCACATGACGATCCAGACCGCGGTGCTGATCGAGACGCTGAAACATCTCGGCGCCGACGTCCGCTGGGTGTCGTGCAACATCTATTCGACGCAGGACCACGCCGCCGCCGCGATCGCCGCGGGCGGCACGCCGGTCTTCGCCTACAAGGGCGAGACGCTGACCGAATACTGGGACTACACCGCCAAGCTGTTCGACTGGCACGGCGGCGGCATGCCCAACATGATCCTCGACGACGGCGGCGACGCGACCATGTTCGTCCATCTCGGCCTGCGGGCCGAGCAGGGCGACACGGCGTTCCTGGACCAGCCGCACTCGGAAGAGGAAGAGATATTCTTCGCCCTCCTGAAGAAGACGCTGGCCAAGAAGCCGAAGGGCTGGTTCGCGCAGCTCGCGACCTCGATCCGCGGCGTCTCCGAAGAGACCACCACCGGCGTCAACCGCCTCTATCAGCTCGCGGCGCAGAACAAGCTGCTGTTCCCCGCGATCAACGTGAACGACAGCGTCACGAAGTCGAAATTCGACAATCTCTATGGCTGCCGCGAATCGCTGGTCGACGCGATCCGCCGCGGCACCGACGTGATGCTGTCGGGCAAGGTCGCCTTCGTCGCCGGCTTCGGCGATGTGGGCAAGGGATCGGCCGCCTCGCTGCGCCAGGCCGGCTGCCGCGTGATGGTTTCGGAGATCGATCCGATCTGTGCCTTGCAGGCGGCGATGGAAGGCTATGAGGTCGTGACGCTCGCCGACGCCGCGCCGCGCGCCGACATCTTCGTCACCGCCACCGGCAACAAGAACATCATCTCGGTCGACGACATGCGCGCCATGAAGGACCGCGCCATCGTCTGCAACATCGGGCATTTCGACAACGAGATCGACGTCGCGGGCCTGAAGAACTTCAAGTGGAAGAACATCAAGCCGCAGGTCGACGAGATCGAGCTGGCCTCGGGCAAGCGCATCATCCTTCTCTCGGAAGGCCGCCTGGTGAATCTCGGCAACGCGATGGGGCACCCCTCGTTCGTGATGTCGGCCTCGTTCACCAACCAGACGATCGCCCAGATCGAGCTGTGGACCAATCCGACCAGGTACGAAAAGAAGGTCTACACGCTGCCCAAGCATCTCGACGAGAAGGTGGCGCGCCTGCACCTGGAGAAGATCGGCGTGAAGCTGACGACGCTGCGCCCCGACCAGGCCGATTATATCGGCGTGAAGGTCGAAGGCCCCTACAAGGCCGACCACTACCGCTACTAGCAACCGCCGTTAGCGGGTCCTTAACCAGAAAGTTGGGGACTCTTCCGCCGCCCCGCTTGCGCGCTTATCGTGAGCGGGGGACGATTCGCGCCCATTCCGACGCGCGAGGCGGCGAGGGCGGCGCCAGAAATGAAGCAACGAGCGGCGCGTATCCCGCGGCGGTTCAAGATGATTCCGGCCGCGGCGTCTGCGGCGGCAGCGGCGCCGCTTGCGCATGCCCAGGACGCCGCGTCCTTCGATCCCGGCAATATCGCGGGCTACCTCGCCATCGGCGGACTCGTCGCGCTGGCGGTTTGCGGCGTGCTGTTCGGCATCGGCGCCGTCCAGCGCGGCCGGCTGAGGGAAGACCAGCTTTCGGCCGAGCTGAAGGAGGCGCGCAAGGCGGCCGCGGAGCGCAGCGCCCTGCTGCTGTCCACCGACACGCCGCTCTATCTCTATCCCCCCGGCGCCGCGCGGCCCCGGATCTACGGACCTGACCAGGGGCGCCTGGAGCGCGTGCTGCGCGGGCCGGACGGCCTGTCCCTGGCCGAGGCGGTGAAGACGCTGCGGGCGAGCGGCGAGCCGTTCACGCTGATCGTCCGCGATCCGCAGCTCGGCCGCCTGCGGGCCAAGGGCAGGGCGGCCGGGCGGGAAACGGCGGTGTTCCTGGAGGCGATCTTCGAAGGCGAGGATGTGCCCGCCCCGCCGCCGGTCGCCGCACCGGCCCCCGAGCCGCGTCCCGGCGAGATGGACGAGATGGCGCGCTTCCTCGATGCCGTCCCGATTCCGCTCGCCGCCCGGACGCGCAGCGGCAAGCTGGTCTACGCCAATACCGCCTATGCCGAGGCGGTGGGAGCCGCGACGCCGGCCGCCGCCCTGGCCGCACAGGCGCGGCTGGTCGGCGACGAAGCCAGTCTGGCCGAGACCGCCTATGCGAAAGACTCGCCCGTCCACGAGAAGCGCTTCGCCGTCATCGGCGGCCAGCGCAGGGCGCTGGAACTGTCGGCGGCGCCGGCCGGTGAACTCGTCGCCGTCGCCGCGCTCGACGAAAGCGGCGCCGCCGAAGCGCGCGACAAGCTCCAGCGCCATATCGACGCCTCGGACGCCACGCTCAACCGCATCAAGACGCCGGTCGCCGTCTTCGGCGCCGACCAGCGGCTCGTCTTCTACAACAAGGCCTATGCCGACCTCTGGCGCCTCGACCGCGCCTGGCTGAACGACCATCCCTCCGAAGGCGACATCCTGGAGCGGCTGCGCGAGATGCGCATGCTGAAGGAGGAGCGCAGCTTCGCCGCCTTCAAGAAGGAGCGCGCGGAACGCTTCACCTCGCTGACCGAGCCGCAGGAAGAGATCTGGTACCTGCCCGACGGCACGGCGCTGCGCATCGTCGTCCAGCCGCACACCATGGGCGGACTGCTCTACATCTTCGAGGACATGACCGAGCAGCTCAGCCTCGAGCGGCGCTACAACGACCTCTTCCGCGTCCAGCGCGCAACGCTCGACCAGCTTCACGAAGGCGTCGCCTTCTTCGGCACCGACGGGCGGCTGAAGCTCTGGAACTATGCCTTCGCCGACCTCTGGGGCCTCGAACCGCAGCAGCTCGACGGCGAGCCGCATTTCGAGAAGGTGGCGCTGCTCTGTGCCGCGCTGGGCGGCGACAGCGGCGACTGGGACGCCGTGCGCGGCCTCGTCACCGGGGCGGGCGTGCGCGAGGAGCTGACCGGCGAGATGGAGCGCGAGGACGACGTCACGCTGCGCTATGCCGCCGTCCCGATGCCCGACGGCGCGACGCTGATGTCGTTCGTCGACCTTACCGACCGCCTGCGCGCCGAACAGAGCCTCTCGGAGAAGAACGAGGCGCTGCTGACCGCGACCCAGCTCAAGACCGATTTCATCAGCCACGTCTCCTATCAGCTCATCGTGCCGCTGACCTCGATCATGGGCTTCACCGAAGCCCTGCGGGCCGGCATCGCGGGCGAGGCGACGAAGAAGCAGGACGAATATCTCGGCCTCGTGATGGCCGCGTCGAACGAGCTGAAGACGCAGATCGACAACATGGTCGACCTCGCCGCCATCGACGCCGGCGAACTGAAGCTCGACGTCCAGCCCTTCGACGTCGCCGAGTTCCTCGGCACCATGCGCAGCATGGTCCAGGAGCGCTGCAACAAGCGCCAGCTCGAACTGGTGACGGAGCTGCCCGACAATCTCGGCCTTCTCACCGCCGACCAGGCGCGCATGAAACAGGTCATGTTCAACCTGCTCACCAACGCCATCACCTACACACCGGCCGGCGAAAAGGTGGAGTTCGGGGCGGCCAGCGAAGGGGCGGGCGTCCGCTTCTTCGTGCGCGACACGGGTCCGGGCTTCGATCCCGAACAGCAGGCCCGCGCCTTCGAGCGCTTCGAGGCTTCCAAGGTGGGCGATTCGCCGCGCGGCACGGGCCTCGGCCTCGCGCTGGTGCGCTCGATCGTACAGCTCCACGGCGGCTGGGTGTCGCTGCGCTCGAAGAAGGGCGAAGGCACCGAGGTGACGATCCACCTTCCGCGCTCCGCCGAATCCCCGGCCATCCCGGGGCTGGAAGGCGTCGACGAATATTCGACCGTCGAAACGCCCTGAGGCACGGCTCTGAGGCACGGCCTTGGGCACGCCTTCGCGGCGCGCCTCAGAACCGGCGCTGGATCAGTGCTGGCTCGCCGGCAGGCGGACGACGAGGCCGTCCAGTTCCGGCGTGACCTTGATCTGGCACGACAGGCGCGAGGTCTCGTTCACCTCGTTGGCGAAATCCAGCATGGTCTGCTCCATGTCGGACTTCTCGCCGGTCTTCGCCGCGAAGGCCGCGTCGACATAGACGTGGCAGGTCGCGCAGGCGCAGGCGCCGCCGCAATCGGCGTCGATACCGGGCACGAGATTCTTGATCGCGCCTTCCATGACGGTCAGGCCGGTCGCCACCTCGACGGTGTGTTCCTTACCGGTGTGCTCGATATAGGTGATCTTGGGCATCGTCCTCGCGTTCCCCGTCCAGCGCGCTGGTCTTCGCCGCGCTTTCCGTCGGCGGCAGCGGTCTAAAACATGCGCCGCATCCGTTTGGCAAGGGCGCGCCTGCGCGCAGCACAGCCGCATTCCCTTACGGCAGCGAGCTCAGCTACAGCGTTCAGCTACGGCCCAACTGCGCCAGCAGGGCGTCATCGCGCGAGAAGTCGAACTGATAGCGCCCGCGCCCTTCGCGCACATACCACTCATATGCATCGCGATAGCCGCTCTCGATGCCGAAACGCGGCGTCCAGGCGATGTCGCGGAGCGCCTTCTCGATCGACAGCAGCGCCGTTCCCGCAACGCCTTCACCCCAGTGCAGCAGCGGCGGATGCTGCCTGCGCGCGATCTCCGGCGGCACTTCGACGACGCGCGCCTTCATGCCCATCGCCTGGGCGATGAGATGCACGACGCCGACGATGCTGGTCACTTCGGCGCCCGAGACATTGTAGGCCTCGCCCTTGACCTTGTCGTTGCCGAGCAAGGCGGTCATCAGCCGGGCGACGTCGTTGATGTGGACGAGCGACATCGCGGCGAAGCCGTCGCCCGGAATGAGTATCGGCCGGCCGGCTTCGATGCGGGCGAAGAAGGCCGGGTCGCGCGTCGCCGCCGGGCTGCGCGGCCCCAGCGTATGGCCGACGCGCAGCACCGTCGCCGGAAAGCCTTCGCTTCCGGCAAGGCCGAGCAGCAGGTCCTCGCACTGCACCTTGCCGACGCCGTAGGCGGTGCGCGGGTCGGTGTTGTCGGGCGCGTGCCGGCGGAAATCCTCGCGCAGCGGCTGGACATAGCTGCGCCGGTAGACCGCCTGCGAACTCGTGAAGACGTAATGCGCGATGCGGCCGCGGAAGAGCTCGACCAGCGGCGCGACGTCGGACGGGCGATAGGCGGTGTGGTCGAACACCGCATCGAAGGCGTCGCGATGATCCTTGAGCGCCGCGGCCAGTGCGCCGGGTTGCGTACGGTCGCAGACGATGCGCCTGGCGCCGCCCGGCAGCGGGCCCTCATGGCTGTTGATGACCGTGACCGCGTGCCCGGCCTTGGCCAGCTCGAAGACCAGGTCCTGGCCGATATAGCGATTGCCGCCCGTGACGAGGACGCGCATGGCGATGTCTCCCTGATGCGTATTCGTTTGTCGCTTTTCTTATCCGCACCGGGCCATTCGTTTGTCGATTTTTCCTTTAGGCCCTTATGCGTCCCTACATCTTGTGGGCGACGGATGCGTCATGCCCCTCCATTCGTTTGTCGGTTTTCGTCCAGGGGCTTCCTCTCTATTCGTGGTCGGCTTTGGACCCGGCCGCAGCTCTCGGGCGCGCGCCGTTGTCGATCACGCCGGAGACAGATGGAGACTGTTATCCTAGAGGTCAATAGTCCTAGGGCGTTGAGGGGGCGATATCTGTCGCCGGCGCGAGCCACGCCCCCTCCACCGCCTTCGGCGGTCCCCCTCCCCCGCTGACGCGGGTGAGGATCAATTTATCCTCCCCTGTAAGCGTAGCTTACGGGGGAGGGGGACCGCGAAGCGGTGGAGGGGGCGGGGCGTAGGGCTCTGCGCCTCAGCCCATCAGGGCTTTCATCGGCACCGAGGGGTCGGCCAGTTTGGCGGGGTCGACCTGCTTCTTCTGGGCGATCATCATGCGGCCGATCATGTATTCCGGCGCAGCGTTGACGGCGTCGACGGCGGCGACGGCGCCGGCGCGGAGATAGAAGGCGGCGAATTTGCGCGAGGCCGGATCGCCGCGCACCACGAGGTCGTCGCCCAGCATCGACAGGCCGGCGATCTGGAGCTTCAGGTCATACTGGTCCGACCAGAACCACGGCACTTCGGCATAGGGCTTGGGCTTGCCGCAGATCGCGGCCGCGGCGGCCTTCGCCTGGTCGATCGCGTTCTGCACCGATTCCAGGCGCAGCCGCCGCCCGAGCAGCGGATTGGGGTGATTGGAACAGTCGCCGATCGCGTAGACGTTGGGGTCGCTCGCGCGGGCGAATTCGTCGACCACGATGCCGTTCTCGCAGACGAGGCCCGCCGCCTGTGCTACCTCCTGCTCCGGCAGGATGCCGATGCCGGCGACCACGAGGTCGGCTTCGAGCTGCGGCCCGGCGGTCTCAACGATGACAGTGCCGTTCGCGCCGGCCTTGAAGCCGTGGACGCCGGTCGAGGTCAGGATCGTCACTCCGGCTTCGCGGTGGACGCCCTCGAAAAAGTCCGACATGAGCTTCGAGGTGACGCGCTGGAGGCAGCGCTCCAGCGCCTCGACCACCGTGACCTTCAGCCCGCGCTTGGCCGCGACGGCCGCCACTTCGAGCCCGATATAGCCGCCGCCGACGATGACGATCCGCTTGCCGGCCTGGAAATGCGGCTGGATCGCCTTCACGTCGGCGATCCCCCTGAGATAGAAGATGCCGGGCAGGTCCGCCCCCGGCGTCGTCAGCCTGCGCACCCGGCTGCCGGTCGTGAAGGCGAGCGTTTCGTAGGCGAGCCGGTCGCCGGTCGCCAGCGTCACCGTCTTCGCTTCGAGGTCGACCCTGGTCGCGCGGACGCCCAGCATGAGGGCGGCGCCGGCCTGCTCGTAGAATTCGGCCGGGCGGATATAGAGGCGATCCTCGGCCAGCTCGCCCGAAAGGAATTTCTTCGACAAAGGCGGGCGCTGATAGGGCGGATAGGGCTCGTCGCCGACCACCGTGATGGGCGCCGCATAGCCCTCGGTCCTGAGGCTCGCGACCAGTTGCGAAGCCGCCTGCCCGGCTCCGATCACCACCATGCCCGCCATTGTTCCATCCCTAAAAAAGGCGCGCGAACCTGACGGATGGGCGGCGCGGAATCAACGCCCCGCCGCACCAACATGCGTTGCCCCGGTCCCGTCCGATCGGGCAGAAATGGCCTCATGCACGAGGCGATTCAGGGCGCGGCGATGGCGCTGCCCGATCTGGCGGCGGTCGACCGGCTGGGCGCGGCGATAGCGGCGGCGCTCGGCGCCGGCGATGTGGTGGCGCTGCGCGGCGATCTCGGCGCGGGCAAGACGACGCTGGCGCGGGCCATCCTGAAAGCGCTGGGCCATGCGGGCGAGGTGCCGTCGCCGACTTTTACGCTGGTGCAGCCCTATGCGCTGCGCCTGCCCGTCGCCCATCTCGACCTCTACCGGCTGAAGCGGCCGGAGGAGATCGAGGAGCTGGGGTTCGACGATCTCCTTGTCGAGGGCGCGGCCCTGGTCGAATGGCCGGAAATGGCGGAGGACTTCATGCCGGCAGACCGGCTCGACATTCATCTCGAAACCGAACCGCGGCGGGCCGTGCTGCGGGGGCAGGGCGCCTGGACCGGCCGCGCCGCGGCGCTCGCACGGGGACTGGCATGAGCGCCGGGCGCGACGACGAGATCACCGCCTTCCTGGCCGGGGCCGGATGGGGCGGTGCGACGCGGACCGCGATGTCCGGCGATGCCTCGACCCGCGCCTATGAGCGTGTCACCCGGGGCGATGAGGCCGCCATCCTGATGAACCAGCCGCAGCGCACCGAGACCGCAGCGTGCCCGCCGCACGCGACCGCCGAACAGCGGACGGCGCTCGGCTACAACGCGCTCGCGCGGCTTGCGGCGGGCCGGGTGGACGCCTTCGTTTCCTGCGCCCGCTTCATCACCGAGGCCGGCCTTTCCGCGCCGCATGTCCTCGCGGCGGACGCGCCTCGCGGCCTCGCGCTGCTGGAGGATCTCGGCGACGGGCTCTATGCGCGGCTGATCGAGCAGGGCGCGGACGAGGCGCCGCTCTATGAGGCGGCGATCGATGCGCTGGTGATCCTGCAAGCCATCGCCCCGCCCGAAACCCTGCCGGGCGGCTGGCCGCTGCTGGTCTATGACGACCTCGCGCTCCGGACGGCGCAGGACATCATCCTGGAATGGTTCCCGCGCTTCCGTCCCGGAATCGTGTTCGATGCGGTGGCGCTGGCGGCGTGGGAAGATCTCTGGCGCCCGATCCGGGCGCGCGGCGTCGCGGGCGCGACGGTGTTCTGTCACCGCGACTACCACGCGGAAAATCTCATCTGGCTGCCGGGGCGCGCCGGTCCGGCCCGGGTCGGCATGCTGGATTTCCAGGACGCGGTGCGCGCCCATCCGGCCTGGGACCTCTCGATGCTGCTGCACGATGCGCGGCGCGACGTCTCGCCGGCCCTCGAAGCGGCCTGCCTCGATCGCTATATCGCAGCAAGGAGGCCGGACGATCCGCAGGCCTTCCTCTCGGACTATCATGCGCTCGGCGCGCTCAACGTCGTGCGCATTCTCGGCATCTTCGCCCGTCTGGTGACGCGCGACGGCAAGCCGCGCTACAGGGATTTCATGCCGCGACTCTGGCGCTATCTCGACACCTGTTTCGCCGACCCGGCGCTTGCCGGGCTGAAGGCATGGTTCGACGCGCATATCCCCGGCGAGGCCCGCGCGTGAGCACACCGACGCGCGCCATGGTGCTCGCCGCCGGCCTCGGCACGCGGATGCGTCCGCTGACGCTGAAGACGCCGAAGCCGCTGCTGAAGGTCGCCGGCAGGACGCTGCTCGACCACATGCTCGACCGCCTCGTCGCGGCCGGCGTGACCTTTGCCGTCGTCAACGTCCATTATCTCGGCGACCAGGTCGAAGCGCATCTGAAGACGCGCAAGGATCTGGAGATCGTCATCGCCGACGAGCGCGCCCGGCTGCTCGACACCGGGGGCGGCACGGCGGCGGTGCTGCATCATTTCCGGGACGAGCCGTTCTTCTCGGTGAACACCGACGCCCTGCTGGTCGATTCGCGCGGCGATGCCCTCCAGCGCCTCGCGCGCTCCTGGGACGACCGGCGCATGGATGCGCTGATGCTGCTGGCGCTGACCGTCCGCGCACAGGGCTATACGGGGCAGGGCGACTTCCTCATGGATTCCGCCGGCCGCCTGACGCGCCGGCCGCGCGCGACCGTCGCGCCCGTCGTGTGGACGACGGTGCAGATCTGTTCGCCGCGGCTCTTTGCCGATCCGCCGCCGCCGCCGTTTTCGACCAATGTGCTGTGGGATCGCGCCATCGCCGCCGGCCGGCTGTTCGGCCCGCGCCTCGACGGCGCCTGGCTGGAGATCAACACGCCGGCCGGCCGCGACGAGGCGGAGGCTGTCCTGCGCCACGAGGGCCTCGCCGCATGAGCGGCAGCCCGCCCGGGCTCTACACCATACCGCCCGGGCGGCCGTTCCTGCGCGACCTGGCGGAAGGCGTGGTCGAACGCTTCCACGTTGCCGGCGATCCGCTGTCGCTGGCGGCGGTGACGATCTTCCTGCCGACCCGCCGCGCCGAGCGCACGCTGCGCGAAGAGATCGTGCGGGCCGCCGGGGTGGATGCGCTCGTCATGCCGTCGATCCGGGTGCTGGGCGACGTGGACGAGGACGCGGCGCTCTTCGTCGAGGCGGAGGAGGAGGCGCTGCTGCCCGAGATACCGCGCCTCGAACGCGACCTCGTCCTTGCCCGCATGGTGCATGCCTATCGCCTGCGGACGGAAGGCTCGGGCGGTTTCGCGGTGTCGCTGGCGCTGGCGCAGTCGCTGGCCCGGCTGATCGACGAGGCGGCGAACGAGGATGCGAATCTCTCCGGGATCGCCACGGTCGCGCATCCCGACATGGCGGAGCATTGGGCGAAATCCGTCGCGTTCCTGGATATCGCGGTGCAGGCGTGGCCGGCCTATCTGGCGGAGAAGGCGCGGCTCGATCCGGCGGCGCGGCGGGCGCTGGCGATCCGCAGCTACGCGCGCAGCCTCGCCGAAGCGCGGCCGGCGGCGCCGTTCATCGCCGCCGGGTCGTCGGGCTCGATCCGCGCCACGGCCGACCTGCTGAAGGTCATCGCCGGCCTGCCGAACGGCGCCGTCGTGCTCGACGGGCTCGACACCGGTCTCGATCACGACACCTGGGAGGCCGTCGCGACGGCGCCCAGCCATCCCCAGTTCGCCCTGCGCGAGCTGCTGATCCATCTCGCCGCCGACCGCCTGGCGGTGGGCCGCTGGATCGGCAGCCCCGACACCGCCGCGGCGCGCCGGCGCTTCCTCTCCGAAGCCATGCGCCCGCCCGAGGCGCCGCCGGCGGCGAGTCTCGGCAGGGCCGAGATTCAGGCCGGCCTCGACGGCGTGGCGCTGATCGAGGCGGCGAACGAGCGCGAGGAGGCGCTGGCGATCGCCCTTGCCATCCGCGAGACGCTGGAGAAGCCGGAGGCGACCGTCGCGCTGGTGACGCCCGACCGCATGCTCGCCCGCCGGGTCTCGGCGGAGCTGCGGCGCTGGGACATCGCAGCCGACGATTCCGCCGGCCTGCCGCTCGCCAAGACCGAGGCCGGCGCGCTGCTGACGATGGTGCTGGAAGCCGCGCTCGGCGGCGGCACGCCGGTCGCGCTGCTGAGCGTGCTGAAACATCCCTGCGTCGCGCTCGGCGGCGACCGCTATGACCTGCTCAGCATGGTGCGGCGCTTCGAGCGGCGCGTGCTGCGCGGCGGCCGCATCACCGGCGGCTTCGACGACATCCGCCGCGCCATGGCGGCGCGCGACGCGAAGGGCGAATCCGAGCTCGGCATGACGCCGGAGGACGCCGCCGAACTGCCGCTGCTGGTCGACCGCATCGCGGCGGCGCTGGCGCCGCTGACTGCGCTGGGTGGCGCGCACGACATGGCGGAGCTGGTCGCCGCCCATGCCGCCGCGCTCGAAAACCTCAGCGCCGATGCGAAGGGCCGGGCGCGTGTCTGGCAGGGCGACGACGGCGCCGCCGCCTTCGCGCTGTTCGAGACGCTGGGCGAGGCGGCGGCGGCGGCGGACCAGGTGCTGACGCTTGCCGACTATGCGCACAGCTTCGACCGCGCGGTGCGGGCGATGCCGGTGCGGCCCCAGGGTCCGCGCCATCCGCGGGTCAGCATCTGGGGTCCGCTGGAAGCCCGCCTCCACTTCGCCGACCTGATGGTGCTGGGCGGCATGAACGAGGGCGTCTGGCCCGCCAATCCGGCCGACGATCCCTGGCTCAGCCGGCCGATGCGCAAGACGCTGGGCCTCTCAGAGCCGGAGCGCCGCATCGGTCTTTCGGCGCATGACTTCACCACCTTCGCCGCCCAGCCGCGGGTGCTGCTGACGCGGGCCCGGCGGCAGGACGGGGCGCCGGCCAATCCCTCGCGCTTCCTGCTGCGCATGACCGCGCTCGCCGGCGAGAAGCTGCCCGAGCCGCAGACGCTCGACTGGGCGCGCCGCCTCGATGCCGCCGATGTCGTCACGCCGGCGCGCCGCCCGATGCCCGCGCCGCCGGTCGCCGCGCGGCCGCGCAAGCTCTCCGTCACGACGATCGAGCGCTGGCTGCGCGACCCCTACGAGATCTACGCGCGCCATGTGCTGAAGCTGAAAGTGCTCGACCGGCTGGAGCCGGAACTGGAAGCGCGCCATCGCGGCGACATGGTCCACCGCGCCGCGGAACTGCTCGCCCGCATGCCGGCGGCGGATTCCTCTGGCGACATCTACACCGACCTCATCGCCTGCGGCCGCACGGCGTTCGGCGCGGCGCTGGGGCATCCGGACGTCAAATCCTTCTGGTGGCCGCGCTTCGAACGCGCCGCGCGCTGGTTCTCCGGGATCGAGGCCGGCTGGCGCGCCGACCGCGTCGCGAGCGTCATCGAGGAGCGCCGCGAGTGGCCGGTCGAAGGGCTGGATTTCGTCCTCACCGGACAGCCGGACCGCATCGACCTTCTGGCGAATGGCGGCCTTCGCGTCATCGACTACAAGACCGGCTCGCCGCCGACCAACGCGCAGGCCGCGGCGTTCCTCGCGCCGCAATTGCCGCTGCTCGCCCTGCTGGCGCGCGACGGCGCCTTCGGGCCCGACATGCAGGCGCCGGCCGATACGCTGGTCTATGTCCAGCTTTCGGGGGCGCGGCGCGAAGGGCGGCTCGTCCAGATCGCCGATCCGGCGATCCTGGTCGAGGGCATCGAACAGAAGCTGCGCGACCTGATCCGCACCTATGACGATCCCGGCCGCGCCTATCCCTCGCGCGTCGCGGTGCTCTCGACGCGCTACGAGGGCGACTACGACCATCTGGCGCGCATGCTGGAATGGACCGAGGCGCTGGAGGACGAGTTTTGAGCGCCGCCTCGCCCGCCGTCCGCGCCTCCGATCCCGCCGTCTCGGCCTGGGTGAGCGCCAATGCCGGTTCGGGCAAGACCTACGTCCTTACCAACCGTGTCATCCGCCTGCTGCTCGACGGCAACGCGCCCGACCGGCTGCTCTGCCTCACCTACACGCGCGCCGCCGCGGCCGAGATGCGGGCCCGCGTCTTCCAGCGCCTGTCGCGCTGGGCGCTGCTCGACGACGCCGCGCTCGCCGCAGAGATGAAGGAGATCGAGGGCAAGGCACCCAACGCGGTGCGCATGCGCCGCGCGCGCCAGCTCTTCGCGACGGCCCTCGAAACGCCGGGCGGCCTGAAGATCCAGACGATCCACGCCTTCTGCGAACGGCTGATCGGCCGCTTCCCCGTCGAAGCCAACGCGCCGGTGCCGTTCCGCGTGCTGACCGAGCCCGAGGCCGAGGCGCTGAAGCGCGAGGCCCGCATCGCCGTGCTCGACCGGCTCGCCGAGGGCCGCGCCGAACACGCGATGCGCATGCTCGCGCCCTATGTCGATGCGGCGAGCTTCGCGCTGCTGATCGACAGCCGCGAGGCGCGCAACGCGACCGACACGCCCGACATGCCGGACGCCTGGAGCGTCCTCGGCCTGCCGCACGGCCTGACGCCGGAGGACGTGCTGGCCGAAGCGCGGCTGCACGAGCCGGGTCTCGCCGCGCTCTATGCCCGCGCCGCCCGCGTCTTTGCCGAGGGCAGCACGTCGGATGAAAAGATCGCCGGCGCCCTGGCGCGCGGCTGCGCCGCGAACGACCCGGCGGAACGCTTCACGCTGACGGCGGCGGCGTTCCACACGCAGGACGGCGCGCGGCTGAAGTCGATCGGCACCAAGAATCTGCGCAAGCTGAACGCGGCGTTCTTCGACACGTTCGATCCGGAGATCGACCGCCTGTGCGACCTCGCGATCCGCCATCGCGGGGCGCGCGGTGCGGTGATCGTCGACGCGGTGACCGAGCTGACGCGGGCCGTGCGGGCCGAATACATGCGCATGAAGCAGGCGCGCGGCCAGCTCGACTTCGACGACCTGATCGAGACGGCGGTCTATCTGCTGCGCGACAGCGCGGCGGCGAGCTGGGCGCTCTACAAGCTCGACGGCGGCCTCGACCACATCCTGATCGACGAGGCGCAGGATACGAGCCCGAAACAGTGGAAGGTCGTGGAGCGCATTGCCGAGGAGTTCTTCGCCGGGGCCGGGGCGCCCGCGAAGAAGCGGGTCGCGCAGCGCACGCTCTTCGCGGTCGGCGACGACAAGCAGTCGATCTTCAGCTTCCAGGGCGCCGATCCGCAATCCTTCGGCCGCTTCCGCGAGATCTTCGGCGCCCAGGCGCGCGAGATCGGCCAGATTTTCGTCGACGAACCGCTGACGACCTCGCGCCGCTCGGCGCCGGAAATCCTGAAGCTGGTCGATGCCGTCTTCGCGGCCGATGCGCTGCGGAGCGCCGTGTCGACGCGCCCCTGGACCGGCCACATAGCCCATCGCAGCAAGGCCAAAGGCTTCGTCGAGATCTGGCCGCTGACGCCGCGCGAGGAAAAGGAAGAGTCCGACTACTGGCTCGCCCCGCTGGACCAGCCGCGCGAAGGCGATGCCGCGATCCTGCTGGCCGAGAAGCTCGCGCTCGCGATCAAGTCGTGGATCGGCCGCGAGCAGGTCTATGACGGCGAGAAGACGCGCGACCTGCGGGCCGGCGACGTGCTGATCCTCGTGCAGCAGCGCGGCCGGCTCAGCCAGGCGATCATCCGCAAGCTGAAGCAGCACAAGGTCGCCGTCGCCGGCGCCGACCGGCTGAAGCTGCTGTCGCATATCGCGGTGAAGGACCTCATCGCCTATGGCCGCGCGGCGCTGCTGCCGCACGACGATCTCAATCTCGCGGCGCTGCTGAAGAGCCCGTTCTTCGGCCTCGACGACGACCAGCTCTTCGAACTGGCGCACGCGCGCCCCGGCCGGCTGTGGCAGGCGCTGCGGGTGAAGGCGGACGAGGGCGGCGTCTGGCACGACTGGTACGACCGGCTGCGCGGCGTCATCAATCGCCTCGGCCGCGACGCGCCGTTCGACTTCTACGCCCGGCTGCTCGCTGAGGGCGGCCGCGCCCAGGTGCTGAAGCGGCTGGGCGACGAGGCCGAGGACGTCATCGACGAATTCCTCGCCCAGGCGGCGGCCTATGAGGAGACGGCGGCGCCCTCGCTCGAAGGCTTCCTGCACTGGCTCGAACTCACCGGCGCCGAGGTGAAGCGCGACCCGGACGAGGCCGGCGGTGCGGTCCGCGTGCTCACGGCGCATGGCTCCAAGGGCCTCGAAGCGCCGGTCGTCATCCTGCCCGACACGATGACCGTGCCGCGCGTGCAGACCGCGCCGAACCTGCTGCCCTATCGCGGCGGCCTCGTCTGGCGGCAGTCCGGCACGGCGGAGGCGGAAGAAGCGCGCACTGCGTGGATGGAGCGCCAGCAGGCCGAACATCACCGCCTGCTCTATGTGGCGCTCACCCGGCCGCGCGACCGCCTCATCGTCGCCGGGCCCAAGCCGGTACAGAACATCAAGGCGCCGACCTGGCACGCCGCCATCCTCGCCGGCTTCGAGCGGCTGGAGGGCACGGCGCGTGCCGAGGAGCGCGGCGAAACCCTGCTGCGCTACGGCACGCCGCCCGGAAAGGGCCAGGCCGCCCTGGCCCTGGAGCCCCAGCGCGAGGAGATTCCGGGCTGGACGAAGAGGGCGGCCGCGAGGGAGGAGGCGGTCGCCGTCGTCCGCCCCTCGCGCCTGACGCCGACCCTCACCTTCTCCGACACCGCCGACGCCTTCGGGCGCGAGCGCGGGCGCGTGCTGCACCTGCTGCTCCAGCATCTGCCGGGGATCGCGCCGGACAGGCGCGAGGCCGCCGCGGCGCGCTTCCTCATCGCCCGCGCCCCGCAATGGCCGGCCGATGCGCGCGCCGCTTCCGTCGCGCAGGTGCTGGAGGTGCTCTCGCATCCGCGCTTCGCCGCCGCCTTCGCGCCCGGCTCGCGCGCCGAGGTGCCGATCGCCGGCAAGGTCGCGGCGCTCGGCCCGGCCGGCTTCATCTCCGGCCAGATCGACCGCCTGGCGGTCACGGATCGGGCGGTGCTGATCGTCGACTACAAGACCAACCGCACGGTACCCAGGAGTCCCGAGAAGGTCCCTGAGGCCTATCTTGCGCAGATGGCGCTCTATCGCGAGGCGATGCGGGCGGCGTTTCCGGGCCGCGCCGTACAATGCGCCCTGCTGTGGACGGAAGCCCCCGATCTCATGGCGCTGCCTGATTCGGTGCTGGACGTCACACTTCAGCGCCTCGCCGCGCTTAAGGCAGGGGAAAGCCCCGCCGGAACCGCGTCAGCTTGACGCTTCGGGGGACCCTTCTTACGTTTCACCCGTTCGAATTCATGGGCGCCGATGCGCCCCACCGGAGGACCCAGATGGGCCTGAGCAAGATCACCGACCAGAGCTTCCAGGCGGATGTTCTGAAATCCGACGAACCCGTTCTCGTCGACTTCTGGGCCGAATGGTGCGGCCCCTGCCGCCAGATCGCGCCGGCGCTGGAAGAGATCGCCGCCGAACTGGGCAGTAAGGTGAAGATCGCCAAGCTGAACATCGACGAAAACCCGACCACGCCCGTGCAATACGGCGTGAAGGGCATCCCGACCCTCATGATCTTCCACAAGGGCCAGGTGGCCGCCACCCGCGTCGGCGCCCTGCCCAAGAGCAAGATCAAGGAGTGGATCGAGTCGACCGTCTCGTCCGCCTGATCCAGGGCGTCAGCCGCAAAACGAAGGCCCCGCCGTCACGCGGGGCCTCTTTGTTTTGATCGGCCCGTCGCGGCGAGTGAGCGGCCCGTCCCATGGTTGTCCGGTTTGGTCTGGGCCTGTCGTTGCGACTGCAATTGCCGCCCGGATTTGCGCGTGGTGGACCGCTTCCGACACAAGATCGCGGCTCTCAACCCAACCCCACTCGTCATCGCCGGACTCGTTCCGCGAGTGTCCGGTTCAGCGTTTGGCCAACGATCGCAATGCCATGCGGCATTGGCGATAACGGCGGCTTCCCAGAACCAGGACAGCCTTGGTTGAGCCGCAGAGCCGTGGCTTCTGACCGGGCACCCAGCTACTTACCCAAGTAGCAGCCGCCCCCCTCTAAGGATTCGCGCGGATGAAGTCGCGGACGCGCGGCTGGATTTCGGTCCGCCAGCGCGTGCCGTTGAAGACGCCGTAATGGCCGACGCCGGGCTGGATATAGTCGATCTTCCGCTTGTCCGGGATCGCGGCGCAGAGCGCATGCGCCGCCTGCGTCTGGCCGATGCCCGAGATGTCGTCCTTCTCGCCTTCCACCGTCATCAGGCCCATGTCCCTGATGGCGCCGGGCTTCACCGGGCGGCCGCGCACGGTGAGCTTGCCGTCGGCCAGCAGGAAGCGCTGGAACACCTTGTCGATGGTCTCCAGATAGAACTCCGCCGGCAGGTCGAGCACGGCGAGATATTCGTCGTAGAAGTCGCGGTGCTTCTGGACGCTGTCGCCGTCGCCCTTCACCAGATTCTTGAAGAAGTCGTATTGCGCGTTGGTGTGGCGCTCGCGGTTCATGTTGATGAAGGCGGTGAGCTGGAGGAAGCCCGGATAGACGAGGCGGCCGTGGCCCGGATAGGGCAGCGGCACCCGGTGGATCATGTTCTCCTCGAACCACGCATAGGGCCGCTCTTCGCTGAGCTTGTTGGGCTGCGTCGGCGACAGGCGCGCGTCGATCGGCGAGCCCATGATGGTGAGCGAGCGGGGTGCGGCGGCGTCGCCGTCCTCATGCAGCAGCGCCGCGGCGGCCAGCGCCGCCGGCCCCGGCTGGCATACCGCCATCAGATGCACGCCCGGGCCGAGGTGGCGCAGCATCTCCATCACATATTCGATGTATTCATCGAGCCCGAAGCGGCCTTTCGACAGGGGCACGTCGCGCGCGTCGGTCCAGTCGGTGATGTAGACGTCGTGCTCAGGCAGCATGGCCTCGACCGTGCCGCGCAGCAGCGTTGCGAAATGGCCCGAGAGCGGCGCCACGATCAGCACCTTGGGATGCGGGAACTTGCGCCGCAGCCGGCCATAGACCTCGCCGTCCTTGGCGAAATGCTTCAGCCTGCCGAAGGGCTTCTGCCAGACATAGCGCTCGGTCACCGTGACGGGCTGGCCGTAGATCTTCAGCTCCGGCAGGTTGAACTCAGGCTTGGCATAGTTCCGGGTGAACGACTCGAAGACGTCGAACGCGGCCGCCATGGTCTTGCCGACATAGGTCGCCGACCAGGGATTGAGCGGATTGCGCAGCGCCATGGCGCCGAAATCGGCGGCGAGACGGAACGGCTGTGCCGAGCGACGGGCGGTATCGACCGCCGCATAGAGAAAGTTCTGGTACAAGTAGCTCAAGGCCCCCCGCGGCCATCGCCGCCATCTGGTTCCGCCGCGCGCCCCCAAGCACGAGCCGCCATTGTGCGGTGCACAAACGCGTCGTCAAGCGGAATCCTAGGGTCTCTTACTTGACGGTCTCTTTCAGCTTTGCGGCCAGGGCGGCGGAGTCCTGCTGCGGGTCGAACACGGTGAGGAAGGCGCCGTCGGGGCCGAAGAGATAGATGAAGCTGGAATGGTCGACCGTGTAGTCGAGCGCCGAGCCTTCCAGCTTCACCTTGCGGGCATAGACGCCATAGGCGGCCAGCACGGCGGCGATCTCGTCGGGCGAGCCGGTCAGGCCGCGGAAAGTCGGCCCGAAATAGGCGACATACTCCTTCATGGCGGCCGGCGTGTCGCGCTCGGGATCGACCGAAATGAGGACCGGCGTCACCTTGTCCTTGAGCTCGGGCGCCGCCTCCAGGGCGTCGGCGATGCGCTGGAGGGTCAGCGGACACACGTCGGGACAGTGCGTGAAGCCGAAGAAGAGCAGCATGTAGCGGCCGCGGAAATCGGTATCGCTGACCTTCTGGCCGTCCTCGCCGGTCAGCGTGAAGGGACCGCCGATCTGGCTCCCGGCATTCGCGGCGCCGCCGCCGCGGGTGACCAGCAGGACCACAGAGGCCGTCGCGAGGACGGCGGCAAGGGCGATCAGGCCAAGGAAGAGCAGGCGCAGGCGCGGGGTCATGGGTGTCCGATGGGCTTCACGGCAGCTTCGCGCTGGTGTCCTATCAGGCGGTGACGACGCGGCGCCAGAGCGCAGAACATCCATGACCGCGGCCCGCGCCCGAGGCGCCGCGCCGCCCATCCGTCTGCTCCACCGGGCGCTGGAAATCCTGCGCGGCGAGGAAGGCCGCCTGCGCCTCGGCACGCTCAACATGCTGCGCACGATGGCGCTGGCCGGCCAGCTCGCGACCGTGCTCTTCGTGCGTTTCAGCCTGGGCTTCGAGCTGCCGCTGGTGCCGTGCCTGGCGGCGATCGGCGCCGGCGCGCTCTTCACCGTGGTGCTGCGCCTCACCTATCCGGCGCAGCGGCGGCCCTCCGACCTCGAGGCCTTCCTCTATCTCCTGTTCGACCAGACCCAGCTTTTCGCGGTTCTGTTCCTGACCGGGGGGCTGGAGAATCCCTTCACGCTCATTCTGCTCGCCGGGCTGGTCATCGCTTCGTCCTCGCTGGACCTGCGCTATGCGCTGGCGCTGGGCGCCTACACGCTGGCGCTGCTGACGGCGCTCGCAATCTACCATCTGCCGCTGCCGTCGGAGCCCGGCCTGCCGCTGTCGCTGCCGCCGATCTATGTCGCGGGGCTCTGGATCGCGCTGATGCTGTCGCTCGGCTTCACGACCATCGTGACCTTCCGCATCTCGTCGGAGGCGACGCGCATGCAGGCCGGCTATGCGGCGATGGAACTCGCCCTCGCCAGCGAGCAGAAGCTGGCGGCGCTGGGCAGCCTTGCGGCGGCGGCGGCGCATGAACTCGGCACGCCGCTCGGCACCATCGCGATCGTCTCGAAGGAACTCCAGCGGGAGCTGCCGAAGAATTCGCCGCTGGCCGAGGACGCCGCCTTGCTGCGCCAGCAGGTCGAGCGCTGCCGCGAAATCCTGGGGCGGCTGGCCCACCACCAGGAAAGCGACGGGCTGGGGCCGGATGCCCGGCTTCCGCTGCTGGCCTTCCTCGACGATCTGGCGCAGGGCCACAGGTCGCTGCGCGTCCAGATCACCGTCGAAGGCGCCGAAAACCCGCCCGTCGTGCGGCTGCTGCCGGAATTGCGCTACGCGATCGGCAACCTCATCGCCAACGCCGCCGATTTCGCAGCCAAGCGGGTCCGCGTTTCGGCGATGTGGGACGAGGCCCGGGTGGTGGTGCGCATCCGGGACGACGGGCCGGGCTTTTCCCACGACGTCCTCGCCAAGCTGGGCGAGCCCTATGTCACGACGCGGCCCAGCCGGGCGGCACTCAGCGACGAACAACTCGGGCCATCGGCGACGGTGCCGACTCAATCCCACGCCGGAATGGGACTGGGCTTCTTCATCGCCAAGACCTTGCTGGAGCGGACCGGGGCCGAAATGACATTCGGCAACGCCTTCGACGGCGGCGCCTCGGTGACGCTGGCCTGGCCGCGCGACCGGATCGAGGTGCAATCCGCCGCTTAGGGCAATTGCGCTGCATCAAAGCGGACGCCACGTCATGCGCCCTAGCTTCCCCCTTCGCCGAGAGAAGGAGGACTCCGTGGCCAAGATCATCCGCAATCCCAATGTCGAGGACTATTTCGTCGAGCGAACCCTTGCGGATGCCAAGGCCGGCCCGAACGGCTTCATTCCCGACTACGAGGCCAACCGCCTCATCGTGCTCAAGGACTACCGCGTTCCGCTCGATTTCGAGGCGTTCGCGGCGATGAGCACGAACACCGAGAGCGCCGACAAGGCCATGCAGCGGGTGCTGAAGAAGGTCGTCTCGACGCACATCATGGAAGCGACGCCCGAGTCCACGCTCCCGGTGCATCAGGCCGTCTTCAAGGTATTCTGCAAATCCGACCCGGAATTGCTGCGCCGCGCGCAGGCCGCGATGAAGGTGGCGCATGACGCGGCCATCTCCATCTTCAAGACCTGCTTTCCGACCTATGAATATTTCAAGCTGATCCCGAGCGTCCGCCTGACCCAGACGATGTTCGAGAACATGCATTGGGACAATCACAACATCCCCGAGGACTTCCAGCAGGTCCGCATCTTCGTGAATCTCGACCAGCGTCCCCGGGTCTGGAACGTCAGCCACAATTTCGTGGAATATGCCCGCTCGATCTATCGCGAGCGCCACCTCGAGCGCTTCGCGGGCCGCGACCCGAACGACCTGAACGATTATGTCTGCGGCGAGGTTCTGGGCGGCAGCGCCGGCGCATGCCTCGACACGCTGCCCCGCCACGTCGTCGGCTTCGATCCGGGCGAAGTCTGGATGGGCGAATCCCGCATGCTCGCCCATCAGATTTTCTATGGCGAGCGGGCGATGGTCTACATGTTCTTCGTGAAGCCGGAGAAGATGCTGAACCCGCAGCGGCGCTTCAACGCACAGGTCGAGGCTCTTCATCGCGAGATGGCGGCTGCGGAACCGGCGATCGCCGCCTGAGGATTGACGCTTCTGCGCCGTCGCTCCACGCTTGCGCCGCCGCCGATGGCCGGCGCAAGCGAGGGTCCCCGTGCGTCTCGACAAACCGCGTATAGAGCCGGTCGCCGACGCCACCGCGACGCCCGAGCAGCGGGAATTGCTGGCGCCGCTGGCCGCGCGCGGCGGCCCGGTGCTGAACGTCTTCCGCACCCTGATCAAGGATCCGGAGGCGGCGAAGGCGTTCCTCGCCTGGGGCAACTATATCCTGTCGCACAAGAACGCCCTGCCGCCGCGCGAGCGCGAGATCGTCATCCTGAGGATCGGCTATCTCTGCCGCTCCGGCTATGAGTGGACGCAGCACCACCGGATCGCCTTGCAGAGCGGCCTCAGCGCCGGCGAGATCGAGCGCATCAAGGCCGGACCGGAGGCGCCAGGCTGGACGCCTGCCGAAGCGGCCCTGCTTCAGGCGACCGACGATCTCCACAACGACCGCTTCGTCGGCAACGTTGCCTGGGCCGCGCTGCGGGCGCATTTCACCGAGAAGCAATGCATGGACGTGGTCTTCACGGTCGGCCAGTACACCCAGGTCTCGATGTTCCTGAACAGCTTCGGCGTCCAGCTCGACGAGGGGCAGGTGCTCGACCCCGACCTCGCCGGACCATGAGGGCGGACGCCGGGATATATTAACGCCGCCTGTTCGTGACATTCGCGCAACAGAGCCGTGTTCCTGCGCCCTTTCGGGGCCTCTGGCTGTGGCGACGGCGCGGCTCGCGTGTTACCTCGATACGAGAAGACGAGGGGGCCTGGTGCCCTGCTCTCTTGGGGCGGCGCTCGGTGCAGCGCGCCCGTTGCGGACATAACGAGAGGCATAAGATGAAGCTGAAGACCATGCTTTTGGCGGGCGCGGCGGCCGTCGCCCTGACCGGAGCGGCCGCGGCGGACACGCCGGCGGGTTTCTATGTCGATCTCCAGGCCGGTGCGAACTGGGTGGACGACTTCCAGGTCCTGGACGACGTCGCTGACGACTTCGACTACAAATACGACACCGGTTATGCCGTCATGGGCGCCGCCGGCTACAAGCTGGACTCGCTGCCCCTGCGCATCGAGTTCGAACTCGGCTGGCGCAGCAACGACCTGTCGTTCGACATCTTCGACGGCGGTGAAGGCGGCGAAGGCACCATCCCGGGCGACGGTTCGACGACCGTGTTCTCGCAGATGGTCAACGTCATGTACGACATCGACCTCGGTCCCGGCTATGTGCTGTCGCTCGGCGGCGGCATCGGCGGCGCGCGCATCGGCTTCGAGGGCGGCGTCGGCTCGTCCAGCGACAACCTGGTCGACGGCCGCGATTACGTGTTCGCCTATCAGGGCGCTGCGGAACTCGAGATGATGGCCGGCGACAATCTCGGCGTCTACGTGGGCTACAATTATTTCGTGGCCGACAATTTCGACATCGACGTGGACCCGGGGCTGCTCGGCGGCGGCGTCTTCAAGGACGACTACAACGCCCACACCGTGTTCGCGGGCGTCCGCTACCACTTCAACGAGCCTGAGGCCGCGCCGCCTCCGCCGCCGCCGGCTCCTCCGCCGGCCCCGGCCAAGACGTTCATCGTCTTCTTCAACTTCGACAAGTCCGACCTGACGCCCGAAGCGCAGGCCGTCGTCGCCGAAGCCGCGGCCGCCTACAAGGCCGGCTCGTCGGTCATCATGTCGGTCCAGGTCCGTGGCCATACCGACACCGTCGGCTCGGCCGCCTACAACCTGCCGCTCTCCGAGCGCCGCGCGGCCAGCGTGAAGGCCGGCCTCGTCGCGAACGGCGTGCCCGACAACATCATCGCGACTTCGGGCGCGGGCTTCAGCGAGCCGCTGGTGCCGACCGGCCCGGGCGTGAAGGAACCGCAGAATCGTCGCGCGACGATCGATCTCTCGGGCGCCGGATCGTAAGATCCGGCCTCGGCCAAGACAGACGAAGGGCGGCCTCTCGGCCGCCCTTTTTCGTTTCAGCGGGAGGCGACGGCGCCGGGTTTCGGGCGCGGTGTCGGAACCGGGCCGGCATCCGCCGCAGCCTTCGGCGCCGCCGCGGGCACGGGCGCGGGGGCCGGCGCAGCGGCCTCCTGCGGGCCGTTCGGACCGAGCACGACATAGGTCGCCGGCGGCTTGCATGAGGTGAAGCCATGGCGCTGCGCCACCCATAGGGGGGCGACGAAGCCGGCGAGGTCGCCCCGCTTGGGGCTCAGGATGGCGTCGTAGAGCCAGCCGCTCTCCTGGCAGAATTTCGCGATGTCCTGAACGCTGCGGATCGAGGCATCGTTGGCCAGCTTGGTGATGAAGGCATTCATGGCGCGCTGACCGCCACGGCTCTTGTCGAAGAATTTGGAAAGCTGGGTGTGGCCGGCCATCAGCGCGGGCTGGTTGGCCTTCACGAACTCGTTATAGCGGGGCGTCGCGCCGCACGAGAGCGCGCCGACCATGAGTTCGGTCTGCACGGTCCTGAGCTGCAACGCCGTCTCGCTGGCCCCCGATACGCAGGTCGATTTCGCGGCCGCGGCGGCGCCGGCGGGGCCGTGAAAGGCAAGGCAGCCGGCAAGCAGCGCCGCGGCGGCGCGAGCGGTCTTCTTCATGTCTTCCTCATGAGCGGCGCCGGACGAAGCGCACTCCTAACAGGTTCGGCCGGACGCTGCGAGGCGCCCGGCCGATCCGTCTCGCGCAGCGCGCGTTAAGGAAGGCTAAAGCCTGCTCAGGTGGACGAGCGCGTCACCGTCAGGCTGCGCCGCGGGCGCAGGAAGAACTGGTCCGTGATGGTCCAGCCGGACTTGAGCGAGGCATCGGTCGAACCGTTGAAGAACTGGTCGAGGCCCGAGAAGGCATTGCCGAAGGTCGAGTTCTGCGTGAAGCGGATCTCGGCATAGATGACGCTGCCGCCCGGGGTCACCATGCCGGCCGGGATGGCGATGCGCGAGCCGACGGCGCGCGCCGCCATGCCGCGGCCGTTGCTCCAGGCGACGGTGGTGCGGCCCTGGGCGTCGGCGACGATGCTGCTGACGCACATGCCGACATCCGAAGGGCTGACAGGGAAGAGGACCGCTGTGCCGGCCGAGAAGATGGAGACCATCTCGGCATCGGTGACGTTGGTGTCCTGCGACACCAGGTCGGCGAGGGTCGAGGCGACCTGCGTGGCCTTGCGGTCGGACAGCATCGCGTTGGACACCTCGACGGCGCCCAGCAGCGACAGCAGCATGACCGGCGCGATGAGGGCGAACTCGATCGCGGCGAGGCCGGATTCGCCGCGCGCCAGGCGGCGGGCGGAAGAGAAGAAGCGCTTGAGCATCAGTTGATCGAGCCCTGATACGGTTCGTTGCGGAAGGCGGCGGTCGCCTGGATCAGGTGTTTCCCGTCGGCCATGGTGCCCATCCAGTGCTCGTCCGAGCGCGGCGTCGCGGTCAGCAGGTCGCCGAGATACGGCGTCAGCGGCGACCACGCATACATCGCCCGCACGACGACGACGTCGCCCGGTGCGCCCGGATCGAACTGGAAGTCGTTGCGGAACTGGCCGTTGGCCTGGAGCGCCGGAGGAATGGCCGTGCCGCGCCGCACGTCGATCTTCAGCAGATCGTTGTCGCAGGTAAGCGGAACGGTCAGCTCGGCGCACACCATCTGGCGGAACCCGACCTCGGTGAGGCCGGCCGTCTGGACCTCGCCCGTGCGGATTTTCCGGGCGGCGTCGTTGACGGCGTTCTGGAGCACGGCGTCCGCCGTGAAGGTGATGCCGATCTCGAACATCGGAAACAGGATCATGAAGAAGGCCGGCGCGATCATGGAGAACTCGATCGCGGCGGAGCCGCGCGAGTTGCGCCAGAAGCGGCCGAACAGGCCCTTGCGCCTGGATGCTGCTTGCGGCTGCTGCCGCGTAGACCGGAACATTGAGTCCCCCGCTCAATTCGTCCGGCATGGCTAACAGTTGAAGTAAGTATAGTCAGCCCCTTTTCATGTTTTAACTATAATGGAATGCCAAGACGGGCGGCGAGAATTGCGAATATATTTGATTTGAATTTTATCTATTCGATTTTGGTTCAAATTTTACATTTTGGAATTTCTTAACTCAGGTTTGCATAAAGTTGCCGCGCTAGCTGGGCGAGGCGGGGTTTCTCAGGCTCATCGCCCTTTGGATGCCGAGGGGATTCTCATGTCGAAGATGCAAGGACCGAAGCCGCGCTTCCGGTTTTCGCCGCTGCGGCGCTTTTCGCAGTTCCTGCGCGAGCGCTCCGGCAACGTGGCAATGCTGTTCGGCCTTGCCGCGATCCCGTTCTTTACGATGGGCGGCATGGCGGTCGATTTCAGCCGCGCCATGATGGTCAAGAACCGCCTCGGGACGGCGCTGGACGCGACGGCCCTCGCGCTGGGCGCCCAGGTCGGCCTGAACCAGCAGCAGGTGCGGGCGCAGGCCCAGGCCTATTTCAATGCCAACTATCCTTCGCGCGAGCTCGGGACGCCGAGCGCGCTCAACATCAACTATGCCGGCAACACCGTCACGATCACGGCGAGCGCCTCGGTCCCGACCGTGATCATCGGCCTCGTCGGCGTCGACGAGCTGGATGTGCAGCAGTCGGTCGAGGTGACGCGCGAGATGAAGGGGCTCGAGGTCGCGCTGGTCCTCGATACGACCGGCTCGATGGCCGAGTCCGGCAAGATGCCGGCGCTCAAGGCCGCGGCCAAGGATCTGCTCGCGATCCTCTTCGGCGATGCGCAGACCTCGACCCAGCTTCACATCGGCGTCGTTCCGTTTGCCGCCGCTGTGCGGCTGAACAACCCGCTCGGCGCGGTCAACGCCGGCTGGATCGATACCGGCGGCCTTTCGACCTTTGCACGGTCGAACTTCGACAACGGCCGCTATGCCTATGCGCTCTATCCGCCGCTGAACGGCTCGACACCCGCCGCTTACCAGATGAGCAAGACCCAGCAGTGGAAGGGCTGCGTCGAGGCGCGCCCTGACGGACTGGAAGCCACAGATACGGCGCCGCTGGCGGTGGTCGCGACGGCGAGCGATGCCAACACCCGCTGGGTGCCCTTCTTCAATCCCGACGAACCGGACTCGGGTTCGGGCACCAGCGGCTGGTCCAACCGCTATCTCTCCGATGGCGTCACCGGCACCTGGCAGAACCGCCTGATGAACTCGGCGAAATATGCCGGCGCCAACAACAACGGCGTCGACCTCCAGTGCGCCATGCAGGCTATCCTGCCTCTCACGGGCAACCGCGCCTCGATCGAGGCCAAGATCGAGTCACTCAACCCGTCCGGCCACACCCACATCCCGATCGGGCTCGGCTGGGGCTGGCGTGTCCTGTCGCCGACGCAGCCTTACACGGAGGGCGTCGCCTATGACGATGCCGAAACGAGCAAGGCGCTGATCCTGATGACCGACGGCGTCAATACGATCCCGACCAACAGCTCTCCCGCGGGCTCCGGCTACACGGCCTATGGCTATCTCTACCAGTCGCGCCTCGGCAGCACGAACGCCAACACCGCCAAGGCCAACATGGACGACCAGACGGCAACGCAGTGCGATGCCATCAAGGACGCCGGCATCCGGGTCTACACGATCCTGTTCATGGAGACCGACAATACGGTCCGCAACCTGCTGCGCGATTGCGCGACGACACCGGCGCTCTTCTTCGACACGCCGACCACGGCACAGCTCAAGACGGTGTTCCGCCTGATCGCCTCCGACCTCTCCAATCTGCGCGTCAGCAAGTAGGGCGGCATCGCACGGACGAGAAAAGGGCCGGAGGGAAACCTCCGGCCCTTTCGCTTGCCGGCCACGCACACCTGCGGGCGCCGCGCGTCGCAAACGAAAAGGGGCCGGCGAACGGCCGGCCCCTGGAAGAAGATCGGATCGGGTGGGCGGGGTCAGCCGCCTTCGCCGGGGCCCTTGGAGCCGAGGCCGGCCTTCTTGCCGGCCTGCTCCAGCGCGTTGTTGAACGCATCGACCGAGTCGCCCGGGATCGGCGCCGGCGCGCAGCGCGGCGCGCAGGAGAGCGTCACCTGCTGGTTGCCGCGCATCAGCGTCACCGTACGGTCGCTGTTCGACGCGACGACTACCCGGACATTGGCGACCTGGCGGCCTTCCGAGTCGATCGCTATGATGTTCGTCGCGCCGAAGCTCTTGCCGGTGACCAGCGCCGTGTCGGCATCCTGCATGGATACGTCGGCGATCGACGGGTTGCCGACGACGATCGTCGAGGCCGAGGCGCTGAGCTGCACGAGCTTGGTCTGGTCGATGGTGACCGTGAGGTCGGCGGCCAGAGCCGGAGCCGTCGACAGCACCGCAGCGGCGGCAAGTGAGAAGATACGCTTCATAATAGGCGCTCCAAATCCGTCCGGGCGCAGTGCGCCCTCCGGCGTCAGAGTGTCAGCGAGGTTTGAAGGAAGTCTGAACGGGCGGCGTCATGTCTTACCCACAGGTGCACGAACCGCGCCGGTGCCAACGATCGGGTAAGCCGGATTTAGCGGACGTTAAAGTCCCCGTGCGCTTAATGGGGACCGACACCTTCCGGACTGGGCCTTCGATGGATATCGCTGCACGCCTTGCACGTATCGAGATATTTGCGCCGCTACAGGGCCGTGCGCTCGAGCGGCTGTCGGCCGGGGCGGCGGCCGTCGACCTCGCGGCCGGCGAGACGTCGAATGCGCTGGAGAGCGGCGCCGTCCTCCTCTTCATAGAGTCGGGGCGGTTGCGGGTTTCCGCCATGAGCCGCGGCCGCATCGGGTTCGCGGATCTCGGCGCGGGAGAGGTCCAGGGCCTCGTCGAGGCCGTGGCGGGCAATCCCGTGCCGCCCTGCGCCGTCCTCGCCCTCGATGCCACGACGGCGCTCGCGCTGCGCGCCGAGGCCGTGGTGACGGCGGTCCGCTCGAACGCCGCGAGTTCTTTCGCCCTGGCCCGGCGCTTCGCGGCCGGCCTCGCCGATCAGGCGGCGGCCTCCGATCCGCTCCAGAAGGTCTATCGCGACATCCTGCGCGCCGCGCGGCCGATCGGAGATTCGCGCTGGACCGTCGACCCGCTGCCCCGGCATCGCGACCTGGCGGCGAGCGCAGGCGTCGAGGAAGGCGATGCCGCCTCGGCCATCGCGCATCTCGTGCGGATCGGCGTGGCGCGCCGGCGTTACCCCGCGCTGGATATCGAGGATCGCGAGGCCCTTCAGGCCCTGGCGCGCTGAGGATTTCTCAGCCTACGGAAAATAATGCAGTAAACCGGGAATTTACCGCGTTCCTTAAGTCCACAGAAACTCGGCCCCCGTAAAGTCGTTCTTGTCCGCGGGGCAAACCAAATATTCGCGCTCGCAGGACGTGGTGCTGTGGTGGACTTCAACGGAGGGTTTCCTATGAGCAAGCTGTTTGCGCGTTTTGTGAAGAACGAGTCGGGTGCGACGGCCATCGAATACGGCCTGATCGCGACCTTCATCGCCGTGGCGATCATCGCCGCGCTCGGCCTGGTCGGCGACAGCCTCGACCAGATGCTGACCGACGTTTCGACGGCGATCGGCTCGTAAGATCAAGGGCCGGTCTTCGGACCGGCCGGATCAGACGAAACGGACGGAGCCGCGGGGGAGACCCCGCGGCTTCTTCGTTTTTGGGCCCGCGTGCACGAGGTGACGAACGCAGCTTAACCTTCGAAACCCTTGAGTCTCCGGCATTTGCAAACGCCCGGAAAGGATTCGGAAGGGTTTGCTTAAGCCTCGCTTAATACGCGCCCCGCTAAGGTTCAGCGTCGCACCGGACCGTCGTCCGGAAGGCAGCCGCGCGGATCGGGGCGCGGGAGCTCGGGGATGATGCTGGACTTTGTCGTGCTGATAGCGTGTCCGACCCTCTTCGCCATCGGGGCGATGACGGACCTCGTCAGCTACCGCATACCGAACTGGGTGTCGCTGGCCCTCGCCGGCGCGTTCGTCGTCGCCGCGGCGGCGGGCGGCATGCCGCTGTCGACGTTCGGCTGGCATCTGCTGGTCGGTCTCGGCGGCCTGGTCGTCGGCTTCACGCTCTTCGCCTTCAACATCATCGGCGGCGGCGACGCGAAGCTCTTCGCAGCCGGCGCGCTCTGGGCCGGCCCGGCCTACATCATGAAATACTGCTTTGCCTTTGCCCTCGCCGGCGGCGCCTTCGCGGTGGCCGTGCTGGTCATGCGCCGCGTGCCGCTTCCCGCCGGCGCCGTGCGCATTCCGTTCATCCATCAACTGCTCCAGCCCAAGGCGGGCCTGCCCTACGGCGTGGCGCTGGGCGTCGGTGCGCTGATCGTTCTCTTCGACCCCCTCTTTATCCAGGCCCTCACGACATGAGCGTCCGAACGCCGGGAGAGAAATCCCTATGAGCCCCATGCGTATCATCGTCCTCGTCATAGCACTGGGAGCCGCTGGCATGGCTGCGCTTCTTCTGGGCGGATTCTTCGGAAACAAGAAGCAGGCATCGGCCGCGGCCGGTCCGGCCATGCAACTGACCGAGGTGCTGGTCGCATCCTCCGACCTCGACGTCGGCCACGCGGTCAAGGCGGAAGACCTGAAGTGGCAGAAGTGGCCGACCGATGCGGTCGCCGCCTCCTATATCACGAAGGACGCGAACCCCGCGGGGCTGGAGAACATGGTCGGCGCGGTCGCGCGCACCACGATGTTCGCCGGCGAGCCTGCGACGGCCTCCAAGCTGGTCCACGCCGAAAGCTCCAGCTTCATGGCGGCGGTCCTGACGCCCGGCATGCGCGCCGTTGCCGTGGAGATCAAGGAAGAGACGGGGGCGGGCGGCTTCATCCTGCCGAACGACCGGGTCGACGTGATCGTGAGCATCGAGGCCGGCAATTCGGACGATGGCTCGAAGAAGGTCTTCACGCGCACGCTGCTTCAGAACATTCGCGTGCTCGCCGTCGGCCAGACCTTCCGCGACCAGACCGGCGCCGCCGACGCCGAAACGCAGACGGTGTCGGCCAAGACCGCCACGCTCGAAGTCAGCCCGGCCGAGGCCGAGCTGCTCCAGCACGGCGCCCAGGGCGGCACGGTCTCGCTGGCCCTGCGCGGCCTCACCGGCGCCGACACGCCGATCGCCGCGGTGCGCGTGCCGGCGGGCGAAGGCGGCAAGCGCCGTTCGAACAACACCATCACCATCGTCCGCTACGGCACGGCCAGCCAAGTGCAGGCAGCCGGGAATTAATGGGGCGCGTCATGCGGGGAATGCTAACGACACTGTTCTGTGCGGCGGCCGCACTGACCCTCGCGGGCCAGCCGGCGCTCGCAGGAGACGACAGCGGTCCGATCTCGCGCACCGTTTCGGTGCGCAGCCACGGCGACGGTCCGGCGACGGAGCGTGTGGTGCTGGGCCTGAACAAGGCGGCGATCATCGAACTGCCGGCGGACGCCTCGGACGTGCTGGTGTCGAACCCGACGATCGTCGATGCGATCGTGCGCACGCCGCGCCGCATCTACATCCTCGGCCTCGCGGTCGGCCAGACGAACGCCTTCTTCTTCTCGGACTCCGGCAAGCAGTTGCTGAACCTGGAGATCCGCGTCGAGCGCGACATGGTCGCCCTCGATGACCTGATGGCGAAGCATTTCCCCAAGCTCGACATCAAGGTCGAGAGCGTCAACGACAACATCGTCCTCACCGGCACCGTTCCGTCGGCGGCGATCGCCGAACAGGCGAAGGACATCGCGGTCCGCTATGTCGGCGCCCCCGAGAAGGTGCTGAACATGCTCAGCGTCTCGGGCCGCGAGCAGGTGCTGATCCGCGTCCGCGTCGCCGAGATGCAGCGCGTCGTCGCCAAGCAGCTCGGTATCGACCTCAGCGCCCTCGCCGTCGCCGGCGGTGTGCCGATCGAGTTCAACTCGGTCAACAAGTTCAGCCTCTCCGGCCTGTTCATGGGCAGCAACAACGGCCTCGGCGCCGGCCTTCTGCCCAGCCCCGACTTCAGCAACGGCGTCACGGGCCTGCCCGACGGCTACAACAATCTCGCCGGCACGCTGCGGGCGCTCGAACGCGCCAACGTCATGAAGCTGCTCGCCGAGCCGAACCTGACGGCGCTGTCGGGCGAAACGGCGAACTTCATGGCCGGCGGCCAGTTCCCGGTCCCGACCGGCTCGGACGACAACGGCAACGTCTCGATCGAGTTCAAGCCCTTCGGCGTCGGTCTCGCCTTCACGCCCGTGGTGCTCAGCGAAGGCCGCATCAGCCTGAAGATCTCGTCCGAAGTCAGCGAGCTGACCTCGGAGAACGCCCTCGTCCTGCCCGGCAACACGGTCCGCACGAATGACGGCAACCTCATCACGACGCAGCCGATCACGATCCCCGGCATGCGCGTGCGCCGTGCCGAGTCGACGATCGAGATGCCGAGCGGCGGCGCGATGATGATCGCCGGCCTGCTGCGCGACGACTACAAGCAGGCGATCGACGGCTATCCGGGCCTCAAGGACGTCCCGGTGCTGGGCGCCCTGTTCCGCAGCCGCGACTTCCAGTCCAACCAGACCGAACTCGTGGTGATCGTTTCCGCGGTCCTGGTCGATCCGGTCTCCGGCCACGAACTCGCCGCGCCGACGGACGGCTTCGTACCGGCCAACGACGCGCAGGCGATCCTGAACGGCCAGGCCAACGCCACCCACGTCACGCCCACCGCCAAGACGGCGGCGAAGACGGGCGGCGGCTACATCCTCGAATAATCGGGAACGCGACCATGATCCGCACAGCCCAAACGCTCCCTGTTCTCGTCCTGGCTCTGTTTGCCGGTGCCTGCCAGTCCTTCGACGAGCGCTATGAGGCCTCCCTGCCGACCGATCAGCGCCTGCCCTTCCAGGTCGCGACCGAAGTGT
Source organism: Alphaproteobacteria bacterium (assembly GCA_020852655.1). Classification (GTDB taxonomy): domain Bacteria; phylum Pseudomonadota; class Alphaproteobacteria; order Micropepsales; family Micropepsaceae; genus JADZAI01. The sequence continues at coordinate 61,953 of JADZAI010000095.1, forward strand.
CGTTGCTGGAAGTGCAGACGGACGGCCGCGGCCGGCTGACGGGGCAATCGCAGGCCGATGTCGAGCGCTTCCTGCGCAGCTACAAGACGGACGGCAGCGGCGCGCTGGAAATCCAGAGCGCCGGCGGCGGCCGCCAGACGGCTGTCGCCGAGGCCCAGATTCGGGACATCGCCTCGATCTACGGCATTCCGCGCAGCCACGTCGCGGTCACCGGCTACACGCCGCAGCCCGGCTCCGCCGGCAGCCTGCGCCTCGCCTTCGCGCGCTATACGGCGAGCGTGCCCGCCTGCGACGTCCAGGACTGGAGCGAGAATCTCAGCACCAACCTGAACAACACGACCTACCCGTCCTTCGGCTGCGCCACGCAGACGAATATCGCGGCGATGGCGGCGGACCCGCGCGACCTGCTCGAGGCGCGCCCGATGGATCCGTCGTCGGCCGAGCGCCGCTCGGTGATCGCGGACAAATACGAAAAGGGTGAGTCGCCGTCGTCGTCCCGCACGTCGGGCGACAGCGGCAAGATCGCCGATCCCAAGTCCGGCACCGAACGTCAGTAATCGCTTCAGCGTATCTTGAGGGAACCAGAATGAGCAGAGCGGAAAGCCCTGACGAGGCGTCTGGCCTGTCCAGCTATGGCGTCGAAGCGAAGGACCGCCCGGTTCCGCGCATCTCGATCGCCGCCTTCTGCGAGTCGCCCGAAACCGGGTCCGTCATCCAGCGGGCCTCTTCGGACCGGCGCCTCGCAAAGACGCATGTCACGGTTCACATGGGCGGCGTCCAGGCCGCCTGCGAGATGTATACGGATTCGCCCACGCCGAATCTGGTGATCGTCGAATCGCGCGAACGCCAGCGCGAGCCGCTTCTGGCGCAGCTGGAGCAGCTGGCGTCGGTGTGCGATCCCGCCAGCAAGGTGATCGTGGTCGGCAACTCCAACGACATCAGCCTGTATCGCGAGCTGATCCGCAACGGCATCAGCGAATATCTGATGACGCCGCTGCATCCGATGCAGGTGATCGAGGCGATCGCGACGCTCTACGCGGCGCCGGAATCCGATCCGATCGGCAAGGTCTTCGCCTTCATAGGCGCGAAGGGCGGCAGCGGCTCGTCGACGGTCGCCCACAATTTCGCCTGGAGCCTCGCGGCCCAGCTCAACATCGCGACGACCCTCGTCGACCTCGACCTGCCCTTCGGCACGGCCGGTCTCGACTTCAACCAGGACCCCGCCCAGGGTGTCGCCGACGCGCTCATCGCTCCGGAACGCCTCGACGATGTGCTGCTCGAGCGCCTGCTGGTGCGCTGCGGGGAACGGCTGCATCTCTTTGCGGCCCCAGCGGTGATCGACCGCGACTACGACATCGACCCGCAGGCGTTCGAGACGATGATCGACATCGTCCGCACATCGTCGCCGGCGGTCGTGATCGACGTGCCGCATGGCTGGAGCCCGTGGACGCGCCAGACGCTGATGGCGGCGGACGAGATCATCATCACGGCAACGCCCGATCTCGCCTCGCTGCGCAATGCGAAGAATATCTGCGATCTCTTCGCGGGCTCGCGGCCGCACGATGCCAAGCCGCGGCTGGTGCTGAATCAGGTCGGTGTGGTCAAGCGGCCGGAAATCCCGGTGAAGGACTTCGCCGAAGCGATCGGCGCCGAGCCGCTGCTCGTGCTGCCGTTCGATCCGCAACTCTTCGGAACCGCAGCGAATAACGGGCAGATGATCGCGCAGCTCAATCCGCAGTCCCGCGCGGCGCAGGGCTTCACGCATCTGGCGAAGCTGCTGACCGGACGCGAGACGCTGGTGCAGACCGGCAAGGCGCGGCGCGACTCCCTGATGAAGATCCTCGGCGGACTGACCAAGAAGCCGATGAAGAAGGCGAGCTAAGGCATGTTCGGCAAGCGCTCGGGAACAGATACGCTCACGCCCCGTTCGCCGGTCGCCCGGCCCGCGGCGAAGCCGCCTGGCCCGGGCGCGGGCTCGGCCCCGGCTGCGCCGCTGGTCGAACGCCGTCCGGCCTCGTCGGCCGGCGCTCGCGCGACGCCCAAGGCACCGACCGCGGCGCCGCTGACGATCGAGACGCGGTCCGAAAGCTTCTACCAGATCAAGACGACGATCTTTAACGCGCTGATCGACACGATCGACCTCGCGCAGCTCGCCCAGCTCGATGCCGAGTCGGCGCGCGAAGAGATCCGCGACATCGTCAACGAGATCATCTCGATCAAGAACGTCGTGATGTCGATCGCGGAGCAGGAGACCCTGCTCCAGGACATCTGCAACGACGTCCTCGGCTATGGTCCGCTGGAGCCGCTCCTGGCGCGCGACGACATCGCCGACATCATGGTCAACGGCGCCGACCGGGTCTTCATCGAAGTCGCCGGCAAGGTCCAGCTCACCAACATCCGCTTCCGTGACAACGGACAGCTGATGAATATCTGCCAGCGCATCGTGAGCCAGATCGGCCGCCGCGTCGACGAAAGCTCGCCGATCTGCGACGCGCGTCTTCCCGACGGCTCCCGCGTGAACGTCATCGCGCCGCCGCTGGCGATCGACGGCCCGACGCTCACCATTCGTAAGTTCAAGAAGGACAAGCTGAAGCTCACCGACCTGGTGAAATTCAACTCGATCTCGGATCCGGGTGCGCGCGTCCTCCAGATCGTCGGCGCCAGCCGGTGCAACACGCTGATCTCCGGCGGTACCGGCTCGGGCAAGACGACGCTGCTGAACTGTCTGACGGCATATATCGACTCCGACGAGCGTATCGTCACCTGCGAGGACGCCGCCGAACTTCAGCTCCAGCAGCCGCACGTCGTGCGTCTCGAAACGCGTCCGCCGAACCTGGAAGGCACCGGCGAAATCACCATGCGTGATCTCGTCAAGAACTGCCTGCGTATGCGTCCTGAACGCATCATCGTGGGCGAGGTCCGCGGACCCGAGGCGTTCGACCTGCTGCAAGCGATGAACACCGGCCATGACGGCTCGATGGGCACGCTGCACGCCAACAGCCCGCGCGAGGCGCTCTCGCGTCTCGAATCGATGATCACGATGGGCGGCTACTCCCTGCCGTCAAAGACCATCCGCGAGATGATCGTGGCCGCCGTCGATGTCATCGTTCAGGCGGCACGCCTGCGCGACGGCTCGCGCCGGATCACGCACATCACCGAAGTGCTCGGCATGGAAGGCGAGGTCATCGTCACCCAGGATCTCTTCCTCTACGAGATCGTCGGCGAGGACGAGAACGGCAAGGTGAAGGGCGTACACCGCTCGACCGGCATCTCGCGCCCGGCCTTCTGGGACCGGGCCCGCTACTTCAATCTCGAGCGCGACCTCGCAGAAGCGCTCGACGAAGCGCATGGCGGATAAGGAATAGGAAGCGTCATGGACGGCAATACCACCACGATGGCCGTCATCCTGCTCGCCGTCTTTGCGGCGTGCGCAGGCTTCTTCGCGCTCAGCGGCGCGAAATCGGGTTCGGAGCGCAAGGCCGCCAAGCGCGTCACGGCATTGGCCGGGCGATCCGCGGCGGGCCGCGGGCGCGGGCAGGCAAGCGCCGCCGATCCCGCCGACAAGCGCCGCAAGCAGGTGGCCGACTCGCTCAAGGCCATCGAACGCAAGGCGGCGCAGCAGAAGGCGCGGCCCACCATCAAGCAGCGTCTGGAACAGGCCGGGCTGTCGGCGACCGTGTCGTCGTTCTGGCTCGCGTCGCTGGGTGTGGCGGTGGTCGTCGGACTGCTCACCTTCCTCAAGGTGATGAATATCTGGATCGCGCTGGGCGCCGCATTCGCAGCCGGACTGGGCCTGCCGCGCTGGGTGCTGAACTTCCTCAAGAACCGCCGCCAGAAGAAATTCCTCAACGAGTTCGCGAACTCGATCGACGTGATCGTGCGCGGCGTGAAGTCGGGCCTGCCGCTGAACGACTGCCTCAAGATGATCGGCCAGGAAGCGCCCGATCCCGTCGGGGGCGAATTCCGCCAGATCGTCGAGAACCAGCGCGTCGGCCTGCCGCTGGAGGACTGCCTCAAGCGCTTCGTCGACCGCATCCCGCTCGCCGAGGTGAACTTCTTCTACATCGTGCTGTCGATCCAGCAGAAGGCGGGCGGCAACCTGTCGGAAGCGCTGGGCAATCTTTCTGCGGTGCTGCGCGACCGCAAGCGCCTCCAGGGCAAGATCAAGGCGCTGTCGTCGGAAGCCAAGTCGTCCGCCGCCATCATCGGCGCGCTGCCGGTGGTGATGATGGTGCTCGTCTACCTCACGACCCCGAACTACATCTCCGCACTCTTCACCGAGCGCCTTGGCAACATCATGCTGGCGGGCTGCGTCGCCTGGATGACCATCGGCGTGCTCGTCATGAAGAAGATGATCAGCTTCAAATACTGACGGTCGCACATGGGCTGGCTGAACCTCTTCTTCGATCCGCAATTCGTCGGCGCCGTTCTCGCCGGCCTGGCGGTCTTCGCGACCATCGTCACGCTGGCCGCCCCGCTGCTCTACAAGGACCGCCTCCAAGGCCGTCTCAAGGCGGTGGCGCAGCAGCGCGAATTGCTGCGCAAGCGGCAGATGGAGGAGCTGACCAAGAAGACCCAGCTCCGCGGCCAGCAGATCGACTTCATGAAGCGGGCGGTGGACCAGCTCAAGCTTCAGAACCTGCTCGAAACGCCCGGCATCCGCGACAAGCTGAACGCCGCCGGCTTCCGCGGCCAGGGCCCGGTCTACGCCTTCCTGTTTTTCCGCTTCGCGATGCCGTTCGTGCTGTTCGGCGTGGCGGTGCTCTATCTCTTCATGATCTCGGACTTCAAGATTCCGTGGGTCACCAAGGCGGCGATCGCCGTTGCGGCCGGCGGCCTCGGCTTCTACGTGCCGAACGTCTATGTCGCGAATGTCGCCTCGCGCCGCCAGGAATCGATCATGCGGGCCTTCCCCGACTCGCTCGACCTCCTGCTGATCTGCGTCGAGTCCGGCATGTCGATCGAGGCCGCCTTCGGCCGTGTCGCGAACGAGATCGGCACCCAGTCGGTCGAGCTGGCGGAGGAGCTGTCCCTGCTGACCGCCGAGCTGTCCTATCTGCCCGAACGACGGCAGGCCTATGACAATCTCGCCAAGCGCTGCGGCCATGCCGGCGTGAAGGCGGTCGCGACGGCCCTGACCCAGGCCGAGCGGTACGGTACGCCGCTGGCGACCGCGCTCCGCGTCATGGCGCTGGAAAATCGCGAGCTCCGCATGCAGTTCGCCGAGCAGAAGGCGGCATCGCTGCCGGCGAAGCTGACGGTGCCGATGATCAGCTTCTTCCTGCCCGCGCTCTTCGTCGTGATCCTCGGCCCGGCCGTCATGAAGATCATGGCGATCCAGTAAGCGGGCCGACAATCGCCAAAACGAAAAGGCCGCCCGATGGGGGCGGCCTTTCGCATTTCGCGACCTGTAGGAAGGGCCTTCAGTCCGTTCCGCGCAGGGCGGGATGTGCGTCCGAGGCGCCGTGCGAGGTCGAAAGCGTGCGCGGCGCACCGGTCGCCTCGGCGCTCTTCTGCGGCGTTTCGGTCTTGGCCGGCTTCGCGGCCGGGGGCTTGGCGGCAGGCGCAGGCTTCGGGGCCGGGGCAGCCTTCGCCGCCGGTGCGGCTTCCGCGGTCCGGGCGGGGGCGGGGGCGGCCGCCGGGGCCGGCGGCGCCTCGTCGGGAACGTCGGCGACCAGCGCAAGATTGGCGCGGACGCGTTCGTTGGCGCCGGGTGCTGCCGCAGCCATGCGGAGATATTTGGCGGCGTTCTGCTTGTCGCCGGCGGTCAGGTAGGACATGCCGAGATTGTTCAGGATCGCGGCGTTGTTCGGCGACAGGGCCAGCGCCTGTTCATAGGCACGGCGGGCATCCTGGAAGTTTCCGGTCTGGTCGTAGGCGACGCCGAGGGCAACCAGGACGGACCAGTCCTGCGGCGCCATTTCGTTCGCGCGGCGCAGCACCGGGATCGCGTCGGCGATGCGCCCGACCGCGAGCAGCGACTTGCCGTATTCGGCCATCAGCACCGGATCGGTCGGCTGCTTCATCAGCCGCTCTTCGAGGAACTCGACCGCGCGCTCGTTGGAGCCGATGCCGCGCAGCGCCTTGGCAAATTGCTGGGAGACCGCGGTGTCCATCGGCGCCAGTTCGGCACGCTGCGCCCAATAGGCCGCCTTGCCGATCGGATCGTCGGGGATCGGGCGGCTCATCAGGTCGGCTTCGGCCTGCTGGCGCGCGGTGTCGGCTTCGCTCAGCGCCGGCTTGGCGCCGCTGCTGGCGCAGGCCGACAGGGCCGTCGCCGCCAACAGGGCGGCCGCGAGGGGAAGGGCGCGGCGCGCGCGCGCGATCGCGGACATGACGAGACTCCGGGGCTGTGTCGCTGGCGGCAGTTTGGTTAACGGCGATCAACAAAGTCTTAAGGTGTCGCCGCATCGACGCCGCGCATCTTCGCTTTTTGTCGCGCGACAGGCCGGGCTATAGTGAATTCGCCCGGAATTCCCTCCCCCACTGAGCATGCGCCTCGTCGCCTTCCTTTTTGCCCTGGCTGCCGCGGTCGTCGCGGTGATGGCCATGACGGCGCCTCCGATGGAGGCGCCCGACCGCGTGCCGTTCGAAATCGCGACCGGGTCGAGTTCGGGCACCTATTTCCCGATCGGCCAGGTTCTGGCCTCGCTGATCAGCCATCCGCCCGGCGTCGCGCGCTGCGAGGACGAGGGCCGCTGCGGCCCGGCGGGCCTCATCGCATCCGCGCGGGCCTCCGAAGGGTCCATCGCCAATGTGCGTGCGGTCAACGAAGGGCGCGTGAAATCCGGCCTGGCGCAGGCCGATATCGTCGCCGACGCCTTCGAAGGACGCGGCGTCTTCAAGGACGACGGCAAGGCCGAATCGCTGCGCGCGATCGCCGCGCTCTATCCCGAGACGGTCCACATCGTCGTCATGGCGAACTCGCCGATCAAGGAGATCAAGGATCTGCGCGGCAAGCGCGTCTCGATCGACGCGCCGGGATCGGGCACCAACGCGACGGCTCGCACGATCCTCTCGGCCTTCAAGCTGAACGACAAGCGCGTGAAGTTCACCTACGAGAACGCCGAGCGCTCGCTGGAGCTGATGAAGGCCGGCAGCCTCGATGCCTTCTTCTTCGTCGGCGGCGCGCCGCTCGGTGTCGTCGAGCAGCTTGCCGCCGAGGGGAAGATCCGCCTGCTGCCCGTGCAGGGGCCCGAGATCGATGCGCTGGTGAAGGATGCGCCCTATCTCGTGAAGGCCGACATCCCCGAGGGCACCTACCAGAACATGCCGCCGGTCCCGACGATCCAGGTCTGGGCGATCTGGGTGGTCAACGCGAATGTGCCGGACGATCTCGTCTTCGCGCTCGTCCGCGCCCTGTTCCATCCGGACAACCGCAGCCTGCTCGATTCGGGCCACCCGAAGGGCAAGCTGATCCGCCTCGAGACGGCGCGCGACGGCCTGCCGGTCCCGCTCCATCCCGGCGCCGAGCGCTACTATGCCGGCGCAGCGATGCCGAACTAGACGAGGCCCTGCGCCACCTCGTCGGCGGCGGCCTTGAACCACTCGCGCATCAGCGGATGGTGCCAGACCGCGTCGGCATAGGCCTTCGCGGCGCCGTCCAGCCGCACGTCATAGCTGTGGAAGCGCGAGACGATCGGCGCGTAGAAGGCATCGGCATTGCCGAAGGCCGCGCCGAAGAGATAGGGCCCGCCTGATTCGTCGAGGCAGCGCGTCCACACATCCTTGATGCGGGCGATCGCCTTGGCGGTGCCTTCCGTCGGCTCCTGCCCGGGCATGTGCCGGGCGAACTCCATGGAATATTGCCGGCGCAGTTCCGGAAAGCCCGAATGCATCTCCGCGCAGACCGCGCGTGCCTTGGCCCGGGCGACCGGATCGCCCGGCCAGAGGCCGGCGAGCGGCGCGATCTCGGCCATGAACTCGGCGATGGCGAGGCTGTCCCAGATCTCGAAGCTGCGCGGCCCGTCCTCGACCTTCAGCAGCGGCACCAGGCCCGAGGGCGATATCGTTTTCACCGAACTCTGGGTGTCGTCCTGGCGCAGGCGCACCAGCCGCTCCTCGAAGGGGAGGCCGGAGAGCTTGACGGGCAGCCAGCCGCGCAGCGACCAGGACGACCAGTTTTTGGTGCCTACCGTCAATGTCAGTTTCATCTGCACCTCCATTTGATTCGCGCCATGGCCGGACATTAGAATCCGCCGTTCCCATTTGCGCACCCTGCCGCGCGACAGCACAAGTTCGTCATGACCCTACCCGCAATCGACCAGATTCTCGCCGACGACGGACGCCCCGCAACGCCGATCCACGGCGTCACGACGGCGCAATGGGCGGCCTTCGCCGAGACGCAGGGCGCGCTGTTCCGCACATGGGCCGCCGCGCAGGACTTCAAGGGCCAATCCGGCCGCCTATTGCTCGCCCCGGCCGAGGACGGCGCCATCGCCTTCGCCGTGCTGGGCCTCGGCAACGGCGACGACAAGCTGATCTACGGGGCGGCGGCCGAAAAGCTGCCCGGGGGCACCTACAGGCTCTCGGCCGACCCCGGCGTTGCGCCCCATTTCGCGGCGCTCGGCTTTGCCCTCAGCGCCTATGCCTACACGACGTTCAAACCGTCCAAGGCGAACAAATCCCCGCCGATCCTTCTGGTGCCGGCGAGCGCCGTCCCGACGGCCAGGCGCCAGGCGCAAGGCGTCTGGCTCGCCCGCGACCTCGTCAACGCGCCCTCCAACGCGATGGGTCCGGCGGAGCTGGAAGCGGCGGCGCGCGGCGTGGCCCGCCTGCACGATGCCGCCATCGAGGTCGTCGAAGGCGAGGCGCTGCTGGCGCGCAACTATCCCATGATCCACGCCGTCGGCCGTGCCTCGGTGCGCACGCCGCGCCTGATCGACCTGCGCTGGGGCGAGGAGGACGCGCCGAAGGTCACGCTGGTGGGCAAGGGCGTCTGCTTCGACTCGGGCGGCCTCGACCTCAAGAGCGCCGCCGGCATGGCGCTGATGAAGAAGGATATGGGCGGCGCCGCGGCCATGCTGGGCCTCGCCCATATGATCATGGACGCGAAGCTCGCCATCCGCCTCCGCCTGCTCATCCCGGCGGTGGAGAATGCCGTGTCCGGCGACGCCTATCGCCCCGGCGACGTGCTCAACAGCCGCAAAGGTCTCACCGTCGAGATCGGCAACACCGATGCGGAAGGTCGCCTCGTCCTCGCCGACGCGCTGGCCGATGCGGACGACGAGACGCCCGAAATCCTCGTCTGCATGGCGACTCTGACCGGCGCAGCGCGCACCGCGACGGGCTTCGAACTGCCACCCGTCTACACCGACGACGAAATCCTCGCCGGCGAACTCGTAGGCTATGCCCGGAAGGAGCAGGACCCTATGTGGCGCCTGCCGCTGTGGAAGGGCTATGAAAGCTGGATCGAAGGCAAAAATGCCGACCTGACGAATTCGCCCGACAGCTCTTATGCCGGATCGATCACCGCAGCCCTGTTCCTCAGGCGCTTCGTCACCAGCACCAGGGGCTTCGTCCATTTCGACGTCGCGGCCTGGACCGATCGCCCCAAGCCCGGAAAGCCGGCCGGTGGCGAGGCGCATTGCGTCCGTGCGCTCTTCGCGCTGCTGGAAAACCGTTTCGGTTCAAAAACGGCTTGATCGCATAGCTGCGCCCCGCCAATTTGACGGCCGACACAAGGTTAAGCGCAACACACCATGCCGCTTGAACTGAAGCCCCTGACCGCGCTCACGCTCTGGCGCGACGTGACGCTCGAATCCGTGCGGTCGGAACTGCCCGATCTCACCCAGCGCCAGCTGGCCATCCTGCTGCATGTCTATCTCATGCCGCCGCCGCATACGGTGCGCGGGCTCGCGGCGACGCTGAACGTGACCAAGCCGGCGATCACCCGCGCCCTCGATACGCTCGGCCGCACCGGACTGCTGAAGCGGCGGCGGGACGATGCCGATCGCCGCAACGTCCTCATCCAGCGTACCGTCAAGGGCTCGATTTTCCTCAGCGATTTCGGAGACCGGGTCACCGAGTCGGCCAAGAAGCTCGACAGTTGATGACCCTGCACGACCCGCGGTTGACCGCCGCGCGCGGCGACATCGCCGACCGCCGCCTCGAAGGCACCGTCGCGGCGAAGGTCTTCGTCGATGGGCGAACGCTGGCGTGCGTCGCCGGCAAGACCGCGATCCGCCGCCGCCCTTCGGCGGACGCGCCGGTCGAAACCGAACTGCTCTATGGCGAAGCCTTCGCGGTCTTCGAAACGGCCGGCGGCTTCTGCTGGGGCCAGTCGGGCCATGACGGCTATGTCGGCTATGTCGAGGCAGGCGCGCTGGCCCGGCCGGGCGCCGCGCCGACCCATCGCGTCACCGCCAGCTCGACCTTCGTCTATGCCGAGCCGAACCTGAAATCCCAGGTCCTGAAGACGCTGCCGTTCAACGCCAAGGTCGCGATCGGGCAGGGCGACTACGCCCCGATCCCGGGCGGCGGATTCGTCTTCGCGCGGCATTTTGCGCCGCTCGGCGCGACGGCCGGCGACTGGGTGGCGGTCGCATCGCGCTTCGTGGGCACGCCCTATCTCTGGGGCGGCCGCACGCCGCTCGGCTATGACTGCTCCGGCCTCATCCAGTCCGCGCTGGAGGCCGCCGGTGTCGCCGTATTGCGCGACACCGACATGCAGGAGCGTTCGATCGGAAACCCGATCGCCATCCCCGAGACGCTTCAGGGCCTGACGCGCGGCGACATGATCTTCTGGAAGGGCCATGTCGGCGTGATGCAGGACGCCGTTACGCTGCTTCACGCCAACGCGCATCACATGACCGTCGCCGCCGAGCCGCTGCACAAGGCCGTCGTGCGCATCCTTGCGAAGGGCGCCGGTCCGATCACCTCGGTCAGGCGCCTGCCGTCCTAGGCGCAGGATACGCCGAACAGTTCGAGATGCATCGCCATCTCCTCCGGCGACATGGGGTAGTTCGTCCCGCCGCGGGCCAGCAGGGTTTCCTGCGCCGTCAGCTTCAGCATGCCGGTCTGGATGGACATGGCGACGCGCATGCTGAGCCCCGCCCGCCAGGTCAGCGACGCAATGGCGCGGGCGCTTCGCGAATCGACAATGCGCTTGGCGACCTGAGCCGGGATGTCTGCCAGCGTCGCGAGGGACAGCACGACGACGTCGCGTTCGCCGTTCTCCGCCGCCGCCGCGACGAAGGCATCGTTCAGCGCGCCACGCGCGCGGGCATCGCGCACGCGCGCTTCGGGACTGTCGGCCGGCGAGACGGCGAGTCCGTTGGCGTCGATCGACTGCCGCACCCGCCGCTTCAGGTCGCTGGCGGTATCCTCGTCCAGGCCCTGGCGGCCTATGAGCCGCTCGATCAAAGCCGACGAAACGAACCCGGCAATGCGCTTGACCACGCGGGAGGAGAGATTCGGCCGCGACACGAGGGGTTCGTGCCAGGCCTCGATCTCGGCGGCGCGGGACAGAAGCGCTTCCATGGCCCGTTCGGTGATGTCGGCGCTGCCGTTGGCCAGCAGCGCGGCCGTCGCGGGGATATCGAGCGTGGCGATCACCGCATCGCACACGGCGGCGCTCAGATTCTTGCGGCGGGCGACCGCCGTCAGCGAGTCCGATACGCGGGCCAGCGCCACGATCTCCATCAGGTCGGCGTCGGAGAGCAGGGTCGAGTATTCCAGGATCGGCGTCGAGACGATGCTTTCGACGTCGCGCGCCAGGCGCAGGACCATCTTGTTGGAAACGGTGGCGCAGCATTTGATTTCTTCGGCCACGATCGCCCGGACCCGCGGTACCTGATCGTCGGCCAGGCGCTCGAGCGTCTCGACCACGAGTTCGCGGACGCGCACGCTCTGTTCCTGCGGCAAATTCGGCATGAGGCGAGCGACCTTGCGTGCCAGGATCGCGCGCACATCCTCGTCCGAGTCCGTGCTGAGCAGCTTGTCGGCGAGGGCGGGCGTCGCACTGTTGCGCGCCACCCGCCGGCGTACCTCGGTGTCGGCATCCTCGGCGAGGTAGTAGAGAATCTCCGGTTCGACACCCGTCTTGTCGGCGAGGATGCGGCGCATCTCGACGGCATGCTTTTCCAGAACGTCCCGGGCCTGCTCGTAGCTCGGACGGTCCGGCAGGGCCTGTCGGCCGAGGAGCCGACCCAGCATGGATTTGAGCATCGTAAGGCCTCTTTCGAACTGACCTTAGGAGAAGCGCTGTTAAAGGCGGTTTAAGTCTGCTATCCGCCCGCGCCCGCTCCGCCCTTGAATTCAGCGGCGGCGCGGCCGGATTGTTCCCTGACTGGCTGCTTCCCGGAGAGACACCCATGACCGACGCATCCCTGCGCGACACCATCGACGCCGCGTGGGACGCGCGCGACACGCTTTCGGCCGCGACCAAGGGTGCCGTGCGCGACGCCGTCGACACCGCGCTGGCGCGGCTCGACAGCGGCGAATTGCGCGTCGCCGAGAAGCTGAAGGGCGAGTGGCTGGTCCATCAGTGGCTGAAGAAGGCGGTGCTGCTGTCGTTTCGCCTGAACGACATGGGCCTCATCGCCGGCGCCCCCGGCGAGAACGCCAATTGGTGGGACAAGGTCCCCTCGAAATTCGAAGGCTGGACGGAAGCCAATTTCCGCAGCGCCGGCTTCCGCGCGGTGCCGGGCGCCGTCGTCCGCCGCTCGGCCTTCGTCGCCAAGGGCGCCGTGCTGATGCCAAGCTTCGTGAATGTCGGCGCCCATGTCGGGGAAGGCACCATGGTCGACACCTGGGCGACCGTCGGCTCCTGCGCCCAGATCGGCAGGAACGTGCATATCTCGGGCGGCGCCGGCATCGGCGGCGTGCTGGAGCCGCTCCAGGCGAACCCGGTCATCATAGAAGACAATTGCTTCATCGGCGCCCGTTCGGAAGTCGCCGAGGGCGTCATCGTCGGCGAGGGTTCGGTGCTCTCGATGGGCGTCTTCCTCGGCCAGTCCACAAAGATCGTCGACCGCGCCTCGGGCGAGATGTTCTACGGCCGCGTCCCGCCCTATTCGGTCGTGGTGCCCGGAACGCTCGGCGGCGGCGCCGGCAGCCCGGCCCTCGCCTGTGCGGTCATCGTCAAGACCGTGGACGAACGCACCCGCTCCAAGACGAGCATCAACGAGCTGCTTCGGGATTAGGCGGGCAGAAGCTCGATGCCTTCCGCCTTGGCGGCCTTGCGCAGGTCGCCATCCAGCGTCGCGAGCGGAAGGCCCTTGCGCAGGGCCAGCTCCAGATAGGCGGCGTCGTAGATCGTCAGCCGGTGCTTGTCGGCTAGGGCAACCAGCGTCGTGAATGCGAGTGCCGACCCCTCGGGGTCGACCTGGAGATTGAGATCTTCGAACGCTGCCAGAGCGGTTTTGCGCTGCGCTTCGGTCATGCGCTTCCGCCGGACGCTTACAGTCAGCGCGTTGGAGACTTCCAGGCGCCAATGCGCTGCGACAAAGCCGCCGCGCGCGCCGATGGTCGCGCGATCGGCGTCATTGACGCTTCCGGGTTCGATCGCCAGTGCGACCGCGATGGAGGCGTCAACGATGAGTGTCATGCGTCAGCGGCGGCCTTCGTCGCGATAGGCCTTCCACTCCGCCCAGTCGAATTTTATGCCGATCTCCTTGGCATTCGCCCGGAGCCGCTCCAGCGCCGCCAACGCCTTGGCGACGTCGCGGCCCTGCTTCGGGGCGACGATGCGCGCGACGACATGGCCGTATTTGGTCACTTCGATTTCCTCGCCGGCGTTGGCGCGGTCGATCAGTTCGGCAAACCGGTTCTTCGCCTCGGCGGCGGCGATCTTCGTCATGGCATCACCAAATGTTGGCCAACATCAAGCTAACATAGGTACGGATCGGCGGAAAGTCAGGGATTCGGCGTAACGCCGGCAACGTCGTAGATCGCCAGACGGCGGTCGTGCATACCGATGACGGCGTGGGCCTTGCGCCATTCGGCCATGTGGGCGGTCTGGCGGTGGTAGTCGAGCGCCGCCCGGTCCTTCCAGACTTCGAAGACATGCACCACATCCGGTTCGACCGGGTCGTGCCCGAAGGAATAGGCGACGCAGCCCGGTTCGCTGCGGGAGCCCGCCACGATGGCGGCGATCGGTGCCTTGGCGTCTTCGAGCTTGTCGGCGTTCAGGCGGAACGAACCGGCCAGGATGATCATGTGCTGCTCCCTCGTAGGGCCCGCACCATCGTGTTGACCGCTTCCGGCCGCAACTCTAAACCGCCGGGCACCATGGAACGGCCGAACGCCCCGATCGACGCCGTCGCGCTGGCCCGCGATCTCATCCGCTGCCCCAGCGTGACACCCGCCGACGCCGGGGCGCTCGGCGTGCTGGAGGACGTGCTTGCCGGCCGCGGCTTTGCCTGCGAGCGGATGGCCTTTTCCGCCGAGGGCACGCCCGACATCGACAATCTCTACGCCCGCTTCGGCTCGTCCGGCCGCAATCTCTGTTTCGCCGGCCACTCCGATGTCGTGCCGCCCGGCGATCACGCCGGCTGGAGCGTCGATCCGTTCGAGGCGCGGATCGAGAACGGCCTCCTCATCGGCCGCGGGGCCAACGACATGAAGAGCGCCATCGCCGCCTTCGTCGCGGCTGCTACCGATTTCGCACCGCGGCTGGAGGGCAAAGGCTCGATCAGCCTGCTGATCACCGGCGACGAGGAAGGGCCGTCGATCAACGGCACGATCAAGATGCTCGGCCGCCTGAGCGAGCGCGGCGAGGTCATCGACCATTGCGTCGTCGGTGAGCCGACGAGCCAGCGCAAGGTGGGCGACACGCTGAAGATCGGCCGCCGCGGCTCGTGCACGGGCTATCTCCGCGTGCTCGGGGCGCAGGGCCACGTCGCCTATCCGCACCGCGCCGACAACCCCATTCCCAAGCTGGTCGCCATCCTCTCGGCGCTCACGATGCGCAAGCTCGATACGGGCACGGACCATTTCGAGCCGTCCAATCTGGAAGTGACGACGGTCGATGTCGGCAACCCGGCGACCAATGTCATTCCCGCCGCGGCGCGCGCGGTCTTCAACATCCGCCACAACGACCTCCAGGATGCGCCGGGCCTCGAACGCTGGGTCCGGTCGGTGTGCGACGCCGTCGTTGCGGCGCAGGGCGGCACCTATGAGCTGGAGTGGGTGGTCGGCGGCGACTGCTTCATCACCGAGCCCGGCAGCTTCACCGGCCTGCTGTCGGCCGCAGTCGCGGACGTCACCGGACAGGCGCCGGAATTCTCCACCGGCGGCGGCACCTCCGACGCGCGCTTCATCAAAAACCACTGCCCGGTGGCCGAACTCGGCCTCGTTGGCGAGACGATGCACAAGGCGGACGAGCGCGTGCCGGTCGCCGACATCGCGGCACTTCAGGCGATCTACAGCCGGGTGCTCGAACGCTATTTCGCCGCGGACGGGGCGTAGCGGGCGCGCATGAGCATCGGCGTCTTCGACTCCGGCGTCGGCGGCCTGACCGTGCATCACGCACTGGTCGACCGGCTGCCCTCGGCCGACTTCATCTATCTCGCCGACCAGGCGAATACGCCCTATGGGGGGCGGCCGGGACCCGAGATCGTCGATCTCACCCGCAAGGGCTGCGAGCGCCTGTTCGATGCCGGCGCCAGCCTCGTCATCCTCGCCTGCAACACGGCTTCGGCGATCGCCCTGCGCCGGCTCCAGCAGACATGGCTGCCGGGCCATCGCCGCGCGCTCGGCCGGCCGGTGAACGTGCTCGGCATCATCGTGCCGACGATCGAGGCGGCGACAGGCCTGCCCTGGCAGCACGAGGTCGAGCGCAAGCCCGGGAAGATCGAGCAACTGGATGTGCTCGGCATCTTCTGCACGCCCGCGACCGCCAATAGCCGCGTCTACGAGATCGAGATCGACAAGCGCCGCGACGACGTTGCCGTCTTCAGCGAGCCTTGCCCGACCCTGGCGGGGCTTATCGAGCGCGGCGCCGGGGCGGTCGAGCTTGCGACGGTGGTCGAGAAGCATGTGGATGCCTTGCGGGCGCGCCTGGGGCGCCATCCGGACCGGGCGATCCTCGGCTGCACCCATTACGAGATCGTCGCCGACATGTTCCGCGCCGCGCTTCCGCCGGGGACACCGCTCATCCACCAGCCCCGCGCGACGGCCGATGCGATCGAGGCCTATCTGGCGAAGCATCCGGAATACGAGCCGGGGCGGGACGGCACACGCCGGTTCCTGACCACCGGCACACCAGGACCCCAGCACGGCCTCGTCGAGGCCTTCTGGGGTGCTCCGCTCGGGTTCGACGCGGCCTGATTCAGGCGGCCGTTCGGGCCGGGATGGACGTCTTGGACTTGAGCGAAGCAGGTGCGTCCCTTACCAGAGGACGCCATTTGGCCAGAGGGGCGAGCGGGTAGCGGCAGATATGTCTCGGATTTCCAAGCGATTTGCCGCACTGCGGGATGCCGGCCGGGCGGCGTTCATTCCGTATATCTCCGCCGGCGATCCCGACGCGGAGACGTCGGCGGCGATCCTGGCCGGCCTGCCGGGTGCGGGCGCCGACCTGATCGAACTCGGCATGCCGTTCACCGATCCGATGGCGGACGGACCGGCGGTGCAGGCGGCGGGCCTGCGGGCGCTGAAGGCCGGCGGCTCGATGACGATGACCTTCGATCTCGTGCGCGGTTTCCGGGCGAAGGACGACGAGACGCCTATCGTGCTGATGGGCTATTGCAACCCGGTCCACGCCTATGGCGCCGCGGCCTTCGCGCGCGATGCCGCGGCCGCCGGCGCCGACGGCGCGATCATCGTCGATTTGCCACCGGAGGAGTCGGAGGAGTTCGGGCCTTCGTTGAAGCAGGCGGGCATCGACCTGATCCGCCTGTCCACGCCGACGACGAGCAATGCGCGTCTGCCGGCCGTGCTGCACGGGGCGAGCGGGTTTCTTTACTATGTCTCGATCGCCGGAGTGACCGGCACGAAGGATTTCAACCTCGACGACGTCGAGCGCGAGGTCGGGCGCATCAAGCGGCAGACCGAGCTGCCGGTCGGCGTCGGGTTCGGCATCAAGACGCGGGAGCAGGCGGCCTCCATCGCGCGCTTTGCCGACGCGGCCGTGGTCGGCTCGGCGATCGTCGCCAGCATCGGCGACCACCTGACGCCCGAAGGAAAGGGTGCGCCGGATTGTGCCAGGCATGTGCTAGACTTGGTGTCCGACCTGAGCGCCGGCGTGCGGGGTGCGCGCAAGCAAGGATAGCCGCATGAACTGGATCACCAACTTCGTCCGCCCGCGGATCAAATCCCTGATGGGCGTCAAGGACCAGACGCCCGAGAATCTGTGGACCAAGTGCCCCGGGTGCGGGGAAATGCTGTTCCAGCGCGACCTCGAGGCCGCCCAGCTCGTTTGCCAGCATTGCGACTTCCACATGAAGGCGAATGCCAAGCAGCGCTTCGGCTGGATGTTCGACGGCGGCACCTATGACGAGCTGCCCTACGTGCCGGTGCCGGCGGACCCGCTGAAATTCCGCGACGAGAAGCGCTACACCGACCGCCTGAAGGACGCGCGCGCCAAGACCGGCCAGCAGGACGCAGTGCTCGCCGCGCGCGGGACGATCGGCAATCTGCCGGTCGTGATCGTCGCGCAGAACTTCATGTTCATGGGCGGCTCGCTCGGCATGGCCTCGGGCGAGGCCTTCGTGGCGGGTGCCGAGCGCGCGGTCGCCGATCAGGTGCCGCTGGTGCTGGTCGTCGCTTCGGGAGGGGCGCGCATGCAGGAAGGCATCCTGTCGCTGATGCAGATGCCGCGCACGACCGCGGCGGTGCAGATGCTGCGCGATGCGCGCCTGCCCTATATCGTCGTGCTGACCGATCCGACGACCGGCGGTGTCGTCGCCTCCTACGCCATGCTGGGCGACGTCCATATCGCCGAGCCGGGTGCGACGATCGGCTTCTCCGGCCGGCGCGTGATCGAGAACACGATCCGCGAGAAGCTGCCCGAGAGCTTCCAGCGCGCCGAATATCTGCTGGAGCACGGCATGGTCGACATGGTCGTCCACCGCCACAAGCTGAACGAAACGATCGCGCGGCTGATCGGCCTGATGACGGCGGCGCCCGCGGCGACCCCGCTGGCCGTGCCGGAGACGACCGAAGCTCCGGCGGAAGATCCCGCCGCCACGCCCCCGTCGGACACCGAGCCGCAACAGCAAGCGGCGCAATGAGCGGCGCCGCGCCGAGCGACGCGATCCTCGAAAGGCTGATGCGCCTTCATCCGAAGGCGATCGACCTGTCGCTCGACCGGATGCGTGTGCTGCTGAACCGGCTGGGCAATCCGGAGCGGCGTCTGCCGCCCGTGTTCCATGTCGCCGGAACCAACGGCAAGGGTTCGACCTGCGCCTATCTGCGCGCCATGCTGGAAGCCGCCGGCCTGCGCGTGCACGTCTACACCTCGCCGCATCTCGTCAGCTTCCACGAGCGCATCCGCCTCGCCGGCAAGCTGATCAGTGAAGACGCGCTCCAGATCCTGCTCGACGAATGCGAGCATGCGGCGGCGGAGACGCCGATCACCTTTTTTGAGATCACCACGGCCGCTGCCCTGCTGGCCTTCGCGCGCGTACCGGCCGACGCGCTGGTGCTGGAGGTCGGGCTCGGCGGGAAGCTGGATGCGACCAATGTCATCGATGCGCCGCTGGTCTCGATCATCACCCCGGTCGACCTCGATCATCAGCATTATCTCGGCGACACGATCGACCTGATCGCCGCCGAGAAGGCCGGCATCGTCAAGGCGGGCCGGCCCGTCGTGGTGGGGCCGCAGCGGGACGACGCCTTCGCCGTGATCGAAAGCGAGGCGCTGCGGCAAAATGCGCCGCTCATCGTCTACGGCCAGGAATTCTCGGCGCATGAGGAGCGCGGGCGCATGGTCTACCAGGACCTCCAGGGCGTGATGGACCTGCCGCTGCCGAAGCTCTTCGGCGCGCATCAGATCGCCAATGCGGCGACTGCCATCGCCGCCCTGAAGGCGCAGGATATCTTCACCGTCCCCGACACGGCCTTCGAGCAGGGACTGAAATCCGTGAGCTGGCCGGCGCGCATGCAGCGGCTCACCTACGGACCGATCATCGCCGATGCACCCGACGGGTCGGAAATCTGGCTGGACGGCGGGCATAATCCGCACGCCGGCGCCGCCATCGCGGCGGCGCTGGCCGATCTGGAGGAGCAGCGCCCGCGGCCGCTCTACATGATCGTCGGCATGCTCAACACGAAGGACCCGGGTGGCTATCTCGCCCATTTCCGCGGCCTCGCGCGGCATGTCTCGACCATCGCGATCCCGGGGGAAGCGAACGCGCTCGGCGCCGGCGCGCTCTACGACGCGGCCCGCAAGGCCGGGCTGAATGCCGATCCGGCCGACGATCTCGGCGATGCCCTGGACCAGATCGGCGCCCGCGTTCAATTGGACGACGGCGAGATTCCCCCGCGCATCCTCATCGGCGGCTCGCTGTATCTGGCAGGCAGGGTGCTGGCGCAGAACGGTTGATTTGCGCTCCCGCGGCGCTCAGCATGGGCGCACAGAACACAAGGAAGCGCACGGGATGATCAAGACACCCATCTCGGCCGACTCGCACATCACCGAGCCGCCGAACTGCTATGTCGACTATATCGATCCGAAGTTCCGCGACCGTGCGCCGCACATGAAGACGCTGCCGAATGTCGGCGATGCCTTCCTGGTCGACGGCATGCCCTCCACCATTCCGATGGGCCTCGTCGCCGCGGCCGGCAAGGAGCCGTCGAAGATCACCACAGACGGCGTGCGCTTCGAGGAACTCTGGCGCAGCGGCTGGGATGCGACCCATCGCGTCGCCGACCAGGAGAAGGACGGCGTCGGCGCCGAGATCATCTACCCGACGGTCGGCATGGTGATCTGCAACCACCCGGACTTCGACTACAAGAAGGCCTGCTTCGAAGCCTATAACCGCTGGCTGTCGGAATACTGTGCGGTCGCGCCGACCCGGCTCTACGGCATGGGCCAGGTGTCGATGCGGACGCCGGAGGACGGCGTCGCCGAGCTGAAGGCCGTCAAGGCGATGGGTTTCAAGGGCGTGATGATGCCCGGCGACCCGGCGGTCGAGGATTACGACAGCCCGGTCTACGACAAGGTCTGGGCGACGGCGGTGGAACTGAACCTGCCGCTCGCCTTCCACATCCTCACCACGCGCGGCGCCGGCACGACGCGCGGCCCGCGCATCAACAGCTTCCTGTCGATCATCCGCGGCTGTCAGGACATCATGGGCACGCTGATCTTCGGCGGCGTGTTCGACCGTTTCCCCGACCTCAAGATCGTCTGCGTCGAGGCCGATGCAGGCTGGGTGCCGCACTATATGTACCGGATGGACCACGCCTATAAGCGGCACCGCTATTGGCTGAAGGCGCCGCCGCTGAAGCGCCTGCCCAGCGAATATTTCCGCGAGAATATCTACACGACCTTCCAGGACGACTATGTCGCGTTCCAGACGAAGGACCTCGTCAACGTGAACCGGCTGATGTGGGCGAGCGACTTTCCACACTCCGATTCGACCTGGCCGGACTCGCAGGCCGTGCTGAACGAGCAGACCAAGAACCTGACCGAGCACGAGCGCAACCGCATCTGCCACGACAATGTGGCGGAGCTGTACGGTCTGAACTGAGGCGCCTCAGGTCTGGCGCAGCCAGACCTCGCCAACGGAGTGATCGGCGAGTTTGCGGAGCACCACGTCGGCCCGGTTACGGGTCGGCTGGATATTGTCCTGGAGGTTCGGCAGGTTGATGTCGTGCCAGATGCCGCTCGCGACCTTGCGCGCCTCGGCCTCCGACAGGTTCTTGTAGTGGTGGAAATACGAGGTCGGCTTCTGAAAGGCCGTCTTCTGAAGGATCAGGAAGCGCTGGATGTACCATTCCTCGATGTCGGCGGGATCGGCGTCGAGATAGATCGAGAAGTCGAAGAAGTCCGAGACCACGGTCGATGAGGCGCCGCTCGTTTGCAGCACGTTGAGGCCCTCGAAGATCAGCACGTCGGGCTGCTGCACGCTCTGCCACTGATCGGGCACGATGTCGTAGGTGAGGTGCGAATAGACCGGCGCCTCGATCTTGTCCTCGCCCGCCTTCACTTCGCTCAGGAACTGCACCATGCGGCGCAGGTCGTAGCTTTCCGGAAAGCCCTTGCGGCGCATCAGCCCGCGTTCCTCGAGCACGCGGTTGGGATAGAGGAAGCCGTCGGTGGTGACGAGTTCGACGCGCGGATGGTCGGGCCAGCGCGAGAGGATGACGCGCAGCACCCGGGCGAAGGTGCTCTTGCCGATCGCCACGCTGCCGGCGATGCCGACGATATAAGGCGGTGCGCCGGCGGGGCGCCCCAGAAACGCGTCCTTCACCCGGCCGAGATTGCGCGCCGCCGCGATGTGCAGGTTCAGCAGGCGCGACAGCGGCAGGAAGATGTCGACCACCTCGTCCAGCACGATCGGATCGTTCTGGCCGCGCAGCAGCGCCAGGTCCGGCGCCGAGAGGGTGAGCGGCGTATTGGAACGCAGCGCCGCCCACTCGGTGCGGTCGAACATCGTATAGGCCGTGGCCGGCCGGTCGAACTCGGTCATGGCAGGACGCCCGCGATCATCAACCGGCCGCCTTTAGCTTGCAGCGGGCGGCGCCGATAGATGACGCTGCGGGAAGCCTAGCCCTTCCAGGCCGTGCGGCCCTTGGTCTCCACCGGGCGGGCGCGCTGGTTGTAGAGCAGCTTGCGCAGCGCCTCCTGCTCTTCCCGGGTCATCTTGGACGGGTCGCCCATCTGGAGATCGCTGCCGGCCGCCATGCCCTTCTGCACCGCAGGACGGGCGCCCAGTTCGTCGAGCCAGCGGCGGAAGTAGGGGAATTCGGCGATATCGATATCGTGCGCCTTCCAGTTCACGGCCCATGGGTAACAGATCATGTCGGCGATCGTGTATTCGTCGCCACAGATGAAGTGGCGGTCGTAGAGCCGGTTGTTGAGAACGCCGTAGAGCCGGTTGGCCTCGTCGGTGAAGCGGCGGACGGCATAGGACTGGTCGCCCTGGCTGTCGCCGAGGCGGCGGAAATGACCGCACTCGCCGAGCTTCGGGCCCTGGTTCGCCATCTGCCAGATGACCCACTCGTTGACCTCTGCCTTGCCGCGCAAATCCTGCGGATAGAAGCGCCCCGCCTTCTCGGCGAGGTACATCATGATCGCGCCGGATTCGAAGACGCTGACCGGCGCGCCGCCGCCCCGGGGCTCGTGGTCGACGATCGCCGGCATGCGGTTGTTGGGCGAGATCGCGAGGAAGTCCGGCGTGAACTGGTCGCCGCGGCCGATATGCGCCGGGACGATGCGATAGGGCATGCCGAGCTCTTCCAGCAGGATCGTCACCTTCTTGCCGTTCGGCGTCGGCCAGTAATGCACGTCGATCATTCGCGAACCTCCCATAGTGGACCCTTCGGAAGAAGGGACGATGGAACCCGGATTCAATAGCCCTTCGCCGGGTCCACCTGGTGCAGCGGCGGTTCGCCGCGGCGGAGGCGGGCCATGCTGTCGGCCATGGCGACCGCGGTGGTGCGCGGGTCGGCCATGCTGGCGATGTGGGGCGTGATCAGCACGCGGGGGTGGCGCCAGAGCGGGCTCGTCGCGGGCAGCGGTTCCGTTTCGAACACGTCCAGGGTCGCGCCGGAGATGTGGCCGGAATCGAGCGCGGCGAGCAGATCGGCCTCGACGAGATGGCCGCCGCGGGCGGCGTTGATGACCGCGGCGCCGCGCGGCAGGGCGGCGAAGGCGGCGGCGTTCAGGATGCCCTGCGTATCCGCGGTGAGCGGCAGCAGGCAGACCAGGATGTCGGTGCGGGCGAGGAAGGCGCCGAGTTCCGCGCGGCCCGCGAAACTCTCGACGCCCGGCTCGGTCTTGCGCGACGCGCTCCAGCCGGCGAGGTGGTAGCCGAAGGGGCGCAGCTTGCGCGCGGCATCGAGGCCGAGTTCGCCGAGCCCCAATATGCCGACCCGGGTCTCGTCCGCCTGCCGCGGCAGGAACGGGGACCAGCGCGCCGCGGCCTGATCGGCAATGTTCCGCAGCAGGTTGCGCTGATGGCCGATGACGTGGAGCACGACATATTCGCTCATCCCCGACGTCAGATAGGGGTCGACGACACGGCACAGCGGCACATGGCGCGGGAAATCCGGGTCGATCAGGATATGGTCAACGCCTGCGCCAAGGGAAAACACGCAGCGCAGCCGGGGCAGGCGCGCCAGCAGGCCGGCGGGCGGCCGCCAGACGACGGCCCAGTCTATCGTCTCAGGCGACGGCATCTCGCCGCGCGAAACGAAGAAATCCACGTCCGGCGCGGCCTTTTCGAAGGCCCCGCGCCAGGCGCCGGGCGGATCGACCGGGGAGAGGAAGACAAGGCGTTCCTTGGCCAAAGGCAGCTCCGTTGACGCGTTCCCGGCGGTGTCTTATCTGAGGGCCATGGCCATCCGCCCCATCCTGACCGCGCCCGACCCGCGGCTCAAACTGATTTCGAAACCCGTCGCCCGCGTGGACGACGAGCTGCGCAGGCTCATGGATGACATGCTGGAGACAATGTACGACGCGCCGGGCATCGGCCTTGCGGCGATCCAGATCGGCGTCCCCCAGCGGGTGATCGTGATGGACCTCGCGAAGAAGGACGAGCCGCCGCAGCCCGCCTATTTCGTGAACCCCGAGATCACCTGGCGGTCGGAGGAATTCGCCGCCTACGAGGAAGGCTGCCTCTCGGTGCCCGAGATGTACGAGGACGTCGAACGCCCGGCGCGCATCCGCGCCAGGTGGCTTGACTATGACGGGCAGCCGGTGGAGCAGGAATGCGACGGGCTGCTCGCGACCTGCCTCCAGCACGAGATGGATCACCTCGAGGGCGTGCTCTTCATCGACCATCTTTCGAAGCTGAAGCGCGACATCATCCTGAGGAAGATGGTGAAGGCGAAGAAGCGCGCCGGCTGATGGGCCTGCGCCTCGCCTTCATGGGAACGCCGCAATTTTCCGTGGCGCCCCTGGCTGCGCTGCTGTCGGCCGGGCACGAGATCGCGGCCGTCTATTCTCAACCGCCCCGTCCCGCCGGCCGCGGCCACGCCGAACAGAAATCCGCCGTACACCAGTTCGCCGAGGTCAACGGCATTCCGGTGCATACCCCGAAGACGCTGAAGACGGCCGATGCGCAGGCACAGTTCGCTGCGCTGGGGCTCGATGCCGCCGTCGTCGTGGCCTACGGCCTCATCCTGCCGAAGCCGATCCTTGAGGCGCCGAGGCTCGGCTGTGTGAACATCCATGCCTCGCTGCTGCCGCGCTGGCGCGGCGCGGCGCCCATCCAGCGCGCCATCATGGCCGGCGATGCCGAGACCGGCGTGATGACGATGCTGATGGACGAGGGCCTCGATACCGGCCCGGTGCTGATGGCCGAACGCATCGCCATCCCAAGCGAGATGACGGCGGGCCAGTTGCACGATGCCCTGTCGCCGCTCGGCGCCGATCTTATCGTGCGCACCATGGCGGCGCTCGGCCGCGGCGGCATCACGCCGCAGCCGCAGGCGGAAGATGGCGTCACCTATGCCTCGAAGATCTCGAAGGACGAGACGCGGATCGACTGGACGCATCCGGCCGAGGAAATACGCAACCGCATCCGCGGCCTCGCGCCTTCGCCCGCCGCCTGGGCGGAGATCAATGGCGAGCGCGTCAAGCTGTTGAAGGCCGCACGCGCCGAAGGCTCAGGGGTGCCCGGGACGGCGCTCGACGACCGCCTGCGCATCGCCTGCGGCGAGGGAGCGCTGATACTGGAGTCGGTGCAGCGCCCCGGACGCGGCGTGATGAAAGCGGCCGACCTGCTGCGCGGCTTCGCGGTGCCGGCCGGCACCCGTCTTTCGTGACCCGCTGGAAGCTCACGATCGAATATGACGGCCGGCGCTTCGCAGGCTGGCAGCGGCAGGCCGAACAGCCATCGGTGCAGGCTGCGCTGGAGGACGCGATCTTGGCCTTCTGCGGCGAGCGCGTGACCGTCCATGGTGCGGGCCGCACCGATGCGGGCGTGCACGCCCGCGGCCAGGTCGCGCATATCGATCTTGCCCGGGACTGGACGGCGAAGACGGTGCGCGATGCGGTGAACGCCCAGCTGCGTCCGGCGCCCGTTTCAGTCCTGAACGCCGAGATCGTGCCGGCGAACTTCGAAGCGCGCTTCAGTGCCGTCCGCCGCACCTATCGCTATGAGATCGTCAACCGCCGGTCGCCGCTGACGATCGACGCCGGCCTCGCGTGGCATGTCCATGTGCCGCTGGACGCCGCCGCCATGGACGCCGGTGCCCGGTTCCTGCTCGGCAAGCACGACTTCACCACTTTCCGCGCAGCGCAATGCCAGGCGAAGTCGCCGGTGCGGACGCTGGATGAGATCGGCGTCACGCGCGACGGCGAGCGTGTCGTCATCAACGTTGCCGCGCGCTCTTTCCTGCATAGCCAGGTGCGTGCATTCGCCGGCAGCCTGAAGCTCGTCGGCGAGGGTCGCTGGCCGCCCGAGGAAGTCGGCGCCGCCCTCGCCGCCCGCGATCGCGCCCGCTGCGGCCCCGTCGCCCCGCCCGATGGGCTCTATCTGATGCGCGTGGATTACTGAACCGGGCGTCGCGGATTGCCGGTCCGGCTACGTCGACAGGCTGACCTTCAGCGCCTCGGCGACGGTGAAGATGTCCTTGTCGCCACGGCCGCACATGTTCATCACGATGATCTTGCTCGCGTCCATCTTCGGCGCGGTCTTGATGACATGGGCGAGCGCATGCGCCGGCTCCAGCGCCGGGAGGATGCCTTCAAGCTGCGCGCACAGCTTGAACGCGGACAGGGCCTCTTCGTCGGTGGCGCTGACATAGGTGACGCGTTCGAGATCGCGCAGCCAGGCATGTTCGGGGCCGACACCGGGATAATCGAGCCCGGCGGAAATTGAATGCGCCTCGATGATCTGCCCGTCGGCGTCCTGCAACAGGTAGGTCTTGTTGCCGTGCAGGATGCCCGGCGTGCCCTTGGTCAGCGACGCCGCGTGCTGCTCGGTCTCCAGGCCGTGGCCCGCCGCTTCGACGCCGTGCATGGCAACCGACGCATCGTCCAGGAACGGATGGAACAGGCCCATGGCGTTCGAGCCGCCGCCGATCGCCGCGATCAGTAGGTCGGGCAGGCGGCCCTCCGCTTTTTCGAGCTGTGCGCGCACCTCGTTGCCGATCACCGACTGGAAGTCGCGCACCATCGCGGGGTAGGGATGCGGTCCTGCGACCGTACCGATGCAGTAGAAGGTGTCGTGCACATTGGCGACCCAGTCGCGCAGCGCCTCGTTCATCGCATCCTTCAGCGTGTGCGAGCCCGAAGTCACCGGGATCACCTCGGCGCCCAGCAGCTTCATGCGGAAGACGTTCGGCTTCTGCCGCTCCATGTCGACCGCGCCCATATAGACGACGCAAGGCAGGCCGAAGCGCGCGGCCACCGTCGCCGTCGCCACGCCGTGCTGGCCGGCGCCGGTCTCGGCGATGATGCGCGTCTTGCCCATCCGCTTCGCCAGCAGCACCTGGCCGATGCAGTTGTTGATCTTGTGCGCGCCGGTGTGGTTGAGCTCGTCGCGCTTGAAATAGATCTTCGCGCCGCCGAGATGTTCCGTCAGCCGCTCGGCGAAATAGAGCGGGCTGGGGCGTCCGACATAGAATTCGAGGAAATAGTTCAGCTCGTCGACGAACGCCTTGTCCTGCTTGGCCGCCGCATAGGACGCTTCGAGGTCGAGGATCAGCGGCATCAGCGTCTCGGCGACATAGCGCCCGCCATAGGCGCCGAAATGCCCTCGCGCGTCCGGCCCCTGCCGATAGGAATTGGGCCGCGGCGCACTCATTCGGCGGCTTCCGGGGTATCGAGCACGGCGAGCGCCGCTTCGCAGAACGCGACGATCCGGCGCGGACTCTTCACGCCGGGCGCCGCCTCGACGCCGGACGACACGTCCACATGCATCGCGCCGCTGACGCGGATGGCGTCCTGGACATTGTCGGGCGTGAGCCCGCCGGACAGAATCCACGGACGGTCGAGTTCGAAGCCCGCGGCGACAGACCAGTCGAAACTCTTGCCGAGACCGCCCGGGCGCGTCGCATCGGCCGGCGGCTTCGCGTCGAACAGGATCATGTCGGCGGCTTCGTAGTCCCACGCGACCTCGAGATCGGTCTCGGTAGTGACCGGCAGCGCCTTGATGAGGATGAGGCCGGTGCGCTCGCGAATCTCGGCGACGCGCTCCGGCGTTTCGCTGCCGTGCAGCTGGATCGCGTGCGCCCCGCAGGCCGCGACGGCCTCGTCGATCGCTTCGTCGGTCGGGTCGACCAGCACGACGACACGCGTCAGATGCGGCGCGACATTCGCACACAGCGTGCGGGCCTGCGCGGGCGTGACGTAGCGGGGGCTCGGCGGAAAGAAGTTAAAACCGACATGAGAGGCGCCGGCGCGTCCGGCAGCGGCAATCGAGCCGGCGTCGTTCAGGCCGCAAATCTTTACGATGGGAAGAGTCACACGATCTCCAGTTCGGCTGCGACGGCCTTGGCCGCCGCGGCGGGGTCGGGGGCGGCCGTCACCGGCCGTCCGAGGATGAGAATGTCGGCGCCGGCGGCGCGCGCGGCGCCCGGCGTCATGAAGCGCTTCTGGTCCTGCACGGCGGACCCGGCCGGCCGGCTGCCCGGCACGACCGTCAGGAAGCCAGGCCCGCAGGCGGCGCGGATGGCGCCGAGATCCGGCGCACCGCACACGACGCCGTCGAGGCCCGATGCCTTGGCCAGCCTGGCGAGGCGCACGGCCTGCTCGGTTGCGCTGCCGGTCATGCCGATGTCGCGCATGTCCGCGTCGTCGAGCGCCGTCAGGATGGTGACGCCGATGATTTTCACGCGCCCGCGCGCCGCCTCCTGCGCGGCCTGCATCATCGCCCGGCCGCCGGAGGCGTGGATGTTGACGATGGCGACCCCGAGATCGGCCAGCGCGCGGACCGCACCGGCCACGGTGTTGGGGATGTCGTGCAGCTTGACGTCGAGGAACACCGGCCGGCCGAGCGCGACGATCTGGCGGATTCCCTGAGGGCCATGGGCGGAGACGAATTCGAGGCCGACCTTCAATCCGCCGACATAGGGTCCGACGGTCCGGGCAAGCGAGAGCGCGCCGTCGAGGTCCGCCGTATCGAGGGCGACATAGATCGGGTTGGGTTGGGGGCTCATGAGCCGCGGGTTATACCGGCTGTGATCCGGCACAGAAAGGCAAACCATGCCCGACTATCGCGTCGCCGTGCGCTTCGACCGGCGCACGCAGAAGCATCACGCTACGTCAGACGACATCCCGGGCCTCGATATCGCCGATATGAGCGTGGAGCGCCTCTTCACAAAGGTTGCCCAGGCGGCGCCGGACCTCCTGCGCGCCGCCGGCAAGGGCGGCGGCGGGGACTGGGACTTCAATCTGAAATTCGAGAAAGTGGAGGGTTAGCGCCGGTCTGCTGCTTCACCAGCGTCTCGTCGGCGAGCAGACGTTGCAGCCGGCCGACCCGCGCCTGTTCCGCACGCAGTTCCCGCTTCAGGCGCGTGACCGGAGCCGTCATGTAGAGCGCTCCGACGACGAGGCCGATGAGGCCGCCGAGCAGCAGCACGCCGAACACCGGAATGCGAATCGCCGCCCCGGAAGCGCCGGGGTGCAGGGCGTCGAAACTGAAGATCACGCTGTCCCGGTTCGCCACCGCCAGCCAGGCGGCGAGGCCCGCCAGGATCGCGAAGGCGATGGCGCCGAGCGGACGCATCAGTCCTGCGGTGGTGCCGATTCGCCGTCTTCGGCGTTCAGCTTCTCGCGCAGTTCCTTGCCTGTCTTGAAATAGGGCACGCGCTTCTCGTCGACCGCGACCGACTCGCCGGTGCGCGGATTGCGCCCCGTGCGGGCCGGCCGCGCCTTCACCGAAAACGCGCCGAATCCGCGCAATTCCACGCGGTCGCCGCTCGCCAGCGCGCGCACGATTTCATCGAACACAGTCGAGACGATCCGCTCCGCATCCTTGTACATCAGGTGCGGATAGGCCTCGGCGATCTTGGTTACCAGTTCCGATTTGATCATGGCCCCGCGCCACCTCCCCTGGTGGATCATTGCCAAGCTGCCGCCTGGGGCGCATGGCGTCAAGGCATCTGGGCGAGGTAAGTCGTTCCGCTAGCAGGGAATTTTGCTGCTTGCGCCGGTTTCGCGTCGGTGCGAAAGACGATGCTCCCTTCTACGCCCCCATCCCATGCATCTTGCAAGACTGTCCTTCGTCTGCGTGGCGGTTGCCCTCGGCGGCTGCACGGTGACCCGCTACGTCAATCCCTGCTACGGCGCCGGCCTGCTTATCCCGACCGATGCAACGGGCGACGAAATCGTCGCGGCGGCCGACAAATGCATCGCCGACGGCGGAGAACGGAAGCAGGGCTTGATCGTCCGGGCCGCCGGCCGCCTTCGGAATGAAGAATATGACCGCTCGCTCGCCGATGCGGATGCTGCGATCGCACTCGACCCGACCTATGCCGACGCTTGGTATTACCGGGGCTATGCTAACGAGGAGGCCGGCAATCGGGAGGCCGCGGGCCGCGACTTCGACAAGGCGATCGATCTCGGCCTGGCGCCTGGCTATGCCTATCGCGCACGCGGCCGCCTGAAATTCATCGAGAATGATTTTCTCGGCGCCTACCGGGATTTCGACACGATCCTCAAGGCGAACCCCGACGACCAGGAAGCCTATCGGCTGCGGGGCTCGGCCGCGGCGGTGCTGGAACGCTTCGCCCAGGCCGAAGCCGATCTCACGCGGGCCATCGAACTCGACGGCGAGGACCTGCGTGCCTACAGCGCGCGCGGTTATGTGCGCTATCTCACGAACCGCTATCCGGAAGCGGCCGCCGATCTGAAAATGGCCATGCGCGACAAGACGGAAGGGCTCAAGACCGCCTTCCTGTATCTGGCGATGCGGGCCGCGAACGATCCCGAGGCCTGGGCCGAAATGCAGCGGCGCGCCGCCACCCTCGATCCGAACAGCTATCCGGGCGTGTTCCCGTATCTCTTCCTTGGCCAGGTCTCGATCGACGACATGATCGGAATCGCCGAGCGTACGGGGAAGCACTCCCTGCCCGAGAACCAGTCCGAGGCGTTCTTTTACGCCGGCCAGCAGGAGCTGATGCACGGCAATATCGCCGCCGCGCGGACATGGTTCGAGAAGACCCTGGCGACAGGCGTCATTCGCTTCGACGAGATTCGCGCCTCGCGCAAGGAGTTGCGAGCCATGGGCGTTCCGGTGCCCTCGCCCGACCCCGAGGCGGGCAAGCTCTCGCGCGCCGATTAGGCAGCCTAGAAGAACAGGCCGAGGCGCGCCGCGCGGGCCACGGCTTGGGCGCGGGTCCTGGCGCCCAGCTTTCGCTTGGCGCTCTCGACGTGCGAATGCGCGGTCGCCTGTGCGATCCCCAGGATGACGCTGATTTCCCAGTCGGATTTGCCGTCCGCGACAAAGGCCAGTGTATCGCGCTCGCGGGTCGTCAGCGGCACAAAGATATCCGCAGGGACCGGCGAGAGCGCCTTCATGCGATCGTGGAGCGCCACGCAGGCCAGATCGATGGCGCGCCGTTCGCGGGGCGAGAGGTCTATGCGCTCGAACCCCATGGAAACGACGGCGCAGTATCCGCCGGGCCCGTGGACGGGGACGCCGATTCCGTTCTCGATCGAGAAGTCCGGCAGCGTCCGCCAGCCGTCCCAGGGCAACTCCGTTATGGCCGGCAGGATGTCGGACCAGATGAAGCTCTCGGCGCGTGTCTGGATGCCGCGGATCATCGGGCTGTTGCGATCGAGATTTGCCCGTCTGTAGGCGTCCTCCCAGCCCGCAGGCGAAATGCGTGCGTAGACATGCTGGTGGCGCGCCAGATGTTCCGTCGCGACGGTGGTGGCGCGCGAGGAATAGGCGCGGGCGAAGAAGGCGCGCACGCCCCAGGTCGACACGACGTCGAAAAACGCAGCGCCCGCGGCGGCCGAGGTCGGGGCCTCCTCGAAACGCTCGACGAGGTCCATGGCCAGCATCAAGCTGGAGGGCCTTCCCTGGTGGACGCCTCCGCTTCCCATTTCAGGTCAATTCCATCGCTATCAGCTTGGCGACGGCCTGCGCGCGGGTGCGCGCCTCCAGCTTGCGCTTTGCGTTTTCCACATGGGAATGGGCCGTCGCCTGGGAGATGCCGAGGATCACCGAAATCTCCCAGTCGGACTTGCCGTCCGCCACGAAGGCGAGGCAGTCGCGTTCGCGCGGCGACAAGGGCGAAACGCCGGCCGACGGTCGTTCGGCCTGCGGAGACGGCCGCAGCCGCTCGAGGAGCATCATGCAGGACAGCTTGATGGCCTCGAGGTCGCGCCGGTCGAAGTCCGAACGCTCAAGCCAGAGGGTCAGGGCCTCGGCGGAGCGGCTGGGTCCGAAATGGGGTACGGCCAGCGTGTCGCCGACGCCGAACGCCGCCATTGCCTCATGGTAGGGCGCATAGCGACGCTGCTGGCCGGCCGTCGCTTCGCTGGCCAGGAAGGGACGCTGGAAGCGCGCCGCGCCCTGGGCCAGCGGACAGAGGTCGTCGGCGGCAATCTGCGCCTGGCTGCCCCGCCAGTCGGCGCGGCGGATATAGACGTAGTCCCTGGTCCTGTAGGCCGCGTTGATCTTGGGGTCTATCCAGTCCGGCGTCAGGTCGAAGGAGCGCGCCCAGATGCTGCGCGCACCCCAGGGGCGCAGGGCCTCCAACATGGCGACGCCCATCGCCTCGCTGCCGATTGCGCTGCCGCAGCGATCGATGAAGTCCAGCGCCTGGCCCAGAACGGTGCGCATCTTCCCCAAGATAACAGCGCTGAATTACGGCGAAAGATGGAACGCTTCGTATGGAAAACAAGTGTCGTTGGGCCCGGCAGGCCTCAAGGGCGCGTGAACAAGCAAAAGGGGCGCGAAGTCTCCTTCGCGCCCCTCAGCGTTGCCGAATGACCGACGCGGACTACTCGTCGTCATCCTCTTGCAGGTTGCGCTTCTGCGCCTTGGACAGCGCGGCGCCCAGGATGTCGCCCAGCGAAGCGCCGGAATCCTGCGAGCCGTACTGCGCAACCGCCTGCTTCTCGTCGGCGATCTCGCGGGCCTTGATCGAGAGCGACACCTGGCGCTTCGCCTTGTCGAAGGCGATGACCTTGGCGTCGACCTTGTCGCCCACGGCGAAGCGCTCGGGGCGCTGCTCGGAGCGGTCGCGCGACAGGTCGGCGCGGCGGATGAACGTCGTCATCTCGCCGAGCTGCACCTCGATGCCACCGTCATTGACGGCGATGACTTCGGCGGTGACCGTGTCGTTCTTCTTCATGTTCCCGACCGAGGCGATCGGGTCGCCGGCCAGGTGCTTGATGCCGAGCGAAATACGCTCCTTCTCGACATCGACGTCCAGAACCTGGGCGCGGACATGGTCGCCCTTCTTGTAGTTCTGGATGGCCTGCTCGCCGGGAAGCTTCCAGTCGATATCCGACAGGTGCACCATGCCGTCGATGTCGTTGTCGAGGCCGATGAACAGACCGAATTCGGTGATGTTCTTGACGTCGCCTTCGACTTCCGAGCCGATCGGGTGGTTGTCGAGGAACTGCGACCAGGGGTTTTCCTGGGTCTGCTTGAGGCCCAGCGAAATGCGGCGCTTGGAGGTGTCGACCTCGAGCACCTTCACTTCGACTTCCTGCGAGGTCGAGACGATCTTGCCCGGGTGGACGTTCTTCTTCACCCACGACATTTCCGAAACGTGGACGAGGCCTTCGACGCCCGGCTCCAGCTCCACGAAGGCGCCGTAGTCGGTGATGTTGGTGACGCGGCCCTTGTAGTTCGCACCGATCGGGTACTTCGCGACCGCGCCGTCCCACGGATCGGTCTCAAGCTGCTTCATGCCGAGGCTGATGCGCTGGGTGTCCTGGTTGATCTTGACGATCTGGACCTTCACGGTCTCGCCGATCTTCAGGATTTCCGACGGATGGTTCACGCGGCGCCACGCCATGTCGGTGACGTGGAGCAGGCCGTCGACGCCGCCGAGGTCGACGAAGGCACCGTAGTCGGTGATGTTCTTGACGACGCCGTCGATCACCATGCCTTCCTTGAGGCCGGAGACGATCTCGCTGCGCTGCTCGGCACGGGCTTCTTCCAGCACGGCGCGGCGCGAGACGACGATGTTGCCGCGCTTGCGGTCCATCTTGAGGATCTGGAACGGCTGCGGCTGGTTCATCAGCGGGCCGATGTCGCGGATCGGGCGGACGTCGACCTGGCTGCCGGGCAGGAAGGCCGTGGCGCCGTCGAGGTCGACCGTAAAGCCGCCCTTCACGCGCCCGAAGATCACGCCGGTGACGCGCTGGTTGGCGTTGGCGGCGACTTCCAGCTTCACCCAGCTCTCTTCGCGGCGGGCCTTCTCGCGGCTCAGGACGGCTTCGCCCTGGGCGTTCTCGATGCGATCCAGGAACACCTCGACCGTGTCGCCGACCTTCAGGTCGGCCGGCTGGCCGGGCATTGCGAATTCTTTGGTGGGGATGCGGCCTTCGGTCTTCAGGCCGACATCGACGATGACGAAGTCATGTTCGACGGCAACGACCGTGCCTTTGACGACATTGCCTTCCAGGTGGGAGGCTTCGCCCATGCTCTCGTTGAGCATTGCCGCGAAATCGTCGCGGCTCGGCGTGAAGGACATGGTTTCTTCAGCCGGGGCAGAGGTAGAGGCCGCTTTGCGGGCCTTGGCGAGACGAGCCATACGGTAGAGGTTCTCCAGTTCAGTTCGTTACGGGCCGGCCGGTTTTTTCCGGCGGTCTCGCTCCGATCCTCGGACGCCAAAACGCGCGTCAGGGCGTGACGCCCCTGGCGCGCTTCGAATTCCCCGGATCAAAGCTTCAGGCTTCGAGTTTGCCGCGCACCGCCTCAAGGGCCGCCGCGACGGCGGCGTCTATACTGAGTTCGGTGGTGTCCAGCAAGACTGCGTCGTCGGCGGGCTTCATCGGCGAGATCGGCCGGTCGGCGTCGCGGGCGTCGCGGGCCCGCAATTCCTCCAGCAGATGCTCGTAGGGCCGCCCCTTGCCGAGCGCGTCAAGCTCCCGCCAGCGCCGCCGGGTGCGCTCCTCGACCGTCGCCGTGATGAAGAGCTTCACGGTGGCGCCGGGGCAGATGACGGTGCCGATGTCGCGACCGTCCATCACGGCGCCTTTTCCGCCCGGCGGGTGGGCGGCGAAACTGGTCTGGAGCAGGCGCAGCCGCTGACGCACCTCGGGCACCGCCGAAACCAGGCTGGCCGCCTCGCCGACCGGTCCAGTGCGCAGTTCCGGGTCCGGAATGACCCCGGGTTTGAACCGGTCACAGGCCTCGATCGCGTCCTGGCGCGAGGCCGGGTCGCCGCCGGCGCGCAGCACCAGCGCGGCCACGCTGCGATAGAGCGAACCGGTATCGAGATGGTCGAAGCCGAAATGCTTGGCCAGCGCCCGGGCGATGGTGCCCTTGCCCGATGCCGCCGTGCCGTCGATCGCGATGACCGGCGTCACCGGTTCGTCCGGACGAGCCCGGCCCCCAACCCCGTCATCAGGTCCGAAAAGCCCGGAAAACTGGTCGCGATGAAGGCGGAGTCGTCGACCGTGATCTCGCGCTGCGCCCCGAGGCCGAGGCACAGGAACGACATCGCGATCCGGTGGTCCATCTCCGTCGCGATCGTCGCACCGCCCGGCACGCCGCCGGGGCCGCGCCCCTCGACGATCAGGCCGTCCTCCAGCTCCGTCACCTTGACGCCGCAGGCGGCGAGGCCGCGCGCCATGGCGGCGATGCGGTCGCTTTCCTTGACCCGCAGCTCCTTCAGCCCGCGCATCACCGTCCGGCCCTCGGCGATGGCGGCGATGGCGGCGAGGATGGGGTATTCGTCGATCATCGAGGGGGCCCGTTCCGGCGGCACCTCGATGCCCTTCAGCGCGGAACTCCGCGCCGTGAGGTCCGCGACGGGCTCGCCGCCCTCGTCCCGCGCGTTCGCGATGGTGAGGTCCGCACCCATCTCCTGGAGCGTCTGGTAGAGGCCGGCGCGGGTCGGGTTCATCAGGACGCCCGTCACCGTGACGGCCGACTCCGCCGCCAGCAGCGCCGCCGCCAGCGGGAATGCCGCCGAAGACGGGTCCGCGGGAACGGCGATCGCAGCGGCCTTCAGCTCGGCATCGCCGGTGACCGATACGGCGATGCCGTCCTCGTGGCTCTCCGTCGTCACCGTCGCCCCGAAGGCGCGCAACATGCGCTCGGTATGGTCCCGCGTCGCCTCGCGTTCGATGACGGTGGTCCGTCCGGGGGCTGCGAGGCCCGCCAGCAGGATCGCCGACTTGACCTGGGCCGAGGCCACCGGGCTCGCATAGGTCACCGGCCCGGGGTTTCGTGCCCCGCGAAGGGTGATCGGAAGCCGCCCGCCCTCGCGGCCCATCGCCTCCGTCCCGAACAGGCGCAGCGGATCCAGCACCCGCCCCATCGGCCGCCGGCTCAGCGAGGCATCGCCGACGAAGGTGCAGGTGATCGGCGTCGTCGCGACGGCCCCCATGGCGAGCCGTACGCCGGTGCCCGAATTGCCGAAATCCAGCACCGTTTCGGGCTCGGCCCAGCCCCCGACACCCCGCCCGTGGACCTGCCAGGCGCCCTCGCCGGTGCGCTCCACCTGCGCCCCCAGCGCCGCCATCGCCGCCGCGGTGCGCAGCACATCCTCGCCTTCCAGCAGCCCGGAAATGCGGGTTTCCCCGACCGCCATGGCCCCCAGGATCAGCGAGCGGTGCGAGATCGACTTGTCCCCCGGTACCCGCACCGATCCCTTGAGTCCCCTGGAGGGACGCGCGCGTAATGGCACGGCGGCGTGAGCTGACGTCATGGCTCCTGCAGATTCCGGTGAGGCGTGGTGCTTTTCTCTTTTGACAGCCGCGCGTGCGCGTGGCAATGGTCCCGGCCTTTCGCGGCACCCCGCGGCCTTCGGCGCCCCGGCTAAGCGCCAAACCTATCGCAGGACCAGGACTAAGTGGCTGATCCAAAGCTCGGCACAAAGCGGCAATGCCCGTCATGCGCTGCCCGTTTCTATGATCTCAACAAGAAGCCGAACGAGTGCCCCAAGTGCGGTACCGTCTTCGAGCCGGAAATCCTCCTGAAGCCGCGCAAGCCGCGCGTTGCGGAAAAGGTCAAGGAGGTGGCGCGACCAGAGCCTGAAGAAGAGGCCGAGGAAGAGGAAGCCGAGGAGAACGAGGACGAGGACGCCGAGGACGAAGTCGAGGACGTCGCCGAGGAAGCCGAAGAGATCGAGGCCGGCGAGGAAGTCGAGCCCGAGCTCGAGGAAGTCACCGATGACGAACTCGAGGACGGCGAAGAGGACGCCAAGGGGCCGAAGAAGCGCCGCGGCACCACCGAAGAGGTGGACCCTGACCTCGAGGAGTTCGACGACAGCGAACTCGAAGGCGACGACGACGAGGACGACGATACGCTCATCGAGGACGAGGATGGCGACGACGACCTCAGCGACATCGTCGACGATCCCGACGTCGGCAAGGACGACTGACGCAATCTCTCTATTGCAGTTTTGAGGCGCGGCGATTATTGCTCCGCGCCTTCCGCGCCGGACCCCAAACCGGCGCACCGTGTGGGGCCATAGCTCAGTTGGGAGAGCGCTTGAATGGCATTCAAGAGGTCGGCGGTTCGATTCCGCCTGGCTCCACCAAACCTCTCTCAGTAGATTAGAACTGCCGGTGCGCGGTTGCCGCAGGTGTGGTGACCGAAGCCACCCCAGCAAACTGCGCCTAAGCGCTGTCGGTCATCAGATTTCCGCCGTGCCCCCGGAGCGCCTGGCGACGAGGGGGCCGATGGTTTCGAAGAGCCGCGCGATGTCGACGGGCTTTTGCAGCAGGTCGTCGGCCCCGGCGGCGAGCGCCTCCTCGCGGATGTGCGCGCTGGTGTCGGCGGTGATCACGACGATGGGGGTTCGGCTCTTGTCGTCCCGGCGCGCGCGGATGTGCCGGATGGCGGTAAGGCCGTCCATCACCGGCATGCGCAGATCCATCAGGATGACGTCGTAGTCCCCCTGGTCCACCCGTTGCAGCCCAGCCTCGCCGTTGACGGCTTCGTCGGTTGCGACGCCGGCGCGGCCGAGAAGGGCCTGCACGACCTTCCGATTGACCGGATCATCCTCGACATAAAGTATGCGCACCAGAGCCCCGTAACGTCCCTGCCCGGCGCCGGGCGGGTTCAGGCCGCAAGGCCCGGATCGCTGTCAGGTGCCCCTGCCTCTGCGACGGCTTGTTGCGGACCGGCTTCATACGCCGCCGGGGCGCTGCCCGACAATACCGCTTCCACGAGCCGCTCCGTTGCGACCGGCCGCTGGAGGATATGGCGGACCCCGCACTGGGTCAGCGCGATGCGTTCGCAGGGCCGCCCCGCCGGCCAGAGCAGGCTGACGGGGATGTCGCCCAGCGCCCGGCAGAGCGTGCGGAGCTCGGCCATGGCCGCCAGTGCGTCGGCGGGAAGCAGTTCGCCGTCCAGCACGGCGTGCCGGAAGCGGGCCTGTCCGCTGGCCGCCATCATCTCGGCTGGCGTGTCCACGGTGCGGACAGGGGCGCATTTCTCGGTCAGGACCGAACGGAGCACCTCGCGGCTCAGCGGGTTGGCGATCGCGAGGAGGATTTCGTCGCGGCTTGCGGTTGCCGCACCCGGCGCAGCCGCGCTTGCGGGCGCATAGGGGACGCGCAAGCGGAAGGTCGAACCGACGCCGAGTTCGCTCGTGACGCCGATATCGCCGCCCATGATGCGTGCCAGGTTGCGGCAGATCGCGAGGCCGAGGCCGGAGCCGCCGAAGCGGCGTGAGATACTGGCGTCGACCTGCTGGAACGCTCCGAAGATCGTCTCGGTCTTGTCCTTGGGGATTCCGATCCCGGTGTCGGCGACGTCCAGCACCAGCATTGCGCCGGCATCCGGGCCGCCGGCCCTGGCGCTGATGCGGACCCAGCCGGCTTCGGTGAACTTCACGGCATTCGCCACCAGGTTGAAGACGATCTGGCGCAGCCGCTGCTCGTCGGCGACGATCCGGGGCAATGGCTCGTCCACCGCCAGTTCCACGCTCACGCCCTTGCGCGCGCCCTCGGCGGACCACAACTGGACGATCTCCCGGAGCATCGCCATGGGGTCGAACTCGGTCGGCGACAGATGCAGTTCGCCCTTCTCGATCCGGGCGACGTCGAGGATGTCGTCGACCAGCGCCTTCATCGTCTTGCCGGCGCCGTGGATCGTTTCGACGTGTTCGCGCAGGGCGGGCGGCACGTCCTGTCCGCCGAGCAGGAACTGCGTCATGCCGAGGATTCCGTTCAGCGGCGTGCGCAGTTCATGGCTCGTCATTGCGAGGAATTCCGTGCGCGCACGCAGCGCGGCCTCTAGGGCGGTGTTGGCCGCGTTCAGGCTTTCGTTCGCCTCGCGGGTCTGGTTGCGGCTCTGCCTGATCGAGAAATAGCCATAGAGGCTCAGAAAGCTGAGCAGGCCTGCGGCGAAGAGCGCTGTATAGAGGAAGCGGCGGTTCGTGTCGGACAGGCGGGCGTCGCGTTCGAGCTGCCCCGCCTTCAGGTTCGAGATGTTGAGCTGCTGGTTCGCGAAGTCGAACTGCGCCGCCATCAAGGCCGTATTGGTCGACGACATGACATCACGCGCCTCGTCGTCGAGCCGCTTGAACGCCTCCAGATGGGCCAGCGCCCGTGCCGCCTCGCCGCGCGCCTTGAATATCTGGTGGGCGGTCTTGTGGAATTCCCGGAAGGGCATCGTCGTCTGGTTGAGATCGACGCCGGCGAACGCCCGTTCGATGAAGGCCGCGGCGGAGGGCAGGTCGTTGCGCGCCAGCGCCACCTGCGCCTCGACGCCCCAGAGGAACGGCGCCCAGCCGGCCGAGGGGCCGGTCGCCAGCTTGAGGCCCGCCTCGGCGGTCGCCTCCGCCGCGTCGAGCTGACCGTCGAGCAATTGGGCGGAGGCGATGTTGTTGAGAATGCGGACTTCGAGCAGGCCGCTATGCAGTCCCTTGGCGATCTCCAGCGCACGCTGGAATTCGGCCTCGGCTTCCTTCAGGCGCCCGAGCTCCTTCAGCGCATTGCCGCGGTTGTTGGCCGCCGCGAGATTGAGAGCAGGGTCCTCGCCATAGGCTTCGGCGGATTGTTCGTAATACTGGAGCACGCGCTCATAGTCGCCGGCATCGCTGTAGATCGAGCCGATGTTCTGGAGTGCGATCGCGCGGCTGCGGGCGGCGCCGATCTTCTGGAAGATGTTGTGCGCCTGCTGGAAATCGGAAAGCGCCTGACTGACCTCGCCGGTCGTCGCGGCGATCGCCGCGCGGGTCATGAGCAGATCCCCGTTCAGCTTCGTGCCGGCTCCCCTGGCCTCGACCAATGCGAGGCCGGCATCGACCAGCGGGCGGGCGTCGCGCGGACGGTTCAGCCGGCCCAGCGCTTCCGCCTGGAGCCAGTCGGCGGCTGCGAGCGCGAGGTCACGCCCCGCCGGATCGCCGATCGTCTCGGCGAGGGCGCCCGCCTCGCGCGCGTGCGAAAGCGCCAGCTCCGGATCGCCCATCATCGCCGACTTTGCCTCGGCCACCGCCGCTTCGAAAGCGGACGAACCGGCGAGGCGGTCTGTGACGGCAGACGGCGGCGCAGGCGCCGCCTGCGCCGGTGCCGGCAGCGCCGCGACGCCGCACAACACGGCGCCTGCCAGAAGCGCGCGCATCATGGCCGACCGATCCTCATGCGCGGAACATTGGCCCCGCAACGCTTAAGGGCGGCATAATCCGGTGGTTAAATTGGGCGCGGCCGCCCTGCGGCGTCCATCACGCCAGGATGAGATCCGACGTTTCGCTGGCGACCTGCTTCGCGATGAGAGCAAGCAGGCGTTGCAGTTCTACCGGCTTGTGCAGGATGTCGGTTGCTCCCACAGCCAGACATTGTGCCCGCATATGCACGCCGGCATCGGCCGTCACCGCAATGATCGGGACGGATGCCTTCGCGTCGTGCCGCGCCCGGATGTGCGCGATCGCCTCGAGGCCGTCCATGCGCGGCATGCGTATGTCCATCAGCACGACGCCGTAGCTGTTGGCCTCGATCATCGCGAGACCTTCCGCTCCGTCGACGGCTTCGTCCGGCACCATGCCGACGCCCGCCAGCAAGGCGCGCATGACCTTGCGGTTCATGGCGTCGTCCTCGACGTAGAGAATCTTCATCGCACTGCCCTCAAAAGCCGAAGCGCAGGGCGACGCCGGCGCTTTGGCCCGCGCCGGGCTGGCCGGTCGCATCGGCGCCGAACGAGCTGCGCGCGAAGAGCGAGAGCGCGCCGCGGCCGTCCAGAAGCGCAGCGCCGTAGGAGATTTCCCCCACATAGAACCGCTCGCCGGCGATGCCGAAGCGGCGTGTGACGGGGCCGATGGCCCCGGTCTCGCGGTCGACGACCTCGACGCTGGTGTATTCGACCGTGCCGTTCGCTACATGCATCGGCTGGCTGACCGCGATGCGCAGCGCGTCGGCGTCTGCGAAGAGGCCGTGCTTGCTGAGCGCGATGCGGAAGGCGGAGCTGTCGGCCGGGTCGGTGAGGCGCAGATTGTCGTCGGCGCCGCCCTCGGTGCGCGCGACGCTCGCCGAGAGGGCGAGGTCCAGCCCGGGCTCCAGGGCGAAATAGGCGCCGACCGAAAGCGCGTCGGTCGTCGATCCCGGTCCGCGCCCGCCGTCGCGCCACTGGACGCCCAGCAAGGCGCCCGGTTCCTCGAGGCGGGTATAGCTCAGCGACAAGGCCGCCTTCGCGAAGGGCGTGTAGGTCACCGAGGCCTGAAGCGCCGTTGCGCGATAGGCGGCGAGGCCGTTGAAGACCCGCTGATCCTGCCCGGATGCCTGGTCGTCGATCTTCAGGTCGAGATCCTGCGTCGTGACGCCGGCGGCGACGCGCCATTCCTGGTCGAGGGCGAAGTCTGCACCCACGAAGCCGGCGCCGTTGGCGAGCGCGGCATAGGGATTGACGCCCGACGTGATGTCGAAGTCCGACGCCCGGTCGAAGCCCGGGTTGAACGAGAAGGCCGCAGCGCCGAGGCCGTAGCCGGCGGTGAGGCCGAACGTGCCGGTGTCGTCGCCGACGCGGATCGCATAGGCGGCGTCCGCATCGGTGTGGAACGCGCTCCCGGGCCGCTCGGCCATCGTGTAGGTTACGTTCCAGCCGCCGGACGATGTGGAGAGGCCGCTGCCGAACGCCAGATTGTCGCCGGCAAGCTTCTTGACCTTGCCGCCGATCCAGTCGGTGAGGTGCTGGTAGAGGAATTGCTGGAACTGTTCCTCGCCCAGCTTCATCTTCACGGTCTGGTTGGCGAGGCGGCTCGAGAGCGGGATGGCGAAGTCGCGCTCCGTCTTGCCGATCGTCTCGAATGCGATGAAGTAGGCGCCGTCGATCTCCCAGCTCGACTTGATCCCCGCACTGCTGAGGTTGCCGGCCGAGCGTTTGTGCACGGTGCCGTTGGCGTATTCGTAGAAGGTGAGCTTGTTGAAATCGAGCGGGGATTGCGAGGCCGTCACGTTCAGCAGGCCGCGGCCATAGACGTTATCCGTGCCGCGCTCGCCCAGATCCGTCGCCGACGACAGGATGATGTCGATCGTTTCGGCCGGGAAGCGGGCGAGCCACGGCCAGCGGTCGTGCAGCAGCGCGATGGCGCCGGAGACCAGCGGCGCGGCGAACGACGTGCCGGACTGGCGCGCCACGCCGCCGCTGTCGTCGGCGATGAGAATGAGTTCGCCCGGCGCGACGATGAAGCGGTCGCGCAGGCGCTTGTTCTGCTTGCAGCCGTCGTCCTTCATCAGGCAGGCGCTGCCGGGGCGATTGGAGAAGTCCGAGATCGTGCCGGTGGGGTCGACCGAGCCGACGATGATCATGTTGGGATCGACGTCCCAGTCCCAGTAGACGTTCTGCGTCTGCGTGATGCCGTCGTTGCCGGCGGCGATGACGAAGACCGTGTTGGTGTTCGCCGAGGTGACGAAGGGATCGGCGAAGACCTTCTGCCAGTCGGGATGCAGCGTCCATCCGGCGACGCCGAGCGACATGTTGACGACGCTGGCGCCCTGGCGCTTCAGCTTGCCGACGCCCTGCGTCACATCGGCCCAGCCCGCCGTGCCGGTCGCATCGAAGGGATTATAGGCGACGACGGCCGCGTTGGGAGCGATGCCCATGACGCCCTTGCCGTCATGGGCCGAAACGATGAGGCTGGCGACAGCCGCGCCGTGGCCGTTGGAGAAGGTCGAAACGCCGTCGAACCAGACGATCTTAGAACCGATGTCGGTGTTGTTGCCGGCGAAGAAATCGAGCAGGCCCACCACGGTGCGCGCACCGCCGCCCTGTTGCTGCGTCAGCGCCGGCGTCCAGTTGACCGTCTTCATCCAGTGGTCGACGTGGTCGGCCCCGGAGAAGCCCATCAGCCCGTCATAGAGATCGACGATGAACTGCGAACGCTGCGCCGGCGTCAGCGCCGCGAGCGTCTCCGGCCGGTTCATGTTGATGCCGTATTTCGCAAGCAGCGCCTTGCCGAAGGCGTCGTAGAAGGAGAGGCCGGTCTGCGTCCGGATATACGGCGTCCAGAACCGCTGCGTGTCGGTCATGAACAGCTTGAACCGGGACGCGAGCTCCGCGTAGCCGGCGCTGTCGGAGGCATCGAGGCCGTCCCAGAAGGGCCGGATGGTTCCCCACGATGCGCCGATGTCGCCCCAGAAGGCGCCGATGTTGCCCCACTGCGCCGTCAGGTCGCCGTCGAAGGGGCGGATCGTTCCCCAGAAGGCGCCGATGTCGCCGGCAAACGGATTGATGTTGCCCCAGAAGGCGCCGATGTTGCCGTAGAAGGGGTTGATGTTGCCCCAATAGGCCTGAACGTCCTTCTCGAACGGACGGATCGTGCCGTAGCGCGGCACCACCGGTTCGTCGGCGGCGACAGGCCCGGCGGCGGCAGCCGCCCCGAGCAGTCCGATCGCCAATGCCTTCAGCGCGGTCCCCGATTTCATCGCAGCCCCCAGCCCGGCCCAAATCCGGCCGTTCGATAAACTTTTGGGCGAAACTGATTGAGGAGTTGCTGAAAGACGTTGCTAACCGCGGTTAAGCACGTCGCCGCCATTTTCGCGGCGGGGCAGGGCCCCGGTCGCGCGTCAGGCTGCCCGCTCAGCAGTCGAGCGTCGTCGTGCGCTCCCATTCGGAGAGGGCGGCGCAGTAGGTGTTCCACTCCATCGTCTTGAGCTTGACGAAGGCGCTGACGAAGCCGTCCCCGAGACGGGCGCGCAGGGCCTGGGATTTGTCGAGCGCGCGCACGGCGTCGAGCAGGTTCGAGGGCAGGCGGCGGATACCGGCGAGCGCGCCCCCCTGCTCGATCATGTTGACGTCGAGACGCTTGCCGGGATCGGCCTCGGTCGCGATGCCGTCGAGACCGGCGGCGAGGATGGCCGCCTGGAGCAGATAGGGATTGGCGGCGCCGTCGCCGATCCGCACTTCGAAGCGGTCGCGGCCAGGAATGCGGATGAGATGCGTGCGATTATCGCCCGAATAGGTGATCGCATTCGCGCCCTGCGCCCAGGTCCAGCCGTTCGGGAAAATCGGCGGGTTGATGCGCTTGTAGGAATTGACGGTCGGGTTGGTCAGCGCCGCGAAGCTCTCGGCATGCGCGAGAATGCCGCCGAGGAAGTGATAGGCGAGCGCGGAGAGGCCGAGTTCGCCCGATTCGTCGGAGAACAGATTGACCCCGTCGCGCCACATCGA
The DNA here is from genome assembly GCA_020852655.1 of Alphaproteobacteria bacterium. Classification (GTDB taxonomy): domain Bacteria; phylum Pseudomonadota; class Alphaproteobacteria; order Micropepsales; family Micropepsaceae; genus JADZAI01. The sequence continues at coordinate 105,758 of JADZAI010000095.1, forward strand.
GACATGCGCATGACAGCCGTTCGGCACGACATGCGCGAAGGGCTTCGGCATGAAGGTCGCGCGCAGGCCGTGTTTCTCGGCGACCGACTTCAGCATGTATTTGAAGAAGACGTGGCGGTCGGCGGTGACGAGCGCGTTGTCGTAGGCCCAGTTCATCTCGAACTGGCCGTGCGCATCTTCGTGATCGTTCTGGTAGGGCTTCCAGCCGAGCGCGACCATTGTGTCGCACACTTCCGCGATGACGTCGTAGCGCCGCATCAGCGTGTGCTGGTCATAGCAGGCGCGCGGCTGCATGTCGGCGGCGTCGGCGATCGCGTTGCCGTCGGGCGTGAGGAAGAAGAACTCGCATTCGACGCCGGACTTCATTTCGTAGCCGCGTTCGGCGGACTGACCCATGACGTGGCGAAGGACGCTGCGCGGCGCTTGGTCGAACAGCACGTCGCCGCGCCAGAGGTCGGACGCGAGCCAGCCGACCTCGAGCTTCCAGGGAAGCTGCACCAGCGTCGACGGATCGGGCCGCGCGACGACGTCCTTCTCGGTCGGTGACATGTCGAACCAGGTCGCGAAGGCGCCGAAGGGCGCACCGGCCCGTGTCACGTCGGCGATGGCCGAGGCCGGCACCAGCTTCGCGCGCTGGACGCCGAAGAGGTCCGTGAACGAGACGAGGAAATATTTGATGCCGCGTTCGCGCGCGGCTAGCTCCAGATCCTGCGTCATTCCGTTCGGTTCCTGTCCCCGTATGCTCTTCGTGCGCGAGCCTGATGCACCCGGGCGGACTTTTGATTAATGCACGTTCCCGTGCAATAAGGATTTGTGCCGGGGCGAAAGACCATCGGCTTCGGAGACGCCCATGACCGCGCCGATTTCCTACTGGCACGACTCGCTGGAGCCGGGTGACACGCTCACGCCCCGCCCGCCGCTACCGGGGGACCGGGACGCGGATGTGGCGGTCGTCGGTGCAGGCTTCGGCGGCCTGTGGACAGCGTATTATCTGCTCAAGGCTGACCCGACCCTGCGTGTCGTCGTGCTCGAGGCAGAGACCGCAGGTTTCGGCGCGTCGGGACGGAACGGCGGCTGGTGCGTGCCGGAGACGGGCTCGCCGCTCGACGTGCTCGACCGCGAGGGCGGCGCCGGCACCGGCGCGGCGATGCTGCGTGCCATGCATGGCGCCGTCGACGAGATCGGCGCCGTCTGCGCGGGCGAGGGCATCGACTGCGGCTTCGCCAAAGGCGGCGCGCTGTGGCTGGCGTCGGATGCGAGGCAACTCCGGCGCATCAGCCGGCGGCACGCAATGCTGGTGCAGCACGGCCTCGGCGACGCGTATGCGCTGCTCGATCCGGTGAAGACGGTCGCGCGCGTCAACGCGACCGGCATGTACGGCAGCATCTTCACGCCCCACGCCGCGGCCGTGCATCCGGCCCGGCTCGCGCGCGGGATCGCCCGTGCTGTCGAGCGCATGGGCGGCACGATCTACGAGAAGACGCCGGCGCGCCGTATCGAAGGGCGCCGCGTGGTGACGGCGAGCGGCACGGTGTCGGCCAATGTCGTCGTGCGGACAACCGAGGCCTACACCGCGAGCCTCGAGGGTCATGACCGGATGATCGTGCCGGTCGAGAATTTCATGATCGCGACCGAGCCGGTGCCTGACCATCTCTGGGCCGAGATGGGCGTCGCCAACCGCGAGCTGTTCGAGGATTCGCCCGTCATGCTGGCCTATGGCCAGCGCACGGCGGACGGGCGCATCGCGTGGGGCGGGATGGGTGCTTCCTATCGGATGGGCTCGAAAATCGCGCCGACACCGATGCAGGCGCCGAAGATCGCGGCGTTGCTGCGGGCGCGGCTCGTCGAGCGCTTTCCGATGCTGCGCGATATCAAGATCACGCACCATTGGGGCGGCGTGATGGGCATGACGCGCGACATGCGCTCGACCGTCGGCTACGACCCGGCGACGGGCGAAGCCTGGGCTGGCGGCTTCGGCGGCGCGGGCGTCGCCCCGTCCAATCTCGCCGGGCGGACGGTCGCGGCGCTCGTCACCCGTGCCGACACCGATCTGGTGCGCTTTCCGTGGGTGAACCACCGTTGCGGCAAATGGGAGCCGGAGCCGCTCCGCTGGATCGGCGTTGCCGGCACATTCGCCCGGTTGCGTATGGGCGAGCGGTTGAGCCAGTTGAAGAACTGAGGCCGGCGCCCGGGGCTTGCTTCACAGACCGCCAGGGGCGTCGAAGGCTTTCACCAGCCTCTTCGGCGCCATGGCGCGCCAGCTCTGCACCAGCCAGGACTTCAGCGTTCCCATCTCGGCGGCGATGTCGTCGTCCGCGTCGAAATGCGCGATCACCCAGTCGTGCTGCTTGAACCAACCCTTGCTCGCGCGGACGAAGGGCAGGTCCTGAACCATCTCCGCCGAGACCGGCAGCTTGACGATCAGTGTCAACGCCTCGTCCGCCTCGCCCTTGTCGCCGAAGATCGCGAACATGCGGCCTTTGACCAGCAGCGTGCGCGTGGTTGCCCAGCCCCGCGAGCGGGAGGTCTCCGGCAGTCTCAGGCCGAAGGCGGTCAGGGCGGTTTCAGCCTTCTGGTGCGGCGTCTGCTTCTTCATCGGCGCCCAGGGCGCTGGGTTGGGTTACCGGTCATCCGGGCGCTTGGCATTCCCGATACGCAAAGGTCGCCGGCCTATGGCGCGAGGGGAACGGCTAGGGTTTGTCCGCGGCCGCGATAGCCGCCTGCGCCGCGTCGAAGGATGGCGTCACCGGCACCAGGCGCACGCCGCGCGCGGTCGGAATGGAATAGTCCTGCACGACGAAGAAGCCGGTCAGGCGCAGCACGACGCTGCTGCGGGCCGACGGCGCATAGTCGCAGGCAAGGCTGTTATAGGGCGCGTCCTTTGGACTGGCGACGACCGCCTCCAGCACCAGATGATTGGTGAAGGCGGTCAGTGTGAAGTCGAGCTGGCCGATCACGCCGTCGAGCATCTGCGAGCCGCCGGCGGCGCAATCGACGTCCGGCAAATCCTTGCCGGCGCGGTCCGACGCGCGCATCCGCCAATCATGCTTCTGCTCGGGATTTTCGGCTTCGGCCGCGACCGGGGCGAAGGCGAGGTCGAGATAGACGACCTGGCCGCGGCTGGGCAGCTTCTCCAGCAGCGCCTGACCGGCCTGCTGTTCCGCCGAGCCTTCGGCGGCGTTCAGATCGAGCGTGCCGACGATGGCCGGGATCGCCGCCTGCGCGGCGCCGGCCCCTGCGCCGATACTGGCGGCGACGGTTAAAGTCCTGAGAAGCCTCATCTCTGCCATCTCTCATGCGGGGCGACGACGCCCATCTGAACCCATCTGTGGCCGCGGCGATAGACAATCCTTGGAATATGCGTACAACCTTATGCAACTTGGGGGTTCTGCGCATGCAGGGGTTGTTCGTGGCGTCCTTCGTGACGTCCCTGGGGTCGGGTCATGCCCTGTTGCTGGCCAGCGGGACGGCGGTGATGGGCGGCGACGCCCACTTCTTCTTCACCGGCACGCTTCGCCAGACGGGGAAGTTTCTGAGCATCGCGCTGAAGATACGCCGGCACACCGCAGGGCGACCTTCGGTGCTCAATCTCGACGAGTACGATCTGAATCTGACCGGCCCGGCGGCGAGCCTGCGCTTTGCCGGCACCTCGCCGCAGATGCCGGGCGTCTCGTCGACCGTCATCCTGGAGCGGGCGCCCGTCGGCGGCGACCATGCGGGCTGGCGGGAAATGCTGGAGCGATGCCTCGGCGCCGATCAGCCGGCCAGCGCCGATGACAGCGCGGCCAGCAAATCCGCCGCCGGCCCTGTCCCGAAGACATAGCGATCCGGCTGGATCAGCGCAGCCGGCGCGGCGCCGAGCCATTTCGCCCAGGCCGGCGCGTCGGCGAAGGTGCCGGGATCGATCGTGGTCACGTAGGCGCGCAGACCCGTGACGGCGGTTGCCGTCGCCAGCGTGAAGCCGTGGCCCACGACATCGTCGAGACGCTGCGTGCCGATCCGGGGCTGCGGCGCGATCTCGCCGGCGCGAGGCGATTCGAACAGGCAGCCCTGCGGAAGCGCCCCGCCACCCGGCACTTGGGCCGGTGCGCCGCGCTGCATCGCGCGGGCGGCGATCATGTGCGCGTCGCGCGCGGCGGCCTGCCCGGCGTCCAGCGTGCAGACGATCTTGCCCATCGCGATCGCGCCTTCGATGATGGTGCGCACATGGGGCTCGCGCTCGCTCTGATAGGTGTCGAGCAGGCCGTCGCCGGCATCGCCGCGCAGCACGAAGGCGAGCTTCCAGGCGAGGTTCGCCGCATCGCGCAGGCCCGAACACATGCCCTGGCCGGCGAAGGGCGGCATCTGATGCGCCGCGTCGCCGGCGAGCAGCACGCGCCCCTCGCGCCAGCGCGTCGCGACCAGGCCGTGAAAGCGATAGACCGCCTTGCGCACCAGCTCTGCTTCCCCGGGTGCAGCATAAGGCGCCAGAAGTTCGGCGATACGCGTGTCGTCGAGCATGTCTTCCGCCGTCTCGCCGGGCAGCAGCATGAACTCCCAGCGGCGGCGGCCGGGCGACATCGGCATGATCGTCGTCGGCCGGCGCGGATCGCAGACCTGCACGCCACAGGGCTTCAGGCGGCTTTCGTCCGGCATCACCGTGTCGATCACCAGCCACGGCTCGTCGAAGCCGTAGTCGAAGAGCGGTGCGTCGATCGCCTTGCGCACGAGGCTGTTGCCGCCGTCGCAGCCGACGAGATAGCGCACGCGAACCCGGCGCTCCTCGTCGCCGCGCCGCAGCATGGCGGTGACGCCGCCATCGTCCTGCCGGAACGACGCCAGTGCCCAGCCGAGCGCGAGGTCGACCTGCGGCGCGCCGGCAAGCTTCGCCCGCAGCGCGGTCTCCATCGCCGGCTGGTGGAACATGAAGCTCGCCGGCCACCCCTGCGCTGTCATCGGCGGCACGTCGAAGCGCATCAGGACGTCGCCGCCGCCATTGACGAACTCATAGGCCGAGATCGTGCGTGCCTCCGCGGCGACGGCGTCGGCGATACCGATCTGCTGGAAGATGCGCATGATCTCCGCGTCGAAATGCGCCGCGCGCGGCTGGCGATAGATGCCCGTCTCGCGATCCGCGAGGATCGCGCTGACCCCCTGCTGTGCGAGCAGCGCCGCCAGCACGGCGCCGACCGGGCCGGCCCCGGCGATCAGGACATCCGCATCCATCGTCAGGGCGCCGCGACCATGCGGGCTTCGATGGCGCCGAGCTTGTCGATTTCGACGCGCACGACGTCACCCGCCTTCAGCGGCGCGGCTGGCTTCATCGCCATGCCGACGCCGCCGGGCGTGCCCGTGAAGATCGCGTCGCCCGGCTCGAGTGTCATGGCGAGCGACAGGTGCGCTACCTGGTCGAAGACGTTGAAGACGAGATGGCCGGTATTCGAATTCTGCCGCGTCTCGCCGTTCACCAGGCAGCGTATGCCGAGCGCATGCGGGTCGCCGACCTCGTCGGCCGTGACGATCCACGGTCCCATCGGTGCGTGCGTGTCGAACGACTTGCCGAGCACCCATTGCGGTGTGCGCCATTGCCAGTCGCGCGCCGTGACGTCGTTGCCGCAGCAATAGCCGAAGATCGCGGCGGCGGCGCCGTCCTTTGCGATGTTGCGCCCGCCCTTGCCGATGATGGCGACGAGTTCGGCTTCGTAGTCGACGAAATTCGTGGCGGCGGGAATCTGGATCGGGTCGCGCGCACCGTTGGCCGAACTCGGCATCTTGGAGAACCAGAGCTGATGCTCGGGCGTCTTCTGGCCGGATTCGGCGATGTGATCGGCGTAGTTGAGGCCGATCGCCATGATCTTCCCTGGCCGCGGCACCGGCGGCAGCAGGCGCACGTCGGCGATGCGATGATCCGCCTTGGCTTCGGCGGCGGCGCGCTTCAGGGCGGGCGCGAGGTGATCCCAGGCGGCGATCAGGCCGATCATCGTCGCCGGCGCCTCCGGCACGGCGCGGCCAATGTCGATGAGGCCGTCGTCCTTCACGATCGCGATGCGCGCGCCCTGCCCGGCGTCATAGGTGGCCAGCTTCATTGTCCCTCTCCTTCAGCCCATGGTCCGGGGCGCTTCGGGGCCCCACTGCGTTCCGGTCAGATCCTTCAGCGGCGAGATGCGCGAACCCCACGCGGCGTCGAGCCGGTCGCCGTCGGTCCAGTGCTCGACCGCATGGCCCCATGGGTCACGCCAATAGTCGAAGATCTGGCTGCCGAGGATATGGCGGCCGATGCCCCATTCGTGCTGGCGGCCGTGCGCCTTGAGATGCTCGTGGCCGACCATCAGATCGTCGAAGTCGGCGACCTCGAAGGCCGCATGGTTGAATTTCGGCGTGCCGGCGCCGACCAGGAACAGCGTGTGGTGATCCGTCGGCTGGTCGCCGCGATCGCAGCGCAGGAAGGCGCCGATCGGGTTCGGCACACCGTCGAGCGTGATCTCGTCGGAGGTGACGAAGCCGAACAGCCGCTTGTACCAGGCCTCCGACCTGCGGAAATCGGTGACGTTCAGCACGGCGTGGCCGAGGCGCAGCACATGGGCCGGGCCGGGCGCGACGCGCTTCAGTTCGTTCTCGCGCGGGTGGCCGCGGCCGTCATTGGTCGCCTCGCGCGCCGGCAGGGCCCTGGGCGCGACAGGCTGCTGGCCGGCGGTCACCTCGACCAGGAAGCCGTCGGGATCGCGCAAGCGCACGACCGAGCCGCCGCCGGGTGCATCGAGCGCCTCGATCGCGGCATCCTCGGCCTTTGCCAGGATGCCGAGATCATCGACCGAGTCCGCCGCGAAGCCGATAGCCGCGAAGCCGGCCGCGCCGCGTGTCGTCGCATGCAGGAAAGGCGATGCGCCGGTGCCGCGCATGAAGAGCGTGTCGTCGCGCCGTTCGGTCCGCGTCAGGCCGAACTCGCCGAGGAAGGCTTCCATCGCATCGAGATCGGGCGCCGTGAAGCGCACATGGGCGATGTCCTTGATCTTGACCAGGCTCAATTCAGCCCTCCTTGAAGATATCGGCCGCCTCCGCCGCCGCGATGCGATTGGCCCGTGCGGCCGGGAGGCCGAGGCCGCGCAGCACGAAGCCGCCGAGCGCCGCGGCGATCGCCTCGGCGTCCGTGCGCGCCGCGCCGGAATCGACGATCCGCGCAATGAGAATATGCCCGACGCCGAGCACCGACAGCGTCGCCGTCTCGGCATCGCCGGCCGCGAAGGCGCCGGATGCGATCCCTGCGGCAATGTCGGCACGCAGCCCGGCATTCACGCCCGCGCCGGGATCGGAGGCACGCGGCGTCATGCGCAGCAGCGCTCGCGCCCGTTCGGGCCTCTCCTGTGCGAAGCGGGCAAAGACGATGATGCCGCGCACCGTGCGCCGGACCGGATCGGTGACGCCGTGGTTGGCGGCGCTGACGCGGGCCTCGCCGTCGTGCCGCGCCGTGCGCGCGATCTCGGCGGCGAGCGCGTCCTTGTCCGCGAAGTGGTTGTAGAGCGTGCCCTTCGCGAGGTCCGCCGCATCGGCGATCTCGTCGATGCTGACCGCCTCGACGCCCCGCGCCCCGAACAGCGCCTCGGCGGCGCTTAGGATGGCGGCGCGGTTGCGTTCGGTGCGGCGCTGGGTGCGGGGCAGGGCGCTCACGGCAAATCCATAACATGACCGTATGGTCATATTTGAACGGATCGGTCATATTTGTCAAGGCGCGTCACCGCCACTACCTACGGGCGCCATGACCGGCATCGAGATTCTGAACACCCACAAGACGTTCGGCGGCACGCTGCGCTATGTGCGGCACGAGAGCGCCGCGACGGGTACGAAGATGCGCTTCTCGGTCTTCACGCCGCCGGGCGAGGGACCGTTCCCGGTGCTGTTCTTCCTCGCCGGCCTCACCTGCACGGAAGAGAACTTCACCGCGAAGGCGAACGCCTATGGCGCTGCCGCGAAGGCCGGCCTGATGGTCGTCGCGCCCGACACGAGCCCGCGCGGCGAGGGCGTCGCCGACGATCCGGCCTATGACCTCGGCCAGGGTGCGGGCTTCTATGTCGATGCGACGGAGGCGCCGTGGGCGCCGCATTTCCGCATGTACAGCTACATCGCGCAAGACCTTCAGCAGGCGGTGCTGGCGAACTTCCCCGCCGATGCGAAGCGGCGCGGCATCACCGGGCACTCCATGGGCGGGCATGGCGCGCTGACGATCGCGCTGCGCAATCCGCAGACGTTCAGGTCGGTCTCGGCCTTCGCGCCGATCGTCTCGCCGCTGAACTGCCCGTGGGGCGAGAAGGCTTTGACGGCCTATCTCGGCCCCGACAAGGCGGCCTGGCGTGCGCATGACACGACGGCGCTGATCGAGGACGGTGCGGGTGCCGCCTTCGACGACATCCTCGTCGACCAGGGTCTCGCCGATCAGTTCCTGGAAGGCCAGTTGAAGCCCGAACTGCTCGAGCACGCCGCAGCGAAGGCCCGGCGCAAGGTCAGCGTGCGGCGCCACGAAGGCTACGACCACTCCTATTTCTTCATTGCGAGCTTCATGGCGGATCACATCGCCTTCCACGCCGCGCGTCTTTAGACGCGCGCGTCCCTGCGGCGTTTTGGAGCCGCGACGCCGCGCCGTTACGATGCCAGCATCTGTCTCGCGCGCAGAAGACGGGGGACGCGATGATCTTCGGGATGACCTATCTGACCTTCATCCATGTGGCGATCAGCCTCGTGGCGATCCTGCTCGGCATCCCGGTGGTGGCGCGCATGATCAGCCCGGGCCGGCTGACGCGGATGACGACCTTCTTCCTCGCGTTCACGATCGCGGCGACCGGGACGGGCTTTCTCCTTCCCTCTGCCGGCGTCACGCCGGCCTTCGCGACCGGCATCGTCTCCGGCGTCACGCTGGTCCTCGCGCTCTATGCGCTTTATGGCTGCCGCCTCTCCGGTGCCTGGCGCGCCGTCTATGTCGGGGCCGTGGTCTTCGCCTTCTACCTGAACGTCCTGGCGCTGGTCGTGCAGGCCTTCCAGAAGATCAGGCCGCTGCACGCCCTCGCGCCGTCCGGCTCCGAGCCGCCCTTCCTGATCGCGCAGGGCGTCGTGCTTCTTCTCTTCGTCGCGCTCGGCTGGTACGCCCTCCAGCGCTTCGAGCCCGTCCGCCGCGGCTGACAGAAAAAGAAACGGCGGGCCATTGGCCCGCCGTTCCAGCTCAGGAAGGTGCGTCGTTCTTAGAACGACTTCGAGATGTTCACGAAGAACTCGCGGCCCAGATAGTCGTAGCCCGAGTAGAGCGGCGAATTGCCGACGCGATCGTAGAACTGCGACGAGATCGTCGGCGGTTCCTTGTCGAACATGTTGCGCACGCCGACGATGGCCGACCACTGCGCCTCTTCGTCCGTGTACTGAACAGAGAGGTTGTGCAGGTAGTAGTTCGGCACATCGAGGTCGAAGTTGCTGGTCGCGCGCTCTTCGTCGTTGAGGAAACCGTAGCTGCTCATCGAGCCGATCCACTCGACCTCGTAACGCACCCGGAACCCGTCTTTCGTGTAGCTGAGGTCGAAGTCGCCGGTCCAGTCGGGCGTGTTGAGCGTGCCGTTGTAGTCGTCCATCTCGTCCGTCGGCAGGAGCTGGAAGCCCTGCTCGAGATACTGCGTGACTTCCGCATTGAACAGCAGCGTGCCGCCGTACAGATCCACCTCGTAGCGCAGGTTGTAGTCGATGCCCTCGACCGTCTGCGTGGAGACGTTGGTGTAGCTGTCCGACACCGTCAGTGCGAAGGTTACCGGATCGCGGGCTTCCACAAGGCCGCAATAGCTGCCGCCCGCGCGGAAGTCAGGATCGTTGTAGCAGAGCGCCAGGATGGCCGCGGCGCCGATCTGGGCAACGCCGTTGTCGATCTGGATGTTGTAGTAGTCGACCGCGAAGGCCAGGCGGCCATAGTCGTTGCCGACGTCCGTCTGGAAGATGATGCCGGCGGTAAAGTTGTCCGACGTCTCGGCTTCCAGGCCCGCTGCGGCGCCGCCCTGGTTGATGACCGTGATGCCCGACGTCGCCTGGAAGTTGCCGCCGCGCGGCAGGTTTTCCGCCGTGCAGTTCGCCACGAGGATCGGGTTCTTGCCCGGTGCGCCGTAGTTGTTGCAGGGGTCGAAGTCCTGGTCGAAGAAGCCGGTCGTCGCACCCTGGAACTGCTCGAACAGCGCAGGCGCGCGATACGAGGTGCCGTAGGTCGCGCGGAACGAGACCCAGTCGACCGGCGTGTAGATGCCGCCGACCTTGTAGGTCCAGTCGGAGCCATACGAATCATAGTTCGTATAGCGGCCCGAGACGTTCAGCGTCAGTTCCTTGGCGCCGGGCACGTCTTCCAGGATCGTCGACTCGAGCTCGGTGTAGATTTCCACGACCGAGTCGTTGCCGCGCGTCGGGGCCGACGACGTGAAGTTCAGCAGGTTGGCGTTCTGGCTTTCGATCGACGGCGTGTCGTTGATCTTGGCGTCGCGGTATTCGATGCCGACGACGGCCGAGACCTTCTTGTCGTCACCGTAGCTGAACAGCGTGCCGTCCACCTGACCGGAAAGGATCGTCTCCTGATAGGTCGTGTGGCCGGTGACCGGACGGAAGATGTAGTCCTTGAAGTCCTGCGGCAGGATGCCGCCGATCGTCTGCGAGTTGAGCGCAGGCGCGACGATGCAGTTCTCGCCGGGGTTGGTGAGGTTGATCGCGCAGGTCAGGCCACCACGGGTCGGGCCCGAGAAGCCGGCCGGCGCCGCGACGGCATGTGTCGCGTAGGTCAGCTTGTCGATCAGGAAGGAGTCGAACGTGTAGCTGGCGTCGGACTTCGCGTAGGACAGGTTCAAGTCATAGCGCCAGTCGCCGAAGCCGAGCTCGCCCCGGATGCCGCCATTCGCCTTGACGTAGTCGACTTCCTGGTGGCTGCGGTCGTTGCCGAAACCGATGAAGGCGCGGATGCCGACCGGATCGCCGCCGGAGGTCGCCTGCGGGCCGGAGAAGCGGATACGGCGCAGGAAAGTCTGCGTGGGGTCGGAAGGATCCTGCGTCTCGATGAACTGGAGGCTGGCCGGGATCAGCGGGCTGAACTGCGGATAGTCCAGCGTGAGCTGGCGATAGCCGATCTGCTCCGACTCGCGCCGGTTGGCGAGGACTTCCCCGTAGATCTCCGCGTTGCCCATGGCCTTGAGCTCATAGGAGCCCTGGAGGAAGCCCGTGTAGATCTTCGCGCCCGAGATCAGCGACGCGTTGAGCATGCGCGGCTCGAACGTGTCGCGGATGTTGAGGCTCATCGCGAAGACTTCGCCGTCCGGATCGCCGCCCGGCAGGGTGCCGAAGCCGCCGACGCCCTCGAAGCCGATGAGGCCGGTCGAAACGCCGGAATTCGGACGCCAGCGCTGGAACAGGATGCCGTTCTCGGCGCCCGCGGCCTTCACGATGCCCGGGGTGAAGAAATAGTAGTTGTAGAGATAGGACGTTTCGCTCGCGAGCTGGAGATTCGTGCCGATCGTGTTGATCGTGACGCCGCCATCGCCCGTGCCGGTGATCGGATAGCACTTCGGCAGGCCGGTCAGCGGGTCGATGTCGTCCAGC